>CAWHBA010000007.1:0-308908 GCA_963827415.1 uncultured Acidobacteriaceae bacterium
AGGCCATGTCGCCGCGCCAACAGCAGCTTCCATGCTGCTTGCCGGAGTTGTGATGAAACTGGGCGCATACGGCTGCCTGCGCGCAGCGGCCCTATTCCCTCGCGGGCTCGATCCATGGGGATTCACAGTCCTCGGCCTTGCTTCCTGGCAGGATGTCTTTAGCCTGCTTGCGGTGATTGGCATCGTCTATGGCGCCATGGTTGCGCTCGTACAGCAGGACTTCAAATTCGTCATAGGCTATTCCAGCGTGAGCCACCTGGGCTTCGTGCTGTTAGGCCTCATGACTCTGAACCGTATCGGGCTCTCCGGAGCAGTACTGCAGATGTTTTCTCATGGTGTCCTGGCAGCCCTGCTGTTCGCTGTCGTAGGGCGCATGGTCTATGACCGCACGCACACTCGCGACCTGGCCGCACTGAACAAAATGCATCTCAACAAAGCCATACCTTTCGCGGCGGTCACATTCGTCCTTGCGGCGATAGCTTCCATTGGAATGCCCGGTTTCAGCGGCTTCGTGGCCGAACTCCAGGTTCTCGTTGGGACCTGGAGCGCATTTCCAATCTATGTAGTTGGCGCTGGCATCGGAATTGCAGTCTCCGTGGCCTACATGTGGCGCGCAATGCAGAAGGCGTTTTTCTCCGACACCGGCCCCGAGAGTACAACGCCCCCACTTCCTCCCATTTCGATGCCCGAACGCCTCGGGGCTGCCACGTTAATCATCGCAAGCCTCACTATCGGACTTTATCCGCAATTGCTCTTGAACCTGGTAATACCAGCCTTGACCTCACCGCTCTTTGACGGCTTGCGGAAAGGACACTGGTAATGACTCCAGTCTCCTATACCGCGCTCCTTCACCTCCTCCTGCCGGAGGTGATTCTGATCGTCACTGCCTTGCTCGTGCTTGCCGCAGATCTCCCAATCTCCCGAACGGCTCCATCCCGTATCCGGTTCACCACGGGAGCCGTAATCTCTGGTATCGGCTGCATTGGCACGATCGCACAAATACTGCGCGCTCCACAGCAAGCGAACGTGTTGAATGGGGCTCTCGTCATTACCCCGGAAATACATCTGATTCAAATTGCTCTACTCATCCTGACAGTTCTTATCGTCGTCCTATCGATTGGATCCTCTTTCACCTCCCATGTTGGCGAATACTTCGCTGTCACTCTCTTTGCAACCGCCGGCATGATGCTCCTCGTGAGCTCAGAGAATGTCCTTCTGATCTTCCTCTCCCTGGAATTGTTGAGCCTTTCTCTTTACGTTCTCTCAGCGTTAACAAGCGCAGCTCCCATTCAGCAGAAGCCGCATTGAAGTATTTTCTCTTCGGCGGAACGTCCGCCGCGTTCCTGTTGTTTGGACTCAGCCTTCTCTACGGCCTATCCAACTCAATAAATCTCGTGCAAATTGCGCACGCAATGAAAAGTCCGCCTCTGGACCCGCTCTTGGCTGTAGCAATCGTCATGATCGTCCTCGGGTTTGGCTTCAAGGTCGCGGCGGTCCCGTTTCATTTCTGGGCGCCCGACGTCTATGAAGGAGCGCCTGCCAACAGCGCCGCATTGATTGCCTCCAGCGCAAAGGTCGCGGGTTTCGTCATCTTCTATCGGGTGATGGTTATCGGCTTCGCAGGAGCAGAAGGCAGCGGCGACTGGAGACATTACACGCCCGGCTGGGTTCCAGTGGTAGCAGTCGTGGCTGTTTTGTCGATGGTTCTCGGAAATCTAGTGGCCATCACGCAATCCAGCGTCCGCAGGCTTCTTGCCTACTCTGCCATCGCGCACACTGGATACATCCTGCTGGCGCTCGTAGCGGACACCGAACAGAGCTTCGTTGCTCTGCTCTACTACGCGATCACCTATGCTTTAACCCTGATTGGTGCATTTGGGGTCGTCTCTATTGTCGAAGAGCAGGTCGGCGGTGAGAAGCTCTCCGACTTTGCCGGGCTCAGCCGCCGGGCGCCTGTGATCTCCCTCTGCATGCTGGTTTTTATGCTCTCGCTTGGAGGAATTCCACCTCTGGCCGGGTTCTTCGGCAAATTCTTTCTCTTTGCTTCGACGCTGTCCGCTGGACAACATACACTCGGTCTGCTCTGGCTCGTGCTTGTGGCCGTTGCCATGAGCACCGTTTCTCTCTATTACTACCTGCAAGTGTTGAAGCGTATCTATATTGCGGAACCGCCTTCCGAGATCCGCCCGATACAAGTGCCGATCGTAAGCCAGCTTGTTCTTTGTGCAATTGCGCTGAGCATTCTCCTGCTGGGTTGCGCGCCAAACCTCTTTTTGAATTGGCTGCACCAACCAATTCGCATCGCCTATTTCTGACAGAACCTGGCCGGCTAACTAATTCTTGCTCACCGTGACGTGAACGAGGCGCTGCGTGCCGCTCGCGGGCGGAAGCTAATGAAATCTCGGGGTATGGCCCGAGAGTCATGCGCTTCTGTTTGCCATCGAACCGATAGCTAGTGTTTGCTGGGGTTTTGTGAGCTTCCTAAGATTTCCTTGGACTCTGCTGGAAGAACTTGTGGCGGTGGATGCAGTCTGGAGCGAACTCGTCTCTGCCAAGAATTCCCTAGTATCAGGGAATTGTGCAGGGAATTTCTACGCTCAAGAGCCTCGCGTAGCTGCGAAAATCCCTGGAAATACTGGCGTTTAGCGAAGAGCAGAGTGTTTCTAGCAGGGAATCAAAATAGGGCGAATCAGGGAAAGCCTTTGGTGATTGCAGGGATAGTATGGCACCGGAAATCCGCCTGTCTGACCATCGCACAGAACGCGAGCGTCCCCCCTAGTCCACCGTGGAAGAGGAGTGTTTAGGGTTGGGGGGTTTCATCGAGGTGAACCGAAATGAGTGTCCGTCGATGAATCGAACCTGCACTCAATAAAGGACTCGACGTCGGCAGCCTGGAAATACGCGATCGCGTAGTGGCCGATTTCCTACAGCGGGATTTCGATACGCTGTCCGTGGGGCTGTTTGAAACGCAAGAACTGACCATGCAGCGGAGGCACTCCGACTCGGACTGGTGGATGAGATCGTTCCGGTGGGCGAGTTGATGACGCGCACGAGCCATCGCGGAGTCAATCGCAGTGATGGCTCCGCTGGCTATCTCCGCGGTGATACAGGCAATTGCGCGCGGTGAGGGTCTGCCGATGGCAGGAAGCGCTGCAGGTAGAGGCTGAGCTCATCGGAGAGCTGTGCGGGACAGCGGACAAACGCGAGGGATTGGCGGCAATCCTGGAGAAGCACGCGTCCAGGTGGATCGGGGCGTAGCTGATCCTTCAGCCGTCACTCACAATGGTCTCCTGATTTTCCCATTATCGTGCTCTTCCGGCAGAAGAATCGTCGGCTGGGGTGATCGGAACCGACGCAACACCTCTCAGGCCGCCGACGGCATAGACCCTGGGAATGCGGTCCACGGCCGGAGGCAGCGCCGCAAAGGGGGCATGCGGCTCGCTCTGATACCAGTAGGCGGTCGAATAGAAGTTGTCGCACCGGTTGTTGCCTGTGCCATGCTCGATGGTCACACGAATGGATTTCTCAAAGGCGATGGGACTCTCGGTGTGCCAGCGGTACAGGCAGTAGCGGCCGCCGATCTTTGCCGGATCCATAATGAAAGGAGTTCCGTGGCGCACGTAGGCAAACGGCTGGTCTCCAAAGCCCCACGCTCCGTTGAAGTAATCCTCGGCGCCGGTGCCGTTGATCGTCGGTGCGGTATCTCCGTCGATGAAGATCATGTCGTCGCCTTCGCCGAACCATCCGCTCTGGTTCTGCATGACGGCGTTGGTCACACCGACGTAGTGGCCCTTACCGGTCGCCTCCAGGAAGACATAGTTGCCGGCACCGTCGAGGTTCTTGAAATCGCCTTCCTTTCCCGGGCAGGGTGCAGCCTGCCGGTATTGGGCGTGGAATCTTCCGAGGTCATCGGGGATGGCCGGCAGCAAGGCGTAATCAATCGCGTGAAAGAACCGCGTGATCGGCAGCATCCCTTCGTTGGTCACTGAGATGCGGGCTGCGCTGGAAAACGGCATCTTGAAGTAGGCATTGAGGCCTTTGACAGGAGAGACCGCCAGGAGCTCCGATTGGTAGAGGAAATACTCGCCTGTACCCAGACCGAAGAAGTCGCCGACCGGCGCCTCGATGGATGGATTGGTTTCGCCGTCCCACCAGGCGCGAAGCACGATGTTCTTGAGGTGCATGCTGTCGGTGGAGGCAATGGTGAACCAGATGTGCGTAATAACGCCCGCGCCCTGGGTATCGAACAGCGTTGCCGTCTGGCCGGGCTGCAGGGCGATCCAGTCCTTATTGCCTCCCTCGCGGTCCCAGCTGGAGGAGCGCCGATTCTTGTAGTTGCGGAAACGGGCAGGAGAGACCAGTTCTTCCGGAATCTGCGGAGTCGCTGGTTTAGTCGCCGGTTCTGTGCTCTTTTTCTTGGAGGAGGTGCCGGCCATGGCGCTGGCGGGCGTAAGTCCGGCGAGAGCAGCGGCTCCGGTGGCAGAGGCGATTGCGCTTAGTAGTTTGCGCCGCGACCTAAGATCTTTCGTGCTGTCCAATGGCTGCATCCATCACTTTCCTGAAACTGGTTGAGTTAGCAGAGACCGGTCTCCCGCATACCGGCAGTGTCGCCGACTGCTTGACGAAATGCAAGCTCTTTTGGGGGTGCAGATGAAGGTGCTATGGAGGCTCCTATGCGGCCTGCCGCGGAGGTCGAAATCCCTCGGAGAGCCGTGCGAACAGCGGATAAACGCGAAGGGTTCTGCAGACCTCAAGCAGGAACGCAGGTCGTCTCGACGAGAAATTTCGCTGACAACCCCACGTAACACTTCCTGATAGATGGAGTTGTTGGTGCATCGGACCGAGTTGCTTCACACGGCCTTTCACACAAACGGGTGAACGTGAACGGGACGATACTCGGCAGAAGAGATACGACGTACGCTGTTCCAGAGCGGCCTCCCTAAGCCTTCGAAGCTGACCTCCATGAGATCTCCATGGTGCAGCCGGATATCCTCGCCGAAACTTAGCAGACTCGCTCCCAGATAGTGCACATGCACATCTCCCGGTTGACGATGAATCTCAAACTTGAAGTGATGGTGCTCGATATTACGGAGGCTATGACACATCTCCGTTTCACCGGTGCGGATGTCCTTGGACCAGAAGGTGTTTCCGTCACGCTTCAGGCTGACGCGCCCGGGAACAGAATCAAACGGAGGATTGACCGCAAGTTCCGGGCCAAGAGAACAAGTGCGCAACTTGGAGCCAGCGAGATTCAGATAGTTCATCTTTTCAAAGACATGATCAGAAAATTCATTGCCTGCGGCTAGACCTAGCCGATACGGCTCACCATTGGGGCCAACGATATAGCATGCGGCGACCTCTGCCTCCTCACCCCCCATCTTCGGCGTAGGACGGGATCATCAGCTCCTCCCCATGCGCGAGAAGGTTGGAACCGTTGCCCTTATAGAACCACTCGGGCGCGACTCCAATGGTTCCTGGTTCTGGTTTGCCTGAGGAGACGCCCCATTGAAACATTCGGATGCTGTCGGTGATCTCCTGCTCGTGAAAGCTGTGCATGGCGCTTCGATCTTTGGCGCTTCCGAGGTGCGTGAGGCCTGTGCCGGATAGTACGCACCGGGCTGCTTCCGTCGGGTGATCAACTGGAGGCAAAAGTTTCCAAGGAGAGGCGCCTGTGTAGACGGAGTCGTAAAGAAGTGTCTCTCCAGAGAGGCTGCCGTGGATGAGGCTGGATAGCGTACGTCCCTCAAGAATGCTCGCATTGGCGAGTTCGAAGACGGAGCAGAATCCGGAGAGCAGTTCCAGATGCGGCTCCCTTACCAGAGCAACACGACGTTGTTCGGCGTTTCTAAGTTGGACGATTCGCATCTCGGTTCCGGGCAAACTAGTCGTTATAGATCACAGTTTCGAAGGTATGCTGCCGAGCTGAGCGTTCGGCGGCTTCCAGAATGGAAAGAGCGTCCGCGGCATCGTCGAGCGTGGAGAGAGGAGAGTTACCTCCGAGAATGCAGTTTGTGACGAAATGCCTAATCTCCGTGACGAAACCCTCCTCATAACATGGCATACCCCATGCTGGTCCACCGTCATCATCGAATTGCGCTTCATTCCACGAGTAATTGATGCCCCCGTGTGTTCCCAGCAGCTTGTAGGTAACGGTCCATGGATCATTAGTCGGATCATTCGCAGCGAAGCTGCACCATAAGTTGGCCAGAGCACCATCTGGCATCTCGCATGTAATCATCGCCTGATCCTCACATTGGAGATGTTCATAATGCACACGCGATGTCATGCTCGAAATCCGGGTGGGACGGCCAAGCAGATACAGCAGGGAGTATGCGTGATGCATGCATACGGCCCGCAGAACTCCACCGTAGATGGCAGCGATCTCCTCCGGATGGAAGATGTTGTAGAGAACCCAGAGGCTGGCTATCTTTCCAAGCTTCCCGTCCTGCACTAATCGCCTCGCGCGGGCCAGAGAGGGAACGTAGATATAGTTGTGGCTTGGCATGCACACGCGGCCTGAACGTGCTGCCTCTTCTTTCAACGCAGCGATCTCATGGCGATGGATTGCTACAGGCTTTTCTATCAGGGTATGCTTACCGGCCCTAAGGCTTGCCAGTGCTGTTGGGACATGTTGCTCCGTTGGGGTCAACACGTGCACGGCATCCACCTGAGGGTCTGCCAGAAGCTCCTCAATGCTTGAAAAGACGCGGCCACCAAATTTGTTTGTGATGGCAGCCGCCTTGGCGATGTCTGGATCAAAGGCGCCGATGAGAGTGGCATTCGCATTTGCCGCAACACCGCGCCCGTGCATCTCGGCAACAATACCGGCGCCAGCGAAGGCGAGGCCAACTTTATTCCCGATCATCATGCCTCAGGCTTGAGCTTGTAGAAATTCAGCGCGTTGATTCCAAAAAGCTTTTGTTCGGATGCCGTGTCCATCTGAGGACGTAGAACCTCGGTCACAGTGTTAATCACCTGATCGTAGCTCCCAGCGAGAAGGCATACGGGCCAATCGCTGCCGAAGATGACACGATCCCAACCGAAGGAATCGATGGCGTGCTCGATGTAGGGCCGCAGGTCTTCGGCGGTCCAGTGTTGATGGTCGGCCTCAGTGATCATTCCCGAGAGCTTGCAATACACATTGCCGTGCCGAGCGAGTCGGCCCATGAACTCTTTCCATGGACCAAGCTCATGAGTCTTGATCGTGGGTTTGGAAATATGATCGATGACCGCCCTAAGTGAACCGACCGACTCAAGGGCCTTCTCTACATAGGGAAGGTGCCGTGGGTAGGTAAGAAACTCAAAAGGGAAATCGGCCTCTGCAACATTGCGTAACGACTTCACCACTTGGGGCCGCAGGATCCAATCGTCGTCAGGAAGATCCTGGAGCATTGGGCGCAGGCCAATGAACTTTGGGTTCCTCCGATACTGTTCAAATTGGCGCGGAAAGTCGGGGCTCTCCATGTCCAGCCATCCAACGACGCCCGCGATGAAGCTATTCTGGGCTGCCAATTCGAGAAGAAAGTCCGTCTCGGCAACAGTTTGTGCGGCCTGCACAAGGACTGTGCGGTCGACTCCGTGCCTGGACAGGAGAGGCTGAAGGTCTGCGGGAAGATAGTCTCTGCAGAGAACGGGGACCGTGGGACTCATCCAGTGATAGTCGCCGCGATCTACCTTCCAGAAATGTTGATGTCCATCAACTCTCATCGATCTTCTCTGAACTCCTTCAGGCGGTCCCAGTCGAAGGGAATGCCAAGCCCGAGCCCTTCGCTAGGAATAAAGTGCCCATCTGCCAGCTTCAGGGGCTCTGTTAAGACGCGGTCGAGTGACGGAATGTATTCCACAAAGAGGCTGTTGGGAATCGCAGCAACAAGTGGAAGGTGGAGCTCCATAACAAAATGGGGGCTGACCTGCATATTATGACAGTCTGCCAGGTGAGCTATTTTGAGCCATTCGGTAATTCCGCCGCACCGGCATGCGTCAGGTTGGAGAATGGACGCTCCACCGGTCGCTACATAATCTCGAAATTGGTAGCGCGTGAACAGTGATTCGCCTAGCGCGATGGGAATCGATGTGTGCGACCTTAGATGCGCATGGCCTAGCAGGTCTTCGGCAGGCAAGGGCTCCTCGAACCAGAACAGGTTGTAGGGTTCCCACATGTGAGCGCGACGAACGGCTTCCGCGCTGGTGAAGCGTTCGTTGGCATCCACCATCAGGTTGCGATGGGGGCCGAGCACCTCGCGAACCGCCGCGATGCGCTCAGTGTCTTCGGCAGGATCCTCCTTTCCCACTTTGATCTTCGTCCCCCGGAACCCGGCGGCGACGATCCGTTTCGTCTCACTCACCAGTTGATCGATCGAGTGGTTCAGCCAACCACCATCCGTGTTGTAGACCGGCACACGACTATGGTGGCCGCCGAGCAACTTATACAGGGGAATCCCGGTCAGTCTGGATTTCAAGTCCCAGAGAGCAATATCGACTGCGGCAACGGCGAGAACCGCGACGCCACCTCGGCCAACCCAGTCGACAGACCGCCACATCCTGGCCCAGACCTCTTCGTGATTGCGCGGATCCATATCGCGAACGAGCGGATTGAGGCTATTCGTGATCATGGAGCAGATCTCTTGCGCGCCATGGGGAATGATGCTGTAGGTAAATCCTGTGCCTGTGATGCCCACATCTGTTTCAACGTGCGCAAAGATGACATCCATCTTGTTGAAGTGACGGATGGCATCGTGCATCTCCCGGTGTACAGGGATTCTGTAGAGTTCCGCACGTACGTTGGTTATGCGCATTCGATCCTCGCTAAGCCTTTAGTGAACAAGTGTGCTGATTCCAAGAACGGACATCGAAACAATAATCAAGGCGAGTCCTACACGCATATACCGCATCGCAGCAGACGGGGCCGACTTCCATTCGCCGGCCAACAGGCCTAACGCGCTGGACGAAAGCAATGTGACGGCCATGAATACAGCGAATCCGATGGAGTTACCGTACTTGCCCATCTTGTCTGAGCCAAAACCGTAGCCGAGCATGCCGAATAGCCAGAGAATTGCTGCGGAGAAGGCCAGCAGGGATTCGCGGAGAAACGATCTGCGAAACAAGCCGACGCTGTGATTTCGCATCAGGAGAAAGATCGTGTATGCAAGATTCGGGATATAGCCAGCGGCCAGAACGACCGCCCAGACGCTCAAGGTAGCGCTCTCTGTCGAAATTCCTTGTCGAATGGCATGTTGTGCGATGTCGTTGCCGAAGACAAAGCCCATGTTGATCATGGAACCGAAAATGCCCGTAAAGACGCAGAGCGCGACTCCCTGAATGAAGCCACCTCCGCGAACCTTATCGACGTTCAATCCCCGCTTGCGGTCCGCATTGACGTAGATCACCAAGCCTGCGAACAGAAGAGCAGCGCTGATGAGCAGAACAGCGCCGGGCGAAGCAAGCAGGTCCTCAGGATGAAAAACCGCGAGAGGGATGGCGCTGCCGAGCAGAGAACTTAGCCCAATCACGATAGCAAACGCCATTGCCATCCCGACCCTGGCGATGGAGAGGCCGAACGTCACCTGGGCAATCCCCCAACCAAATCCGAAGAGGATCGGAGCAATAAACAGGTGGAATGGAAGAGATCCGTAGAGGGCGATCGGGTGGGGAACAGTCCAACCAACAAGAAGGCAAGGGATCAAAACCAGAGCGAGAGTCGCATAGACCAGCCAAGTATTTTCCCAATTCCATTTAAGTGACCGTTTCATTGGTGCCGCGAAGCTTGCCAGCAACATTCCGCTGAAGATGATGATGACAAACCCGGTGGGAGCGGAGTACATTCGGCCTCTTGCCAGCTGGATCGCAGCTTCTAAGTGCGGGTTAGGATTTCACAATAACTGCGAGCTGATTGGGTGGAATTGAGAGGCGAATGGGCAGAGTCGCAGTACGGTCTGGTTGGAAGGGTGCGGCGATTATTACTTCGCCAGTCTGACCATCCATGTTGATCTCAACTGATTCTGGGCTGTCGCCAAAGTTCACGACAACGCATGCCCGCCCAGAGTCGCTCGAACGGAATGGATTGAAGACGGAGTAGCGGATAGCCGGTCCGCCGTTGACCGTCGCGCCCATCGTGTCATTGAAGCGTCCGTAGAAGAGAAGACTCGCGTACTTCTTGCGAATGCGGATCAGTTCGCTGACATAGCGCGCCAAAGGGCGAGTATTTGGATCATCTACAGAATCGTTGTAATGGTTCGGCGCCAGAGCCCAAACGAGACCGTATCGCATTCCGTTGTTCATCGGGTTGAAGTCGCCGGGGCTCTCACCAAAGATCGTTGCAGTCCACTCGGGGAAGGTATAGCGGAGTATGGTCGATGCCATATCGATGTTGCCCATACGCATATAGGAGACATCAATATAGACTAGGGCGCGGTCAAACCATGTCTCAGAGGCGATGGCCAGGTTTGGGTTAATGGTGCGACCTTTCTCGAGAAGCTCGCGGAAGGTCGCGAGCACGCCATGGCTGAGCGATTTGTCTGGAGAGACAGGAAGGGATGGGTTAAAGTCGAGCGCGTCCAACACATTTGTTTTGTCGAATTGGAAGCCGTCGGCACCATCACGGACGAGCTGCAGATACTGCTTCAGAAGAAATTCGCGAAATTCGGGATGGGACGGGCTCGTGACCGTCATGTTTGGCTTGGTGAGACTGGCACGTGCGCTGATCGTTCCCTCACCCCAGCCAAGCAGCCGCCAATCCGGAGCCCAGCGACCGTGCATCACGTAGGGCTCGAGCGATTTGCGGAAGAGAGCCGTTCCTGTGTCCGCGTACTGAATGTTCGAAAAGATGAGCGGATGAACGCCGATCTTGCGCATGTCGGCGAGCGCTTTGGTGAACTCCTCGTGGGTGCCTAGAGTGGGACGCGGCTGGTACTGCGGATACCCATGATCGATACCGCCCATGTCCCAGCCCAGAATTTCGAAGGTAGTTACGCCGTATTTCTTCGCATCGGCTGCAAGCTTTGGCAGCTCGTCGAAACGATGAACGACTACATCTTCTCCGTTGGACAGAATGATGGATTGCCATGCGTTTTCCTGACGAAGCCAGCTGCGCGGACGTTTGATTGGGAAGTGCTCGTCGAACCATGAGCGGTAGATTGCGCTCGCTGCGTGCTCATCGCCTGTGTGGACCTGCAACGCGACCGGTCCGGAGGTGAACGTCCCTTTGCTGGCATAAGGAAAGTTCAACCATCCCATGGTCATGCCGAGGGGCTGGCCGTCGATCTCTTCCGGCGTGGGCCAGCTATCGTTCAGTGTGGCGCCCTTCGTATAGGGACGCATTTCGAAGTAGAGCAGCGTGAGCCGGGTCTCAGGGTCCTGGTTCGCGTAATAGTAACCCATGCCGGCTTTACGATTGAACACATCCATCCAGCCCATGGACATGTTTCCAGGATAGGTAAATCCTGCAGCGTCGTAGCGGATGCCCAGATTACCCCCACCATATCCGCCGCCATGAAATCTGGTGAAGAGACCGGAGCCGATGTTTGCATTTGCACCGGGGACAATCGTCTCCGTATCCAACCGGTTGGCGATCCCATGTTGTCCACCAATAATGCCGTACATGACCTCTGCAAGCTTTCGGTCGGTAGGGTTGTTCACCTCAATCGAAAACAAAATTTGCTTGCCTGCAATCTGGATGCGGTATCGGACCCGAACCGAGATGGTCTCCGCGTCGTTCTCACTCGCGGCGTCACGACGGAGCGAGTTGTAGGTGCAAATCACTCCGTCGGATGTCGCCTCAATGTGACTTACCGCCTGGTCCCGGCTATTGAAATACGCCGCCTCGTAGCCAGGTCGCGGAATTAGGAGGCGAAAGTTCTCGCCAAGGCGTGGCTCCCGAATGATCTCAAGTTCCGGATCCTTCCAACGCAGACCTACGAGATCGCCGGAACGCTCTGAGATGCGCAGCGTCGCCGTGGACGTCTCAACAATACGCACTGTGCCGGTACCGGTACCGCTGGAGGTGTCTGACTTAGAGACGTCTTCGGAAGAGAATCCCCTCAATTCCAATGCATTACCGGCCAACGCAAGACCGGTCGATAAGCCCAAGCCTTTCAACAGAGTACGTCGATCCATATCCCTCGGAAGCGCTTTTGCGGCGCCCTTGTATTGTCTAATGCTGATTTATCGAAGCCTGATATTTCACATAATCAATGAAAAACGTCACAACCATAGCAACCTGTGGTAGTGTTGTCAAATATGAGGCCGCCGGAGAAGAACGAAAAAGAAAATGAGCTTTCCGAACAGGCTTATCGGCGCATCCGTGAACGCATTCTCACCGGCGAATACAGCTTCGGGAAGGTGATCTCTCGCCGCGATTTGGCGGCGGAATTTGGGATGAGCCTGGTTCCCGTTAATGAAGCGATGAGCCGCCTGGAAAATGAGTACCTCATCGAGAACACGGCGCGTGTAGGCACGAAGGTGAGAACACCGACACCGCAGGACATCCGCGGATTCTGGGCGGTGCGGGAAGGGCTGGAGACGCAAGCGGCCCGTCTCTTTACTCGAGTAGCGAGCGATAGGGAACGAGCCGAGCTCGTCGAGATGGCCAAACAACTCGACCACATGCACGAATCCATGCCTCATTTGGAAGATCCCGACCCGGCAGAGCTCTACCAGTGGCGCTGCGTTCATATGCGGTTCCACACACGCATCGCCGAGTGCACGCATTTGCCCTTCCTGACGCAGCAGGTTGAGCGAAACCAACTCTTGGTCTTCAATTGGTTTTACGACCACCATAATCTGCACGGCGGCCGGAAGCTTCCCCCGCGCTGGCATGAGCAATTGGCTGTTTCCCTGGCCGAAGGCTCCGAGGAAGAGGCCGATGCGGCCGTGCGGAAGCATCTACACAACAAGTTGGAAGAACTCATGCTCAGTCTCGAGCGCTTTCTTTTGATGGATGAATCCCACTTGCTCCGTTGGAGTGAGGAGATGTCGCAAGCGGCTCCTGCCGAACTGACCGCAAAACGCGCCTAGCCAGCCGTGAGCCCGTCGTCTTTTGCACTGCGATTCTGAACCGCAGATCAGGTGCTCCGACGAGACCCGTTTCCGTAATCTCTTGCTCCGGCTGCATATTGGAGTCCTGTGACCGGTCCCTCGCCGAAAAGCCGGATAAACGGTCACAGGCGGCGGATTCAATGAGGGCACGAAAATTCCCCTTGACATCGCAAATTTGCATGGCGTATACCTCCATCGCACAAGACTGATATATCTATTCTGTGCTGTGATATTTGAATAATCGCGGAGTGGTATCTTCCCATATCGCAGCATTGTGCCGCAGGACGACTCTCTGATGCAATCAATTGCAACCATTCAAGACTGCGGAGCGAGTGAGATTTGCCAGGCAAAGTGACCGGTCTCTCTCGGCTCCCGTGGCTATTCGGCGGTTCGAATTCCAGTCCCGGATAATTCAGGGCGCTGGAGCCGCTTTATCGCTCAATGAAGTTAGAACGACTTTTTTGGAGGCATGACACATGAAAGCTAGCAATGGTGTAGTTCAACGCGAGGCTCTTGAAGGTTCTTGCCATGAGATCGTGCCCAAGCTCGGCAGCTTTATTCCTGTAACGCTGGTGAGATTCCTGCCGAGCCGCTCTCTGCGACTCCGCTCACTTCTCCCGGTCCTCCTCGGCGTCGCGCTGCTCCTTGGCACCTCGGCGAAGCAGATGTTCGCTCAGGCCGGCATCGATATGGGCAGCGTTACCGGCACCGTGAGAGATCCGACCCGCGCGCTGGTCGTGCGCGCGCAGTGCACTCTGACCAACACAGCGACCGGCGTATCGCAACATACGGTCTCCACCTCCGCCGGTGCATATTCATTCTCCCTGGTCCCCGCCGGTACCTATTTCCTTAAGGTTGTAGCGCCCGGATTCAAGGACTATGTGCTCAATGGCATCGTCGTCAATCTCGGAAACTCCGCCACGGAAGATGTTCGGCTAAGCGTTGGCGAAGCTAGCGCGGAGGTCACCGTCAGCTCGGCAGCCCCGCTGTTGCAGGCGCAGGACGCTTCGCTCGGCACAACCATCGATAGCACGGCGGCAACTGAACTGCCTATCTTCGGGGGCGCCGGCGGCCGGAGCTTTATGACGCTGGCCACGACCGCTCCAGGCGTCCAGTTTACCGGCAGCAACTCGAGCACTGGGACGTTTCTGATCCATGGAGTTCAAAGCGGCGCGGTCGACGTCCGTTTGAACGGCGCCGACGACAATGCAGAGGTCTTCGGGGGCATCACGATTCCTCCCATCCCTGACACCATCCAGGAGATCAAGCTGCAGACTGGTGATAACCCCGCCGAACTCGGCCGCTCCTATGGCACTGTCGTGAACGTCGTCACCAAGACGGGAACGAATAAGTTCAGGGGCACCCTCTGGGAATACAACGAAAACGACATGTACAACGCCAACGATTACTTCAACAAGCGGAACCAGCTGCTGCACTCGCCGTCGCCTCTGCCCAACCGGCCCGGCAGGTTCAAGGAGAACTCGTTTGGTGGCGTCTACAGCGGTCCGGTCATTCTGCCCGGCTATAACGGCCGCAACAGGACCTTCTTCACCGTCGACATGCAGTACACGTACTACACCGACGCGCCCAGCTACACTGGCACGCTGCCGACCGGCACGATGCAGAGCAGCAATTTCACGAATCTCGTGGACATCCTGGGTTTGAGCAAGATTACGAAAAACGACGGGCTTGGCCGCACATTCCAGCAAGGCACGATCCTCGATCCGGCCACCACCCGCTTAGTGCCGAAGGGTGGGGTCGATCCAGTCACCGGCCTGACTGCGAGCTGCACAGCCGCTGGCGCGTACTGCCCAACAGTTAGCGGCATAACTTATGCTGTCGTCCGCGACCCCTACTTCCAGGAGTTGGGCGCAGGAACGGGATGCCCGTCCCTGGCCGGAACGACGAACTGGGTTTCGACGTTTGCCGGAGGCCCTGTTCCCACAACCTGCTTCAATCAGCTTCCGGCCGGCCGTATCGACCCGAACGCTGTCAAGCTGCTCCAGCTCTTCAAGGCATATTCGCCCAATAACATCGGCGTTAACTCCAACGGAGTTAACACCACCACCGGAAGTTATGCCAACAACTTCTTCGAGCTGACGCCGCGGCCGATTACTACCAAGCAATACGATGTAAGACTCGACCACACCTTCAGCGACAAGGACTCCGCTTTCTTCACGTGGAGCCATTACAACCAGATTTCGCAGCAACAACCTCCTTTTCAGGGCCCTCTCGAGGGTGGAGGCAGCTCTCCATTCTGGACCACGAACCCGACCTATATGGTGGTCCTCACCGAGACGCACGTCTTCAACGCCAATCTGGTTAACGAGGCCAGATTGTCGGATGAGCACAACTGGAATACCCGCATGGATGCGGGGTCCATCGACAACACCCTCGGCACCCCGGGGCAGTATGGGATTCAAGGCATCCCACAAGCTGCCAGCAACGGCGGTCTTCCGGATATCAACGTTGGAAGCAGCATTTCCGAGTTCGGTTCCCGGACGAACGTTACCTGGCAGAAGGTCGGGGCGTGGCAGTTCTCTGACAATCTGACCAAAATCGTCGGCAAACACCAATGGAAGTTTGGCGGCGAATACTGGTGGATGTACGGAAACATCGCCCAGTTGCCATGGTCGAGAGGCCACTTCACCTACGGTCAGTACTCGAACGTACCCAACTCGGGTGACGGCGGTCCCAGCATGACGGACTTCCTCTTGAACCCCACTGCAAGCAACAACTCCGCAAGCGGAGCGACCTGGGCTAGCACGGTAGCCAATCCACTTGGCGGTGCCAATGGCTTCAACGGCAATAACTGGGCCAAATCTACCTATGGCGCACCTTACCTCTCCTTCTATGCAGTCGATAGCTGGAAGATGACGCCCTCGCTGACGGCCACCCTTGGCATGCGCTACGACTACTTTGGTCCCTACTACTCCACTGGCGGCCAGGAAGGGAACTTCTGGATGGGAGGCGATGGAAATGTGGCGAGCGGAAGCGCTTATCACGTTGCGCATGACGGCTGCGTCACGCCCACGTCGAGCAGCTTTAGAGGTCTGCTGGCCTATGACAACATTCCCATCATCTGTGAGTCCAGCAACTCTGCGAATAAGATGCCAAAGGCCAATTGGGGCCCGCGCATCGGCTTCGCTTATCGCATCCGGCCCAACCTTGTGGCGCGGTTCGGAGGTGGCCTTTCCTACGGTGCCTTTAATTCGATTGGATACGGCGGCACGCTGGGCACCAACTATCCATTCCGTTTCAACGTTGCGCAGGGTCCCAATACTCCGTACACACCGCAGTCGATCGGCCCGAACGGAACCACGGCAACGATGGAGAATACCTTCGGCATCATCGACATGACCAGCCCCCTCAACGCATCCATACCGCTTGGCTCTCTGGTCATGTATGGGAAGCCGTATCACTTCAAGGTCCCGTACGAGGAGATGTTCAACGTCGCACTTCAGTGGCAGTTCACGAAGCACGACTCCATTCAGACAACCTATGTCGGCCAGCTTGGCAAACAGCTGGAGAGCGCAAATCCTTATCACAACGCTCCCAGGCAGGCGCTGACGTCAAGTACGGCCGCCGTGACCTTATGCAACACTCCGAGCAACCCTTACTGTGCAACCTCGCCGCTCATGCCGGACGGTACATACACCATTCCTTTCCCCAATCTTGCCGCACTTGAAGGCCCGATTGAGAACACCGAGCAGATCAGTAACTACGAGTCGGCGGAAGTGGAGTACCAGCACCAGTTCGCAGGCGGCTTCAACATGGACTCTAATTACACCTTTGCCCGTTGCTGGTCCGACGCGCAAGGAGGCCAGCAGAATGAAGGTGGACCGGCTAATGGCCGCGCGCCCTGGGTGGTCGGCTTCGGCGGCTACCGAGCCGATTACGACAGGTGTTCCAATCTTGCCGCCCAGGTCTTCAAGCTGTCGGGTGAATATAACCTGCCCTTCGGCAAAGGCGCTCGCTGGGCCTCCAATGTGAACGCGATCGAGAATGCCGTCATCGGCGGGTGGAGGATCTCTCCCATCTGGATCGCGGAGAGCGGCGTCCTCGCCAACATCACTTGCCAGGGCACCGTTGGCGGCAGTGAGACCACCGCAGGTTTCACCGGTCCATGGTTCCAGACCAGCGGCACCGCCTGGAGCTGCAACGCACCTCTCGTGGCTGGCGCAAACCCGTACAAACCGGGATCGAGCGATCTGCCTCGCACCAAAACCACGGGCTATTGGAACTCCGCCGCGTTTACCGCGCCGGCATCTCCGGTTACGCAGAACGGCCAGCAGGATTTCACTCCGTGGGGCGTCAGAGGAAACCAGATCTACGGGCCAGGCTGGTACGACGTGGATCTTGCCATCAGCAAGCAGTTTCCGATTAGCGAGAGCAGAAAATTCGAGATCGGCGCGCAGGCTATGAATGCCTTCAACCATGTTCACCTCAACAATCCTGGGACCGGAGGTTACACGAAACCCAACGAGTCTCTAACCGGCGGCTTCGGCACCATTACGGGCGATACCTCTAATAGCGGTTCAGGCCGCATCTTGCAGTTCGTTGCGAAGCTCTTCTTCTAACTTCAAAAATTCCTGACGCAAGCCCGGAATCCAGAACGCGCCGTCGGTGAAGATCGAACCAGATCTTCACCGACGGCGCTAGCTTCGACACCGCGCCCCCCCAACCATCCACCTCGTACCTCAATTACGTAGCCAAAGAATTGATGTTTCGCATTGGCCCCAATCGGACTTAAACGGGAGGCACCTCTGAAGGCAGGGATTTCGACGATTATCTGCACCGGCTGTCTTTTGGCAAGTTCCGTCCCGGCGCAGACGCCCGTCAGACTAACCGTCGACGCGACGTACCGCGGTTATGCCATTCCATCCGATTTCATTGGCCTGGGTTTTGAAACGAAGAGTGTAGTACCGAATACCTACGGAGTATCGGGATACTTCTTTGGTCCAGGGAACAGGCAGCTCATTACCTTGTTCCAGAACATCGGGATAAAGAACATTCGCGTCGGCGGAGGGACCGTGGATGCCTCCGGCACCAGCGAACACTGTGTTACTCCCACCCCAACCCACACAGACATCGACAATCTATTCGAGTTTGCCAAGGCTGCAAACGTAAAGGTCATCTATTCGCTGCGCCTGCTAGATCTTGCGGCCTGCCCGAATCCCAACCTTGCCTCCGAAGACGCCAGCATTGCTCAGTATGTCTGGAGTAAATACCGTTCTAATCTCGATAGTTTTTCCATCGGCAATGAGCCCGACGTTCGCTCCTTTCACTCGTACCCCGGGCAGCTGATCGATCCTCTGATTGTTGAAGCGAAGCCCGGCGTTCCTGGATCGGCCTACCCATCCTACTTCGCCGACTGGCGCCATTTTGCCAGCGTGATTCTCAAGTCCGTGCCCCAGGCGAAGTTATCCGGTCCGGACACGGCGGTCTCCAGCACCAGCAGCTATACACCGAATCCCTCTACCGGCATCTCCTGGACAGAGCAGTTCTCCAAAGACCTCAAGGCTGCCGGAATTCTTTCCGAGGCGCTTCAACACCACTATGTCTGGGGAACCCCCAACAATACAACGACACAAGAGGCCATCGATGACATGTTGTCCAGCTCGTGGGACAACGATACTTCGGTCGGCACTCAGCCAGCACACAATGGCGGCACGGCTGACTTCCATCCTTATCCTTACCTGTTTCGTCAGAACCTGGCGCCCTTGGTCTCGTATGGTGTGCCGTACCGAATGACAGAGGCGAATGACTGCCTTCATGGCGTTGTTGGTGCAAGCGACGGCTATGCGTCGGCTTTATGGGCGTTGGATTACATGCATTGGTGGGCAGCGCATCACATGGCGGGAGTGAACTTTCACAATAATCCGTGGATTCCAACCGACACAGTTGTCCCCGATCCCAACCCTTGCCCGCCCTCAGGATGCGCAAACTATCGCGTCACGCCGAAGGCCTACGGGATGAAGGCATTCGATCTCGGTGGTCACGGCTACGTTGAACCGGTCGCGATCTCTAATCCCGACAAGATCAATCTGACCGCCTACGCAGCAGGGACTGCTTGGAATCTCTACGTCACGATCATCAACAAGACTCATGCGACCACGAAAGACTCGACTGACGCGACTGTCGTTATCCAAATCAAAGGCCTTCAGTCCGCCAGCGCCGCGTACATGGTGCTGACAGACGGAGATCCGGGCAATGCATCTCGGATGACTGCAACCCTGGGCGGCTCTACGATCGCGAATGATGCACGTTGGCTAGGCAGATGGACGCCACTGGGCCGCGTGATCGACGGCAGAGTTACTTTGACCGTGCAAAGCACGACGGCCGTCGTCGTCAAGATTCAGGCTGCCGGATCCTATTCCGGGCCGATACAGATTAATCAGAACGGAGCATTAGAAATATTCGGAATAGAACTCAATGGCCACATCGGACGCATCGCTCAAGATTTTGCGCGTGCTTCCAACGACGTGGGTTCGACCCGTTGGACTGAACTGGGCGGAGAAATTATGTTCAGCGGCAGTCCGTCAGTCGCCACCAACGAGGACAACACGCTGGAAGTCTTTGCGCCAGACGCAGCAGGACATGTCTATCACAACAAGCAACGAACGCCAGGTGGCGAATGGAGCGGCTGGTCGCAATTAGGAGGAGATGGCATTACCCACCTCGTAGCTGCGGCCAACGCTGATGGCAGCCTGAGTGTCTTCGGGAGTGGACCGAATGGAGACGTATGGACGAATACTGAAAGCGCTCCCGGTGTCGGATGGTCAGGTTGGAGAGACTTGAGCGGCCAAAGCATTCAGCCCGGCTTCGTTGTCGCTCAAGGACTGGATGGGCGCCTCGATGTCTTCGGAGTCGACCATAGTGGGAACGTCTTCTCTGACGAGCAGACAGAATATGGCTCCTGGAGCGGTTGGCATCCGCTAGCAGGAAACATAGGTCCTCGACTGGCAGTCGGACGAGATCTGGATGGGCGTCTGGAACTCTTTGGAATCGGACCCGATGGCCGCATGATGCACAATATGCAACGCGGTGCCGGCGGAGAATGGACTGGCTGGGGCTCTCTTGGCACAGCCAAAATTGATTCCGATTTCGCGGTTGGACAGTACAGCGATGGCCGGCTGGCACTCTTCGGTGTCGGGACTCATGCAGCTCCCGCAGTCTGGAGCATTTCGCAAGAGGCCCCCGGCGGATCATACGGCGACTGGTACAGCTTGGGAGGCTCGCAGATAAGTCAGTTGGTAGTCGCCAATGATATCTCCGGGCGTGTTCGACTGTTTGGCATTGGCAAAGACAAGAGTCTCTGGTCCATCCGCGAGACCACGGTATCTCATGGCTGGCCAGGCTGGACCAGAATCGCCGACAACCTCTTGAACTTCTATCCAGACAGGGCTCTTATCCTTCCAGCCCATAGCGGAGCGGAAGGCGAGACCGCGATCCGGATGCTTCGATGATGTAGGCAGGATACCGAGCCAGGAAACCTCATTCCCTGTTACGCGAGCAAGCACTCATTTCCTGGACTTTGGCAATGTTCAAAAAGAAATCGCATGAATGCATATAGTTACGCGCCTGATCTTGATGAACCTCGAGCAGAAAGAGCGAACAAACAGTGCAAGTGACGCTTCCGAAACGTCGGCAACCTGGCGATTATTGCGCCGAGGGATTTAGTCGATTAGTTGTGATCAATTAGCCGACTGAACGACATGGTTCCCCGCGCACTAAGGCGGGAACCATGTCGTCCACAGGAACTCTGCCCTGGATCAGCCAGTCGAATGACAGGATTAGTACCCCGAAAATCGGCTTGTGCTGAGGAATGTAGTCATCGTGAAATGCGATCGCAGTCGGTACGACGTGGCCCTCCAGGGTGGCAAGGTCAACGAACATCTCCACATGTCCGCCAGGATTTACACGGAGAATCTGGCCGTGATTCGCTTCGACTACATAGAAATGGCCGTTATGAACCAGCATGCTGAATAGAGATCCATCGGGCTCGAAATCACCGGGAATATGAAACGGCCCGGGGTTCGCCATCATAAATTCGGAGAGATCGGCCACGTACTCCCAAGTGCCTTTCTTAAGAACTTTTACGTCGGAACTCTGGATCGATTTCCCATCGCGGCCACGCGGAGAATTTGTCCGAGTCCCGGAGGCGCAGCGCCAAAGTTTGACAAATAGAGTGCTCCATCTGGTCCAGTTGTCAGTCCCGTGGGTACGATGAGGCCTGTAACATTGTCTTAACAATCCCAGCTTTCATATGCATCTCCTTTAGTCAGATAAACGAACAACAACTTAGAACCGTTGTTTGAAAGCGGACTCCCAGTCCTTCCTCCGCGAGACGTCTCATGTCCCACGCACGCCACCGAAACCTTCACGTGATCAATCCGGAAGGATCTCGGCACATGGCTTCAATCCTTCTCGATTGACATGCAACCGAATCAGCGAAAAATCTCCGCACTCGGGGTAACGGCGATGCCGCGCCCATTCGGAAGAGGGTGATGCCTCCTATCAACAAAACACTCCCGTCGGTCAACAGAGTCGCGGTATGTTCCGCTCGCGCTTGCATCATCGGCAGGCCTATGGTGAAGGAACCGGTCGTCGGACGGTAGATCTCAGTCGCACCTGTAGGAGTGTTGCTTGCGTCGTAATCGCCTCCGGCGATCAGAACTGTCCCATCGGGCAACAGTGTGGCGGTATGACCTAAGCGTGGCGTCACCAATGTCCCAGTGGATGTAAATTGTCCGGTGACGGGGTCATATAGCTCACTGGGACCCAGATAGTAGTCGTCGTAGTAAATCTCGCCGCCCGCTATCAGGACTCTTCCGTCCTGGAGCAATGTCACCGTGGCGGCGAAGCGCGCGGCGGGCGCGTGATCTGTAGCGGTAAAGGAGTTCGTCGCGGGATCGAACAGTTCAGCCGTGCCATCCCCTGTAATCAGCACCTTACCGGTCGAGAGAAGAATCGCCGTGTGGAACGTATGCCCTGAGGTCGTGTTGCCCGTCGTCACGAACGTGCCCGACGACGGATCGTAGAGCTCTGCTGTTCGCGTATTCGTCGTTCCTGTTTCAGTCGGAACCAATCCTTCAACGATGAGGACCCTGCCATCCTGGAGGAGAGTGGCGGTGTGACCTAAGCGGGGAACGCTCATGCTGCCTGTGGGCTGAAGCGATCCGGTTCCGGCCTTTAATAGTTCAGCGGTCGCAGTCAGAATCGGATTGCCTGAAGGAAACCGATCAGTGAAGCCCCCCGCTAACAGGACATCACCGTTCGCGAGCAGAGTGGCCGTGTGAGATTGCCGAGCGACTGTTCCTGCTGACTGGAATGCACCCGTCGCCGGATCGAACCGTTCGGCCCCTTCCGCGGTCGCGCCTCCGGGAAGTATGCTTCCGCCGGCGACGAAGACCTGTCCGTTCGGCAACAGCGTTGCGGTATGCCCCAACCGGGCGGAGGCCATGTCGCCCGTCGAGGTAGATACGAGGAGAGCAACCGCGACCGTCGCGGTATCGGATTTCGTGGGATCGGCTCTGGATGTTGCCACCACGTGGTAGACACCGTCCACCGCGGGTGCCGTGTACGCCCCTGCGCCAGTTATCGAGCCACCGCTCGGACCCTCCGCTATACTCCACGTCACCGTTGAATCGGTTGCGTTACTGACGGCAGCGGAAAACTTCGAACTGCCACCCCGTTTGATGAGTAAGGACCGCGGCGAGATCGTCACGATCTGAGCTCCAGGCGGGGGACTGCTCGCAGAATGGCTGGATGAATCGCCACATCCACTCGCAAACGGGATGAAAAGAACACTTAGGCATGCGCTGGAAATCTTTAAAATGCTTCTTCTTTTCATCAATCCTTCCCCTATGTCGGCCACGCTAGTGTTTGTTGGCGCGCTGAAAGGTCGTTCAACATTTCGAACGTCGATGATCGCTGCGGCATCAAAATCACTTCGTCATTGGTAGACCTGTGCGCTTGGTGTAGCCCCGTACGACGAGTCGTTGCCTCCGACGACGAGAACGCTCCCGTCAGGCATCAGAGTCGCGGTGTGCGTATATTGCGGTTGTCTCATCGTCGGACCAGGGCTGAAGGCTCCGGTAGCGGGGTTATAGATTTCGGAATCGGCAACCACGGGTCTGAGATTCCCATCCGCCTTGAGTCCACCGGCAGTTAGCACCGTACCGTCAGGCAACAGCGTGGCGCTATATCCGAAACGCAACGTAGCCATCGTCCCGGTGGGTGTGAATTCTCCGGTCATGGGGTCGTACAACTCGGCAGATGCTGGGGCCGCAAAGTCAGAGTTGGGTTCTCCGGAGATGAGAACTCTCCCATCGGCAAGCAGCGTTGCCGCGCCAACCGTCGACGAGGACGTCCTTCCGGCAGGTGTAAAGGCGTTCGTTGCCGGGTCAAAGAGCTCAGCATCGGCGATCCTGCCTCCGGTGATAAGCACCTTGCCGTTCGTTAGCAGGGTCGCGAAGTGGCCGGACCTCGGCTTTGCCATATCACCAACCCGCGTAAATGTCCCAGAAACCGGATCGTATATCTCGGCTATTTGCTGGGCTGTGTAATGCGAGTCGGAGCCCCCTGTGATGAGAACCCTGCCATCTTGCAGAACGGTGGCTGCATGAGAGTAGCGTGCGATGGACATGCTTCCGGTAGGCTGAAGCGTTTCGCTTCCAGCTTTCAGCAACTCGGCACCTGCTGACAGGATGAACTGAGCTGTATTGTCTGCGGACATGCCTCCTGTGAACAAGACATCACCGTTCTGGAGAAGAGTCG
This sequence comes from uncultured Acidobacteriaceae bacterium, assembly GCA_963827415.1. GTDB lineage: Bacteria > Acidobacteriota > Terriglobia > Terriglobales > Acidobacteriaceae > Granulicella. Next base: position 23,815 of record CAWHBA010000007.1, read on the forward strand.
CGGTGTGCCAAACTCGTTGCAGCTTTCCGGCGGTGTGAAATGTCTCTGTCGCCGGATCAAAGAGCTCATCGTGATCTACGAGGTCAGTCTCATAGTCATCGTAGGGCGGGCTGATGCCTCCCCCTCCGATATAAACCCTTCCGTCCGACAGCAACGTAGCCGTATGGCCATACCGTGCGTTCGCCAACCTTCCCGTCGAGGTGAATCCAGTGGTTCCGACGTTGACCAACTGACGGAGCAAACATCAACTCCACAGGGGCAGGACGTGTACCGACCCGTGGCGATCAGAACTCACCCAGGCAGAGGTGGGGACGTCCCAGCTTCGATCGCACGAATCGATTTGTATTCAGTACGACGTATGACCTGCCGAATTCATATTCCAATGTCATCGAACGGACGTTGTTGAGCGGCTGGTCAATTGCAGCCGTGGGCACAATCCAATCTGGGGATGCCTTATCGATTTTCTTTACAAATTCCAAGAATGTCTTCGGTATTCAGGTAGATCGCGCGCAAGTGACCGACTTGTGCAACCGCAGCGGACCGTTCATCTCACCAGGCTCCGTGCAGTCAAAACTGAACAATTACTTTAGACGTGAGTGTTTCACGACGCCCCCGGTTATCGGTGCGGATGGTGTCGGGACCGACTTCGGAAATAGCTCCACCGGGATTGCGAATGGCCCAGGTCAGGCAAACCTCGACTTCTCCGTTATGAAGACCATTTCGCTGCATCGGCCGGAAGGGGTCAAGGTTCAGCTGAGGGCCGAGTCCTTCAATATCTTCAACCATCCACAATTTGCAGATCCCGACAACAGCTTCAACTCAGCAACCTTCGGTGTCATCAGTAGCACCTCTGTCAATCCAAGAGTCGGACAATTAGCTCTGAAACTCAGTTTTTGAGTCAGGGCTAGGATCCGGCGAAGAGTAATACTTAGGCGGCGGTCCGGGAGAGGCGAAACTGAATCCCATCGAATCGCATCGTGCCACTTTGCCGTCGGCGTCCGACCTGTTTTGAGACACGCGCTTCTCGTCCGTTACGCCCGGATAGTCGGCAACCCGGAAGTAATCTTTCGCCCGATACCTATACCCTATCGTCGAACTTCCCTCCAGAGGAGGATCGATTTCTAGATATGAGCGATCGTTTGTGCTGAACGCGATCAAAGTCTTGCAATCAAGAGTCGCCTTGTCGTCACTACTCCAAGGAAATTCACTAACCCACGGGCGTGGCACCTTCGTTCCTTCTCCTGAACCCTCGCCAGCGTGAAAGTCAGCGAGAAGAGTGCCAAGGGACTTGATCAGCTCCTTCACGGTGCTGTCGTGGCTATATGAATCCAAGATTGTTCGTGGAGAAGCTGCCAATATTAGGAAAGATGGTAGCTAGCTGCGAGGAATTCACGCCAAACCACTGAGCGAGGGTAGCAGCGTATTGAACAGAGCCAGTCGTCGGAACCCAGCGGCCATTTGAACCGGAGTCGTCCGGACCTCCGAGAGCGAGCGTCGGAAAGGTGCCATACATTTGGCCGCCTTTGACCGCGCCGCCGATGACGATATGGTGCGCTCCCCAGGCGTGGTCGCTGCCGGTATTGGAGTTCGGTTGGAAGGTGCGGCTGAAGTCGGACATGGTGAAGGTCGTGACGTTGGAGGCCACGCCAAGCTCCTGGGTGGCCTGGAAGAACGCGGCGAGCGCGGGACTGATCTGCGCGAGCAGAGCGTTCTGCAGGGTGAGTTGATCGGAGTGGGTGTCGAAGTTGCCGATGCCCGCGAAGAAGATCTGGCGGTTGATACCGAGGGCCGCCCGGACCTGAATGATCTGCGCGACCTGCTGAAGCTGTGCGGCGAGACCATTGTTCGCAGGAAAAACCGTCTGAAGCTTCGGCACAGACTGCGTCGCGGCGGTGAGGACCTGCGCATATTTATAGGCGTTCGAAGTGATTGAGTCGTCGGCCTGGACTAATGAAAGGCCGGAATCGAAGGTGAGCAGCGCCTGCGCCGTAGCCTGCTGCGCGTTGCAAACGGACGTTCCCTCGGAGCAACTTGCACCGCTTAGATTGCCGGGCGCCACGGAGACCGGCGTACTCGATTGCCCGTTGCAGAAGAGCGTATCGCCCGCTACTGAAGTGATCATCGGGATTGAGGCGTTGGGGTTGTAGCTGGTGTTGAGTGTATCGGCGATGCGGCCGGCCCAACCTGTGGATGTCGAGCCGCTCTGCGAGGCGTTCTGCCACTCGAGTTGCTGGTCCGGATGCGAAAAGAGGTTGGAGGGCAGGCCCTGATTGGCGAGGAACTGCGTGCGCGTGGTGGGCTCTATGAGAGTACCGACGTTCGCAACGATAGCGGCGTTCTTGTTGTTGAAGAGCGCCTGGACGTCGGGGAGGTTGGGATTGAGCGCAAAGTTTGGCAGCGGGCCGAGCTGCAGGAGCGAACTCTGCGCCATCGCGAGCGGGCCACGGATCGTGGAGTAGTTGTTGTAGCCAGTCGTATCGAAAGGAATCAGTGTGTTGTTGGAATCGTTGCCGCCATAGAGGAAGACACAGACGAGTGCCTTGTAGTCGGTCGCGCTTTGCGCTAGAGCGTTGAGAGCCCCGAAGGGACGAAGACCGAGCGCATTGCCGGCGGCGGCAAGTGAGGCGCAGCGGACGAAACTGCGGCGGTTGACGCGCATGACGAGTTCTCCTTAGTGCTCGATCTTGTACTGTGACGAGGTAATGACGAGGTAGACGGCAACGCGAACTCGCTGCGCAGGATCGGTAAGTGACGTGATTTGATTCACGATAGAGGACCGCATGTCAGATGGCATCTGTCCGTGCATGAACATTTGCCCGAGTGTATCGACGAGGTTGCCGGGGTTCGAGGCGAGCTTACCCAGCGTGCTGGTGGCAGAGAGATCTACGTTGAAGCCGCTGATTTTGTTGTAAACGATGGTGTTCGCGAGCGAGAGGCGACCGATCGCGCTGGCTGTGTTCTCGAGGCTGAATTCGGGCGCGTTCGTCGAACTACCAGGGATGTAGTAGTCGGGTGGGAAGAAGTTGAAGACTGAGGCCGAAGCGTAAGGCTTCTGGCTGAGTGCCGACGTGTAGTTGCCGAGTGTGTTGTAGGAGGCATTGGCGACAACGTCATTGCCGGCAGTGACGTCGTTGTTGGTGAAGTTAAGGGCGCGCATGATGTCGGTAAGCCATAGAACCGGCTCGCGGAGGTGGCCGCCTTCTGCCTTGACATCCGTGTCGCCCGCGCGTGCTTCGGGGTCGAGCAGGATAGCTGTAATAACAGCCTTCATATCCCCGCGGACGTTGCTGCCGTTATTGGCGAAGATCGCAGAGACGCGGGAGACGTACGCGGGGCTTGGGTTACTGGATGCTAGGTGCTGGATGAGTTGGCGGCAAACGAAGGGACCGACGTTGGGTTGATTGAAGATGTTCTGCAGCGCACCAGCAAGGTCCTGCTCGGCAGTCTGGCCAACTGGGAGCGTAGTCCCTGCTAAGAGAATCTTCGCGTTTGTGTCGTGTGCGCTTTCTACGGCGGCCATGGGCATGGTGTAGTTCGCAGTTCCGTTGGGGAACTTGCTCGCGCTGCCGCCAGTGGAGGTGGCGTAAGTCCACCCGGTGTACGCGCGTGCGAAGGCCTGTACCTGATCCTGGGTATAGGTTGGGATCATGTTGCCGTTGGAGTCAGTCTGCGGCGTTCCGTCCGAGTTGAGCTCATTGAGGCCCAGAGAGAAGAGCTGCATGAGCTCGCGTGCGTAGTTCTCGTTGGCGATCTGCGCAACTCCGTTCACCGTGCCGGGCTTATTGCTGTTGAGCATGTTGAGATATGCGCCCATGGCCGGTGAGAGCGTCACGTCGTTCATGATGGTGGAGAAGTTCGTGAAAGCGTCTTTGACAAGGGTGTTTTGGAACGCAACGACCGCGCGCGAATTAACTGAGTTAGTCGAAACGACGAACATCTCGGCGAGCGCCAATGCGACGCGCTGGCGAAGTTGATCGGGTGCGGTCAGCGTCGCCTGCCACCACTCAGACTGCAAGCAAGGGATAAGGTTGGTGGCGCATGGCGTCGGTGGAGTGGAGGCGATGAGCGCTAGCGTTATCGGGCTAACGGCAAACTGCTCGTTGATGTAACCCAGGAGACCTACACTCTGGACGTGCTGGATGTCGGACTGTGTCGGACCGAACGTCGCCTGGTCAAGTAGGCGCGCGGCAGAGGCAACGATAGCCTGAGTGGTGACGCTGGCGTTGACGGACGAAGACGACACGCTTCCGGGATCTGGGTTGGTGACGACGAGCGGGGCGGAGTTGGCTGTGGGCGGAATCGTGAAGGATGCGGTGGCGGTGATTTGAGACGATGAGAGCGCGGTGATAGTAGCGCTTACACTGTCGATGGTAACGGTGGCGCCGCTGATGAAGTAGGAGCCGTTGACGGTAACGGTATAGGCAGGCGAGAGACCGACTGCGGTGGCGGAGCTAACGACTGGCTGCGGATTCAGAATGGATTCGGTGGCCGAGGCTGAAGCTGATGTTGATGCTTGGCTTATGGCGGTGATGGTGACGGTATTGGGAGTCGGGACAGTCGCAGGCGGGGTGTAAAGGCCTGTCGGGGAGATGGTGCCCGTTGAGGCGTTGCCTCCGGTGACGCCGTTGACCTGCCAAGTGACGGTCTGGTTCGAGGTGTTGGTGACAGCAGCAGCGAATTGTGTCGTCGAGCCGACGCGGACCTGGGGCGAGCCGTTCACGGCCACCGTCACTGACTGACTGGGTGAGCTACCCGAGGAGGAGCTAGCACCACCGCAGCCCGCGAGAGCAGCAGATAAGAGAAGGCTGGTGAGGATGACGAGAAGAGGATGCAGCGGGCCGACGAGGAGACGGTGACGCGACATTTCGGATCTCCAGAGATGGTTCCGGACGAATCGAACGACGTGCGAAACGGTTGGGCTCTTCATGCTAACGCGGGTGAAATGAAGAAGTCGCGGCGGATTGGCGGAAATCAGTAGTAGACCTACTAAGGTAAGTCGCCTTGCGAGTTATCTACTCGGACCCATCTAGAATTAAGGCTCGATTGACCGCATGCCACTTCCACAGCCAAATGTCGCGATAAGGTGAACCGGATGATGGCTCAGATACTCGATCTCTAGTGCCGGCTGTGCGAAGACAACATTCATTCGAGGTATTTAAGGAGTGTTGGGCATTTCGAGACAAGCGAATCCTCTCTAGTGACGGCCTAAACCTAAATTCAGACGTAATCGCGGCCGATACTTTGAATGGAAAGCCTCTAACAGACGAAAACCCGTTCATCTTCGTAGCAACAACGAATGCTGGCAACACGACGGTGGTCAAGAAAGTGGCCTATATCAAATTCCAGCCGAAACCATAGCGGCTTGTTAATTGCACGGATTGTAACCAATCTAGAGCTAATAGGGCCGTCGATCCGGCTGAGTGGTGCGTCGCTATCCTTCGGGTGGTGGCATTGCCGTTGCTTCTGCTGCCCTTTGCAGGAGCCATGCGTAAGAGGATTATGGAATGAACGACAACGCAACCCAAAAGCTCCTTTCAGCCCTGGAATCCAACTGGCAAGCCGAGATGGAAGGCTTTTATACCTACGGCGCGCTCGCCAAAGACGAAGCCGATCCTCACCGCAGGAATGCTCTACGCGGGCTCGCGACCGCAGAAAAGCATCACGCTGATCTCTGGGCGGAACGAATACGGCAGTTGGAAGGAACCGAGCCCCAGTACCGCGGCGCACCATCAGGCCAGGCCGGCTCACTTGCCAACCGCGTTGGCGGTCCTGACCTAGCCCTCCGCCGCCTGGAGATCGACGAAGGGCGCGACATTGCGAAGTACGGAAAGCAGCTCAAAGCTCTGGGCGACGAACCGAGCATTGCCATTCTTCATGAAGTCATCGCGGATGAACGCGATCACTACCTCACCCTGAGCAACCTGATCCGGTCCCGTGGCGCGCTGCCTGCACTGCCGCCGGAGCAGGCGCAGGCCGCACTCGATGAACTCGTAGCCGCCAGGGAGAAAGGCCAACCTCAAGCCGCCGGATGGGTGGGCGATGCCATCTATGGCGTTAACGACGGCCTCGGTTCTATCTTCGGCATCGTCTCTGGTGTCTCCGGCGCTACGTTAGGTAACAGCCATTTCGTCCTGATCGCCGGCCTCGCAGGCATGGTCGCGAGTGCCCTGTCAATGGGCTCTGGTGCCTACCTTGCCGCCAAGAGTGAGCGAGAGATCTATGAAGCCGAGTTCGCAAGGGAAAAGGAGGCCGTCGAAGACAACGAAGCCGAGGCGCGCGAGCTTCTCTCCCTCAGCTTCCAGATCAAGGGACTACCGGAAGAAGATGCGGAGAGATTTGTAGACCACATCGCCAGGGACAAGGAACAACTCGTTCAGGCTTTGGCGCGCGAGCGCCTGAACACGACCGAGGAAGGCCTCAGTAAACCGATGGTCTCCGCCGTCTCGGGAGCTTTGTCCACTGCCATCGGTGCATTCATCCCAATCGTTCCGTTCTTCTTCATGACCGGCATACCGGCTGTGATCGTCGCCGCCGTCGTCTCGCTTCTCGCCCACTTTGCAGTCGGTGCGGCGAAGTCTCTCATCACCATTCGCCCGTGGTGGGCCAGCGGCTTCGAGATGACTTGGGTTGGCGCTTTGGAGGGGGTGGTTACCTACGTTATCGGTATCGGTATCGGCCACATCAGCGGGGCTTAGTCTGAAGTCGCATTGCACAGAGGGAACCACTGCTCTCGATGTTTCTATGCGTGCATATATGTGGCGGCCTGAACATAGGACGTATTGCGCATCTTCTTTGGTCGTTGGGGCACCTCGACACTTTCTTGCCACTCTATGCCATAGTGCAAAAATTAGTCCTGGGAGGTCAGCTTATCGTCAGTAATCTCGGCGATCAGTACCGTCAAGCGAGTTTCGTAACAACCCGCGCTCATCCTTCTTGACCGCCATCAAGAACAGGGCCCTGCCGTTGCTCTTGCTTGCCCACACTTCCCCGAATAGCTTTTTTCCCTTGGAATCGCCATTTGCGGCGGGCTTGTTGGGGAAGGGCTTGCATCGGGGCAGTGCGCAGGGATTGCGCAACAGACCGCTTCTGCCCATATTTTGTGGCGGAGGTAGTGGATGGCCGTCGGCTGGTGGCGGAGTAAAAAGGCAAAGACTACGCCAGGAATACAACAAGGCCAGTCGACCGGCTCGCTCCCAGCAATTGCCTCGTGACCACGCTGCAGTAGACAAGTCCCTCGTCTCCTCAAGAGGAAAGTGGTTCTACGTCCCAGCTAGTGACAGGATCAACCTCAAATCAAACTCCGTGTGTAATTCTGGCTCGAGGCATAGGAGCACCCGCCATGTTGATCGCTTACAGGCTCTAGGGACTGTTTATCGTTTCCAGTTTCGACTTGACTGTGTGCCCAGGCAGAGCGTCACTGTGTCTACCGCGAGAGGAACGCGGGAGAATGGCAGATTCCCTAAGGGTCATAGAGAAGGTGCGGTGCGTCGCACAGATGGGACGTTCAGAGCTGGTGTCCGAATGGCAAGCCCAGTTCGACACGCCACCACCTCCAAAGCTGAGGGTGGAGTTGATGCGGCCCGTACTCATCTATCACATCCAGGAGAACGCCTACGGACTATCGGGGACGAAACAGAGAGGCCGCGTCCAGGCTCTTACTTCCGATGCGAACCATCGCCGCTTCAAAACTGGTACGAAGATCATCCGTGAATGGAAAGGCCGGCTTCACGAGGTCGCGGTCACTGCTGAGGGGTACCCGTCGCTAACAGTTTGCGCGCCTCGCTGTGGTGCTCTCTAGCCAGCGACAATGGAACGTCCGGATAGCTTCCGAAGGACATCAGCTTCTCGCGGCCATCGAATCGGTACTTCCAGCGCCAGAGCTTGCCGCCTGCCGGAGTGATCGAGAGATACAGGCCGCCGCCATCGCTCAGGCGGTATGCCGCAAGCTTTGCCTTGGCCTTGCGAATCACGGTGTCAGTGAGCGCCACAGAGCCTCCAAAGACGGAAAATTGGAAAATACCCCCAGCCCTGCGAGCAGATACCCCCAAAAGTACCCCCAGCAGGAACCGGCTTCCATAATACGCCTTCGGACGTTAAAGAATGAAAACCCCAGTTGTCGCTGGGGCTTTCTTATTTTCTTAGGATTGTCTTGGACTCTCTTGGAAGAGTTGATGGCGGAGGGAGAGGGATTCGAACCCCCGTTGCCCGTTAAGGCAAAGCGGTTTTCAAGACCGCCTGTTTCAACCACTCACACATCCCTCCGTGGTCGGGTTAAGAATATCAGGCCGTCTAGATCGCACTCTTTTCAAATCATCAAATGGCTTCGCCGGCCAGCGCTATGACCAGCCGATAGAAGAGATTATCCTCAGAACGCTGAACCTGGGTGGGCGACCCGCGGCGTGCGAGGGAATCACGATGGCAGAGAATAATGGACTGGATTTCGGTAAGGGGATCGGTGTTGACCGTGTTTCCGAGGGCGGCATCGTTGAAGGGAAGGTGGGCGAGCGAAGATGTGTTGCTTACGCGTCGCGGTTCCGAGTTTATCGCCATTGGCGCTCATTGCACCCACTATGGTGGGCCACTTGCGCAGGGGTTGATTGTCCGCGACGAGATCCGATGCCCGCTTCACCACGCCTGCTTCAGCCTGAAGACCGGCGAGGTGCTGCGAAATCCTGCGTTCGATCCGATTCCATGCTGGCGAGTGGAGCAGGTCGGCAACACACTATTTGTTCGCGAGAAACTGCCGCCTCCCGATGCGAAAGTCGCGAGCCGTGCCGATGCGGCGGCCCGTCCTGAGTCGATTGTCATTGCGGGGGGAGGCGCTGCGGGAATGGCTGCTGCGATCACTCTGCGACGTGAAGGGTATCAGGGCACGTTGACGATGCTCTCTGCCGATAGCGACCCGCCGTGCGACCGCCCGAATCTTTCCAAAGACTACTTGAGCGGTAACGCGCCTGATGACTGGATGCCGCTGCGGCCGGCGGACTTCCTCGCCAATCAGAAGATTGAGCTGGTTCTCAACGCGCGCGTGGCTGTGCTCGATCCGCAGAAGAAAGAGGTCACTCTCGACAATGGAAAGACCTATCGTTTTGGGGCGCTGTCGCTGGCGACAGGAGCGGATCCGGTAAAGATTCCGGTTCCCGGCGCTGACAACTCGCAGTTGTGTTATCTACGCACTTGGGCAGACGCCAGGAGTCTTATCAAGCGAGCGGCCACTGCAAAACAGGTGCTGATTGTTGGAGCGAGCTTTATCGGGCTTGAGGTGGCGGCTTCGCTGCGCGAACGCGGCATCGCGGTGCATATTGCGGCTAGGGAGGGTGAGCCGCTCGAACGCGTTCTGGGCAAGGAGATCGGCCAGTCTATTCGTGAGTTGCATGAAGCTCACGGGGTGATCTTCCATAGAGGCGAGACGATCGCTCGGCTCGATGGACGCAAAGCGATCCTCACGAAGGGCACCGTTGTGGAAGTGGATTTTGTGGTGCCAGGAGTTGGGGTTCGACCGGACGTGGCTCTCGCTGAGAAGGCTGGGTTGAAGGTCGACAACGGTGTTGTGGTGGATGAATTTCTCGAGACCAGCGCGAAGGGAATCTTTGCCGCGGGAGATATTGCGCGGTGGACTGACGCACGCTCGGGACAGCCTACTCGCATTGAGCATTGGGTGGTGGCGGAGCGCATGGGGCAGACGGCGGCGAGAAACATGCTGGGTCTCAGGGAAAGGTTCGATGCTGTGCCGTTTTTCTGGACGCAGCAGTACGATCTCACCGTTCGATACATCGGTCATGCGGAGAAGTGGGATGCCGTCGAGATGGATGGAAGTCCGCAGTCCAAAGATTGCGCTGCCACGTACAAGCTCGGCGATAGTGCTCTCGCGGTCGCCACCATAAATCGGGACCTTCAAAATCTGAGAGCCGAAGCGGAGATGGAAGGCAGAAGACGTTAGGCTGCGCTTCTCGCAACCCGATAGACCCGAGCAGATGATCGGTGTGGAGCACTCTCTGTGAACAGCACCTTCGGCTTCTGAGAGACCTGATGTGACAATGGATGCGGATTTCAATCCGGTCCTTGTGAGGCTCTGTGAGACGAGTTGCTGCTGTGGTGTTGTGGGCGTGGATGTTCGGGTTTGCTTCAGGGGGCGCAGCGCAAAAGACGCTCTTCTACATGCAGCAAAGCGCTGCCTCTGTGCACTCGTTTGAGCAACACAAGGACAAGATCGATATTCTCGTGCCTACCTGGTACGCGGTGAATGGGCACGGGCTCGTGACGGGTGAGCCGGACCGAAGAGTGCTGAGCGAGGCGAAGGCCGCGCACGTGCAGGTGATTCCGATCGTCGTGCTCTTTGATAAGCAGCAGCTTCATGATCTGTTCAGCAACATGAAGGCGCAGGATGTGATGAATCGTGCGTTGGTGCGTGAGTGCAAAGAGCACGGTTACGCAGGGATTCAGTTCGATCTTGAGCATGTGCTGTGGGTGGAGCGCGATGGGCTCTCGGCGCTGGTGAAGCGCAGTGCCGAAGTGCTGCATGCCGAGGGGCTGCAGGTGCAGATTGCAACGGTGCCGAATGCGCCGGGGCATGCGGGATCTCTGCCGTATGCGAAGTGGATGTTCGAGGAGTGGCGCGGCGGCTATGACCTGAAGGCGCTCGCCGACTCGGTGGATTTGATTTGCCTGATGACCTACGATCAGCACTCGCGTTACACGGCGCCGGGGCCGGTGGATGGGTGGGAGTGGACGGTCGAGAACCTAAACTATGCGTTGAAGGGCGTGCCGAAGGAGAAGCTGTCGCTGGGCATCGCGCTCTATGGCTATCACTGGTTCGCTGGTGATCCCGGGTTGAATAAACCGGAGCAGCATCCGAATCCGACGGCGGAGTCGATCTCGTTTGCGAATGCGGAGTTTCTACGGTCGAGTTATAACGGCAAACTTCAGTGGGACGATGAGGATCACACGCCATGGTTCTACTTCACGCGCGACCAGACGCGCGAGTGGGTCTTCTATACGGACAAGCGTGCGTTCATGGATCGCTATGAGCTGGCGAAGCAGCGTGGGCTGCAGGGCGTGTGCTCGTGGGTGCTCGGTGATGAGGACCCTGCGATCTGGGATGCGATTCCGGCGAAACGATAGTTACTTGTAAAGCAGATACTCTTCGCGCGCGGTCTTGTAGTCGGTGAGCGCGGGCTGCCAGGTGGCGGCGATGGAGCGAGGATCGTCGCCACGGGTGATGGCATCTTGTGTGGCAGCATTCGCGAGGAGATTCGCGGCGCGCTGCAGGTGGAACTGCTCAGGGTAGAGCTTCTGCAGCACGCTGAGCATCTCGATGCCGAGTTCCGGGCTGTCGAGTGCGTTGCGATCGGTGACGGTAATGCGTACGGCTTCGATAGTCTGGCCGTGGTACGGATGGATCGGTTCATCGTCGACGGTTGTTGTCGTCGCGGCGAAGCTGACGCCGGGAATGCGGCGTGCGTCGAGTGCGGCGGCGACATCGGCGGCGTGGAACCATGTGGGTGGCTGCGCGCCGGTGGTCTTGTCCTTGGGTGGAAGACCGGCGCCGATGAGCTCGAAGGGGGTGGGCGTGCCGCGTCCGACGGTGGCGTTCGTTGCTTCGAGCAAGGTGAGCGCGGGAAGCAGGATCGTAGCGGTGAGGTTGTGCAGGTTGGGGCTGGGGTTTACCCAGGGCAGGCCGGTCTGGTCGTAGAACTCGGAGCGCGTCCAGTGCTGCATGGCGACGACGGTAAGCGGAGCCTCGATGTGTTTGGTGCCGTTGTAGAAGCGTGCGAGTTCGCCGAGCGTCATGCCGTGGCGTACGGGGATCTGGCCGTAGTCGGTGTAGTTCTCGTGGCCGGGGTCGGAGACAGGGCCCTGCACGGCGACGCCGCCGATGGGGTTGGGGCGGTCGAGTACGACGATGTCGAGCGTGTGGTGGAAGTCGTGCTGCTCGCGCGCGGCGGCCTCGAGGAAGTAGCCGGTGACGGCCTCGTAGGTGTAGGTGCGGACGCCAGCATCCTGCAGGTCGATGACGACGGCGTCGATGTCTTTGAGTTGATCGTGTGACGGGCGCTTGTCGGCATCGTGCGGGCCGTAGAGCGAGGCGACGACGAGGCCGGTGGTGGGGTCGGTCTCCGGACCGAAGGAGGTGGTGTCCTGCTTTCCGAAGATGCCGTGCTCGGGCGAAAAGATGGTGGTGAGCTTTACGCCGGGAATAGTCTTTGGCACATCGGTCGCGAGGATGTCGATGGTGCGGCGGCCGTGCGCGTCGAGGCCGGACTGGTTGGTGAGGATGCCGAGGCGGAGCGCGTTGTTGTGCTGCGCGGCGAGAGCTGTGAGTTCGGCGAAGTGGTTGGATTCGAGAACGTCGATGCCGGTCAGAGTGGATTGACCTACCAAGGTTCCCGAAATCGGCGTGGCCGTCGGCTCAACTCGTTCTCCCTCTATCGACAAACCAGGGCAGCCTTTGCAATGTGTGCAGATGCACTGGCCTTGTGCGTTATGGGTCGCATCTCGCAATGTGTAGAGCTCAAGGGCTTGCGCGACAGCCGTTGCGACCTCACCGCGCAGGTTGGAGATCGGAGCGTTGCCGCGAGGATGAATCGCGTTCGCGAGGAGGACGACGTAGGTGTCGGAGCCGGGGTCCATCCAGAGCGAGGTGCCGGTGAAGCCGGTGTGGCCGAAGCTGCCGATAGGGAAGAGCATGCCGCGCGGCTTTGAGAAAGCGGTGTCGATGTCCCAGCCGAAGCCGCGTAGATCCTGTCCGTGGATCGCGGGGTAGCGCGGTGCGAGCAACGGAGCTGCACCCTTTTCTCCGTGCACGATGGCGGATTGTTCTGCGGTTGTGGCAAGCGTGAGTTGTCCCGCGTAGGCGCCCGGCTGCTCGGGCGTGGTCATCACCTGCAGCGTCGATTGCTTTAGCGGGAAGTTCGAAGGCCGGCCCGCGAGACGATCGAGCAGTGCCTGAGCGAAGAGTGAGGCGTCGTGCGCGGTGGAGAAGACTCCCGCATGGCCGGCGACTCCGCCCATGCGGCGGGTGGTGGGGTCGTGAACGGTGCCGCGCGTGAGCATATCGACGTGCGGATTCGCAGCTGGGTTCGATTTGCTCTCGTCGTCGTGCGCGGTGGGAGCGATGCGCGGGAGGAGTGAGGTGCTCCAGTCGCCGGTCGGGCAGGCGTGGCGGACGTGGCCACGTGGAGTGGGAGCCCAGGCGATTGCGGCGCCGATGATCTTGTGAGGGCCGCAGGCTTTGTCGATGGGCAGATACCGCGTCTCGGTCATGCCGAGCGGCTTGAAGATGTGCTCCTGCGCGTAGACGTCGAGGGGTTCGCCGGAGAGTGTCTCGACGAGGTCGCCGAGCAGGATGAAGTTGATGTCGGAGTAACGGAAGACGGCTTCGGGTGCCGACTGCAGCGGCGTGGTGAGTGCGCGGTGGATGCCTTCGGCCTTGTCGGCTGCGCGAGGCCCCACGGGTCTTTCAGGTTCACGTCGGCGGGCTCGCCGGAGGTAGTGCGTGAGCAGCATGCGCACGGTGACCTTGGCTCGCTCTAGATCGTGATCAGGGTTGAAGCCGGGAGGTAGTTGCTCGACGGGTTCGTCGAAGTTGAGCTTGCCCTGCTCGTAGAGCTGCATGATCGGCGGTCGCGGTGGCGAGGCACTTGGAGAGCGAGGCCATGTCGAAGATGGTGTTCTCGGTCATGGGCTCGGCGGGTGAGGGGCGGCCATTGAGTCCGGGTTCACCGGCGAGCTTGCGATTGCCGTAGGCCGCTCGAAGACGACGCGGCCGTTGTGGCCGACGAGGAGGACTGCGCCGGGGAGCGTGTTCGGCGATGCCCTGGTTGATCAGCGCGGAGACGGCGGTGAAATCAGGAGTGAAGACTGTGGCCGGGCCTTGCGCTGATGCCTGATGGTGCGTGGGCTTCTGGGCTGCGCCTCGGAAGGGAAGCACAGAGAGACAGCAGCAAGAGCGCTGTCACAGCGGCGGCGCGCTTGGTGCGCGTGCGCTTCCGAGGAAGAGGCTCGCGATCCGCCGATGAGGAACGTGACAGCCGCTCCGATGAGGACGTACCAGGTCCAGGCGATGTGCGGGATGGTGACGGGACCGAGATGCACGGGGAATGCTCCTTGCCAGAGCCAGAGGTTGAGGGCGAAGCCGAAGATCATGCCGATGATGGCGCCGGGCTCCGTTGCGAAGCGCGTGAGCGTGCCGAGCAGGAAGACGCCGAGAAGGCAGCCGTAGGCGACGGAGGCGATGGAGAGACCGATCTCGACGACGTGGCCTTTGCCACCAACCTTCACGGTGTAGACCGCGATGGCGAAGAGGACGAGCGCCCACAACACGGTCGAGGACTTCGGGATGAGGGCAGCGCTCGCGGTCGTCTGCGTCGGGACGCAGGCGCATGTAGAAGTCGACGACGGTGGTGGAGGACAGCGAGTTGAGCGCGGCGGAGAGGTTTGACATGGCGGCGGCGAGGATGGCGGCAACGAGCAGACCGGCGATGCCGATGCGGCATCTCGCGCACGATGAAGGTGGGGAAGATGCGGTCGGTGGTGCGGAAGGTTGCGCCGGGGTGCTGCTGATAGAAGACGTAGAGGCCGGCGCCGATGAGCAGGAAGAGCTGAACTGCAGGAAGATGACGACGCCGGAGCTGAGCAGCGCGGCGCGCGATTCACGCAGGTTGCGCGCGGCGAGCAGGCGCTGCACCATCAGCTGGTCGGTGCCGTGCGAGGCCATGGTGAGGAAGGTGCCGCCGAGGACGCCGGCCCAGAAGGTGTAGGTCGTCGGTGAGGTTCAGGGCGAAGTTGAACATGTGGAACTTGCCTGCAGCGGCTGCGACGGAGTGGATACGGCCATCCGCCCTGCACGTGCGAGCCGAGCGTGAGCAGAGCGACGACCGTGCCGCCGACGTAGATCGCCATCTGAACGACGTCGGTCCAGACGACGGCGGCCATTCCGCCTTCGAAGGTGTAGAGGAGTGTCAGTGCGGAGATGATGCGCGATGGAGAGAACATCGCGCGTACCGATGGCGATGCCGACAACGATGGAGACGGCGAAGACGCGAACACCTTCTGCGGCGGCGCGCGTGACGAGGAAGAGTGCCGGCGGTGACCTTGTGCAGCGTCCCACCGAAGCGGCGGTCGATGAGCTGGTAGGCGGTGAGCATCTCGCCCGCGAAGTAGCGCGGGAGGAAGAGCGCTGCCACGACGATGCGGCCGAGCATGTAGCCGATGACAACCTGCAGGAAGCCGAAGTCGCCGGCGAAGGCCACGCCGGGAATGGAGATGATCGTGAGCGTAGATGGTTTCGGCCGAGACGATGGACAGTGCGATGGCCCACCACGGGATGGTGTTGTCGGCAAGGAAGTAGCTCTTGAGCGAGCTGATCGGCTGCAGCCGCGCCTCGCGATTTGCGAAAGCGAAGGCCGAAGAGCGTGATGCCGATGAGGTAGGCCGCTACAAGGGCGAGGTCGAAAGCACTGAGCCGCTGCGTTGCGATAAGAGCTGCAAGGGCGTTGATGGAACAGGGCAAGCGGGCTCACTCTCCTTCGGTGCGCTGACGTGAGGCAACGTTGCAGGTTATGATAACGGGCTTGACGCATCGCTGGCTCGGTGCGCGGTTGGAGTGGTAACGGGATGGCGTATTTTGTCGCGCTGGATGGCGGTGGAACGAAGACCGAATGCTGGGTCGCGGATGAGTCGCGGGTGCGGGGTCAGGCCTCTGGGCCGACGGTCAAGATCATGAACGTAGGGGAGCAGGCCGCGACGGAGAACCTGCGGACGATTGTGCGCGAGGCCCTCGGAGCGGCGGGTATTCCCGGCGACTCGATCACCTGCACGTGCTTCGGACTTGCCGGTTCGTCGAGCGCCGAGGTGCGCCGCTGGGCGGCGACAACACTGCGTGAGCTCGTGAGCGGCGGCGTGATCATCTCGGGCGATGAGCAGATTGCGCTCGACGCGGCTTTTCATGGTGGCGCGGGCGTGCTCGTGATTGCGGGGACGGGATCGCACGTAACGGGCCGATGTGCCGACGGTTCGACGGTTGGCGCCGGCGGATGGGGGCCGGTGCTGGGCGATGAGGGCTCGGGCACCTGGATTGGTTTGGAAGCGATTCGTGCCTGCCTGCGCGCGCGGGATCGCGGCGTGGAGTCTTGTCTGCTGCGTGAGATTCAGCAGGTGTGGCAGCTCGAGGAACTGGGCTCGCTGGTTGCGAAGGCGAACATGCGTGAGCGGCCCGACTTCGCTTCGCTGACAGCAGTCGTCGCGAGCTGTGCCGAGGACGGTGATGCGCTGGCGCAGGGCGTCCTGGACCACGCGGGGGAGGAGCTCGCGACGCAGGTGAGCCTTGTTATCTCGAAGATGCGGGCGGCTGGCTGTGGAGCAGGGGATGCCTCACGCGTCGCGTTCACGGGCAGTGTACTCGGAAAGATTCCGCGTGTGCTTCGCGCGATGGACGAGCATCTGCGCGCAGCGTGGCCGGAGATCAGCGTGGATGCGGACGCAGTGAAACCGCTCGAAGGCGCCCTGTGGCGTGCGCGACAGGGGAGATGATGCGGATCAGGTGACGAGCTCGCCCTGGACGTAGGTTGCGATCAGGCGACCGCTCGAGTCGAATCGATTGAGGTTCGCGGCGCTGCCTGGCGCGAGTCGCGTCAGTTCGGGCTGGCCCAGCATGGCGGCGGGATTGTGCGAAGCGAGCCGCGTAGCGTCGGCGATCGATGCGCCGGTGAACTGCCGCAGGTTTGCGACGGCGCGATCCATCGTCAGCACTGATCCGGCCAGGGTGTGCGCGCCACGTTCAAGATCTCCCGCAAGCATGGCGCGGCCGTCCTCGACATCAACGTCGAGTTCACCGAGTTTGTATCTGCCATCGGGCATTCCAGCGGCGGACATAGCGTCGGTCACGAGAATGGCGCGGTCAGCGCCCTTGGAGCTGAACCACAGCCGCACGAGCTCCGGCGCAACATGGACGCCATCGCAGATGAGCTCGGCGTAGAGTCTATCGCTGTCGAGCGCGACACCGAGCACGCCCGGCTCGCGATGATCGAGCGCGCGCATCGCGTTGAAGGTGTGCGTGGCGCTGGTGGCTCCGGCGTCGATCCCCGCGCGGGCCTCGGACGCGAGCGCGTTTGTATGGCCCAACGAGCAGTGCACGCCGAGGCTTGTCGCGATAGGCGATGAGCTCCTTCGCTCCGCTCAACTCGGGTGCGATCGTCAGCAGGCAGATGTGTCCTCGTGCAGCATGCTGAAAGCGTTCGAAGAGTTCGATGCTCGGCTTCTGCAAATATTTTCGGGGATGAACGCCGCGCTTGGCATGCGAGAGGAATGGGCCCTCGAGGTGGATGCCGCGTGGCTGTGCCTCGCAGTGGTTGCGGCTCGGCGTCGATCGCATTCGCCAGCGATTCAAGTGCGCGCAGAGTGGAGTCAACCGAGGCCGTGACGGTTGTCGGAAGATACTGTGCGACACCGCGCATCGCAAGGAAGCGCTGGATCTCGCGGAGGTCTGCGGGTGAGGCTGACATCACGTCATGGCCCATCGCGCCGTGCGTGTGGACATCGAAGAACGCGCTGGTGAGTGTGTCCTCCTCATGCGCAAGTGCCGTCGGGTCAGAGCTGATGTCGGTCAGCGTGCCATCGTCGCTGACGATGAGCACAGGAAACTCCACCGAACCGATGTCGGTGAGCAGTCGCCGCGCTGTGATGATCGTTGGCATAGTGTCCTACTTCGACGGTGGAGTAGTAGTGGGCTGTGCGGCCGACACGGGTGCGGGTGCAGGCGTGGCGGCGGGGGGAGCCGGAGGAATCTCCAGATCGGCAGCAGCGGGCAGCGTGTGCGTGTCGGCCCATTGCCGTTGCGCGCTGCGAACCTTGTCCATCCGCGCGAGCCAGGTGTCGATGGTGTAGTCGTAGTGCGCGAGCACAGGCCGCAGCGCATAGGGGCGGTTCGTGCGGAGCCAGAGCTGCGCATAGAGATCGCGAATCAACGAGTAGCCATCCTTGATGTCCTGGATGCGGCCGTTGACGCCGTTGATGTCGCTCAGCTCGCGGCTCACCTCCATGCGCTGCTTGCGGTCGCTGGAGGTCGCATCGGCCTGCGCGCGCGCGTAGCTCGATGCCATCTCGTCGGCAAGCTGGAACTTCTCGCCGATGAAGTCGAATCGCCGTGCGCCGAGCTCGAGTGCGTCGATTGCGTTCGTCTCACGCAGCGAGGTCGGATTCGAAGGAAGCTGGTTCGTCATCGAGTAGACGATGGGCGTTGCGGTTGCAGGATAGCGCTGCGCGTGCTTCAGCAATCAGCTGCAGCGCGTGCTCGGCATGCATGCGCAGCTCATGCGTGTAGGGGCGAATCTTCTCCGCATACTGCTGGCCGTCCTTCGACCACGGATCAATCCAGAAGAGACCGTCGGAGCCGTCGCCGACCTTGGCCGTGAACCTCAGCAGATCGTGCGCGGCCATCAGCTCCTGCTGCGCCATTTCGAGCTTGCCGGTCATGTCGCCGTGAAAGGCCGGACCAAAGTTGGTCTCGAACTGCGGGATGGAGCTTTCGCCCTGCTGCCACGCGGCCGCGCAGCCAAAGACGATGCCGTACCAGTTATTCGACGCGAGCGCCTCGCCGTCGTCGTACCAGAGCGTGTTCAGTTGGCCCGTGGCGCCCATCTGCTGGCCGTCGCGCGTGAACTGCTTGATGTTCTCCAGGCCCATGCTGTAGTTCGGATAGATGCGCGACCAGTTGTTGATGCCCGGCGCCACCCACGTCTCAAAACCCGCGGACTTGAAGTAGTTCAGATACTTCGTGAAGCCGTATGCTGAGGGATGAGTAGTGCCAGCTGATGGCGATCGTGTTGTGCTTGAACTCGCTCGGGCATGCCCTTCAGCAGATCAGGCGAGCGTTCAGCAATATCGCCCCAGAAGAGCAGGCGCCTATTGAGCGGCCGCAGCGTGTTGTCGATCTGCTGCATGAAGCTGAGGTACACCGGGCCGAGCCCCTGCTGATCAACAGCCGCTTTGGTCTGGCCGGCGCCAAGCTCGAAGGTTTCATCCGCGCCGATGTGCAGGAACGGCGAAGGGTACAAGGCTGCGAGCTCGGTGAACATCTGGTTGATCACCTGGAGCGAACCGGCCTGAGCCGGCGCGAGCACGGCACCATGCGGCGTTTCTGCAAGCTGCTCGTATTGCTCATAGACAAGCATGTGGCGAAGATGCCCGAACGCTTCCTGGTCGGGCACGACCATTACGTGATACTTCGCCGCATAGGCCACCAGCTCGCGTGCGTCGTCTGCGGAGATGCTGCCGCCCGGGGGCGCGGGCAGCGGATTTGAGGCGTACTGTTGCGTGTTCTCGAAGTACGGCGAGTAGAGGTTCGCCTTGTAAGCGGCGAGTGTGCGGACGATCTTTTTCTGAAACTCCAGCGTGTCGACCGGGCCGCGCGACAGGTCGTCACTCAGGCCGCGATACTGCATCGCCGGCCAGTCGCGGATGTCGGCCGCGTGCAGTACAAAGCTGCCGTTCGCCGAGCGCTCGATCATCTGCTTCACCGTCTGCGCCGCGTAGAAGACGCCTGATCCCGTTGCGCCGGTCAGCGTGAGGACGCCAGGGGCCGACGCAATGGTGTAACCCTCGGGCCGCATTGGCTCCGTGAATGAGGTGTCGGGATGTTGCCCGAGTCGCTCGAGAACAATCCGCAAGCCGTCGCCTGACGGAATGCCGCGCGCCGCGAGCTCATCAAGCAAATCGCTGGCGGCAAACTGATCGTCTGCGCCGCAGTTGGGGCATTCCACGGTAACGCCTGTCACCGGTTGATCTCCTTTGAAGGAGACCTCGCGCGGCATGGGAACCAGGTGAAGAGGAGTGGCTGGTGTCTGTGCGGAGGCGGCGGCCGTGAGCCCGGCAACTACAGCGAGTGCAAGAAAACGCATGAGTTAACGGTACACGGACTGGGGCGATTGAAGGAAGAATGCGGCTGAATACCTCTTTGGAAGGTACCCAGCCGCGCACTCGAACTAATGCGATGGAATGACGATCATCGTGATCGACTGCCCTGGGAAGGACATGGGCTGCGACGCGGAGGCGCCGATGGTGCTGATCGTGCTACCTGAAGTCGGCGGTGTAATCGTGGCATTCGGCTGCGCCACAATGTGCGTCAGATCCGCATTGCTGTACTGGTACACCTGCGCCTGTGTGGCCGTACTCGTGAGGTTATTAATCGAGGGCGTGTCGGTCAGTGGACCGTAGGTCTTGTTGATGACCACGATCGTCATTGTGCCGTCGGAGGTGCGGGATGCAGCGTACACCGCGAGGTGACTCTGATCGCCGGTTGTTGAGCTGAGTGCCTGATCGCCGAAGGTTGACTTGCTGCCGTCATAGTTGCGGTAGATCTCGAAGGCCATGTTTGCGGGCGTCTGCGTGGAATAGTTTGTTGTCGGCCAGAAGACGCCCATGGTCAGTCCATACTTGCCGAAGATGCCGAGAGCATCGGCCTGCGTGACAGCGCCGTTGATCGACTCAGTTCCGCCGAAGTTGTACTCATCGATGGAGGTTCCGGGTGCCGCGTAGGAGGTCCCTGTCCAGCCGGATGTGATCCAGGAGTGCATCATCGGAATGATCTGCGGCGCCTGCAGGGGCACCGTGCAGCTCGATGTGTAATTGGAGTCCTTGCTGTAGTTGGGCTGGGGGAAGTTCGGGTCGGTATAAGTTGGATCCCATAGCGCGCGCGTCGAGTTCATGCGAACCTGCTGTTCGCCGGTGTCACCCGCCGTCGTGAACGCAACCGATGATCCGTTGTAGGAAGCCGCAACATAGGCGTGGATCGTGAGGTAGTCGAGCAGACGCACGCCGTAGGTGTTGGATGCGGAGGCCATCTGCTTGAGGTAATAGACCATCATTGGATCGTCGCCGTGCGCCATTCGGTCGGTCGGAGCGCTCCACGGTTGATAGCAGGGGCTTCCCGTCGCCCAGCCGTTCTCGATGTCTTTCTTCGAATAAAAGTAGTTCCACCAGTAGTCAATAACGGGGCCAGCGGTCAGTGCGTTCGTGTCGAGCGTCTTGATCGCCAGCGCGGTCCCGATGCCGCCATTCGTTACCTCGTCATAGGTAGAGGGATTGGGATGCACGTCGCGGTGCACCGCATCCCACCACGCGGGCTCATTGTCGAGATCCCAGATGGAGGCGTCGTGGCCGGCCGCGTTGGTGCAATTTGTGCCCGTGCTGATCAGGCAGTTGACCCAGCTTCCAGTCCATGTGCCCTGCGCCCAAGCGGTCGTTGCGTTCGAAGCCGGCGTTGGTGCGGTCGGTGGCGGCTGCTGCAGGCTGGTCGTTTGCCAGGTAGTCGAGGTGCCGGAGAAGTGACAGCCGCCAGCGGCCGTGCAGCCGTTGGTGCCTTGCGGATAGATGCCGTTGCCGCAGTTGGAGCGGTTGTAGCTTTGCTGGTTGGGATAGGTCGACTTCGGGAAGCTGCAGGCGCTTGTGCTGCTGTTGGTGACATAGCCCTGCACCGGCGCCGTGCCGATGGACTTGATCCCCAGCGCGGTGGTCTCGGCGAGGAAGTCGTTGAAGTTCGCCTCGGAGGTAGTGCTGTTGGGGTTCGTGGTCAGCATGGCATACGCGCCGCCATTCTGGAAGTAATAGTCGGCTGCCGAGTTTGAGTTTGCGTTCTGGTAGTTGTAGCGCGAGGTAGCATCACCGCCCCAGCGTGCGACCGTGATGTTCGCGTTCTGCGCGGTTGTGGCATCCAGCAGATAGGCGTTCATGCCATAGATGAGCGGGCTGATGGGCCCCGTTACGGTGCTCGCATCGATCGCGAGCGTCGGCCCGGCGGTCGTCGTGGGCGCGACCAGCGTGACGGTGGTCGCGCTCTTGACGGAAGTGTTCGCCGTGCTGGTTGCCGTGATGGTCACGCTTGTCGGAGCGGGATACGGCGTCTGATAGAGGCCGCTCGACGAGATGGTTCCCGCACTGCCAGTGCCAGACGCGACCGCAACGGTCCACGTCACGGTGGTTGGGCTTAACCCTGTCACCGCGGCGCTGAATTGCTGTGAGCTTCCAATTGTGACATTCCCGCCCGCGGGCGAAACCGAGAGGCTCGCGTAATTCGCGGTCACAGTCGCAGCGGCCGTGACGTTCAGCGTGCAGGTGAGTGCCGGCGTTCCGGATGTTGAACTGCATCCGGCCCACGAGGTGAAGGTGTTGCCGTTCGCCGAGGTTGCGGGCGCGGTCAGCGTAACGGTTGTGTTTGGGGGGGCATACGCGAGTGAGAGCGGCGTCGCTCCGGTTCCATTCCCATTTACATCCTTAGGACTGACGGTGATACTGACTCCGCTGCCCGGGTTTGAACTTGCAACGGTGATGGCGTACGACACCGTAACCGAGGCGGTCTTCGTCCCGCTGCCGTAAGTGGAGGAACTGGCCGAGTCGGGAGTGTAGGTGGCCGTCAGCGTGTCAGCACCCGCGGCAAGCGAGCCCGCAGGCACAGTGATGACGGCAACGCCGGCGCTCAGCGTCGTAGTGGGGGATGTGTAGGTTCCGCTGCTCAGCACGATGCTTCCCGTTGGTGTCGGCGTGCCACTGGCACTGATGGTCACCGTCAGTGGTTGAGTCGTTGTGATGCTCGATAAAGACAGAGCGAGGCTCAACGCCGGTGGGGGCAGGGTGACCGTCACCGAGGCAGTGCCGGAGGAGGTTAGATAAGCAGCTGAACTCGCCGAGTCCGGGGTATAGGTTGCCTTCAGCGAATCTGTTCCGGCGGGTAGTCCGGCCGGAACACTGATCGTTGCGGAGCCGTTGCTCAGCGTTGTCGCCGCTGAGCTATAGGTTCCGCTCGTCAAGACGACCGACCCTGTCGGCGTGGCGCCGCCCGGCGACGCAGCCACCGCAACCGTCACCGAGAGCACCTGCGCGGTTGTAACTGTCGTCGGAGACGGCGTCACCGTCACGGCCGGTGCGACCGGACCGCTGACCGTCACCGGGGCGGTGCCGGAGGACGTTGAGTAAGCAGTCGAACTCGCCGAGTCCGGCGTGTAGGTTGCCTTCAGCGAATCGGTCCCCGTGGCCAGCGTCCCCGCCGGAATGTTGATCGTCGCCGAGCCATTGCTCAGCGCCGTTGCAGCCGACGAATAGCTTCCGCTTGTCAGAACGATCGAGCCCGTCGGTGTCGCGCCGCCCTGCGACGCAGCCACCGCAACCGTGACCGACAACGCCTGCGCGGTTGTAATCGTCGACGCCGACGGCGTCACAGTCACAGTCGGAGCAACCGGTGTCACGTAGTTTGCCGTGATCGTTACATTGCCCGAGACCGTCACCGTGCAGTTCGCGCCGGAGGGCGGAGTGCACCCAGACCACGAGCTGAAGTTGTTCCCTCCCGCCGTCGCGGGCGCACCGAAGACCATCGTCGAGCCCGAGCTCTCCGTCAGCGTGAAGGTCGTCGTGCCCAACGTCGAAAGGCTCGTTACCGTGTTGCCATAGCTGATCGCAACCCCGCTCGCCGGGTTCGTGCTCGCAACCGTAATCGTGTAGTTCGTTGTCCCGCCGCCGCCACCGCCGCCGTTATTCCCACTGCCGCCACCGCCGCATCCTGACAGGAGCAGCGAGAGGGAACCGGTAACAAGACAGAGTACGGACAGGGAGCGGCTGCGAGCGTGGCGAACTGTCGATGTCATTGCGGCATCCACTCTACCCCAGAGCAAGCCGCTCCGGCGACGAAATTCTACCGTCGCTCAAACCATCGGTAAACCTGCTATCCCGCGTCTGAATCGCTTTAGACGGGGTTCGCGCCGTCGATGATCACCACCCCCGCGGGTGGGATGAACCGGAAGTCGGCGTCGTTCACCGGCACGTTTTCGTGCATCTCCGAGAACGAAAATGTGGTTATTGCGCCGTCTGTTTCTTCGACGCGAAGCATATGAATCACGCCCTGCGCATCCACTGTTACGGCCAGCGACTTCACCCGCTGGTCCATCCCCACCGGCGTGCCCCATAGCGTGTAACCGGCCTGCCCGTTCAGATTCACGAGCGTCACGCTCAACCCCTGCAATTCCTTCTCGAGTTCGGTATGTCCCAGCAGAAACCGCAATGGCGAGCGCAGATCGTCCAGTCGTTTCTCCGGGAAGCGCGTCGCCTCGGCATCGCCAGGTGTGTACGAGATCGCATTCGTTCCGTCGAGAAGGAAGACCTTGCCCGGCGGCGAATCGTACGCCCAGCGCATGCGCCCGGGCTTCAGCAGCGTGAGCGTGCCGGTTTCGCTGCGGTCCATGCCCATACCCTGGTAGCGCTCCGTGTAGCGCGTTTCGAGCGAGTGCAGATGGTTGTAGTGCGCGTCGACCTTTTTGGCGAGGGCTGCGGCTGTGGGCTGTTGCGCGCATGCGGTGGCAGCGACCGCCAGCGACAAGAGCGCAGCCCACCTCCTCATGCCTACTGCAACAGGTCGGTGCAGTTCGTCCCACCCTTTGCGTCGTAGCGGATCGCGTTCCCGTCGGTGCAGAAACCGCGGTCACCCGTCTTGCCCACCGCGTTGGGAACTGCCGTGATCACGTAGCTGTTGTACTGATCGACGTTGTTCACCGTGGTCTTCGAGCCGCAGGTAACCGTGAAGGTGTAACCCGCCTTCACACCACTCGCCAGGTCCTCCTGGATGAGCTGTGCGGCCTCGGGCGACGGCGGACCAGAGCCGGCCTTGCCGCCGAGTTCCGCCAGCGTGCAGGCGAACCCATGCGTCGGATAGGTGGAGTTGTACGTCCCCTCCTGCGAGTTCAGGTCGCGCAGAGACTGAATGGCCGAGGTCTCGTTGCTGCGCTTGATGACCTTCTGCATTTCCGGAATGGCCAGCGTCATGAGGATCAGGATGACCGACATGACGATAAGCAGCTCGACCAGCGTGAAGCCGGCTTCGACTGCGGAAGAACGGCGCTCAGAACATTCGGTTTGCAAGGCAGGAGTCCTCTGTCAGGAATGACAACTCAGAAGTATAGACGTACAGGGTAACGGCTAGTCATGTGCCGCTGTGCGCTTGTAGATACCCGAAAAGCTGTACTCGGCAGGCGGCTGTCAGCAAACCAGATCGCCGCGCGTGATCTCGAGCGGCCCGAGGTTCCCGAGTAGTGTCAGCGTCAGGCGCTCGGGCTCGAAGAGCTCCTTCGCCAGCCTCTGCACGTCGGCAGCGGTCACGCGGTCTACCTCGGCTGTGATCTCTTTAGCCGAGAAGAAACGGCCATGATACATCTGCTGTCGCGCCAGCGAACTCATGCGCGAGGACGAGCTCTCGAGTCCCAGCACCATGTTGCCCTTGATTTGGTCCTTCGCGCGGCGCAGGTCGTCTTCCGAGACCGGCTCGGTCTTCATGCGGCCCAGCTCCGCCAGCGTCAGGTCGAGCAGCTCGCGTGTCCGCTCGACCGCGCAGCCCGCGTAAACTGCAAGCGATCCGGTGTCGCGGAACGGGCTCAGTTCCGAGTAGATCGAGTACGCCAGCCCGCGCTCTTCACGGATCGACTGGAAGAGCCGCGAACTCATCCCGCCGCCCAGAATCGAGTTCAGCAGGAACGCCGCGTAGCGGTCCTCGTGCGCTACCGGAAGCCCCGGAACTGCGAGGCAGAGTTGCACCTGTTCAAGAGATTTCTTGTTCTTGAGCGTGATGTGCGGCTTCACAGCGGGTGAATCGCCGCGCACAAGCTTGTCGCCGAAACTTGCGGTCAGAGAGTCGAATGCCGCCTCAACCTGCGCTAAGAACTCATCGTGCTGCAGATTGCCTGCCGCGGCAAAGATCATGTTTGCCGGCGTAAAGCGCCGCGCGTACTCGTCCAGAACCAGCTGCTGATTGAAGCTCGAGACGGTCTTCGCCGTACCGAGAATCGACCGGCCCAGCGCATCGTGCGGCCAGAAATTGCGCGTGAAGAGTTCGTGAACGAGGTAGTCCGGATTGTCCTCGTCCATCTTGATCTCCTCAAGAATCACACCCTGCTCGCGCACGATGTCCTCAGGCGCAAAGGTCGGGTGCAACACAAGGTCGGTCAGCAGATCCAGCGCGGCGGGCACGTTCTCGTCGAGCACCTTGATCGAAAAGCAGACGGTCTCTTTGCCGGTGAAGGCGTCCACATTGCCGCCGAGCGCGTCTGCCTCGCGGGCAAACTGCTGCGCGCTGCGCGTCGTGGTCCCCTTGAAGACCATGTGCTCGAGAAAGTGCGAGATGCCGTTCAGCGCCGGGGTCTCATCGCGCGATCCTGCATCCAGCCACACGCCCATCGAAACGGAGCGAAGGTGGGGCATGCGCTCGGTGAGCACGAGGAGGCCGTTGGGAAGCCTGGTTGAGCGGATGTCGCGGGTGTGGGGTGTGCTGGGCGCCGCGTTCTCGGCGACGGGTACGGAAATGGCCATCAGGAACATTGTTTCATGGCCAACAGCCGGGCGATATTTGGGAGGAGCGCACCTCCTGATACGAGGGAAGGGCGCACCCATGGTCTTCGAACAGGGCGATCTCGTAGAAGACGTTCAGGATAGGCGATTACCGCTCGTGCCCTGCACACTGGCGGCTTCGATGATTCCGTGAGGCGGGCGCCGGGCGGCACAGAAATAATTTGATACGGGGTTTTCAACAGGGGCGTGGGGGCGTAGATTGTTGCGCATGAGCGGTGACGACTGCGTGATTGAAGCAAAGTCAGCGCGGCGCCAGGGTCGGCTCTCCGACGCTACGGCGCTGTATGAGGAAGCAGCAGAATCCTTCCAGGCAGAACACCAACCTGAACGCTGGGCTCACGCTCTTCGACACGCAGCCGAGTTTGCCGTACGCGCGGGCGATTGCGCAACAGGTCTGCGCGAGGCGCAGATCGTTCTGGAGTACTACCGGGCCTCTCCGCCGACGACGCTCGAAATGGCAAACGCGCTACGCGTGATTGCACTCGCTGAGATGGCCGCAGGCGAAAGAGACAGTGCGGTGACCCACTGGATCGAGGCGCGCGCGATGTACATGGACGCGGGTGTCGCCGACGGTGTGGTCGAGGCGGACCGGCGCGTCGCCGTGCTCGCGGCCGCATAGGGTTGCGGCGGGCTCATACGCTGCGGCGGGCGCATACGCTGGATGTCCCGCGCAGCGGATAAACTGGAAGTGTGCCTGCACTCTTTGGAAAGAACCTCGCTGAGCTGACGGAGCTGATGCAGGGCTTCGGGCAGAAGCCTTACCGCGCGCGACAGGTGTGGGAGGCTTTGTACCGACAGCGCGTGGCCAGCGTCGAGGACATGACCACGCTCTCGCAGACTCTGCGTGAGCAGGTGTTGACGGCGGGCTGGAGTGTGGAACTGCCGGAGATCGTGCAGACGGCGCGGTCGGTGGATGGGACTGAGCGCTACCTGATGCGCATGGCCGACGGCGAGACCGTCGAGACGGTGTGGATGCCGGACGGCGATGGCGGGGAGCGCGGCGATGGCAGCGAGGCTGCCGAGGAAGAGGCCGCGGAGTCGGTGGATGCCGAAGAGGCTGTCTCTGGACCAAAGGCCGGATATTGGGACCGGCGCGGGAATGGGCGCGCGAAGTCGAGCTTCGGTACGCTCGCGGAGAAGGGATACAGGCGGGCGACGATCTGTATCTCGAGCCAGGTGGGATGTGCGGTGAACTGCCAGTTCTGCCTGACGGCGAAGCTGGGGATCAGGCGCAACCTGACCGCGGGAGAGATTGCGGGACAGGTTGCAGCGGTGCTGAACCGGCACGCGATCCAGATCGGCAAGGACAGGATCAACCTGGTGTTCATGGGAATGGGCGAGCCGTTCCTGAACTACGACGAGTTCATGAGCAGCGTGCGGCTGCTGGTGGAGGGAATCGGGATTCCGGAGTCGCGGATGACAGTTTCGACCAGCGGCATTCTGCCGGGAATCGAGCGGTTCGTAACGGAGGACGTGCGGCCGAAGCTGGCGCTGAGCCTGAACGCGAGCAACGACGTGGTGCGCGAGCAGGTGATGCCGATTACGCGCAAGTGGAAGATCGCGGAACTGCTGGAAGCGTGCAACAGGATTCCGCTGCGAACGCGTGAGTGGGTGACGTTTGAGTACGTGCTGCTGGGCGGAGTGAACGATCAGCCGGAGCACGCACGTGAGGTGCTCGCACTGCTGAAGGATATGCGGGCGAAGGTGAATTTGATTGTTTGGAATCCGGGGCCGGGGATCGATTACGTGCAGCCGAAGCCGGAGGATGTGACGCGGTTCCAGAAGATGCTGATTGAAGGTGGGATGCCGACGTATATTCGCAGGCCACGCGGGCGGGACATCTATGCGGCATGCGGGCAGTTGAAGCGGACGGTGTCGGAAGAGCCTCAGCTTGTGAATCTGGCTATCTGATCCGGGGTCTTTTCCAGCGTCCTATCGTGCTAACTTAATGGAAGAGCGAGCGGGTAGCTCAGTTGGTAGAGCATCGCCCTTTTAAGGCGTTGGTCCTGGGTTCGAGCCCCAGCCCGCTCACCATTCAAAAAAGGACTTAGGAATCAAGAGCAGCTTCGCGACGACCGTACGCACTCGCCGTCTTTCGAAAATGTGGGATTGAAGGCCGTGGGAATTCACGGCTTCAGCGCTTGCACGTCTTAACTATGCGCAGGTGGCAGAACTGTCTGGCCGTGCCTTTCGGCGGCGGCCATCAATCGCGCTATCAACTCCGGGGTGACGAGCGGAGGTTCCTTGCCCTCCACTGCGGGATAGAGGGCTTCTTCGAAGAACTTCTCAATCCCCGCCGGCGTGGCGATGGCCAGCATCCTTGCATTCTCTTTTCCTGTGTTGCGGAAGGAATGCACAATGCCGCGAGGGAGATGAGCAGAATCCCCTTGCGATGCGTACACCGTCTGGCCTCCCACCCAAATGGTCAAAGCCCCCTGGAGAAGGAAAAACGTCTCATCCTCGCGGTCGTGAATATGAGGTGGCGGACCTCCTCCCGGCGGGACCGAAATCTCTGCGAGGAAAAATGCTCCGCCGGTTTCCGCGCCGGTGAGAATGAACCTGACCTGGTCTCCCGGACCCCAGTAGACCGGACCTGACCCCGCCGCCACATGATGAATCCGATTCTGGTTTGACACGATGTTCCGCCTCCTTGCTGGCCAGTCGAGAGTATCCGAAGCTAGACACGCCCGTTCTTAAATAATTTCTGAGAGACGCCTAAACATCTCGTCAGGCAGTACAGCTTCCTTAACTGCCTGCCGCCCAGGGCGACTCGCACAACTGACCTCTTCCGCCCCGTGGCGATTTGTCGGCTATGCGATCGCGGCTTCGGCGAGGATGGGGACTGGGGCTTCGATTTGGAGGGATTCTATTTGCAGAGAATCAAGGAGTGCGTTCTGGTGGCGGGAGACGAAGGCGTTGCGGCTGTCGATTAGCTCGTCGAGGAACTGGCGGCGGTAGAGATCGAGTCTCTCGTTCGTCCACGTTGTGGTGCCGCCGTGGACGGCGATGTTGAGAAGGTCTTCGACGACCTCAAAGAGAATCTCGTTGCTGGCTCGGGTGATGCGGCGGACGGTTTGTTTGAGGTCGGGGAGATCGGGCAGGGGGCACAGGCGCTCCATGATGGCGATCTCGTTGGAGACCCAGTTGAGCTGGGGCGAGAGGGCGCGATAGCCGTGAATCCAACCCCAGACGTCGACGATGCCTGAGAGCGATTGATACAGGGCGTTGGTGCGAGGGTCGAGGAAGTCGTAGTCGGGTTTGACGATGTCGCCTTTTAGGCGGCCGGTGCGTTCGAGCTCATCCTTGATGGGTGTGCCGTCGTAGGGGAGCATGCGGCAGAAGACAGCGGCTGCGCAGCCGTCGGCGAGGATGGTGCGGAGGAAATTGAGGTTGGCGCGGACGGAGTCGAGAGTGCTGCCCGGGTCGAAGAGCATGAAGCCAAATTCGAAGAGCAGGCCAACCTGCTTGAGAAGCTGGACGGCGCGCAGATTCTGCTCGACGGTGACTTGCTTGTGAAGGGTCTTGAGGCCTTCTTCGTTGCCGGACTCGAGGCCCATGTAGACGAGATAGAGACCGGCGTCGCGCATGGAGGCGAAGACGTCGGCATCGACGGAGTCGGCGCGGCAGTTCATCTTCCAGATGATGCGGCTGGAGAGGCCGGAGCGGTGGAGTTGCGATACGAACTCGGCGGCCCAGCGACGCCAGACGGGACCGAAGAGGGGGAAGTCGTCGTCCTGAAAGAGAAAGATTCGGATGCCGCGATCGAGATAAAGCGAGCGCATCTCTTCGACGACGAGCGTTGGCTTGCGCGTCCGGACGATTTTGCCGGGAGCGGCACGGTAGAAGGTCTGGATGGAGCAGAAGGAGCAAGTGCGGGCGCAGCCGCGGCTGGCGAGGAGCGGAAGAGCTTTGTGGCCGATGGCGGTCTCGGGCTCGTAATTGCGATCGGGGTAGGGGAGCTGATCGAGATCGTCGACGAGAGCGCGCATGGGGGTGGTGGCGATGCCGTCCGCTGTGCCGTTCTCTGGCCCGTTCTCTGCGCGGTAGGCGATGCCGGGCACAGAGCGCCATTCGAGGCCGTTGCCGATGACGTCGGCGAGTTCGAGCAGGGTCATCTCGCCTTCGAAGCGCACGACGCTGTCGAGCTGCGGGACCATGTTGAGGGTCTGGATGTGGCTGAGGCTGGGGAAGTGCCCTCCCATGGTGAAGTGGCAGTCGACGCCGGCTGCGCGGAGCATGCCGATGATCTGCCGGTACTGGAGAATGTAGAACTGGAAGATGAGAGAGAAGCCGACGATTATCGGCTTGGACTGCACGGCAGTGGCGACGATCTGATCGGGCGGCGCCTCGATGTCACAGATGATGACGGTGTAGCCGTGCTGGCGGAGGGTGGACGCTAGGTATCCCAGGCCGAGATTGCCCTGATGCTGGAAGCCGACCAGCAGGATGGGCCGGGAGGTGTTGCGCAGTACGGTGGCTGCCTGCGTGTGGAGGACAGGGAACTGAGAGACATCAGTCATCATGACTCCCTTCGGTGCGCGCGAGATGGTGACCCACGTGAGATGT
Organism: uncultured Acidobacteriaceae bacterium; assembly: GCA_963827415.1. Lineage (GTDB taxonomy): Bacteria > Acidobacteriota > Terriglobia > Terriglobales > Acidobacteriaceae > Granulicella. The sequence goes on from CAWHBA010000007.1 coordinate 54,757, forward strand.
GGCCGTCGAGGGTCGTCTATTCGGCGCCTGACGCACGCAGGAAGTCCTTGCCGGGACGGGTGTGAATGTGCGCGCGGGAGGAATCGCGTCACAATTCTGGAAGATGATTTCCATCTGCCCCCGGCCTGGCAAGGGCTGTCTGCGGATTACTTGGCGTTCGCCAGCGCTGCACCCATTTTCTCGAAGCCAGCGGCCTGGACCTTGAGCATCTCTGCCTGGGTCTGAAGGCTGGCGGCGACGAGCTGACGTTGGGCAGTGTCTCCAAGGTTCTTGAAGATTTCCATGTCGATGGGGTCCCACCACCATTTGCGGTTGAGGGCAAGTTGCGGGGGGATATGAGTAGAAAAATCGGACATAAACGCCTCCTTGGGGGATTTGCAAGCAAGGCCTATCCGGAACGGGGAATTTCAGCGAATTGACCGTCAATAGGACGTTCACTTCAACTCGACCGTTGGCTTTTCGAACCGGGGGAAGAACCGATGGTTCGTCACGGATTTTGTGCCTGCTTTGAGGCGATGTCAAGCGATATGTGGCGGGATTGCGGATTGGCGTTGCAACTGATTTGATGAGGCTTAAAGGCTCATTCCACGATGGTTTTCGCTTCGTGATGCGAGGTCATCGTCAATCGCTTCGTTTGAGAGCTCTCTCGATTTAGGGTCGTGTGCTCTGCCCTTGGCCTGCTTCAAGATTGGGATGTTGGGATCAGCGTCTTCCGCAGAGAGCGAGGTGTCCTGGCAGGCGGCCTGTGCGCTGTTGTTGTCCCTTCGGAATTGCCCCCGGAACTGAACGGCACGCGAGCGCGGATCGTAGTGCCCCTGCCCGGCTGCGAGTCGATAGAGATCTGGCCGCCGGCCAGGTACAGTCTCTCGCGCATGCTGATCAGACCCAGCCCGTGCCCATTGAATGCCTCGTAGGGATCAAAGCCAACTCCCATGTCGCTCACGGTAAGTTGAATTTCCTTCTCGGTCCCCCGCAGTTCCACTGCAAACTGCTGCACGCCGCTGTACTTCACCGCATTCTGCAGCGCTTCCTGTAACACCCGGAAGACACAGAGCGAGATTTCCCTGGACACACCGTCCGGTATGTTCGTGTAGCTGAAGTCGACCTCGACGTTCTGTTGCTCCGTCAGCTCCTGGCAGAAACTTCTTGCTGCCGCCACGATGCCCAGATATTCGAGTTTTGAAGAATGGAGGCGGTGTGACAGGGCCTGAATATCGTCGACGAGGTCCGAAAGACGCTGGAGGCCGTGGCGGGTGCGCTCGCGGAATTCAACTGCCGAATCGGGGAGTTGTTGGACCCATAGATCAAGGTCGACCATTAGTAACGCCATTCGCTGGAGCACGTCGTCGTGCAGTTCTCTCGCTATCCAGGTGCGCTCCTGTTCATGGGCTTCAATCAATCTACGCCCCATGCGGCCCAGAGCCTCCTCGGCCAGCTTGCGATCTGTTACGTCGATGCAGGATCCGATGTATCCCTCAAACGACCCGTCCGGATTTGATCTCGGCACGCCTGTATCGATCAGCCAACGGTATTCTCCGTCGTACCGCCGCAGCCGATAGTGCATGCTGAAGGATTCGCGTCGATCGAATGCCCGAATGTAGATATCCAGGCAAGCCTTCAAGTCTTCCGGATGCACGCCCTCCGACCATCCATTGCCCAGTTCCGCTTCAAATGGCCGACCAGTAAATTCGAGCCAGGTCTTGTTGAAGTAGTTGCATAGCTTGTCGGGACCAGCCATCCAGATCATGACAGGCGCAGTGTTTGCCACCAGGCGAAAACGCCGCTCGCTCTCGCTGATTGCTTCCGCAGCCAAACGCAGCCGGTCGTTGCTGACGGCTAAATCGGTTTCCATCTTCCGTCGTCTCGCTCGCTGCCACAGAAGACCGCTAATCAGAAGGGCCTCAAAAATGATCAGAGCAGTGCCGCCGATGATGTATCGCTTGTAAGACTCCCAGATGGTTGGCTGCCGGTTGAGAACAATGCTGCCAGGGGGAATCTCGGACTCTTTCAGGCCCCAGCGCTTCACCGCCCGCCAATCGAACATGTAGGTGTTCAGGCCTTTTACCCGCGGGATGTCCTGCGGCTTTTCGCCTCGGAGTATCCTCAGCGCCATTCCTCCGGCGACCTTACCTTGTTCGTTAAGGTTTGAAAGGTAGCCCCCCACTTCTCCGTGACCTACGTAAACGTCGTAAAAGCTAAAGACCGGCGCATTCGCCGCTGCCGCAACAAGCGGCCCTATTTCGTTTGACTTGTACCCATCCTTCGCAAAGGAGAGCAGAAGGACAAGAGTGTGGCGTGGCAGATGCTTCACACGTTCGGCCAGTTCAGGTACAGCAACATCCGTCATAAAAGTGATTTCGGGATGGTTTGTGACTCCTTTGACTTGCTCCTCGAGGCGGACTTGCTCCTGTTTGTCCCGATCCGACACGCCCCCCAAAACCACGACGTGCTCTGTTCCGGGCTGAAGCCGCAACGCTGCTTTCAGAGTTTCGGCCGCCTCCAGATCGCTTTCGATTCCCGTGAAGTCGGGACCTAATACGGAAGCACTCGGCGCATCTCCAACCGGCAAACAGAAAACAATTGGAACGCCGGGAAAGGCTCTCTGGTGAACCTCTTGCATGAATTGGAGTGCCACTGACCCGACCGTGATAATCACATCCGGTTGGCGATTCTGATATTTCCGAATGTAGAAATCGCGAAACTCCTGCTGAACGGCCGGATCGGGAAACAACACAGTATCCAAGGACTCCGAATAGATTTCGAGGTGATAGGGCGAACTGGACAGCGCAGTTTCGATTCCCCGGTTGATGATGCGGACCGCGGGATACGAAGGATTTACCTGGTTCAGAATCAGGATCCGTCGAACGGCCTGGACTTGCGCGATGGCAACGCCCTGAAGCAGAAGAAAAGATAGAACAAGAACGAAAACCGCAAGGTCGCGCGCCCGAGCCCCACCTTGCTTCTGGCTGCCCGCTCCCAATGGAGGTGGAACAGCTCGACAATTTCGATCTTCCAATCCACGGAAAGCGAATGACATGCTGCGCCTCTGCTTTCAGGAAGACGAGCGCCTGTGGGGAGCAGCCGCAACGGACTAGTATCGCTACGCTACTGATGAGAGCTTATCTCAGAGGATTGCCATCGCGCGAGCGGTTTGACTCCACGCGTAATGCCCTCGCTTGTGAGGTCTGGGGCCCTCACGCAAATCGCCTTGGATATGGTTACCGATGGTTTCGCTATTGGGCGGCGGTTTGGGTTGGGGTGGGTGGTGTGGTGGGTTTGACGTAGGTGTCGAGCCAGCGGCTTTGTTCCCAGAGCATGTGCTCGAGACTTTCTTTGGCTTCGTAGCCGTGCGCCTCGAGCGGGAGCCAGACGAGGCGGACGGTGGCGCCCTGGCCTTTGAGGGCTTCGTAGAAGCGTTCGCTCTGGACAGGGAAGGTGCCCTGGTTGTCGTCGGCCTCGCCGTGCATGAGAAGGATGGGCGTCTTGATCTTGTCGGCGTAGCTGAAGGGCGACATCTTGAAGTAGACCTCGGGCGCCTGCCAGTAGGTGCGCTCTTCGGCCTGGAATCCGTAGGGGGTGAGCGTGCGGTTGTAGGCTCCGGAGCGAGCGATGCCGGCGCGGAAGAGATCGGAGTGAGCGAGCAGGTTGGCGGTCATGAAGGCGCCGTAGCTGTGGCCCATGGCGGCGACGCGTTTGGGGTCGATGACACCGAGCGAGGCGCCGTAGTCGATGGCGGCCCTGGCTCCGGCGACGAGCTGGTCGATGTAGGTGTCGTTGGGGAGCTGATCGCCTTCGCCGACGATGGGGATGGAGGCGTTCTCGAGAACGGCGTAGCCGGTGAGGGTGAAGGGCACAGGCGAGAAAGCGGAGATGCGCGGGAAGCGGTTGGGCGAGCCCGTGACCTGGCCGGCGGTGGCGCGGCTCTTGTACTCCGTGGGGTAGGCCTCCATGAGAGTGGGCAGCGGGCCCTGCGACTTGTCATAGCCGGCGGGCAGCCAGAGGGAGGCGGAGAGCTCGACGCCGTCGGGGCGCTTGTAGTGGATGAGCTGGCGGGTGGGGAGCTTGATGCCGGCGTAGGGATTGGGAATGTGGGTGAGCTGCTTGAAGTCGCGGGCGTCTGCGGCGTTGGAGACGACAAAGTAGTTGGGCGACTCGGTGACGGACTCGCGGCGGACGAGAAGCTTTCCGTCTTTCAGCAGAGCGACGGGATCGATGAAGTATGGGTCGGAGGAGCGGAAGAGGATGGTCTCCTTGCCACCGATGATCGGCATGGTGGCGACGAAGGGTTGCTCGCCTTTGGGAGTGGCACCGGGAGATTCAAAGTAGATGGCGTCGGCGTCGGAGGTGAGCGAGAGGACCTCGTGGCCCGCTGCGTTCTGAGTGAGCATGGGGCGGCCGGGGGAGTGGTAGCGGTCCTGCGAGGAACCCTCGTAGAGCGTGACCGCGGTTGCGCCTGGATTGGATGGATTCAGGGCGAGCAGGGCGATGCGGCGGTCGCTCCAGCGCGATTCGGTGAGGAGAGCGAGACGGTCGTTGCCCCAGTCGACGCCACGGAAGCGCATGGGGATTTCGGCGAGGAGGATGGGTTTGCCGTCGAAGGGCGCGGGCAGCATGAAGAGGCGGTCGTGGATTTCGACCTTGGCGTTGGGGTCGCCGTGGTCGCCGGCCTCAACCCAGGCGACGGTTGCGGGGGCGTCGGAGCGCCAGTCGTAGTCGCGCGGGCCTGCGGGCACGGCGTCAAAGGCGATGGGCAGGTTGTCGACGATGGGGCGGTCGTAGAGCACTTTGGTTACGGCGTCGGACTTAAGGTCGACGACAAAGGTTCGGAGGGGGAACATCTCCTCGGGCAGTGTGTAGCTGAAGGGACGGTGGATCTCGGAGACGAGGGCGAAGTGGCCGTCAGGCGATGGCTCGGCCTGAACGATCATTCCTTTGGCTGAGAGGGGGTGGACGACGCCGGTGAGCGAGACGCGGGCGAGCAGCGCGGTGGCGTAGTACTGGAAGATGGCCTCGTCAGAGGGCGTCTTGAGCATGTCCTCATAGGTGCGCGCGGGGCTGACGCGGCCGAGGTTTTCTTCGACGTTGGGGCCGGCGGGGACGTCGGAGGATTTGGGTGCGGGGCCGCGGTTGGAGGGGATGGTGAGGCAGAGGAGCTCGGTGCTGTCGGGCATCCATTGGCAGGGCTGCTCGAGCACGGCGTTGAGATGAACGGTGCCGACGCGGTGCGCGCGTGCAGAGGTCACGTCGATGACCCAGAGTTCGAGACCGTAGGCACCGGCGGCGGAGGTGGTGGAGTCGGCGCGCTGAACGAAGGCGATGTGATGGCTGTCAGGCGACCAGAGGAGATGTGTGGCCTTGAGTTTTTGGGGAAGGCCAGTAATGGGGTGGGACGTTCCGTCGATGGTTTCTAGCGAGAGAGCAACGGTGTCAATCTCGCGACTGGGGCCGTTGGTCTGCGGATTGAAGCGAATGCCGGCGAGCCGGAAGCGCGGCTGGGCGACGTCGGCGATAGAGGGATAAGTGGCAGGCTGCGCGATAAGAAGTATGGTGCGGTCGGGCGAAAGATGCGTGACGGGAATGGTGGGTGCGTCGAGGAGAGCCTGGATGGGAGCGGGCGGCTTCTGGTAGGGGAGCGCGTCCTGAGCATGGACGGCAGAGGCGGTGAAGACGAAGACCAGAGCAGCTACGAGTCGGAACACACGCATCGCAAGGCACCTCAGGATGGTTGTCAGGTTGTGGGTTTGACGATACTCGACGCGCGCAGGCTTCACGCTGTCGGTTTTTCGGGGGCGTCGAGGCGGGCGTAGAAGTCGGTGAGGAAGCGGGTGGTGTAGGTGGAGAGAAGGGAATCGATGCGGGTGGGGTCGGGCGAGCGGACGATGAGACCGGCGTGGTGGAGCTTCGAGAGGCGGTAGACGATTTCGGGGTCGGCGTAGGCGGAGGTGTCGGGCCACTCCTGCCGGGCGAGCGAGATGAGGCTGCCGGCGTAGTCGAGACGGGTGGGCGGGAGTGAGTAGTCTTCGCCGCGGGCGAGGGCAGCCTCGATGCGCGCCCACTCGACCCATGGGTTGAGGCCGGAGGCGTACTCAATGACTTCGGCGATGTAAGCGCCACCGACGCGGGCGGCGGTTTCGAGGAAGTAGAAGCGACCGTCGGCGTGCGCGCGGATGAACTCCGAATGAGTGACGCCAGCTTGCATGCCGAGAGCGTGAAGTGTGGCGGCGTGGATGTCGAGGAGCGCGATGGCTTCGGCGCTGGAGCGGTCGAGGGCGCGTGTGGAAAAGATGCCGCCGGAGTGCATGGTGTCGAGGGGCGGCTGGCCGTACTTGTGCGGAGCGGCGAAGAGGACGCGGCCGTTCCAGGTGATGCCTTCGACGTGGAAGATGTCGCCGGGGAGGAAGCGCTCGACGAGATGGTTACTGGCGGTATCGCCCAGACGTTCGAGGATGGGCCAGACGTCGTCGGGGTTTTGGAATTTGTGGATGCCAAGAGCAGAGGCGGACCAGCGGGGCTTGAGCAGCCATGGGCCTTCGGTCGATTGCAGGAAGTGGTATAGCGCGTGGTGATTGGCGACAGAGGAGAAGGCGGGAACGGGCACGCCGCCGCGCGCTGCGCCTTCGCGCATGGCGAGCTTGTCCCGGAAGAAGCGGGTTGCGGTCTGGCCGAGGCCGGGAAGGCGAAGATGTTCGCGGGCGAGGGCGGCGGTTTCGAGATCGAATTCGTCGAGCGGAACGATGCGCGCGATGGGGATGTGGCGCATAAGGTTGGCGATGTGCGGGAGGGTTTGTTCCGGCGTGAGGTCTTCGGGGATGGTGTGGAGGCCGGCGATGATGTCGCGCGGCCAGTCGGCGTCGCGGAGCTTGTCCACTGTGAGGAGATGGACGTCGAAGTCCAGGCGCGCGGTCTCGCGGAGAAAGGCCTGACCTTTTTCGTAGGTGCTGATGCAGAGGATGGCGGGCCGCGACATCGTGGGGGAAAGGTAACACGGGGCGATGGCGAACGAGCAGTCTGCAAACCATCGCGCGTCTTAACGCGCGATGCCCCATCCTGCCGCTGCGCGTCGAGGGTGGGGCACCCGGATTTGTGGGGCACCCGAGGTGGTCGTTTGACTAGTCGAAGGTGACGGGGAGGGTGCGGCGGTGCTGGTGAGATTCGCGGGCGAGATCGAGAAGACGAAGAGTGCGGTAGCCGTCTTCGGCGGAGACGGCGAGGGGTGCCTTGCCGAGGATGGCGTCGCGGACATTGGCGTAGAACTGGCGATAGTCGCCGGGGATGGTGGGATAAGGCGTGCGGGTGAACTCGGTGGGTTGCTGGAGATTGAGCGGAAGGGTGACGGTGCCCCAGGCGGACTCGGGTTCGGGGAGCCAGGGCTCGGATGAGTTGAGCGAGGGCGGGCGGAGGTCGGGGTCGGCGAGCAGGACGGGCTCCTGCGGGTCGACGCCGAATTTGCGGAAGCTGCCGTGGGTGCCGTGAACGAGGAAGCGTGGCCCGGGCTCGGCGGCGAGCATGGTGGCGTGGCATGAGTAGCGCAGGGCGCGGCCGCCGGGCATGTCGTAGTCGAGGACGAGGTCGAAGGCGTCGTCGATGTCGGTGCGGTCGCGGTCGTGATGGATGGAGGCTGTGATGCGCGCGGGTGGACCGTAGAGGGCGAGCGCCTGGTCGACGAGGTGCGGGCCGAGGTCGTAGAGGAAGCCGGTGGCGGGGCTGGCGACCTCTTTCCACGTATTGGGGCGCTGGAGCGGGCGATAGCGGTCGAAGCGGGAGACGATCTCGACGACGCGGCCGAGGGATCCTTCGAGGAGAAGCTTGCGTAGGGTGAGGAAGTCGCCGTCCCAGCGGCGGTTGTGGAAGGGCGCGAGGACGCGGCGGTGGTGTTTCGAGAGGGAGACGAGGGCGTGCGCAGATTTTGAGGATGAGGTGATGGGCTTGTCGACCACGACATGCTTGCCGGCCTGGAGGGCCTGGGCGGCGAGATCGAAGTGGGTCTCGCTGGGTGTGGCGACGACGATGAGGTCGACGGTGGGGTCGGCGAAGGCTTCTTCGGGAGAGCGGAGGACACGCGCGGAGGGATAGGCCTGCGCGGCCTCGTCACCTTTGCGCTGCACGATGGCGGAGAGCTCGAGGCCGGGAACGGCAGCGACGAAGGGGCAGTGGAAGACCTTGCCGGCAAAGCCGAAGCCGAGGACAGCGCAGCGAATGGGGGTTTCGGGCATGGGGTTATCGTACGACGCGCTGCTTAGTGAGCGGTAAGAGTGAAACGATGGAGTGTGCCGGTGGCGTTCGGGGTTGGAAGGTCCTTCGCATGCCGCGACGAAGAGATAGAGATCGCCGCGGGCGGACGCCGACGTTCTGCGCCGAGGTCGACAGGCGTCGGCGAGGTAACCACGAGGGTAGCTGAATGTGTATGGTAAGACATCGATCGACCTTTACTGATGAGTTGCTGACTGCGAGGACAATACTCTGAATTATTCGCTGACAGAGCGATGACAACGAAGGTTCGGTCGGCCGGATACTGTGAATTGTGTCGTCCTGGCGTCAACGGGTAGCTTTCTGGCTGGAGCGCGCGGTGTTGTGCGTGGCCGTGCTGTACCTGTGCGTGCACTCGCTGCCGAAGGCGTGGCGGACGCTGAATACAGACTTTCCGAACTACTACATGGCAGCGTGGCTGGTGCATGAGGGCTATGACACCTCGCGCATGTACGAGTGGACGTGGATTGAGCGCGAGAAGGATCACCGAGGCGTGGACGATCGGGTGATCGGGCTGCTGCCAATTACACCGTTCTCGACGCTGGCGGTGTGGCCGATTGCGGAGATGAACCCGCTGAAAGCGAAGCACGTGTGGATGGTGTTCAATCTCCTGCTGCTGATTCCGATGGCGTGGATGCTGCGGCGGATGACGGGACTGAACTACGCGCGGATTGTTCTGGTGATGGCACTCAGCTTTCCGCTGCATCGCAACCTGTTGTTCGGGCAGTTTTATGTGCTGCTGCTGTTGATGATTGTGGCGGCGTGCTGGTGCTGGCTGCGAGGGTGGCAGATTGCGGCAGGCGTGCTGGTGGCGGTGGCGGCGGGCTGCAAGGTGTTTCCGGCGCTGCTGCTGCTGTGGTTTTTGCGAAGGCGGCAGTGGCGCGCTCTAGCGTCCGGGTTAATTGCAGGCGCGGCGTGCGTGGGGATTTCGGTGGCGGTGTTTGGGGTCGCAGCGAACCGCACGTGGCTGCAGGAGATTCTGCCGTGGGTGATGCGCGGCGAGGGCCTGGGGACATACGTAACCGGCACCACGTCGATCTCGGGAGTGCTGCATGGGCTGCTGCTGGGGGAGCCGCAGTGGAATCCGCATCCGTGGCATGAGTCGGTGATGGCCTATGCGTTGCTGGTGCCGTTGCTGCAGATGTTGGTGCTGGCGCCGGCGGTGCTGCTGATTCGGGGAGCGGACGAGCGGAGAGAGCGCGTGCTGATGGAGTGGTCGGCGCTGACGACGGCGGCGCTGGCGGTGTCGACGATTCCGGCGTCGTACAACTTCGTGCTGATGGTGTTTCCGGTGTGCGTGATGGCCGGCATGCTGCTGCGCCGGCGGCAGTATGGTTGGCTGGCGGCGCTGGCGATTGCGTACCTGGGGATTGGATATCCGCTTGCAGTGCCGGCGAGCGTGTCGGGACTTGCGGTGCTGCTGTGGGTGCCGCGGCTGTGGCTGATGCTGGCGCTGTTGACGGCGATCTATGTGTGGCTGTGGCGCGATGAGACGGCGCACGAGGTGCGGGATCGAATTGGGATCTGGACGGAGCATTGGGAGCGCTATGCATGGGCGGCGGCGATGGCCGCGGTGGTGATCGTGAGCACGATAACCACGCTGCGCGTGGAGCGTGAAGAGCGCACGGAGTATGCGTTTCGGCTGCCGCTCAAGCAGCAGGGATTTTTGAATGGGGAGCCGCAGGCGACGGGGACAGGCGTGCGCTATACGGCGTTTGGGTTCAACGGGTACGAGCTGGTGACGCAGGATGCGGATGGCGTGGTGGTCGATCCTCCGGCAGATGCGAGTGAGGATGATCTGTCGTTCGCGAATCGCGACGGGCATGTGTGGGTGGAGGAGGCGGGCAGCAGCGGGTCGCGGATTGTGGATATGAGTGCGGCGTCGCGCGTGGTGGCGACCAATGCCCGCGAGCCGATGGTTTCGGCGGATGGGAAAGAGTTGGCGTTCCTTCGTGATGAGCGAGGACGCGGGCGATTGATAGTGCGCGGAGTTGGAGCGGGCGGAGCGGAGGAGACTCTAACGCCGCCGGAACTGAATGTGTACGAGGCTGCGTTCCGGTCCGAGGAACTATACGCGTTTGCGGCGGCGCAAGGAGTCGAGTGGCCGAAGATTTATATCGTCGATCGCGCGCGCGGGAGGTCGATGGTGACGATTGCCGATGCGAGGTATCCGGCGATCTCGCCGGATGGACGATGGTTGGCGTATAGCCGCATGGAGAACGGCATGTGGAACCTGTGGCTGATAGATCTGGAGACGGGAGCGGCGCGCAGGATTGCGGATGTTCCGTGCAACCAGGTGCAGCCGTCGTGGGAGAGCGACTCGAAGACGCTGCTGTATGGAACAGACTGCGGGCGCAGTGTGTGGTTTACGGCTGTGGCGCGGCGCAGTGTGTTGCCCTGAGGGGTGGCGAGCCTGCAGAGCGAAAGCTGCTTCCGTTAACCAAGGTCTTGCATAGCGGTTAAGGCCGTTAGAGCTTGCAGCGAGTTAGGATTGAGACGCTCTGGGGAGGGTCGCTGTGAAGAGACTGATGATGTGGGTTGGTGTATTGGCCGCGCTGTTGGGCGTGGGAGCGCAGGCGCAGGATGCGCCGGAGACGTGGCAGGGGACACTGCATGCGGGACAGCAGGATCTTCGCCTGGTGCTGCAGGTAAGCAAGGCCGACGGGGCGCTGAAGGGAAAGCTTTTCAGCATCGACCAGGGCGGCGGGAGCATGGTAACGACAACGACGTCACTGGACGGCGGGGTGGTGAAGTTCACGATCATGGGCATGGACGTGAGTTATGAAGGCAAAGTGACGCCGGATGGGAAGATGGCGGTGGGGACATGGAAGCAGGGCGGGCGTGAGATTCCGCTGACGCTGGAGCATGTGAATGCCGATGCCGCGTGGGAGATACCGAAGGCGAACCCCGCGCTGAGCCTGATGGATCCGAAGCTTGAACCGGGGTACGAAGTCGCAACGATCAAACCGACCGACCCGAACCACCCGGGCGGGGGGTTCACGTTGCAGGGACGGCACCTGGTGGCGAGGAACTTCACGGTCGAAGGTCTGATTACGCTCGCGTATAACCTGCACACGACGCAGGTAGCGGGGGCGCCGGACTGGATCAAGACGGATCACTTCGACATGGATGTGTTGCCGGATCACGAAGGTTTGCCGAGCCTCGAGCAGGCAAGGGGAATCGTGCGGAAGCTGCTGGCGGACCGGTTTGCGCTGAAGTTTCATTACGACACGAAGGAGCTCTCGGTGTACGTGTTGTCGGTGGTGAAGACAGGAACGAAGCTGACGAAGAGCGGAGCTGATCCGAATAGTCCTCCGGGGATGGGCGGGCCGCCGGGCAGAATGAATATGCGCAATGGGACCATGGCGGAGTTTGCGCAGGTGATGCAGGGGATTGTGGATCGGCCAATATTGGACCAGACGGGCTTGAAGGATCGATATGACCTGGCGTTGAGATGGACGCCGGATGAGTCGCAGTATGGAGGAAGGATTCCGCCCCCGAACACCGCTGATAGCGGCGCTGCAAATGCGGACCCACCACCGCCGCTGTTTACGGCGATCCAGGAACAACTTGGGCTGAAGCTGGAGGCGATGAAGGCACCGGCGAAGGTGATGGTGATCGACAGCGTGCAGAAGCCGACGGCGAATTAGGATCTTGTCGCGGTGATCTGTTTGTACTCGTGCTTGATGAGTGTGTGATTGGCGGGGTCGGGTGCGATGTTTTCGAAGGACCAGAGTTTTTCGAGATCGGCGAAGAGGGCCTTCTGTCCGGCCTCGTCGAGCTTGGAGAAGGCGACCTTGGTCGGGCCGAAGTATGTGCGGAAGAAGTTCACGGCGCCGGCGGCGTTGGTGGGGAGATCGAAGTCGAGCGGCACGGACGTGACGTCGATGTTGGTGAAGTAAGGCGAGAGGCGCTGGCGGACGATGGTGTCGTCGCCCCAGAGGATGGGCGCTTGAATGCCGGGCGGTGGCGGGACGTGTGTGCTGCCGATCTTGAACATTCGGGCGACGAAGGCGCCGGGGCCCCAGTTGCCCATGGCGAGAAGGCCGCCGGGCTTGAGGACGCGTGCGCACTCGGAGGCGACGAGCTCAGGGCGCGGGGCGAACATGGCGCCGAACATGGTGGTGACGGCGTCGAAGGTGGCGTCGCCGTAGGGAAGGGCTTCGGCGTCGCCCTCGTCGAAGGTGATGGCGAGGTGTTCGTCGGCGGCGCGGGCGCGGGCCTGCTCGAGCAGGTTGGGTGCGATGTCGACGCCGGTAACGATGCAGCCGCGGCGGGCGAGTGGAATGGCGGTGTTGCCGGTGCCGCAGGCGATGTCAAGGACGCGGGCGCCGGCGGGTATGTTGAGACTGGCGATGAAGTCTTCTGCGCTGGCGGCGATAGTCTTGGCGACGACGCCGAAGTCGCCGGCCATCCAACCGGCACGCATGTTGAACTTGATCTGCTCGATGGTGGGGGCAGTTGTGCTCATGGCGTGATCTCGCTTGAGTGACATTGTTCGCGGGCTGGAGAGGACGAGACAACTTTAACGCAGCGCAGTGCACTGGTCCGCATCCAATCGAGCAAATCTTGCGGGCTGACAGTCGCGCGGCGATGGTCAGCTCAGGCGTAAATGCTTTTTTTCAGCCCGATTGGAGCGTGAGATGAAGATCGCTGTGCTGGGATTTGGAAACGTCGGCACGCAGCTGGGAAAGCTGTGGGCGAAGAAGGGGCATGAGGTGACCGCCGGTCTGCGCGAGGGCAGCAAGCACCGGCAAAAGGCGAGCGATGCGGGCGTGAGTGTGGCGACGCCAGCAGATGCGGCGAAGGACGCTGATGTGGTTGTGATTGCGCTGCCATGGCCAGCCGTGGAGTCGACGCTGAAGACGATGTCGCTGGATGGGAAGGTTGTGATCGATGCGGTGAATCCGATTGGGCCTGACCTGAGTGTGATCGTTCCGCTGGCTGGGAGCGCGGGGCTCTCGGCGGCGCAGTGGGCGAAGGGGGCGCGGGTGGTGAAGGCGTTCAATACGATCGGAGCGGCGCTGATGGGCGACGCGACCTTCGACATGATGTACTGCGGCGATGATGCCGAGGCGAAGAAGGTTGTCGCTTCGCTGATTGAAGATACCGGGATGAAGCCAGTGGATGTGGGGCCGTTGAGTAATGCGCGATACCTGGAGGGTGTGGCCGGGTTGTGGATCGATCTCGCGGTGAAGGGAAGGATTCAGGGATCGTTCGGGTTCAATCTCGTGAAGAAGTGAATCAATATTTGTGATTGTCGCTTTGACGTCTTACTTGCGGAGCTCGGCGTTTTCGGCCTCGAGGGCTGCGAGGCGGTTGCGGAGCGGAGCGAGGGTGGATTCGAGCTCGGCGAGCGTGTAGCGCGGCGTGATGTGCTGCGGGCAATTCCAGTTGAAACCGGAGACGCGGATGAGAATCGCGCGCTCGATGATTGCGTTTGGCTCGGCGGTGCGGAGCTGCTCGATGAGCTTGGCCGCTGCGTCGTCGTGTTCGTGGATCTCGGCGTGGCCGAGAATTTTGAGACGCGTCTGGTTGGGGTAGTCCATGAAGAAGAGTGCGACGCGGTCGTCGTGGGCGAGATTGCCGAGGGAGATGTACTGCTTGTTACCGCGGAGATCAGCGAAGCCGATGAGGTCGGGGCGAAGGACGTGGACGAAGCCCGGAAGACCGCCGCGATGCTGGATGTAGGGCCAACCTGCCTCGGAGACGGAGGCCATGTAGAAGCTGTCGCGAAGAGCGATGAACTGTTGCTCGTCTGGACCGAGTTGATGATGTCCGGCGAGCGCAGTCTCCATACGCTCGTACTGGCGGCGGCTGCCATGCTCGGACTGACGTTCTTTGACGCCGGGCGTGAAGGCAATTTCGTAAAAGCTCTCGGACATGCTTCTTATGGATTCGCGACGGCGCAAGAGGATGCAAGGGTGCTGCGAACCCACGCCTCTGAGGCGAGACGTGGGGCACCGGCAACTGTGTTGATGAGAGCGGTTAGGCCTCGACGGATTTGAGGGCAGGGTAGAGCTTGCGGAAGCGGGCGTAGGCGGCGGCCATGGCATCCGCGTTCTTTGGCGCGATGGTGGCGGCGGGGCGGATGGTGGCCTCGCAGGCGGCGGCGACCGAGGGCCAGGCATTCACGCCGGTTCCGGCGAGCAGCGCGGCTCCGAAGGCTCCGCCTTCTTCCGCTTCGAGGATCTCGACGGGGTGGTTGTAGACGTCAGCCTGGATCTGGCGCCAGAGCGGACCGCGGGCGCCGCCGCCGCCGAGGCGAATCTTTTCGACGGGGATGCCGAGTTCGCGGAAGAGCGTGAAGGTGTCCTCGAGGGAGAACGCCACGCCTTCAAGGATGGCGCGGATGTAGTGCGCGCGGGTGGTGGAGGCGGTGATGCCGGCGAAGGCGGCGCGGGCGTTGGGGTCGAGGTGCGGCGTGCGCTCGCCGAAGAGGTATGGCGCCCAGAGCAGGCCGTCGGAGCCGGGCGGGACGTCGGCGGCGAGGGCGGTGAGCTCGTCGTACGAGGCTGTGGGCATGAACGTGTCGCGGAAGTAGCGGAAGCTGAGGCCGGCCCCGTTCGTCACTCCCATGACGTGCCAGGTACCGGGCGCGGCGTGGCAGAAGGTGTGGAGGCGGCCCTTGGGATCGAATGTGGGGGCGGACGTGGCGGCGAAGACGACGCCGGAGGTGCCGATGGTTGCGGAGACGGAGCCGGGCGCGAGGATGCCCATGCCGACTGCGCCGGCACCCTGGTCGCCAGCGCCTGCGGCGACGGGAGTTCCGGGCTCGAGGCCGGTGGCGCCTGCGCCTTCGGGCGAGATGCGAGCGCAGATCTCGGGGCCTTCAAAGAGAGCCGGTAGCCACTGCACTGGGATTCCTGCCGCGCCCGCAACCTCTTCAGACCAGCGGCGGTGGGCGACGTCGAGGAGCAGGGTGCCGGAGGCCTCCTGCATGTCGATGGCGTAGATGCCGGTCATGCGGAAGCGGACGTAGTCCTTGGGGCAGAGGACGTGGGCGATTCTGGCGAAGATTTCGGGCTGATGCTTGCGGACCCAGAGGAGTTTGGTCAGGGTGAAGTTGGGCAGCGCGGGGTTGGCAACGAGTTGGATGATCTTTTCGTAGCCGATCGTGTGGTTGAGCCAGTCGGCCTCAGGCTGGGTGCGCTGGTCGCACCAGATGAGCGCGGGGCGTAGAACCTGACCATCGGCATCGAGCATGACGCAGCCGTGCATCTGGCCGGTGAGGCCGACGGCTTCCACCTTGCTGCCGTGGCCGGCCGTTGCCGCGGCTTTCAGGGCGCCGAGGATGGCCTCCTGGGCCGCGCGCCACCAGTCCTGGGGGTCCTGCTCAGCCCATCCGATGTGTTCGGAGCGGACGGGCGCATGATCGGCGGAGTGTGAGGCGAGGACTTTGCCTGCGCGGTCAATGAGGACGGCGCGGGTGCCGCCGGTGCCGACGTCGATGCCAAGGAACATGGGGAAGGGCTCCTGAAGTGAGAAGTGGTGCAAAGAAGCCAGTGTAGAGGCTGCGCATTTTTATGTCGCTGACATCTAAATCGAAATACTTGCGGTTGCTGCCCAGGCCTTGATGTGGGCTGGCAGGGCTGCCGGAATTTCGATGACAAACTTTTGAATACCCACCAGCGTGTGCCGCATCTGTATGAAGGAGAAAGCTTCTAAGCAGGTTGAACCGCGCGGGTGGAGCACTGCCACGGGTTAGCATGAGAGATATGTTTGAAAAAGGGAGACGCGCGTCGCGGAGCGCGACCGCGTTGCTGGCAGGCCTTGCCTTTTCGGCGGCCGGGATGGCGAATGCGCAGAATCAGCCGAGCCCGACCGGGATTCCGCTGAACCAGACCCATCCGGCGCAGACGAACCTCCAGCAGGTCCAGCAGGTGCAACAGCAGTTGCAGCAGCCGGGGCCTTCGGTCGCTCCGCAGAGCGGAGCGGACCAGAGCTTTCACGGCAGCCTGGTGAGCGGCAAGGCGACGGCGGACGTGCTGCCCTTGAGCCTCGACGAGGCAATTCAACGGGGGCTGAAGAACAACCTCGGGCTCATTCTGCAGAGCTCGAATGAGAAGAATGCGAACGGAGAGCGGCTGCAGGAGTTGCAGCACTTGCTGCCGACGGTGACGGGTGCGGCCTCGATCGAGGTGGAACAGGTGAACCTCGCGGCGTATGGATTGAAGTTCCCGGGGGTGAGCCCGATCGTCGGGCCATTCCAGGTGGTGGATTTTCGCGCATACCTGACGCAGAACCTGGTCAACCTGCAGGCGCTTGAGAACTACATAGCTTCTAAGCACAATTTTGAGTCCGCGAAGTTGACGGCGCAGGATGCCCGCGACCTGGTGGTGATGACGGTAGGCAATGCGTACCTGCTGTGTCTGGCGGATGAGGCACGTATCACGGCGGTGACTGCGGAAATGGCGACCTCGAAGGTATCGTTCGATCAGGCGACGCAGGCGCATGAGGCGGGCACGAGCCCAAGGCTGGATGTGCTGCGGTCGCAGGTGGACTACCAGAACGAGCAGCAGCAGTTGATTGCGACGACGAACCAGTTGGCGAAGGACAAGCTTTCGCTGGCAAGGGCGATTGGATTGCCGCTGGATCAGAAGTTTGATGTGAGCGACAAGGAGCCGTTTGCGGCGCTGGATACACCGGATCCGGAACAGGCGTTTCAGCAGGCGCTAAAGCAGCGCAAGGATCTCGCTGCTGCGACCGAGCAGTTGGAGGCGGCCAAGGCGAACCAGAAGGCAGCGTTCGATCAGCAACTGCCGGTGGCGAGCTTCTCGGGAGACTTCGGTGACCTGGGAACGACGCCGGGGCACTCGCATGGGACGTACTCGGCGACAGGGCAGATCAGCGCGCCGATTCTGCAGATTGCAAAGGTGCACGGCGATGAGCAGGTGGCCGCTGCGCAATACGACCAGGTGAAGGCGAAGCTTTCCGACCAGGTGCAGCAGGTGAACCAGGATGTGCGCGACGCGATTCTGGACATCCAGAGCGCAGAAAAGCTGGTTGACGCAACGAAGAGCAATGTTCAGCTCGCGACTGAGGCGTTGAACGAGGCGCAGCAACGGTTCAGGGCGGGCGTGAGTGACAACCTGCCGGTGTCGCAGTCGCTGTCGCAGTTGCAACAGGCAAACGATCAGTACATCAGCGCGCTGTATCAGCACAACGTAGCGAAGCTCTCGCTGGCGCGCGCTTTGGGTGTGGCATCGACGAATTACAGGGATTATCTCGGAGGGAAGTAGACGTGGCCGATCAGAACGAGCATGGACAGGAAGGCCAGACGGCGGAGATCAGCGGCACAGTGCAGTTGAAGCCGCAAGACGGCCAGCAGGGCCAGCCGGCCGAGCCGAAGAGGGAAGAGGAGTTTCCGGAGAAGAAGAGCCGGCGGCGCGTGATTGTGATCGCCGTGGTGGCGCTGCTAGCGATCATTGCAATCTTCTTTTACTGGCGCTCCACCTACACCGAGGACACGGACGACGCGCAGGTTGACGGCAACCTGTACCAGGTGAGCGCGCGTGTCGCCGGTCAGGTCATCCACGTGGATGTGGAAGAGGAGCAGACGGTGCACGCGGGGGATCCGATTGCCGAGGTAGACCCGCGGGATTTCCAGGTTGCCGTGGCGCAGGCGCAGGCGAACCTGGCTAACGCGCAGGCCGAATACGAGCAGGCGAGCGTGAACGTGCCGATCACTAGCATGACAACGCATACGGAAGTCTTGACTTCGGGCTCGGACGTGCAGAGCAATGAGGCGGCGGTGTCGCAGGCGGAGGCGCAGGCGCAGGCGGCCAACGAGCGGATTTCGCAGGCGAAGGCGAATGCATTGAAGGCCCAGATTGACGTCGACCGTTACACGCCGTTGGTGAAGAACGACGTTATCTCCAAGCAGCAGTATGACCAGGCTGTAGCGACGTCGACGGCGGACCAGGCGGCGTTGAACGAAGCGCAACGCAATGAAAGCGCGGCGCAGGAGCAGGTGCGGGTGGCGCGCGCGCGGCTGGCTACGTCCCGCAGCCAGCAGGCGCAGAGCCAGCAGAACGGACCGAAGCAGGTGGCAGTGCAGCGGGCTCGTGAGCAGGCCGCGCTGGCCGCGGTGCAGCAGGCGCAGGCGCGGCTGGACCAGGCGAAACTGAACCTGGGCTACACGAAAATCACGGCGCCGATCAACGGCATTGTGAGCCGCAAGACGGTGGCTGTGGGCGCCAACCTGAGCGTGGGGCAGTCGCTGCTGACGATTGTGCCGCTCGAGGACCTGTGGGTGACGGCGAACTTCAAAGAGACGCAGCTGAAAGAGATGCACGTGGGCCAGCCGGTTGAGATCTCAGTGGACGCGCTGGGCGGGAAGAAGTTCGACGGGCACATTGCACAGATTGGTGGAGCGACGGGATCGGCACTGAGCCTGTTTCCGCCGGAAAACGCGACGGGGAACTATGTGAAGGTTGTGCAGAGAATTCCGGTGCGGATTAACTTGGACAACCTGCAGCAACAGGACCAGAATCATGAGCTGCGCATTGGCATGTCCGTCGTGCCAAAGGTCCGGGTGAAGAACTGACGGACGGTAGTCGGCAGAAAAGACCGGCGGCGATGGGACGAATGATCTTGTCGTGAGCGACGTCCTGCGACCGGACGAGCCGCAGGCGTGGTTTATCGGGCAGCACTTGGTAAAGATGCCGCTGACGGACGCAGAGTAAGTTCACCGCAAGCGGTGCACGGCCCGGCGAAATCGCCGGGCCGTGTTGTTTCATTCCGACCCCGCATTTTTTTAATCATGGTCTTCCTTGTTTCGAACGGCTATCTTTTCTGCAACGAAGGAGTCAACCGAGACATCTAGAGGACATCGGGAGAGTTCTGGGGGGACCGTTATGGGTCTGGTCAAGATGCTGTTTCTGCGGCACGCGTACTCGGTGTTGTTCGGCTGGGTGCTCGTGGAGCAGGCCGGGCTCCCGATACCAAGCGTGCCGCTGATGCTGGCCGCGGGGACGATGAGCGCTGCGCACAAGATTCATGTGGCGCTGGTGCTCCCGGTCGTGCTGCTGGCATGTCTCATTGCCGACACGGCATGGTGGTGGATGGGGCGGCGGTTCGGCAGCCGCGTGCTGGACCTCCTGTGCAGGATGTCGTTCGATGCCTCGACGTGCGTGAACCGCGCGCAGGGGTCTATTGCACGGCGCGGTGGGCTGACGCTGCTGTTCGCGAAGTTTGTGCCAGGGGTGAGCACGATCGCGGCGCCGATTGCCGGGCAGGCGGGCATGTCGTTCCGTGAGTTCGCGGCCTATGACATGGCGGGCACGCTGGTGTGGGCGGCGACATGGTTGTTCGCCGGGCGGTTTTTTGGCGACATCGCGGAGCGGTCGAACACGCTGTTTGCGACGCTGGCGCATTTTGCAGCGGCGCTGGTGCTCGTGATGATTCTTGGCACGATCATCTACCGCTATGTGAAGCGGCAGCGCTTTATGGCAGAGCTGCGTGGACTCCGGCTGGAACCGGACCAACTGCTGGCGATGATCGAAGAGGCGCGCGGCGAGGGCGCGCAGTCGCCGTTCATCATCGATCTGCGGCATCCGCTGGACGTGCTGACCGACCCGGAAGTGGTGCCGGGTGCACTGCGGATTGGACCCGACGAACTGAAGCTGCACCGGGATGAGATTCCGCAGGATCGCGAGATTGTCCTGTATTGCACCTGCCCGAGCGAGGAGACGAGCGCGAAGGTGGCGATGGAACTGCGGCGCCTGGGCGTACAGCGTGTACGCCCGCTGCGCGGTGGGCTACAAGGGTGGAAGGATGCGGGCTATCCGCTGGAGGCCGTGCTGGTGAATGCGCACGCGGCGGCTGTCTAAAGCTTAGCCGCCGCCCATGCGGAAGTTGATGGTGATGGTGGTCTGGACCTCGGTGGGCTGACCGTTGAGCAGGAAGGGACGATAGCGCGCCTGGCGTACGGCTGCGAGCGCAGCCGGCTGGAGCATCGGGGGGCCGCTGAGGACGTGTGCGCTTTCAATGCTGCCGCTGCGCGAGATGATGGCGTCGATGACGACGGTGCCTTCGAGTGGGCGTGCTCTGGCGATGGATGGGTATTCAGGCCGGATGGGCGCGATGAGGTTGCCGGCGGAGACGCCTGAGGAGACAGGAATAGGTGCCGAGGAGGCTCTGACCGCGGGTGGGCCGACGGCAACGTGCGGGCCTGTGGGCGCGGCGCTGTTGATGCCGGCCGGCAGCGACGCATCGGTATTGCCGAGGTTCATGACGGGCAGTGACGGTGCATCGACCGCCGGACCGGTCGGGTGAATGAGATCGCGGAAGATGGATGTCGTCTGGACGGAGATGGGAGCAGCAGGCGCCGAGGTTGCGGCCGATGCAGCACGCGGTTCGAGATGGATGGGCTGCGGCGGCGGGACGGGTGCCCGCGGAGGTGCGAGGGTTGCCGGGAGGATGTGCGGCATCGGCAGGACCTCAGGGTGAAGCAGAGGAATGGTGAGAATGAGGGCTGCAGCACAGAGCTGCGCGGTGATGGATACGAGGGCGGGCCAGCGGTTGTGTGTGCGAAGCACGGCGGCGGATTCGACGAGTGAGTCCTCAAACATGGTGGCACCTCGAGTTCGGTGAAGCTCGATGTGCGTCCGGCGAGGAACGCCACTGCCGCAATAGACACCGTTGACGGCAAAGATGTTCCGCGGAGGGGTGGCGCGGGTTGCGGCCAATCATGGATGATGACTGTCATGGCAACAAGCGTTTTTCCGGAGCATGCGACGGCAGAGCGTGCGGTGGTAAAGCCGCAGCGCGTGCTCTCGGTAGATGTGCTGCGCGGGCTCACGATCGCGCTGATGATCCTGGTCAATGATCCGGGCGACTGGTTGCGTGTGTTTCGCCAACTGGACCATGCGGAGTGGAACGGCTGGACCCTGACGGATCTTGTGTTTCCGACGTTTCTCTTCATCGTCGGAGCGTCGATTGTGTTTTCGATGAGTGCGCGGGCTGAGCGCGGCAACTGCAAGGCAACGCTGGCGGGGCGGATCTTCGTGCGCGCGGGAAAGATCTTTCTGCTGGATCTGATCCTCGCCTACTTTCCGCGCATGCACTGGGGCGGGTTGCGGCTCTATGGCGTGTTGACGCGAATTGCAGTTTGCTACCTGATTGCAGCGCTGATTGTGCTGGCGACGCGGCGCGTGCGTTGGCTGGTGCTGATCGTCACGACACTGCTGGTGGGCTACTGGGTGCTGCTGCGGTGGGTTCCTGTGCCGGGGATCGGGATCCCGGGGCACGATGTGCCGTTCATGGATAAGAACCTGAACCTCGCGGCGTGGCTGGATCGCGGCGCGATGTCGTGGACGCAACGGTGGCTGCACACGGGCACGCTCTACAACCACACGCGAGACCCTGAGGGACTCTTGAGCACGCTGCCGGCTGTGGCGACGACACTGCTGGGCTCGCTTGCAGGCCTCGCCATGCAGGCGGCAAGTGCGGGGCGAGCGAGTTGGAAGAATGTGCGCATGCGGTTGGCGGTTTGGGGAGTAGCGGGAATCGTCGCAGGCGAGGTCTGGTCGTTGTGGTTTCCGATCAACAAGAACCTGTGGACGTCAAGCTATGTGCTGCTGGCGGCCGGGATCGCGTCGGTGGTGCTGGCGGCGTGCTCGTGGCTGGTGGATGACAGGCCGCAGCCCTTGGCCGAAGTGGCTGCGCGCGGTGACGTGGCCGTGGCTGGTCTTCGGATCGAATGCGATTGCAGCGTTCACGATCTCGATTGTGATTGTGAAGACGATGCTGTATCTGCATGCAACGGGAGCGGACGGTGTGCGGCGCACGTGGTGGTACTTCATGTATTGGGATGTGTTCGCGCGCGCAGGATCGAATGCGTGGACATCGCTGGCTTTTGCGATAAGCTTTGTCGCGGTGTGCTTCCTGCCGGTGTGGTTCCTGTGGCGGAAGAAGATTTTCTTGCGGCTGTGAAAGGTGCGGCGCGTGGCCGGTTGCGAGGTGGGCAGTGTGGAATGGCTGCAGCGAAGGCTGCCCTCGTTTTACCTCGTGTTCGCGCTGGTGCTGACAACAATGATGTGTTGGGTGACGGCTCCGTTTTTTGGACCGGATGAACCGAGCCAGTCATGCGCGCGCTGGCGCTGCTGCAGGGCGATTTGCTGCCGAAGATGGGAGCGAACCAGGCCGGTGCAGAGGTGGACACCGGCGCTCTGCATGCGATGGACGGAATGGACACGATTCGCATGCGATGGGAGAAACAGAGCGCAGACTTTCACGACAGAACGTATGGTCCGGTGACAGCAACGTCGCAGGAGCCGTTGGCCGTTGTGCGGTGGTCGGGTCAGAAGGGATTTGTGGGCTTCGGGAATACGGCGACCTATCCGCCCGGGCTGTATCTTCCGGAGATCGTGGGCTGGAGGATCGCGCAGGAGGCGAAACTCACCGTGTTCGCAAGCCTTCATTTAGTCCGCTGGCTGACCGCGCTGATGGCCGCATTCCTGGGCTGGTTGGCCCTGCGGTGGTCTGGAGAGGGGTTATGGAGCCTGGTACCGGCGCTGCTGCTGCCAAGTGCGCTGTTTCTTGAGGCGACGGGCTCGCAGGATGCGCTGATGATGCCGGTTGCGGCGTTGGCTGTGGCGGTGGTGTGGAGGGCGTTGAGCGAACGCCGTGACTTGGCGAGTGCGGAGTTGATTGCCGCGACGGTGCCGTTCGTGCTCTGCGCCATGGCGAAGCCGCCTTACGTGGCGTTGGCGACTGTTAATATTTGTGCCGGCTGCGGAGTTCGGAGAGCGCGAGGGCGAGGAGCGATGTGGAGGAGACCCGCGATCAGCTTCGCCGTTGTCGCCGGCGGCCAGCGTTTCGTGGTGGGCACCTGGTCGCACGTTTCGGGTTCGATACGGCAGATGAGGCCGATCCGGTTCGGCAAATGGCGTTCCTGCGAGGGCATCCTGTGAACGCGTCGCTGGCGGTGGGGAGAGGAACGGCAGAGGCTGCCTGGGATTTTGTGCATCGCGGACTGTATGTGGTGGGTTGGAATGATCTGCTGCCGCATCATGGAGCGGCTCTGGTGCTGAGCGCATGCCTGCTGGCGATTACATTGTGCGCTCCGGGAGTTGGTGTGCGGAACTGGCGCGCGCGGATGTTGATGCTGATCGCGGTGGTCGCGCCACTGGTCGCAATCTCGGCGGCGGAGTACGTGATCTGGACGCCGCCGGGATTGGCGACGGTTTATGGCGTGCAGCCGAGATACTGGTTGCCCGTGCTGCCGGCGATGATGTTGCTGGTGACGGGCTGGCGCACCCCACGCGGTGAGAACAGGCGGCGCTCGCGGTTGCTGGCGGCCGCGGCGGTCGTGCTGGCGTGCGTTGCGTGTACTCTTCCGTGGATGGCTGCGAGAGCGTTTTACCGTGCTGGATTGATGGAGGCCGTTCGAATCAATCTGCGGTGAGGCGACTGGTGGGCGAGAATGTTCTGAGGAGACTTGCGTGGCGTACGAAAGTTTGCGGGATTGGGTGGAGGCGCTGGAGCGCGCGGGCGAACTGAAGCGCGTGAAGGCGGAGCTGTCGCCGCACCTGGAAATGGCGGAACTCGCGGACCGTACGGTGAAGAGCAACGGACCAGCGCTGCTGTTTGAAAACGTCGCAGGCTACAAGGGCGCGCATGTACTGATGAATCAGTTTGGCAGCGAACGCAGGATGCGGATGGCGCTGGACGTAGACTCGCTCGACGATGTGGCGAAACGCATCGAGGCACTGCTGCATCCGGTGCCGCCGACGAGCCTGATGGACAAGCTGAAGATGCTGCCGATGCTCGCGGAGGTCGGCTCATATTTCCCGAAGGTCGTCGATGCAAAGCGCGCAGCCTGCAAAGAGGTAGTGCTGCGCGGTGACGGACATTGACGTGCTGAAGTTTCCCGTGCTGACAACATGGCCCGGCGACGGCGGCCCATTCATCACGCTGCCGTGCGTGGTGACGAAGGACCCACGCAACGGCAAGCGCAACGTCGGGATGTATCGCATGCAGGTGTACGACGGCAAGACGACCGGGATGCACTGGCAGCGGCAGAAGGTTGCGGCGGAACACTTCCGTGACCGCATGCGCTCGGCCGCGGAGGACGCAGCAGGTGCGGTGGATGTGATGGCGCTGACCGCGGGCGGAACAACTGCGGCCGTGGATGTGACCGGAGTTCCACAGCACGTCGTGACGAAGATTCGCGGCGAACGCATGGAGGTTGCAGTCTCAATTGGAACCGACCCCGCAGTGACCTTCAGCGCGATCGTGCCCGCGCCACCGGATGTCGAGGAGTATCTGATCGCTGGTTTCCTGCGCGGTAAGGCTGTCGAGTTGGTGAAGTGCGAGACGGTCGATCTCGAGGTGCCGGCGACTGCGGAGATTGTGCTGGAGGGCTATGTCGAGCTCGGCGAGTTGCGCACGGAGGGGCCGTTCGGCGATCACACGGGCTTCTACACGATGGAGGAAGAGTACCCGGTCTTTCACATCACTTGCATTACGCACCGGAAGAACCCAATCTACGCAGCGACAATTGTGGGCAAGCCTCCGATGGAGGACGCGTGGATGGGCAAGGCGGTGGAACGGATCTTTCTGCCGCTGATGAAGTTGACACTGCCGGAGATCGTCGATGTGAACCTGCCGCCCGAGGCTGTGTTTCACAACCTGATGATCGTGAGCGTCCGCAAGAGTTACGCGGGCCACGCGCGCAAGGTGATGAACGGCATCTGGGCGATGGGGCAGGCGATGTTTACGAAGTGCATCATCGTCGTCGATGAAGACTGCGATGTGCATGACCTGCGCGAGGTCACCCTGCGCGTGGCGAACAACATCGACCCCGAGCGGGACATTCAGTTCACGCTGGGACCAGTGGACTCGCTGGACCACGCGAGCCGATTGCCGAACTTCGGAAGCAAGATGGGGATCGACGCGACACGGAAGTGGGCGGCGGAAGGATTCTCGCGGCCGTGGCCTGCGATGCTGGAGATGCCGGATGAGGTGAAACAGAGAGTCGCAAAGCTCTGTAAGGACCTTGGGCTCGGATGAGGCCCTTGATCGCGGTGCTGCTGATTTTTGTTTATGTCCACGGGGCGATGGGGCAGGAGCGGGCCCAATACGATCCGAAGACCTCCTATAGCGTCTTCGCGGCATACTCGAACGACTCGAGCCACATGATTCTCGGCGAGGCTGAGAACAGGCGGCTGTTTACGGCGGGAGTGGACTACAGCCGGCGGCTGGGTGGGCGATCGATCTACAGTTGGCGGTATCAGGTTGAGGTAATCCCGCTCGAGCTATTGCAAAACCCGAAGCTGACCACGACAGTCATCAACACGCCCATCGGAGATCCGCCGTCGAGCGAATTTCCGATCGGGACAATTCAGTACTCGAGCTTGCAACAGAGGCGGTGCACGTCGAGCTCCGGCTCGGGCACCTATTTCAACCTGGGCGAGAACGGCCAGGAGATTCCGGTGGGAACGTTCACGTACACCAGTGTCTGCTCCCACCCGTGGACCTACGGCGCCGGCGTGAGTCCGCTGGGGCAGAAGGTGAACTTCCTGCCGCACAACAGAGTGCAACCTTATGTTGCAGTCAACGCTGGCTTCATCGCGTTTGCGGGGGCGGTGCCGTCCTCTTCAGCGACGATGTTCAACTTCAGCTTTGAGTTTGGCGGAGGAGTCGAATGGAACGCACGTCCGGGCCATGCGTTGAGCCTCGACTACCGCTGTCACCACATCTCGAACGCGGGACGCGGGACGAATAATCCGGGAGTGGATAACGGTACGTTGCGGCTGGCCTATAGTTTCTGGCGATGATGAATGCGGGACGCTCTATTTGATCGCTGCGGCGGCAACGAGGGCGTCGAGTGCGGAGGTCTGCCGCGTGGCGTCAGTGGAGTCGACCGGGCCCTGCCAGAGTGCTCCGAAGCGGGTGGCACTGTTGTCGTTTGCCCAGATGCTGTCCGCGTTGGCGTAGGCGAAGGACCGGAACTGCGCGCTGGGAGCAGCGGCGTAGAGCACCATCAGGTTGCGGAGGAAGACGCCCTTGAACTGCGGGGCATCGCCGCCGGAGACGCCGTGATCGACAAGAATGCCGTTGGTCGTCAGCAGGCCGGAGCCTGGCGAGAGCACTGCGTTGGCGATACTCTGCGCGCGCGTGAGCAGCGTAGGATCTGAGATAGCCTGCGAGAGTTCGACGAGGCCGCCGAGGATGACGCCCTGGTTATAGCTCCACACGATGCCGTTGTTGTTCTTGCAGGCGGCAGGGTTGCTGTCGCTCAGCCCGTCATTGATAAGACCGCTCGCGTTGATCATTCCGGAGGCGAGGAACCACGTCCACTCCTTCTGCGCCCACACGAGGTAACTCGCAGATGCAGCGCCGCTGGTGCGGTTCGCGAGCTTCGCCGCCATGGCGAGGAAAAGCTCGTTGGTGATGGCGTTTTTGTAAGTGTGGGTTGTGGTCCACCACAGGCCGCCGCCGCAGGTCGCAGTGTCCCATCCGCCGGTCATGTAGGTGAAGATGGTCTCGGCCATCGAGAGATAGGCTTGATTGCCGGTGAGATCGTAGGCATCGATCCACGCGAGGCCCCACCAGCCTGTGTCGTCGTAGTAGGTGTTGGTGAAGTTGGCGTGGCCCGAGGAGCCGGTCTGGGCCTTGGCGAAGGTGTTCGCAATGGTTGATAGGTAGGTGGGGTCTTTCGCCACGCGTTCGAAGTCGACGAGCGCTGTGATCGCATTCGCGGCGTTCCACCAGCCGCTCGGCGAGGCGTAGAGCCCGGTGCCGGAGTTGTACCAGGCCTGCAGACTCTGCGCCGCGAGCGCCGCCTGCTGCAGATAGGTCGAACCGTTCACGGGGACATCCGCTGCAATGAGCGTTCCGCTGCCGCACGCCGCTGGGGCAAGGCAGAGCGCGCACGCAAATGCAATGGATGCGAGTCTTCGAAGGGTCATGCGAGGGAACGGTCTCTCAAAACAAAATGATACAGCCAGCTATACTGATGCCTGCGGCTTAAAGCGCGAAATTTGCTCTCTGGAGAGGCGTTTGGCGAAGGCGGAGATTGGAATCATTGGAGGCAGCGGCCTCTACAACATGGACGGGCTGACCGAGGTGCGCGAGGAGCGCGTGGAGACTCCGTTTGGTGAGCCGAGCGAGACGTTCCTGCTGGGCAAGCTCGAGGGGCGCAACGTTGCATTCCTGGCCCGGCACGGGAAGGGTCATCGCATTCTTCCATCGGAGCTGAACTTTCGCGCGAACATCTACGCGATGAAGAAGCTCGGCGTGACGAGCATCCTGAGCGTGAGCGCCGTCGGTAGTCTGAAGAAAGAGCACAAGCCAACCGACTTCGTCGTGCCGGATCAGTTCATCGATCGCACGTTTGCGAGGAACGCGACGTTCTTTGGCGATGGTGTTGTGGGTCATGTGGCGTTCGGCGACCCGGTATGCCCGATCGTCCTGGACACGTTTGTCAAGGCGTGCGAAGAAGTGGGCGTCGCCGGCAAACGTGGAGGCACGTACGTGTGCATGGAAGGCCCGCAGTTCTCCACGCGCGCGGAGTCCAACCTCTATCGCTCGTGGGGCGCGGACGTCATCGGCATGACGAACCTGCAGGAGGCCAAGCTCGCGCGCGAGGCGGAGATCAGCTACGCGACGCTGGCGATGGTGACCGACTACGACTGCTGGTACGAGGGGCACGATGATGTGACCGTCGAGCAGGTGATCGCGGTGATGCACCAGAACATCGGCAACGCGCAGAAGGTGGTGAAGGCCGCGGTGCGGTTGATGCCGAAAGACCTCAGCGCAAGCCCGGCACAGACCGCGGCGAAGTTCGCGATTATGACCGATCGCAAGGTAATTCCGGCGGAGACGAAGAAGAAGCTGGATGTGCTGTTCGGAAAGTACTGGTAGGCCAGCTTGCGAAAGATAGAAGCGGAGAGAAAATGTCGATTCTGGTAGTAGGTTCGGTGGCGTTTGATTCACTGGAGACGCCGAGTGGAAAGCGTGAGCGCGTGCTGGGTGGAGCGGCGACTCATTTCGCCTTGTCCGCAAGCCACTTCACGAAAGTGCGTGTCGTCGGGGTGGTGGGCGAGGACTTTCTGCCCGAGCACGAGGGCGTGCTGACGAAGAAGGGTGTGGACACCAGGGGCATCGAACGCGCGCCGGGCAAGAGCTTTCACTGGAAGGGCCAGTACCTCCGCGACCTGAATGAGGCGGATACGCTGGCGACCGATCTGAACGTGTTTGCAGAGTTCGAGCCGAAGATTCCGGCCGAGTACGAGGACTCCGAGTTCCTGTTTCTCGCGAACATCGATCCGGTGCTGCAGGCGCGAGTTCGCGCGCACATGCCGAAGGTCGCGATGGTCGCCGGCGACACGATGAACTATTGGATCAATGCGCATCGCGAGAATCTGCTTAAGGTTCTCCGCGAGTTGGACGTGCTGCTGATCAACGACAAAGAGGCGCAGATGCTGAGCGGCGAGTCGAACGGCCTGCGGGCAGCGGAGGCCGTGATGGCGCTTGGGCCGAAGTCGCTCATCGTGAAGCACGGCGAGTACGGCGCAACGGCCTACTTCAGCGAGCGCAGCTTTGGCGACGGCGTGAAGCGCCGGCCCTTCCGCGCACCCGGTTTGCCGCTGCATGAAGTCGTGGATCCGACCGGTGCAGGCGATTCCTTCGCCGGCGGCTTCTACGGGTACGTTGCCTCGCAGGGCAAGCTCACGCCGGAGATCTTCCGCCGTGCGATGTTCTACGGCAGCGCGATGGGCTCGTTTGCGGTCGAGCGCTTCGGAACGGAGCGACTGCAGGGCACGACGCGCGCGGATGTCGATGAACGCATCGAGCACCTGCGCGAGCTGTCGCATCTCTAGCGCCGCTGCACAGGAGCGCCACGGGTGCGGAACTCAGGGAAGAAGTCGAGCGGATCGAAGGCCGTGACGCGGCCTCGGCGACGTGCGCCGTCTCCTCCGCCGTGGGACCCGGAGGCGATTTCAACCGCCACGCGCGATGAGGTATTTCCATTTACCGCCGCGGGCGTGGTGCTGGGCTTCTTCGCACTGCTGGTCTGTTACTCGAAGAACTATCTGCTGCTCTACGGCGATGCAGTCGCGCACCTCGGCATCGCGCGCCGCATCGTCGACTCGCACTACCCGGGCATCGCGCAGTTGGGCGGTGTGTGGCTTCCGCTGCCGCATCTGCTGATGCTGCCGTTCATCGGCAACATGCAGATGTGGCAGACGGGCTTCGCCGGGGTGCCGATGTCGATCCTCAGCTTCGCCCTGAGCGTCGCCGGCGTGTGGCGGCTCGGGCGCAGAATCATGCGGCCGCGCTGGGCGCTGGTTGCTACGACGTTCTATGCGCTGAATCCGAACCTGTTGTATCTCGCGACCACCGCGATGACCGAGGCGCTGTTCCTGTGCCTGCTGGTTTGGACTGTCGTTGCAGCAACCGAGGCCGTCGCTGCGCTGCGCGCAGGCAAAGTGCGAAGCGCGGGTGCAGGCATGATTGCCGCCGGCGTGCTCATCACCGGTCAGGTGATGACGCGCTACGACGGCTGGATCATCGGCGCTGTCGTCTGGTGCTGGATTGCGTGGGAGGTGTGGCGCAGCGGCTTGTTGTTCCGCCTGCGGACACCGTTCATCCTCTTCACACTGTTGTGCCTCTCGGGGCCGGTGTTCTGGTTCTGGTACAACGCACACTTCAAGGGCGACTGGCTGGACTTCATGCGCGGTCCCTACTCTGCGGCCGCCATCGAGCGCAGAACTGCGCCTCCGGGGCAGCACTATCGCGGGTGGCACAACCCCGTCTGGGCGCTTCTGTTCTACACGCGCACCGCGCAGATCGACGCGGCTGCGTGGGAGGTTGGCTTCGCTCTAATGGCCGCCGCGCTCTACGGCGCGTGGTTGCAGTGGGGACGGCGGGTTGAGGTCGCAGCCCGTGCGCGCGCCGAGTCCGGACTGTGGCTGCTATGGCTACCGCTGCCGTTCTACGTTTACTCGGTGGCCTTCGGCTCGGTGCCCATCTTCATTCCGCAGATGTGGCCGCATTCGTACTACAACGCGCGCTATGGCATGGAGATGTTGCCGGCGCTCGCGCTCTACGGTGCGTTCGCGGCAGAGCGACTCGACCTCTGGCTGCGCGCGCAGGCCGCAGGATGGGCACGCGTGAGCGCTCGATTCTGGCAGCCAGCGGCAATGTTGCTCTGCGTCGCCAATTGCATCACGATGATGTACCGCATCCCATTGGTGCTCAAAGAAGGCATGGTTAACGCGACAACGCGCGTTCCGTTTGAGCACGCCGTCGCCGCCACGCTCGAGACGTTTCCACTGCAGGCGCCGGTGCTGATGTCGACGACGGCCCACGTGGGTGCGGTGCAGACCGCAGGCCGGCCGCTGAGGACGATGATCAGCGAGGACGATGAGGTTGCCTGGGAGCAGGCGCTTGCCGACCCCGCTCGCCACGCGGCGTATGTGATTGCGATGGTTGGAGACCCCGTGGCAAAAGCAGTCGCCGCGCATCCCGAAGGCCTGAAGGAGCTTGAGATCCTCTGCACGACGGGCCAGCCCTGCGCGAAGGTTTATCAGTCCGAAGAGTGGGCCGGACAAACCACGCGATAGACGCAGCGCGCATCTTATGGTGTGTGGCGCGAGTCAGAGGCGCCAAGGGCCGGCGCGGGAAATTGGCCGGTACAGAACACAACCGAATGCAGAGCAACAGCGCTCTCTGAGTCAAGGGCGAAAGCCCGCACGTGCGCTGAGAGGAGTAGAGATTATGGGACTATTTACACCAGACCTGAACAACCTTCGCGAGCTGTACAAGACAATGCTGCAGCGGTCGTTGGACAGTGAGCGGCAGATCGTCAACGACGGACTCCCGGCAATGATCGACGACTCAACCAGCAGCGAGCTGAAAAATGCGTTCCGCACTCATCTCGAAGAGTCCAAAGACCATGTAGCTCGCCTGGAGCGGATTCTGCAGGAAAACGAAGGCGAGGCGGGCACGATGAAGTGCAAGGTCACGTCGGCGTTGATCAGTGAAGGCGGCTCGGCCGCCAAGGACGCCAAGGACAACACCCTCCGCGACGTAGTCTTGATCGCGGCAGGCAACCAGGTGGAGCATCACGAGATTGCAATCTATGGCACGCTGCGCAACCTGGCCATTATCCTCGGCGAGGCGGAGCATGCCGCGCTGCTGGACAAGACACTGGACGAGGAGAAGCACGCCGATAAGGTGCTGACCGAGCTCTCTGAACAGATTAACGTGGCGGCTCCGGTCGCATAGGTTTTCCACAGTGAGAGCGTACCCGTGCCGTTCCTGCGGCACGGGTTCTTTTTTACCGCTGATGTGGGGTGTCGCCGCGGGTGCAGGGCAAGTAAACGCGGGCTGTGCGGTAGTATTCTGGCTCGGTGCTGGCCCCCTTCATTCCTATAGATTTTCCGCAGCAGATGGAGCTTGGCGGCCCGGCGGCGCGGCGCCTGTTGGTGGCGTGCGCTCTGGGCGGCGCCATTGGTCTCGAGCGCGAGTGGCGACACAAGGACTCCGGCCTCCGCACCAACATGCTCATCTGTATGGGTTCGGCGCTGTTCACCATCATGAGCGTGGTGCTCGCCGGAGCCTCGACACCGAACAAGGGCCAGGTCGCCGCGAACATCGTGCAGGGCATCGGCTTCCTCGGCGCGGGTTTGATCCTGCACACGAAGAGCAGAGTCCTGGGTCTGACCAGCGCAGCGACGGTATTCGTTGTGGCCGCGATTGGCATGACGTGCGGTGCCGGGATGTATATGCAGGCCTTCATCGCGACGGTGCTTCTGCTGATCGCGTTGCAAATCATTGGTGCCATGGAGGGGCGTCTCGGATGGAAGCGCTATCCGATGGTCTATGAGGTGCGTGCCGAGGTTGGGGCGGTCATGGGGAAAGAGGTGGTCGGCGCCGAGCGCGCAGAGGAGCTCGCACGGCAAGTGACCGCCGCTCGCGTCCGGATGATGGCGGCGATCCTGAAGGTGCTGGATGCAGTCGGGCAGCGGCTGCAGATCATCGATCGCGACAGCGTCGCCGGTTGGGAGCGCGTCTCCTTCACCGTGACAGCCACCAGGCGCAAGCACGCGGAGGTGTTTGCCCAGTTGAAGGCTCACGACGCAACCGACCATGTCGTTGTCTTCGAAGATGCGGAGGTTGAGTGAGTTCGCTTCAGTTTGTAAAGGCGCACGCGTGCGGCAACGACTTCCTCGTGATTGAGGAGAGCGCGGCCGTGGGCCGGCACGGCACGCTGGCGAAGAGATTGTGTGAGCGGAACACCGGCGTGGGCGCGGATGGCATCGAGTTTCTGGAGCGCAAGCCCGATGGCACATTCTTCCTGCGACTGTTCAATGCCGATGGCAGTGAAGCCGAATTGAGCGGCAATGGAACACGCTGTGTCGCTGCGTGGCTGGCACAGTGCGAGGGCCTCACGGACATGATCTTCGGCACGCACGGCGGAGTGCGCACATGCCGCGTTCTCAGCCGCGACGGCGCAACATTCTGGATCGAGAGCCAGATGGGCGTGCCGCGCGTGATGCGTCGCGCGATCGAGATTGCAGGTTTGAGCGGTCCAATCGACGGCGCCATGGTGAATGTCGGCAATCCGCACTTCGTCACGTTTGTGGAGAGCAATGACTTCAGCAGCCACGGAATGAGCTGGCAGGAACTCGGCGCGAAGATCGCCGTCGATCCACTCTTTCGCTTCGGCACGAACGTCGAATTTGTGCGCGTCCTCGGCGCGAATGAGATTGAGTTCCGCATCTACGAACGCGGCGTCGGGCCAACGCATTCCTCCGGCACCGGCACGTGCGCATCTTCCGCTGCTGCGATCGTCCTGCAGGGAGTCGAGCGCGAACTCGGCGCAACCTCGATCGGTGGACGCCAGCGCGTGGTCTGGTCCGCAGACGACAAGGAGATGCTGCTGACCGGACCGGCGGAGGTGATTTGCCGCGGTGAGGTGGAACTTGCGTGAGGTGTTGCGTCCGCGCCTGCGCGACGGAAGCCCTGTTGCCGTGCTCTCGCCTGCATCCGCGGCAAAACCGGAGCTGGTAGAGAAGGGCATCGACCGCCTGCTGCACTACGGCTACAAGCCGCTGCTGATGCCGCATGCACTCGCCCGCGGCCCGCTCTACTACGCCGGAACTGCAGAGCAGCGCCTGCAAGATTTGCATGCAGCATTCGCCGATACAGAGGTCGAAGGACTGCTGTGCACGCGGGGCGGTTGGGGCTCCGCCGAACTCCTTCCACATCTTGATGCCTCGATTACCCGCGCGAATCCGAAGGTCTTTGTCGGCTACAGCGACCACACCTCACTGCACGTGTGGCTATGGAACGAACTCCACATGATGACCTTCTACGCACCGATGGTTGCCGCCGACTGGTCGAACATGGACGGCGTGCATCGCGCGACCTGGCACGCCGCGGTGGAGGCGAAGTCGAAGTGGAGCGTCGGCTCGCAGGATGGCCTGCGTTGTCTGCGCGGCGGTGAGGTCGAAGGGCGCCTGCTTGGTGGATGCCTCTCGATTCTCGCTGAAGGTCTCGGCACGCCATGGGCGCTGCGCATCGACGAGCCCACCATCCTCTTCCTCGAGGACATCGGCACAAAGCCCTACCAGTGGGACCGCATGCTGCAACATCTGCGCGCTGCCGGCATGCTCAAGCATGTGCGCGGCATCATACTCGGCGACACGGCCGCAAACGTCAAGCCCGACGAGATGCAGTTGCTCGAAGCCGCATGCCTGCATGCACTGGACGAGTTCGTTGGCCCCGTCGCGATTGGCCTGCGTAGCGGGCACGTAGTGGGACAGAACCGCTCACTGCCGCTGGGGGCGTGGGTGAGGATGAACGACGACACCGTGGAGGAAATTTCGTGAGCAGGGCGAAGCATGTGCATCTGATTGGGATCTGCGGAACCGCGATGGCGTCGCTTGCGGGCATGCTGCGCGCGCAAGGCCATCGCGTCACTGGTTCCGACACCGCAGCGTATCCGCCGATGAGCGATCAACTTCGCGCGATGGGTATTCCCATCATGGAGCCGTACGCTGCGAAGAATCTCGAGCCGCGGCCGGATCTCGTCGTCGTCGGCAACGCCATCTCGCGCGGCAACCCGGAGCTCGAAGTCGTGCTCGACGAGCGCATTCCAATGACCTCGATGGCCGCGCTCATTCACGACGAGTTTCTGCAGGGACGCGAGCGCTTCGTCGTCTGCGGCACGCACGGCAAGACCACGACCACAAGCATGCTCGCGTGGATCTTCGAGACGGCATCGCGGATGCAGAGCGACGATGCTGCGCGTTGGAAGCCATCATTTCTCATCGGCGGCGTAGCAGAAAACTTCGGCACCAGTTTCCACGTGCAGGACGGCACACGTCCCTTCATCCTCGAAGGCGACGAGTACGACACAGCCTTCTTCGACAAGGGACCAAAGTTCCTGCACTACTTTCCCGACGCCGCGATCCTCACGCACGTCGAGTTCGATCACGCTGACATCTACGCCGATCTCGAAGCCGTGAAGACGGCATTCAAACGCATGGTGAATCTCATTCCGCGCCGCGGTCGCCTCGTCGCCTTCGACGCGAGCGAGAACGTCACCGAGTGCAGCGCGCGCGCCTTTTGCAAGGTCGAACGTTACGGCTTCCTCGAAGACTCTTACTGGCGCGCCGTCGATCTGCGCCAGGAGGGGGCCTCGACAAGCTGGAAGTTAATGCGTGGCGGGCTGGAGTTCGCGCGTCTGCGGCTGCCGATGGCCGGCGAGCACAACGCACTGAACGCAACCGCGGCCGCCGCGCTCGCCGCTGGGCAGGGCATTCCTGTTGAAGCGATCGAGGCCGCCATCGCGAGCTTCAAGAGCGTGAAGCGGCGACTTGAAGTCCGCGCAGAGGTTGCCGGCGTTACGGTGATCGACGATTTCGCACATCATCCAACGGCGATTCGCGAGACGCTGCGCGCTTTGCGCGGCGCTTACTCAGGGCGCAGGCTGTGGGCCGTGCTCGAGCCGCGCTCCAACACACTTCGCAGAAATGTATTCGAGCGCGAGCTAGTCGAAAGCCTCTCGCTCGCGGACGATGTCGTACTCGCCGGCGTGTTCAAAAGCGATGCCATCCCGGTGCTCGAGCGCCTGGAGCCCAGCCACGTGGTCGAGGCGCTCGCCGCTCGCGGAGTTCCGGCGGTGTTGTGCGCAGACGCCGACGCCATCGTCAGCGAAATCGTGCCGCGCGTGCGCTACGGCGATGTGATTGCGATCCTCTCCAATGGAGGCTTTGGAGGAATCTACGAGAAGCTGCCCAGGGCCATCGAGACAGGCTCGCATCTCGAGCGCCGCCGCGACGGCTAAGCAGTCGTTCTTCGTACACCACCGCGCACGATATCCTTGCTCTGTATGTTTGCCACGTTCCGGCTACTGTTCGTATATCTCGTTCTCGGTGTACCCTCTGGGCTCATCGGGATTCCATGGTCAGTGCTGCGCAAAGACTTCCGCACAATGTACCGATGGGGAATGAGGATCACCGCGCTCGGCCCAAAAGCTGCGGGCGTCCGCGTGCGGCTTGAGGGGCTGGAGAACGTGCAGCCGGGCGTGCACTATATCTTCCTCAGCAATCATGTCTCGAATCTCGATGCAACGGTTCTGCTGCCATCGATTCCCGGTATGACGAGTGTCTTTATCAAGCAAGAGCTGATGAAGATTCCGTTCCTGGGAACGGCTATGCGATTGGGCAAGTACGTTCCGGTGTCACGCGGCAACTCCCGCGAGGAAGCGCAGCGCAGCGTCGAGGCCGCGGCGGACGCGCTCAAAAGTGGACTGCACATGACGATCTTTCCGGAAGGAACGCGCTCAACCGATGGAAGGCTGTTGCCGTTCAAGAAGGGCGCGTTCTTCCTCGCCGAGGAGACGGGCGCGCCAATTATTCCAGTTGTGATCAGCGGAACAGAGCGCATGATGCCGAAGGGAACTCAGCGCATCACGCCAGGCGAAGCGTACCTACGATTTCTCGCGCCGATCCGTCCGCAGGATGCAGCATCGCGTGAAGATTTGATGGAGCGCGTGCGTGCTGCGATGGAAGAAGAGCTCGAGCGGAGACGCGCGATTGAAAAATAGGCGATGCAGAGTTATTTGACGATGGCGTTGTAACCATCCACGATCAGCCGCTCGCGCATCGCCTCGGCGTCAGCCTTCGTGGCGAACGGTCCAACCTGGATATGAATCAGCTTGTCCTGTGCTTCGGTCCGCTCAGAGACCTGGTAGCCCTTGCTGTGCAGCGCGTTCAGCAGCAGATCTGCATCGTCCTTGTGTGTTCCCGAGATCGCGGCGATCTGCACGACAAAGGCTCCTCCAGGAGTGATCGCCGGTGCCGGCGGTTGCGAAGTACGCGTCGGAGTCGAAGGATTCGCCGAGGGTGGAGCGACCGGCCGCGGAGCTGTTGGTGCCGGTGCGGGTGTTGTGTGAACAGGTGCGGCAGTTGGTTGGGCCTCACCAGAGTTTGCAGGTGCAGTTGTCGTAACAGCTGGTGTCGCTGTCTTCGACGTCGCTGTAGTGGATGACGGTGTTGAAGGTGAACTCGGCGACGGCTTGAAGTTGTCGAAGGTCGAGCTTCCCGTACCCGCAGGCTCCGTGTCATTCGCCGCAGCAGGCAGCGGCGCGTTGGGGACGACCGTCGATTTGCGGCCGAGGTTGTAACCGAAGCCGAAGAAGACGGCGCACAAGAGCACGAGCCCAAGGAAGATAGCGAGAATTGCGCCGGTGCTGAGAGTCAGCTCCCGCTCCCGCTCCGGGTGGTCGTCTTGGTCGTCGTCGAAAAGGCGGCTCATAGGATTTTGCTGCGATGACAACTAGAAGCGGACGTAGAAGCCTACAGTCGGCTGAATGGTCGTCGCGTGCTTCAGGATGGTCAGGTAGTTCTGGCCAAAGTCCGGAGCCAGGTAGAAGTTCTCGCGGAACGAGACGCGCATACCGAAGTTGCTGTCGAAGAGTTCCTTCTGCACTCCGACGTTGTAGTAGTAGGTCGCGCGAAACTGGTGCGGAGCTCCATTACCGCCGCCGCCGGTCGGCTTGAACTGCGTTGTGCCCCCACCTGCAGAGGCGAACGGTTGGAGGCCGAAGATTGGATGCGGTGGCGTAACGAGATAGCCAAAACTGTACTCGTTGGCTGTGGTCTGGATCTGGAACAGACTGCCACCGTTGGGCGCGGGAGAGTAATTCTCCGTGTAACGGGCCCAGCCATAGTTGAATTCAACCCCGACGTACGGCTTGGCGACATAGCGAAGGTTCACCAGCGCACCCACGGTGTTGGAGGCATATTGGCTCGTATTGACGCCAGCGTTCGAAGCGCCAGTGGGGACGATCGGCCCGGTCACCGTATTGGTGAACTCACCCGCGGCGCTGATGCCAAAGTCGATGCGCGAGAGTTGCTTACTCAATGGAGTGGTTTGTGCGGCGGCGATGCCGGTGACAGACAGAATGAGAGTCGCGGTGGCGAGCAGGGCTCGCGAAAGGCTGTGCATCAAAACGAGAAGGCTCCGGGCGCTTTGTGCGCTCTCTCCTAGTCTAAACCCTTGTTCTGGCGGGCGCGCCGTGCGATTCCGGTAAGTACGGTGGTTCCGGCGCCGAGGAACAGGCCGCATAGGAGCGCAATCCAGGGGCTGATTCCCGGTTGAACGGTGGGTGGGAGAAACGTGGCCAACGCGAGGATGAGCAGGATTGTTGCGACTGCGGGAATGATCCACAAGAGCCGACGCCTCGCCTGCACGAGCAGGAGCGCCATCGAAGCCACGAACAGAAGAACCGGCTCAGGACGCGGATGGTGCTGCGCCAGGCTGGCGGCTGCAAGCAGCGAGAGGAGAAGGCCGAGTGCGCCGGGGAGGATCGAACCAGGGCGGTTGAGTTCGACTGTGACGAGCGCAAGGCCGGTCGTCAGGATCAGGACGGCGGCGTCAGGCGAAAGCGCCGTAAGCAGTGGGAGCATCGCGCTCTAACGTACGCTCTGACCGCGTTGCTGCAGACTCTGGCGCATGGCCAGCGCAGCAGAGTTGGCGGGTTCCACGTGCAGCGCGCGGGAGACGTCGTCAGCAGCTGCGGGAAGCTGATTCTGTGCGATGTCCAGACGCGCGAGTACAAGCAGCGCGGGCACGTTGGGCTGAAGGTTGATCGAATGCTGTGCCTCGGCGCGTGCGTCTTTGGCGTTGCCGCTGCGTTCACGAACTTCGGCTAGACCCGCGTGTGCAGCTGCGCTGTTGGGATCGGCTGCAAGCGCGAACTGAAACTGCTGCTCGGCGCGTGGCAGCAGACCCTGGGCGAGGTATTCGCGGCCCAGCTCGGTGTACTCGGTCGCGCGCTGAGCGGGTGGCAGGGTGGCCATGCGGGCGGCGCGCAACTGATCAAGCTGGAAGGCAGCCTGGCGGAACGCGGCTTCGGAGTAGTTGCGCCGGATGCGCTCGACCGGAGCGAAGCCGCCGTTGGGGTCGAGTTTGGAGCCGGCGGGGGCTATGGAGAGGTGGGCGCGGAGGGATCCGGCCTCGGGGTCGTTGGGCTTGAGCTTCAGGGCGAGGTCAGCCTCGTGCAGCGCGGTCTGGAGGTCGCCGCGGCGCCAGAGGGCGATGGCGAGGTTGTAGTGGTAGTCCTCGTCGGAGGGATCGGCGTCCGAGGCGCGCTGGTAGAGGGCGACGGCGTCCTTGCCCTGGCGGCTGAGGGCGACTCCCTGGTTGTTGACGACCTCAGGCAGCGGGAGGCGTACGGCGAGGAACTCGAAGGCGGTGTAAGCACCGGCGTAGTTGGCGGCGTTGAAGCGGGCGAGGCCGAGGTAAAAGTTGGCCTCGAGGGCCTGAGGATCGGAGAGCGGAACCTTCGCCAGTGTGGTTGCGGCCGAGGTGTAGTCGCGCGCCAGGAACTGCTGTTTGCCGAGGGCGAGGAGGGCTGCGGCGTAGTTGGGCGCGGCCGCGACGGCTGTCTTGAGGCGTTGGAGGGCCTCGGCGGAGGTAGGGGCATTGATGCCGCGGATGTAGTCCTCGAAGGCGGGAAGCGGAACCGCGCCTTCGCCGGCGCCGAGGAAGGTCTGCTCAGCGACGTTGAAGGTGGGGTCGATGGTGCGGGCGACCTTCCAGGCGATGGAGTTCTCGGCGTCGTAGAGGCGGTCGAGGTCGGCACCGCCAGTGACAGGCGGCGAGAGGGTGAGTTTGTCGATGGAGAGGACCTGCGACTGGATGGCGATCTGGCCGCTGGCGAGGGTGAAGCTGCCGATGACGACGTAGTTGGCGTCGAGTTGCTGGGCGATGCGGATGGTGGTGGCGCGGGATGGGCGGAAGTCGCCGGGAAGACCGAGGTGCCTGAGGGAGTAGACGCGGTCGTCGTGGGAGATGGTGAGGAAGCCGGCGGAGTTGAGGCGCCGATCGAGTGTGTCGGGGAAGGAGTCGCCGATCCAGTTGAGGGTCGCGTTGCCGGAGCGGTTCTCGAAGGGGAGGACTAGGATGACACGTCCGCCGGGGACCGCCTGCGCGGCGAGAGGTGCGGGAGCAAGGACCGCGAGGAGAAGGAAAATAATTTTTGTGAGGCGGTGGAGGAGGCGGTTGCCGGAGGGTGCGAGGGCCATCGGGAGTAGTGTAGCGGAGCGGGTCTGAAGGTGGCCCCTCCCCGTCACGTTTGGTGCAAAATATTCCAAACATTGGGGTTAGCCGTGGAACTAACCGAGAGGATAATTTGCAAAATCCTGAGAACAAAGGAGTTGTAGTTTTTGGTTATGCAAAATCTTGATGAGAAAGAGTTTAGCGGTGTCTTGAGGGTTAATTGAAGATGCCAGGTGTTCGACCGGCCGAGAGAATCCCCTACTTTTATCGTAAAGGGCAGTGTCAAGGAGTTTCGGGGTGGTGCAGTGAGCTTTGAGCTGTGAGTGTGGATGTGGTGATTGCCGGCTGTCTGGCGCTGGCGCCGATGTTGTGGGCGGCGTTCTGGACGGAGGGGTTTGCTCGGTGGACGGCGCGATTGCCGATAGCCGTGCGGGTGGTGGCGCCGGGATTGTTGTGTGTCGTGTACGTGCTGGTGGCGACGGCGCGTGGGATCTTTGAGTGGCGTTGGTTAGGGGTGTATCTGCTGCTGCCGGTAGCGGTGGCCGCAATGCTCGCGTGGGCAGCTTGCGTGGACCCGGAGCAGAGCGGCGACTGGCGGGAGTTTGTGGTGCTGCTGGTGTTGGGGCTGGCGGTGGATCTGCGGTGGTTTGAGCCGGCATGGCCGCGCGGGATGGCGGTATTCAACAAGATCGTACTGCTGGATGCGGGGATCTGGGGATTTGGTGCGGTGCGGCGGCTGAAGGGTGTGGGGTTCGACCTACGCTTGCAATGGCGGGATGTGCGGGTGGGTTTGCGGGAGTTTCTGTTCTATGCGCCGGCGGCGATTGCACTGGGGTTGGTGCTGGGGTTTCTGCATGCGCATGCGCACTGGCCAGAGGGCTGGCGGATGGTGGTCGCGCTGGTGTTCACGTTCTTCTTCATTGCGGTGCCGGAGGAGTTGTTCTTTCGCGGATGGATGCAGAACCTGCTGGAGCGCAGGGTGGGTCGCGGTTGGGCGCTGGCTGTGACGGCGGTGGTGTTTGGGTTGTCGCACTTCAACAAGCGCGCAGTGCATTTCAACTGGAGGTACGTGGTGCTGGCGGCGATTGCGGGCGTGTTTTACGGGCGGGCGTGGCGTCAGGAGAGACGAGTGGGTGCGTCGGCTGTGACGCATACGTTGGTGGATGCGGTGTGGTCGATGTGGCTGCGGTGATGCTGCGCGAAACGCAGGAAGCCGAGACCGACACGCATGTTGTGGATGAGTGGTGGAGGGATCGTGATGGCCAGCGTGATGCCGAGGGCGGCGTGTGCGATGGCGAGCGGGATGATGTTGCGGTAGCGGAGGAAGAGCAGGCAGGAGATACATCCCCAGAAGAAGGTGATGGGCGTGAGGATGGGGTTGGGCAGATGCGCGAGGGCGAAGAGGGTGGCGGCGGCGAGCGCGGCGAGGCGTGGTTTCGACGGGATAAGGATGAGAAGGCGGCGGAGGAAGACGTCCTGCAGAAGGATCTGCTGGACGAAGGCCCAGAGGGCGTAGCCCCAATAGCGCGCGATGAAACCTGAGACGCTGTGCGGAGCGCGCAGTGTGTGCAGGTGTGCGGCGGCGAGGATGATGACGCTCGAGAGGATGAGTGCGGCGATGGCGACCCAGAGGGAGCGTAAGAGATTCGTCCGGCGGAGTCCGAGGTTGTCGCAGCTCTGGAACGAGAACGCGAGGATGGCGGCGAGCGCGATGACTGCGGCGATGTAGAAGATGCGCTGCCAGGGGTGGGGTGTCCAGATGACGAGCAGAATGAGCGTGTAGGCGAGGGCGAGCTCGAGGATGGCGCGGCGTGCCGTGAGTGGCTTAAGAGCCATGTGAGGATGGACGGTGGAGTTCACGAGCGGGTCGCAAATTGTTCGACCACACCCATGCGCGATAGGCCGCGTCATGAATGGGGTACCCGGCGGCACTCAACTTCCGAAAAGCCCAACTTCTGAGAACCACTAACTGTAGAAGATGACAGTGGTGTCCGTGGGTTGTGTCTTGGAACCTAACTGGAGCGCGGCGCGATGCGGTGAGGGGGTTCCATGCAGCGGATCTCGAGATGTGTCTGCGCAGGGATGCTGACGACGGTGTGCGTTATGGCGGGATGCCACGAACAGCGCCGCGAGCAGCCGGAGCAGCAACAGCCGACGGGGTACAACTTCGAGCAGGGATTTCCGACGGGGGATGCGGCGCAGAGGTCTTATGCGGATAACGACTTCAGCCGGGCGATGCAGGCGTATCACTTCTGGTATCCGACGGTGTCGGCGGAGGGAATCTTTCAGGGCGCTCGGGACAGCGGGCTTCAGGACAACGTTGGGGGAATGATCCTGGCGGCGGGGCCTCACATGACCGGGTTCACGGCAAACTCGGATACGCCGTATGGAGCGGCGACGTTGGATGTGTTGCAGGGGCCGATGGTGATTGAGGTTCCGGCGGGTCCGTACATCGGGCTGGTGGATGATCACAACCAGGCCTGGGTGCTCGACCTTGGCATACCGGGGCCGAATGCGGGCAAGGGCGACAAGGTGGTGATTGTGCCGCCGGGATACGCGGGCAAGACGCCGGCTGGCTACAGGGTAGGGAAGCCGGAGACGTACAAGCTGCTGCTGGCGGTGCGGGCGATGCCGGTGAACGGCGATCAGAGTGGTGCGTTGAATTCGCTGCGAGCGATCAAGGTGTATCCGCTGAATGCGAAAGACAAATTGATGACGTGGACGGACGCGACGGAGAAGAAGATGGATGTCTCCTGCCTGCGGTGGGAAGACAACATGCAGTTCTGGCAGGTGCTGAAGAAGGTGGTGGATGAGGAGCCGGTTTCGATACGGACTCCGGCGATGTCGGGGCTGCTGGTGGCGATCGGGATTGCGAAGGACAGGCCGTTCAATCCGAGCCCGAGGATGAGCGGGATCTTGTTGCGCGCGGCGATGACGTCGCGCGATCAGATGCTGGTGTCGGCATTTGCAAGTAACCGGCCGGACCGGCGGACGTGGGATGACCGCAGATGGCAGTGGGTGGGGCTGACGCCAGGATCGGCGCAGTTCGAGACGCCGGTGGGCATCGACCTGGAGGCGAGGGACCGGTGGTTCGTGCAGGCGATTGTGACCTCGCCGGCGATGTTCAAGAGAGCGCCGGGCGCGGGGTCGTTGTATTGGCTGGCGGCGCGGGATGCCTCGGGCGTGTACCTGGATGGAGGAAAGAACTACAAGCTGACGGTTCCGCAGCCGGTGCCGGGCAAGCTGTTCTGGAGCGTGACAGCGTATGACGCGCAGACGAGATCCCAGGTGCAGACGGACCAGGACAAGGCAGCGCTGCGATCGATGTTTGAGCTGAAGGATGTGTCGACGACCGAGCCGACGGAGTTGTACTTCGGGCCGACGGCGCCGGTGGGGCATGAGGGGCAGTGGATCAAAACGACGCCGGGACGCGGATGGTTCGCGTACTTCCGCATCTATGGGCCGGAGCAGGCGGCGTTCGATGGGAGCTGGAGGCCGGGAGATTTTGAAGTGGTGAAGTGAGTCGGCTACCGAATCTTCTCGACGTCGGAGAGGATCCATTGCTTCTGGAAGAAGGCGGGGGTGGGGCCGTAGGCGCGGAACATGAGCTCGAACCTGCGAGCGGGGTCGGTGGGGACCCAGTTGGAGTCTTTGCCTGCGGGAGCTTTGGGGGCGAAGTAAGTGTCGACGGAGCCGTCGGCGTTCTTCTGGAGCTCGGGGATCTGCGAGGAGCGGCTGGCGCGCGGCATGCCCTTGATAAGCGTGTGGAACTCGCGGTCGTACGCGGTGACAGACCAATACTGCGAGACGGGCGGGTTCGGCGGACGGTGAGCTTGTAGGTTTTGCTGCCGTCGAAGGCGTTGCCGTCTTTGTCCTTGATGGAGATGAGGTACATCTGGCCGGCACCGAGACGCTTGATGCCGATGAAGGCGTAGCTGTAGGCGACACCGCGGTCGTCGATAGGGTAGGCGTTGGGGTCGTTGTAGGAGCCCTGCATGGCCTGGATCAGCGCGGGATAGGAGGGGTACATCCAGCGGCTGGTGGCGGAGAAGAAGGGCGGGAACCCGGCGTCGTACTTTGCGTAGAGGAAGGTGCGTGCGTCCTGCGCGGCGGAGGTGAGCAGGGAGCGCATGTGGTCGTTGGGCTGGAAGGGCTTGCCTCTCTCGATGCCCAAGGAGGCGAGTTGGTCGATCATGACACGGTCGCGGTCGAGCCAGGGCTCGGACTGGACGATGTTGTTGAGGTGATCGAAGAAGGTGGAATCGTACTTGATGGTGGAATCGAAGTCGATGTCCTTGACGTCGGTGAAGACGGTGAGAGGCGGATGCGCGGCCTCGGCGAGTGGGTAGACGCGCATCTGCTTGCCGTAGGCAACGGCGGCGGCGACGTCAGAGTCGGAGTGGCTTTTGAAGTTGGCGCGGAAGAGCATGTAGCCGCCGAGGGTGTCGGACTGGAGCGGGATGAAGCCTGCGGGGACTTTGCCCTTGTAGCCGGGAGGAAGGACGACGTACTTGCCTCCTTTGCCTTTGTCGAGGCCGAGGAGGCCGGCGTCTTCAAGCGGCATCTGCCAGAGAGTGACGATGTTGCCGTTGAAGGAGCCGTTGGCGTTGCCGGGCGGAAGGTCGAGAACGATGGGGCCGTCCTTGGTGTTGTAGAAGAC
Organism: uncultured Acidobacteriaceae bacterium; assembly: GCA_963827415.1. Taxonomy (GTDB): domain Bacteria; phylum Acidobacteriota; class Terriglobia; order Terriglobales; family Acidobacteriaceae; genus Granulicella. The sequence goes on from CAWHBA010000007.1 coordinate 99,197, forward strand.
CATGAAGTAGAGCGCATCTGGGTTGGGCGTGAGGGTCTGGTTTTTGGAGTCGAGCGGGCGGCCCCAGTAGATGACCTGGCCGACTTTGCCGGGGGTCTTGGTGAGCATCTGCTGCAGCATGAGGTCGTAGTTGACGGCGGGCATGCCCCAGATGACGGCCTCGACGGCGCGCGCGTGCTGGGTGCGGTCATTGAGGTTCTGCGCGGGCGCTGTAGAAGTCGTGGGTGGGCTCTCCGTGTTGCAACCGAGCGCGAGGGCGACGATCACGGCGGCGAGAAGTACGAAGACGAACTTGCGCGCGATGTTCATGCAAGGTCTCCCTCAGGGCGAGATTTGCCGCAGGCCCCGGTAGACTCCGCGACGCGAAGTCAGGATAGGAATCGGTGGGCAAAGGTTTAACTGTCAGTTCTTGCAGCGATGAATTTGGGTGCACGAAGCTATTGCGCGTGTGTGGTTTGCGGGAAGACCCAGCGGTGCGCGAGGAGGAAGTTGGTAAGGCCGCAGCAGGCGATCGCGAGTGCGTTGGCGAGGAGGATGGGCGAGTGAAAGGAGCGGACGAAGGCTCGCATGAGGGCGAGGTTGCCCAAGAGCGAGATGAGGCCGTTGGAAAGATGGAAGCGTAGAAGTGCGATCGTGGCGGAACGGTGCGTGATTTTTGTTTGAGGCCAGGTGTAGTGGATGTGCCAGGTGAAGTTGTGGAGAAGCGTGAACTCGACGGCTAGCGTGGAGGTGAGGAGGTAGCGTGTGGGTATGGCGCGGTTGAGAAGTATGAGTGTGGTGAGTTGCGTGATGATGCCGAGAAGACCGACGAGGTTGAAGCGGAGGAAGCGTGTCAGTGGGTTCATGCGCGTGGGAGCGGCTCCTCGCGGAAGAGTTGTGTGGTGTGGCGAAGCGAGAGGGTGATGGTGAGGGCGAACATGCAGAGCGCGCCGATGGAGCCGCCGAGGTCGAAGAGGAGGATGCGGTGGCCCAGGATATGCGCGTAGGGGTCGCGGAGGAGGAAGAGGTTGCCGAGGATGAGGAGGAGGCGGAGCTCGGTGGGGCCGAAGAGGAATTGTGAGAGCTCGAACCGAGCAAGGGTGTGGGTGGCGAGGAAGCTTTCGGCGGAGAGAAGCAGGAAGCTGAGGAGCATGGCGGCGGCGATGGGCCAGCGCGCGAAGGCGGAGAGGGCGAGGCCGGTGAGGAGTGCGGTGGCTCCGAAGAGATCCGTGATGTGGTCGACGTAGAAGCCGAAGCGCGGGCGCTGCTGGTGGCGGGCGCGAGCGAGCGTGCCGTCGAGCGAGTCGCCGAGCCAGTTGAGGAGGATGCAGACGTTGACGGCGAGAAGTGCGAGCGGGTGCGTGCGCGAGAGTGCGTAGAAGAGGCCGGCGGCGATCTGTGCGAAGAGTCCGAGCATGGTGAGGTGGTCGGAGGTGATTGTGCGCGATGTGTGGCGGGCGAGGAACTCGAGGAGGCGCTTTTCTGTCGACGCGGTGAGCGAGCGGTTGATGCGGAGTGCGGGTGTGAAGGTGGGTGTCGTGGCTGTAAGCGTGGGCGTGGCCATGAGTCGTCCTTTTCGGTCGAGTGGTTCCGTTCAGTTGCGAGTTGTGGGTTTGGGAGTTGTGAGTGAAGGCTGCTCTTTGCGAAGGGCGTTACGGGCGGAGGTGAGGGTGAAGATGAGGGATTCGTGCGGGATGCTTTCGAGGTAGGGCCGGACGGCCCAGGCGAGGCCGCGAGGGATGCTGCGGGTGAGCGAGAGGGATTCGATCTGGAGGTAGAGGCCGCCGTCGCGCTGCTCGTAGCTCCAATAGGTGTTGAGGCGGTAGAGGAAACCGTCGTCCCCGGACGGGGCGATCTGATCGATGCGCGTGCTGCGCGAGATGCTGTAGCCGTGGTCGGGGTCGAGGGTGGCGAAGGTGACGTCGCAGGTGGTGTCAAGGACGACGGTGAGGACGTGATGCTGGCGAGTGCGGAGGCGGAGGAGGGTGCCGGTAGGTGTGCGCGAGAGGACGGTCGAGGAGACGATCTGCGGGGCGAAGTTTTGCGGGTAGGCGTTGAAGTTCTGGAGGAGGTGCTCGAAGCCGGCCGGGGTCGCGTTGGGGACGAAGGCGGTCGCGCGCCAGTGGTGCAGGAGGGCGTCGGGGGTGGCCGGGGTGTTGAATTGTTCAAGGAGGAGTTGGCCGGAGCGGAGTTGGGCGCGAGTGGCGGGGTCGCCGGGCAGTGCGAGGAAGGTCTCGGGAGAGCGGTGGTGCTGGGCGAGGCGGGACTCGACGGTGCGGGCGTAGGTGTTGAAGGCGGCGCCGGCGGTGGAGGATGGCTGGGCGAAGAGGTGTGGGGGGCGGAGGAGGAGAAGAGCGCTGCAGAGGAGCAGGACGTTGCGGGTGAGGCTGTTCATGAAAGTGAGCATGGGCGGAATGGCGCGCGAGAGCAATGCAAGGGAGGTAACGTTGGGCAGAATTGAATCTCACGGTGCAAATGATTTGCGAGTGAGTGGGTTGCGCGGTGATCTCAAACGGGTAGCCAGGCGTTGGGGGCGCGCGAATTGGGTAGACTGGACGCCGTGATGGTGGAACGAGTGGAGGCAAGGCGGTATCGGTTTGGAGCGTATGAGGCGGATGCCGCTACGGGAGAGCTGCGCCGGCAAGGAGTGCGGGTGCGGATTCATGCGCAGCCGTTCCAGGTGCTGATGATGCTGGTGGAGCGGCAGGGCGAGATGGTGACTCGGGAGGAGATCAGCAAAGAGCTGTGGCCGGAGGGAACGTTTGTGGACTATGAGCACGGCGTGAACTCGGCGGTGAACCGCGTGCGCGAGGCGCTGGGGGATAAGGCGAACAGTCCACGGTTTGTGGAGACGCTGGCGCGGAAGGGTTACAGATTTGTGGCGCCGGTGGAGAGGATTGGGGATGCGGTTGTCGATGCGCCGGGCGCTGTTGAGGTGAGTCCGGCGGTTAAGGCGGCGGTGGAGCCCAGGTTCTGGGAGGGGGCGCTGGCGACGCCGGAGGATTTGCCGAGGGATTCGCACCGAGTGGCGCGGACGCTGTTAGTGCTGCTGCAGGTGATGTATGTGGGGTTCTATGTGGGCGCGCTCGCGAACCTGGGAGAGATTAATGAGCTGCTGAGTCCGCTAAGTTATGCGCGGGTGGCGTTCCTCGTCATTGTGGCGACAGCGGCACTCCTGATTCCGGTGCGCGTGTTTGTGGTGTGTATGGTTTTGTTTCGTGCGCCGCGGGCGAGGGAGAAGTTTTTGCAGTTGTGGCCGTTTCTGTTGGCGATGGATCTGGTTTGGGCGCTAAGCCCGGCGCTGCTGCTGCACCACATTAACCTGGGGCTGGCGATTGCGGCGATGACGCTGCTGGTGTACTCGCCATTTGCGCAGAGAGCCCTGATGCTGATGGGCGCGGCGGATTAGTCGTCAGACCCCGCTCGCTGTGGGAGTCTGCGGAGCTTGGTTGCGTTGGTGGGAGGGGATGAGAGATTTCCCCGCGATCTTCAGGGTTGTTTAAGCAACAAGGCCGATGATGTTGGCATGCGCTGCGATGCGCGAAGGGAGAAGTCCTATGTGCGTGAGGAATTGGATCGTGAGCGGGCTTGTGTTGGGTGCGGTGGTGGCCGCGGGTGCGCAGGAGAGAAAGATCACACGCAGCGAGTTGCCTGCTGCAGTCGCGACTACGGTGGATCGCGAGACGAAGGGTGCGACGATCAAGGGCTTCACAACGGAACGCGAACATGGCCGCACGACGTATGAGGCCGAGACGGTGGTGAATGGACGGACGCGCGATATCGAGATTGCGCAGGACGGGCGAGTGAATGAGATCGAGGAAGAGGTCGACATAGCGTCGTTGCCATCGAAGGTGCAGCAGGCGTTGAGTGCGAAGGCGGCGGGTGGACGGATTACGAAGGTGGAGTCGCTGACAAAGGGCGGAAAGCTGGTGGCATATGAGGCGGCGATGGTGAAGAACGGCAGGCACAGTGAGTTCCAGGTGGGGCCAACTGGTGGCGCGCTGGCACACGAGGAGGACTAGACTGCGACACGCTGGGCGTGATCTCTCGAGGCTTTGAACTCACAGGGAGTTCAGGAAGGCGATGAGGTCCTTCTGCTGTTCGTCGGTGAGGTTCATCTGGAAGCGCTGGTTGTAGAAGCTGACGAGCTCCTGCAGGTTCGCGGCGGAGCCGTTGTGGAAGTAGGGAGCGCGTGCGGCGAGGCCGCGAAGGATGGGGCCTTTGCCACGATTGACGTCAGAGCAGAGGCCGGTGATGAGGGCCTTGCCGGGGTCTGAGGTGTAGAAGGTGACGGTCGTGCCGGGGTGTGCAGGGTCCGGGCAACCGCTGATCTTGTAGACAGGAAGATCGGGCGCGCTGAGTTGTTGCAGCGCTGCGATGATGGCGGGGCTGGTTTCATCGCCGGGCTGGCGGCTGACGCCGATGTCGAGCGGAAGAGCGACGGAGTGGTTTCCGACGTTGGGCGTGTTGTGACAGGTGGTGCAGGTTCCGGTGATGGAGGCAGGGCTGCCGATCGTGGCATAGTCATTGAGGCCGCGAACTCCGGTAATGATGACTGGCTGCGTATTGAAGATCTTTTCGCCGGCGGCGATCTCGCGCTTCATCTCATCGCTGGATTCGCCGGGTGTCGGCGGTTGCCAGGGGAAGCGCGGATGGGTGGAGATGTTCTCCCATGCGGTGTAGAGCGAGAAGGCGCTCTGGTTGAAGTTCACGCCGAGGGGGTTGCCGCCGAGCGGGTCGTTCGTTCCGGGCGAATATTTCTGACTGGAGAGTGCGAGCGGGCCACCGGAGGCGGCGCCGGCGGAGAGTGAGCCGGCTTCGTTGTCGCGAGTCTGTGCGGTGGAGAGGCCGGACTCGAACTGCACGATCGCGGCGAGTTGTTTGTCGGTAGGGACAACAGTGCCCTGGGCATGGCCCATGACGGCGCTCTTGGCCTGGTCGGTGAGGTCGAAGGCGAGATTCGCATCCACGGTGTTCGGGTTGTTGAGCGGCATGAGGGTTTCGCGGCCGTCAAACATGATCGTGCTGAGATAACGAAGATTGGTTGACGGTAGCGGACGCCGATAGACGGAGTAGATGGGTGCGCCGGTTTGCGGATCGAAGGTCAGGGCGCAGTGATAGGGGTCATGCACTACTGAGATGGTGAACTGCATGTTCGCCGGTGGCGTGATGGCAATGCGGATCAGCCCGTTGTTGAGCAGGAGGCTGTGCGCATCGGGATCGGTGGACGTATTGGTGGGACAGTTGGCGCCGTCGACCGAGGCGAAGAGCGGATCGTTGCCGTGAGTGCGTGCGTAGACGAGGCGGGCTCCGGCGGCGCTGAGGCTGAACGCCTGGTCGGCCTGATGACAGGTGGCGCAGGTGCGGCCGTTGGTGCCGAGGCTTTGGAAGAAGGGATTCTGTTCGTTGATGCCGCCCGCGGTGTTGTAGGTCGCGACGGCTCCCGTACTGTCACGGAACGGGTTGAGGTTGGGGATGAACCCGAAGATGCTGGCGGCGGCGCTGATGGATACGAAGCAGAGGACGATGTAGAGAATGTGGCGGCGGCGCGGTGTCATGGCGGACCTCATCTAGGAATGCGCGGACTGCAGTCAGAAAGGGCCACAAATCTAAAGGAACGGGGCACCGCGCTCACAAGGCTCTCGTGGACACAGGTCGAAGTTGCGGCCGGCCGGTTGGGCCGTCGCGATTCGCTTCTTCATCTCTCTGAACCGGGACGAAGTTTAGATCAGGCCACGTGAGGCGCAATACATCCTAAAAGGATACTTTTATACTCGTGTGGCGACTGGTAGAGGTGTTGTATGGAGTGGCGCGAGGCTAATGCAGAGGATCTGGTGGAGTGCCTGGCGATTGAGCCGCGCATGTGGGGCGATGAGATCGTGGGCCGCGAACGGGCGCTGGAAGTCTGGAGGAGCCTAACGCGGAGCCTCGCATGCAACTCGGCGGTGGTGGAGACCGGTGGCTCGAAGAAGAAGAGGGTCGCCTTCGGTTTCAGCGTGTTCGTTACGCCGGAGTTTATGGACGGCGAGCTGCAAAATCCGTGGCCGGGGATCAACGGACGGATTCTGGAGAGCGCTGTTCGCGGGGAACCGGTGGTGCGCGCGGAGTCGAGCCTGTGCGGCTCAAACGATGCGCTGGATGTGGTGGTGATGAGCTGTAACTACCGGTATGACGGGATGACTTCCGAAGAGGCGATGCAGGCAGAGATGGCGCTGCCGATGGCGTTTGCAGAGGCACACCTTGGGTATCGACTGAACCGGATCGTCGTGGAGACGATCACGGAGAGGCAGAGGCGCGTGCACGAGTCCTCGGGTGTATGGCGGATGGTTGCGGAGTATCGGGGAGGCGAGCGGGCGCTGTTGCTGCTGACGGCGAAGCATGCGCTGTCGGTGTCGGGATCGGTGGCGGGACCGATGTTTGATTACCACGAGCCTGTGTTGCGTTTGCGCGATTCAGAGAAGCGGTTGCTGGCAGAGGCGCTGAAGGGTGGGACGCACAGGGAGCTGGCGGCGAAGTTGAATCTCTCGCTGCCTACGGTGAAGAAACGGTGGGCGTCGTTGTTCGAAGCGATCGCAGAGGTGCGGCCTGATCTGCTGCCGAATGGAGAGCGGAGAGAGTCGGTGGAGAGCCGCGGACCGCAGAAGAGACACCGGATTCTCGCCTATGTGCGAGCGCACCCGGAGGAGGTGCGGCCGTACCGGTGGCGGATGACGGTTGCGTGAGAGTGCAGGGCAGTGGGAGGGTGGGCACCTGGTATTTGAAGATACAACGGGCGAAGAGTTGAGGATTCTGCGTCGTCGCGTAGAATCGCTGCTCCGGAGGGAGCATGCGGGTTCGTGTTGTGACCGTCATGGTGGTGCTGGTGGGGTGCTGTGCGCTGGCGATTGGGCAGTTGGATGATCCTGCGGTTGCGAAGCAGAAGTACGAAACGTATAAGGCACGTGTGACGGGTGGGGACCTGTCGGTGGATTGGCAGGCGTTTCGGCTGGCCGCGGTCGTAGCCGGGGTGGATGGCGATTTCGATTGGCACGCAGCCCGCGCGCACGCGCTGAGCGATATGCACACGGGAAAAGACGAGAAGGCGCTTGGAGAAGCGAAAGCGATCATCGACCACAATATGGCGAATCCGGAAGGTCATCTGCTCGCAATGATGGCGTTCGGAAAGATGGGACGCGACGAAGATGCGAAAAAAGAGCGGGCGATCGTCGATACAATTGTGAAATCGATCCTGCACTCAGGTGACGGAAAGTCGGCGAAAACCGCGTGGTTCACCGTGGATCCGAGCGAGGAATACTTCATCATCAACGTCGTGATGGGCATGCAGCCGAAGGGACAGGCTTTGGTCGCGCAAGATGGTCACGAGTTCGACAAGATGACGGTAGTGGATGACAAGGGAGCGGAGCAGGTGTTCTGGTTCAACACCGATACGGACATGCAGATAATGGCTGCAGCGATGAATCCAAAAAAGAAGTAAGTCGAAGGGCGAGGATTACGGCGTGGTAGATTGACAGCCATGATTCTCCAGGTGGATATAGAGAAGCCGAACCCCGGCGTAGCAGTAGTGCGCCTTACGGGCGCGCTGACGTTAGGCACCAGTTTGCACGTGGCAGATGCGCAACTACAGAAGACGATCAAGGACGGATCCGCCAAGGTGGTGCTGGATATGGCAGGGGTTCCTTATATGGACAGCGCCGGTTTGGGGGCGCTGGTGCAAACATCTGGGCTAGCCAATGAGCAGGGTGGGGCGTTGCGGCTTTGCGGAGTGTCCGAGCGGGTGGCCGAGCTGATCAGGATGACGCGAACGGATGGACTTCTGCCGATGGATGCAGACGTCGAGGCGAGCCTAAAGGCGCTGGAGTAGGGGGTTTCCGCCGCTGAGGGCCGCGAGCTCTTCGTCTTCCTGGTAGCGCGGAGTGGCGACCATGAAGGACTCGATCTGATCGACGGAGCGGATGCCGCCGCGCGCGCCCTCCGCCGTGCAGTTAATGGCGGCTGCGGCACAGGAGAAGTCAAGGCAGCGCGGAAGAGGCCAACCCTGCAGCAAAGCGTAGATGAAGCCGGCACGGAAGATATCGCCGGCGCCAGTGGTGTCGATAACAGGGACGTGGAAGGCGGGAGCGTAGTGGAATTGCTCTCCGTCCCAGGCGAGGACGCCGTCGTGGCCAAGTGTGGCCGCTGCCAACCGGCTGCCGAAGCGGCGCTGCATCTCGCGGAGGGCGGTCTTCAAGTCGGGTTCGCCGGTGAGGCGGAACGGGAAGTCGTGGTTGACGATGAGGAAGTCGATGTTCTCGAGGAGCTCGCCAATGCCTTCGTAGGTGTCGTCGAGGTCGGCTGTGACGAGCACACCGGCCTCGCGGGCCCAGCGGGCGGCGAGCGTGGCGGCGGCGGTGTCGTGGCCATCGACGTGAAGGGCACGGGCGTTGACGATCCATTCGCGCTCGAGCTCCTCCGGCTGCAGAGTGAGGCGCTCGTCGCGGCGGCAGAGGACGGTGCGCTCGCCGGTGCGATCGAGGAGGATAAGGGAGCGGGCGCTGGGAGTGCCGGGAACGTGGACCAGGTGGGCCTCCGTGCCGGCGCGAAGAAACTCTTGCGTGTGGAGACGAGAGGCGTCATCGTCGCCGAGCTTTCCGACGTAGCGTGTGCGAAGACCCCATGTCTGGCAGGCGATGACGGTGCTCGCGACCTGACCGCCGAGCATGATGGTTTCAGCTTCGTACTCAACCTTGGAGCCGCACTGCGGGAAGGATGAAACGTGAATGACAGTGTCGGTTGCGTTCAACCCTACACCGACGAGATCGACCTTTGGCTGTTTTGCCATATATCGATTCTATTGTGCAGGGCAGTGAGCCGGTCGAGAATTATCCATTTTCGCCGGAGTAAGCGACGTGAGGCCTAGGACTTGCAGCGGATGGAGGCTTCCGGTTCGTCGTTGCCCGGAGCAGGCGCATCCAATGGATAGGTATACTCGCGGCACAGTACACGCCGACGGAGTTGCCCAGCAGAGATTCGCGAGGAACGGTGAGAAGAGCCTCCTGCACGAGCGGAGCTAAGACCGAAGGATTTTCGCGCTCCCTCGCGGTGGCGAGCCGAGTATTGATGTGGCTGATGGTCGCGCTGCTGTCTGTGGCGCCCTGGACCGAACACTACGCCACATTCGACAACTTTCCCCATGGCCAAGACTTTGAGCTGAGCCTGTTCGCGTTTCTGGCGCTTCTGTGCCTGGTACTCCTCCTGGCGCAAGTGCGCAAGCAGCGACTGAAAGACCCCCCCACTGTTCTTGATAATTTGGAGTGGCCTCTGATCTACGAGCCTCCGGTTGCAACGCCGGACGCGTTGCGAAAACGGATTGCACGAGTATCCCACTCACCGCCACGCGGCGGCCATCCGCTCGGCGCTTACAATCTCCCTCTTCAGATCTGATTCCCGACCTTTGTATTGTCGGTGCAGGCGTTGTCAGCATGCCTGTGGTTGCCGGCTGTTTCGGAGACCGGCGGAGATTAGCGTGTCAACGAGGGGTTTCGTGTCTATTCATCTGGTTAATCCGAGTGAGAGTTCGTTTGGAATTGCGGTGATCACGCCGCGCTGGCTGTTTGTGCTTGCGGCGGCCACGCCGAAGGAGTTTGGCGTTCCCAAGATCGTGGACGAGACACTTGAGTCGCTCGATCCGGAGGCGATTCAGGCGGGCGATGTCGTCGGGATCGGAGTGCATACGCTGAATGCGTTGCGGGGGTATGAGGTGGGGCGCATCGCGCACGAACGCGGGGCCCGAGTGGTGTTTGGGGGCGTGCACGCGACGCTGTACCCGGAGGAGGCGTTTGCGTACGGCGCGGCGGATGCCGTGGTGCGGGGCGATGGCGACATCGCATGGGGACAGGCGCTGCGGGATTGCGCTGAGGGCCGGCTGGAAAGAGTGTACGAAGGAGGCAGGCTGGAGGCGGACCAGTTTGCGGAGGCGCGTTGGGACTTGCTGCCCGAGGGCAAGTACATGTGGGGCTCGGTCCAGACGACGCGGGGATGTCCGAAGCACTGCTCGTTCTGCTCGGTGTGGCGCACGGATGGTCAGAGACCGCGGCAGCGCCCTTTTGCGCCGGTGATCCGGGAGATTGTGGAACTGCGCCGCAGGGGCATACGCTTCATGACGCTGGCGGACGACAATTTTTATCCGGTGAGTTTTACGGACCTGCGGCTTGCGCGAGAACAGAACAACCACGAGAAGCTGGCGGCGCTGGAGAAGACTCGCGAAGAGAAGATGCAGTTGATGCGGGAGTTGGCCGAGCTGCCGGATGTGGTGTTCTTCACGCAGATTACGATGGAAGCCGCCGAGGACCCGGAGTATCTGCAAGCCATGCGCAAGGCGCATATCCTTGGTGCGCTGGTGGGTGTGGAGGCGGTGACGGCCGAGGGGCTGAAGGCGGTGTTTAAGGACTTCAACCTGTCGGGCGAGAACCTGGTGAACCGGCTGAAGGTGTTTCGCGCGAACGGCGTGCACGTGCTAGGCTCGTTTATCTTCGGACTGCCGACGGACAAACCGGATACCTTTGAAGCTACGCAGGAGCTGGCGAAACGCGCTGATATTGCGTTTGCGCAGTTTGTGATGCTGACACCGCTGCCGGGCACCATCGATTTTCAGCGCTGGGAGAAGGAAGAGGGAGCACAGGCGCCGAAGGTGGATGGGATTCCGTTGACGCGCTACTGGCTGATTCCGGCGGAGCGGCGGCCCAAGCTGTTTATGCCACATCCCTCGATGAAGCCCGCGGAGATGCGGGCGCGGACGCAGAAGGTGTGGGATTCGTTCTACAGCCTGGGAGCGATCTGGAAACGGGCCTCGGTGACACCGAATCTGCGCGCGCGGCTGGCGTTCGTCTTCGTTTCGAAGCTGTATCGGCAGATGTATGCGAATACGGGGATTGCGACGGACAGCGCACGGCGGAAGCGGGCGAACTCGTGGGCACGGTGGATCGCGATGCCCTGCCAGAAGCTATTTCAGGCGAAACCGATGCCGGAGCTGCGGGTCCCGGGATTGCAGAATGGCGATCGCGAGCGTGGGTGGTGGCGAGATAGTGGAGATTGCCGGCTTGCGGCCCGACGCGGAGCCGTTCCAGATTTTGCGCTGAGTCTCACGATTGCTGCCGGGTATTGTTGAGGCGGTTACTTCCTGCCGAAGACGTCACCCATTCTGCGGATCTGCGCGCCGACGCTGCGGAGTTTTTCTTCAATGTGTTCGTAGCCGCGGTCCATGTGGTAGACGCGGTCGAGGATGGTCTCGCCTTCAGCGACGAGAGCACCGAGGACGAGTGCCGCACTGGCGCGGAGGTCAGAGCACATGACTGCAGCGGACTGCAGCGGCGTCTTGCCGCGGATTGTCGCGCTGCGTCCGCTGACGGAGATGTTCGCGCCCATGCGATTGAGTTCGCCGACATGCATGAAGCGGTTTTCGAAGATGTTTTCGGTGACGACGGAGGTGCCTTCGGCCTGGGTCATGAGGGCCATGTACTGGGCCTGCATGTCGGTCGGGAAGCCGGGGTATTCCTCGGTGGACATGTCATTGGCGGTGAGGCTGCCGCCGGAATGAACGCGGACGTTGTCCTTGCCGACTTCGAGCTTGACGCCGCACTCTTCGAGCTTTGTGATGACGGCGCCGAGATGCGCGGGGTTGCAGCAGTCGACGTTGAGGTCGCCGCCGGTGATGGCGCCGGCGAGGAGGAAGGTGCCGGCCTCGATGCGATCTGGATTGATGCGGTGTTTTGCGCCGTGGAGTTTGGAGACTCCTTTGACGCGGATCGTACCGCTGCCTGCGCCTTCGATCTTCGCGCCCATGGCGTTGAGCAGCGCGGCGAGGTCGGTTACCTCGGGCTCACGCGCGCAGTTTTCGAAGAGGGTCTCGCCGTCGGCGAGCACCGCGGCCATGAGAAGGTCTTCGGTGCCCGTGACGGTGATCTTGTCGAAGACGATGTGCGCGGCTTTGAGCCGGTCGGTGCGGGCTTCGAGGTAGCCGTGCTCCTGGGTGATGGTGGCGCCCATGGCTTCGAGGCCCTTGATGTGGAGGTCGATGGGGCGTCCGCCGATAGCGCAGCCGCCGGGCATGGCGACGCGGGCCATGCCGGTTCGCGCGATGAGCGGGCCGAGCACGAGTGAGCTCGCGCGCATAGTCTTGACGATCTCGTACTTGGCGACGGGGTCAGAGAGCACGCCGCACTTGATGCGGGTGCGGTGCTGGGCGCGGCCGTAGCCGAGCTCGACCTCGGCGCCCATGGAGGCGAGGAGCTTGCGCTCGGTCTCGATGTCGCGGACCTGCGGGATGTTTTCGAGGATGACCTCGTCTTCAGTGAGGATGGCGGCGGCCATGCATGGGAGCGCAGAGTTTTTTGCGCCAGAGACCTTGATGGTGCCGAGGAGGGGGTTGCCGCCGCGGATGACAAACTTGTCCATCTGGCTAGTGTACGGAGGGCGCATGTGGATGAGAGTGGCTGGAATGGTGCAGGGAGGTACGGGAGAAGATTTTAGATTCTAGATGTCAGATTTTAGGGTGCTCGAAGACGGCGGCGGGTTGAGGGGGCGAAAAGCGAAAAGCCCTTGCCGGGTGCAAGGGCTCTGCTATGCGGTGCAGTTTGTCAGGCTAGAGACCGCTGGGATTCTGCGGTGGTACCTGGTTGTTGTTGCCATTGGGTCCGCGCTGACCCCAACCGCCGCGGCGGCCGTGGTGCATCCCCTTGAGCTGCTGGAGCTGGTCCGGGCTGAGAACCGTGGCGAGCTGCTGCTCGGTGCTCTGGTGGATGGCCTTCATCTGCTCATGACGCTGCTCGGACGTGAGGGACTGGTCCTGCATGAGCGCCTGGAACTTCTGGGCGCGGTCAGTGAGGATTGGGGTGATTTTTGCAGTCTGATCCGCGGAGAGGTTCAGCTTTTTGGAGATCATCTCGGCCTGACGCTGCGGGTTGGGCGCGTGACGATGCTGGTGGTGGTAGGGCGCGTTCGCGTTCGGAGTGCTGTTCTCCGGAAGCGTGGGCTGCGCCTGTTGTGCGAACGCCGCTGTGCCGGTGAGGGCCAGCGTGAGCGCGGTGGAAAGAAGGAAACGTTTCATCAGACTGCTCCTTGCCGCGGCCGGGGAGGAAGCCCGCGTGCTAGTGAGATAAACACGATATCAAGAGAATGTTGCGGTGCGGTCCTTCTGACTGGTACCAGACGTGTTTTCAGGAGCGAAGGAGTACACGGGTGTGGCGGGCGATCTGGAGCTCCTCCTGGGAGGGCAAGGCGAGGACTTTGGGGGAGTTCCCCGCGGCGGCCACGAGGCCGAGGAAGTCGAGGCCGCTGCAGATGCGGGAGCGGATGGCGGCGCTGTGCTGGCCGATGCCGCCGGTGAAGACCAGCAGATCGAGGCCGCCCATGAGCGCGGCGTAGGCGCCGATGGACTTGCGGATGGCGGTACAGAAGGCGTCAATGGCGAGGGTGGCGGCGGGGTCGTTGGCAGATTCGCGGCGGAGCAGGGCCTGCATGTCGGATTCGCCGTCGGAGAAGGCGAAGAGGCCGCACTGGCGGTTGAGGAATTGCTCGAGCTCGTCGGCGGAGAGTTTTTCGTTGCGAAGAAGGTAGACGAGAACGCCAGGGTCGAGGTCGCCGCTGCGGGTGCTCATAGGGATGCCGCCGGTGGGCGTGAGGCCCATGGAGGTGTCAATGGATTCGCCGTTGAGCACGGCGGTGATGCTGGAGCCGTTGCCGAGGTGTGCGATGATGACGCGCTGCGGGATGGGATTGAGGCGAGCGATGACGGACTCGCAGGAGAGACCGTGGAAGCCGTAGCGGATGACGCCGGCGTCGCGGAAGCGCGTGGGGATGGGGAGGTGCGCCGCGACCTCGGGCAACGTGCGGTGGAAGGCGGTGTCGAAGCAGGCGAAGTTCGGCGTGTCGGAGAGTGCATGCTGCATTTGTCGAATGAGAGCAAGCGACTGCGGGATGTGCAGCGGAGCGAAGGCGGTCGATGCTTCGAGCGTGGAGAGGAGCTCGGGTGTGATGCGCTGGTGCTCGCGCAGATGCGGGCCGCCGTGCACGACGCGATGGCCGACGGCAAGAGGCAACTCGTAAACGAAAGATCGAAGCGCTTCGATGATGGTGGCGAGAGCTTCGGGTTGCGACTCGAGGATGTGATCGCGATGAAGAAGATCGTCGCCCGTTGCGGTGCGGATATGCATGCTGCCGGATTCGCGGCCGATGTTGTCGGCGCTGCCTTCGAGGATGAGTTGCTCGTCTGGCTTAGTGGAGTTCGAGTTAGCGCCAGGAATAAAGAGGCCGAACTTGAGCGATGATGAGCCGCTGTTGAGGACGAGGATCGCATGGTTCTGTGTGGGCACGGTCACTCCGGAGCCTCTTCGGGCCAAGTCCAGTTGGTGATCTCGCGGCGGTCGATGCCTTCAGTGTGGGCGTAGTTGATGGACTCAATGATCTGGTCTTTGAGCCACCCCTTGATGTGCGCGGCGGAGGCCTGCAGGCCGGGCACGCGGTCGATGACGTCGATCGCGAGGTTGAAGCGGTCGACCTGATTGAGGATCGCAAGTTCGAGCGGGGTGTTGATGTTGCCTTTCTCTTTGTAACCGCGCACGTGGATGTTGTCGTGATTTTTGCGGCGATAGGTAAGCTTGTGAATGAGCGAGGCGTAGGAGTGGAAATTGAAGATGACTGGCTTATTGATGGTGAAGAGCGAGTCAAAATCACGATCGCTGAGGCCGTGAGGATGTTCGGTCTCGGGCATGAGGCGGAAGATGTCGACGACGTTGACGAAACGGAGCTTGAGGTGCGGAAGCTTTTCTTTGAGGAGGGCGACGGCGGCAAGTGCCTCCATGGTGGCGATGTCTCCGGCGCATGCGAGCACTGCGTCGGGTTCGCCGCCGTCGTCGGTGGAGGCCCAGTCCCAGATGCCGATGCCCTTGGTGCAGTGAAGCACTGCTTCCTCCATGGAGAGGAAGACGAGGTGCGGCTGTTTGTCGGCGACGATGACGTTGTAGTAGTCGACGGAGCGGAGGCAGTGGTCGGCGACGGAGAGCAGGCAGTTGGCGTCGGGCGGGAGATAGATGCGCACGACGTCAGGGCTCTTGTTGGTGACGACGTCGAGGAAACCGGGGTCCTGGTGGGTGAAGCCGTTGTGGTCCTGCCGCCAGACAAGCGAGGTGATGAGCAGATTGATGGACGAGATAGGTGCACGCCAGCGGAGCTCGTTCTTGGATTTCTCCAGCCACTTGGCGTGCTGATTGAACATCGAGTCGATGATGTGGACGAAGGACTCGTAGGTGGAGAAGAGGCCATGGCGGCCGGTGAGGACGTAGCCCTCGAACCAGCCTTCGAGCGTGTGCTCGGAGAGCATTTCCATGACGCGGCCGCCAGGGCTGATCTCGGTGCCGTCGGAGTCTATGGGGAGGATTTCGGCGAGCCAGGTTTTGTCGGAGGCGGCGTAGATGCCGTCGAGTTTGTTGGAAGCGGTCTCGTCGGGGCCGAAGACGCGGAAGTTGGTCATGTTGCGCTTCATGACGTCACGCAGGAACAAGGCGAGCTTGGCGGTGGGCGAGACGTAGTGCTGCGCGTAGCCTTTCGGCGCGACGGCGTAATCGCGGAAGTCGGGCATCTCGAGCGGCTTGCGCAGGAGTCCGCCGTTGGCGTGCGGGTTGGCGGAGATGCGGCGATCGCCTTCGGGCGCAAGCTCCTGTAGCTCAGGGATGAGCTTGCCGGTCTCGTCGAAGAGCTCTTCGGGCTTGTAGCTGCGCAGCCAGGATTCGAGGAGCGCGAGGTCTTCCGTGTTGGTCTTCGCGTCGGGGATGGGGACCTGGTGCGCACGCCAGAAGTTTTCGACGTGGTGACCGTGCACCATCTTCGGGCCTGTCCAGCCCTTGGGGCTACGAAGGACAATCATGGGCCAGCGCGGGCGTGTTGTGTCATTGTTGGTGCGCGCGTTCTGCTGAATGGTGCGGATCTCGTTGATGCAGTGCTCGAGGGTGGCGGCCATCTGCTGGTGCATCTGATCGGGGTCTTCGCCTTCGACGAAATACGGCGTGTAGCCGTAGCCGCGCATGAGCGCGTCGAGCTCTTCATGCGTTATGCGCGCGAGGATCGTTGGGTTCGCGATCTTGTAGCCATTGAGGTGAAGCACGGGGAGGACAGCGCCGTCGCGGACGGGATTGAGGAATTTGTTGGAGTGCCAGGAGGTGGCGAGTGGACCGGTCTCGGATTCGCCGTCGCCGATGCAGCAGGCGACGATGAGGTCGGGGTTGTCGAAGGCCGCGCCGAAGGCGTGCGAGAGCGAGTAGCCGAGCTCGCCGCCCTCGTGAATGGAGCCAGGAGTTTCGGGCGTGCAGTGGCTGCCGAGCCCGCCGGGGAAGGAGAAGCGGCGGAAGAGCGTGAGCATGCCCTGGGCGTTCTGGCTGCAGTCAGGGTAGACCTCGGAGTAGTGGCCTTCGAGATAGCTGTTGGCGAGCGTGGCGGGCGCGCCGTGGCCGGGGCCGGAGATGTAGATGACGTTGAGCGAATACTTCTTGATGAGGCGATTGAGATGGACCCAGATAAACGACTGGCCGGGATCGGAGCCCCAGTGACCGAGCAGGCGATTCTTGATGTGCTCGGGTTTGAGGGGTTCGCGGAGGAGCGGATTGGCGCGAAGGAAGATCATGCCGCCGCAGAGGTAATTGCATGCGAGCCAGTAGGCGTTCATGCGGCGCAGTTCGTTGGGAGTGAGGGCTTGAGCGGGGGTGGAATCGATCTGCGTGGCCATGCTGGTGTCTCCGCGGCGATGCCTGATGAGAAGATGCTACAGCGAGGAATGTGTGTCACGTGTAAAGGCGCAGGGGATGGCTGGTTCGTCATCTAGTTAAAGCGAGGACAGGCAAAGAGAATGGGGCGCGAACATCTGGCAAGCCTGATCGACGACATGCGACGCCGTGGACGCGAGACGGCGGTGGTAGAGCATCGCGGCGTGCGGCACCTGCGCACGAGCTATGGAGAGATCGCGGAGCTCGCTGGACGATTTGCCGCGGAGTTGCGCGGGCGCGAGATCGGCGCGGGCGAGCGTGTGGTGCTGTGGGGCGCGAGTTCTGCGGAATGGATGGGAGCGTTCTTCGGGTGTGTGCTGCGCGGCGTGATTGTGGTGCCGCTGGATGCAGCCGGAGCGCGTGAGTTTGTGGAGCGCGTGATTGCAGACACGCGGGCGAGGTTGGTTGTCGGCTCTGCGGAGTTGTTGCGCGGCTTGCGTTTTGAAGGGGCAAGGCTTGTGCTTGAGGATCTGCGGTCGGAGTTGCCGCGAGAGCCGGAGCATGCGGTGGATGCCGCGGTGACGCTGGATTCGCCGTTTCAGATTGTGTTCACGTCAGGGACAACTTCGGAGCCGAAGGGCATTGTGCACACGCATCGCAACGTGCTGGTGAGTCTCGAACCGATTGAAAGCGAGATTGTGAAATACCGGCGGTACGAGCGGATATTTCATCCGCTGCGGTTCATGCACACGCTCCCGCTAAGCCATGTCTTCGGGCAGTTCATGGGGTTGTGGATTCCGCCGGTGCTGGGCGCTGAACTGCACTTCGAGGCGAACCTTGAGCCGTCGCGGACGGTTGAGTCGTTCAAGCGCAAGCGAATCAACGTGTTGATCGCAGTCCCAAGAGTGATGTCGCTGCTGCGTTCGCATCTGCTGAACGAAGATGCTTCGTTGGCGACAGATGTGGAGCGCGTGGCGTCGTTGCCGGTGTGGAAGCGGTGGTGGAGGTTGCGGCGCGTGCATCGCAAGCTGGGGTGGAGGTTTTGGGCGCTGATTTGCGGCGGAGCGACGCTCCCGGGCGAATTGGAATCGTTCTGGCGCGGGTGGGCGTGGCGGTGATTCAGGGCTACGGGATGACCGAGACTGCGGCGCTGGTGACGCTGAATCATCCGTTCAGGATTGGGCGTGGGACGCTGGGCAAGCCTCTGCCGGGGCGTGAGGTGAAGATCGGCGAAGGCGGCGAGGTGCTGGTGCGCGGAGCGATGGTTTCGGGCGCGACGTGGCAGGGCGGGGCGATGACACCACGGCGCGAAGAGTGGCTGGCTACAGGGGATCTTGCGGCGCAGGAGGAGAGCGGAGAGCTGCGCTTTCTGGGCCGCAAGGGCGATGTGATTGTGACCGCAGCGGGGATAAATGTGCATCCGGCAGACCTGGAGGCGGCGCTCTTGCAACAGTCGGGAGTAAAGGCTGCTGCGGTTGTCGCGTGCGAGGGAGCGAACGGGGAGGAGCCGGTGGCGGCGCTGATCTTCAAAGGCAGCGATGCCGAGTTGAGCGAGGCCGTGCGACGTGCGAACGTGTCGCTGGCGGAGTTTCAGCAGATGCGGAGGTTTGTGCGCTGGCCGGATGCGGCGCTGCCTCATACCTCAACGGGCAAACTGATTCGGCGGCAGGTGGCAGCGTGGGCCTGTGCTGCGGTGCGCGGTGATGCTGCGATCGCGAAGCCGAAGGAGATGTTGCTGGAGATGATCGCCGAGGTGACAGGTGAGACGCCGCGTGCGATTGGTGATGAGGCGCGGCTGAGCGAGGATCTGCATCTCGACAGCCTGGCGCGCGTGCAGTTGCAGTCGCTGCTGGAAAGCCGGCTGGGTGTTGAGGTGAGGGATGACGCGATCGCACAGGTGCAAACACTGGGAGAGCTGCGGGGGATCATCGGCGGAGGAGCGGTTGAGGTTGCCGCGCCGCAGCTCGATGGTGGCGAAGGAGTTTCGCAGAGTGCGCTGGAGAGCACGCCTGCGCCGCAGCGTGTTGTTGGACATGTAGAGAAGGAAGAGTCGCTGCCCTATCTGCGATGGCCGTGGTCGTGGCCGATGCAGTTAGGGCGCGCGGCGTTTCTCGAACTGATTGCTCAGCCGCTGATCTCGCTGCTGGCGGCCCCGCGTGTCGTGTGCGCGGAGAACGAGATTCCGCGCGGCCCGATGCTGATCATTGGAAACCATGTAACTGCGTACGACGGGCCGCTGATTCTGTACGCGCTGCCAGCGAGTGTGCGGCGGCGCGTGGCGTTTGCGATGTCGGCCGAGCTGTTGCTGGATCTGCGGCGCGGTCGAGGGCAGGGCAGCGCGATATTGAATGCGCTGGCGCCAATCGGATACTGGCTGATTACGGCGCTGTACAACGTGTTTCCGCTGCCGCGCATGCGCGGGTTCCGCAGGAGCTTTGCGCACGCGGGCGAGGCGATGGATCGCGGCTACTCAGTGATGATCTTTCCGGAGGGGCATCGGAGCGAGACGGGGAAGCTGCAGCGGTTTCGTGAGGGCATCGGGTTGCTGGCGAAGGAGTCACAAGTGCCGGTGCTGCCTGTGGCGTTGCGGGGCATGGGCGAATTGAGGGCGAGTGGGCGGTGGGTACGATCAGGAAAGCTGGAGGTGCGCGTGGGTGCGCCGGTGGAACTGGGACCCGAGGCGACGGCGGCCGAGTGGACGGCGGCGCTGGAGGCGGCGGTGCAAAGGCTTACGGAGTAGGCTGTTAGCGTGCGGAGGAGCGAATTTACGGTGCGTTCGCAAAGTGAATACGGGGTGAATCGTAGACTTGGCGTTGTGCGGGCAGAAGCTCGGCACGGTGGAGGAGGAGACGTGAGCCAGACGAGCCAAGTAATTGTTGTTCTGGAGGATGATCCGGATATTAACCGGCTTGTAGGGCATCAGTTGGAACGCGCTGGGTATGCGGTGCGGCCGTACTTCGCGATCGGGTCGATTGTCGAGGACGCGGAGCGCGCGCGGCCGTCACTGTTTCTGCTGGACGTGATGGTGCCCGGCGGCGATGGCATGGAGCTATGCCGGCGGCTGCGCCGGCATGCGGCGTTGAGCAGCGTGCCGATCATCTTCCTGACGGCGCGCGCCTCGGAGAACGATCGCGTGCGTGGGTTGGAGTTGGGTGCGGATGATTACATCACGAAGCCGTTCGGTATGCGTGAACTGCTGGCACGCGTGAAGGCTGTGTTGCGGCGGTTCGAGCAACCGGTGGGCGAGGCTGCGGCGCCGGTGATCAAGTTCGATGAGGTGGAGATCGACCGCAGCGCGATGCAGTTGCGCGTGAAGGGCGAGCCCGTGCCGACGACAGCGACGGAGTTCCGTCTGCTGGAGTACCTGGTGCGGCATCCGTCGCGAGTGTTCACACGCGATCAACTGCTCGATGCGGTGTGGGGTGATGCGCGTTTTGTGACGCCGCGCAGCGTGGATGTTTATGTCGGGCGTATCCGCGAGAAGATCGAGGAGACGCCCGACACGCCGCGGTACCTGAAGACACTGCGCGGAGCGGGATATCGCTTCGAATTCCCGAAGACGCGCGAGCCTGAGCCGGAGATGAGCGCGCACGGGTAGTCGAGCCGAATCGGAGATCCTGCGAAGGGTTTGCGCGTTCAGTTTTGAGTTGCCAGCTTCCAGTTGTCAGTCAAGGTGCTGCCACGTTGATGGTTGCTGGCGTGATGTTCCATCCGCGCAGAGCGACGACGGGATGCGTGTGCGCGGGCGAAGACGAGTATGTGATGTCGATCGTGCGTTGTTCGTTCGGCAACAGTGAGATGTAGTTGTCGCTGTAATAGGCGGGTAAGATGCGTGGGCCGTTAGCGCTCTCGAGCAGCGTAAGCTTGGTCGTCAGCGCGGTGGTCTGCGAGGGGTTGATGAGCTTCACCGTGATGTGTTGCTCGGAGCCGTTGGCTTGCGAAGCTTGCGGTGGCCTGCAGAGAGACTGCGGGCATTTCGTTCAGTTTGCGATAGTCCGAGTCGTGCGAAGCGAGCCAGTAGAAGTTCTGCGAGAGCTGCGTGCCGGTTGCATCGGTGAGCGTGAGCTTCACGAAGACGATGGGGTTGTTGACGAGTGCGTCCTCGAGTGCGAGGCGAACGGCGTTGTTGGCGGATTCGCTGCAGCGTCGATGATGGTGGAGCGCTCGAAGAGAAGGTGGCTCGAGAGATCGAAGACCTGCGCGTGCACGTTGAGTTGCGGCAGAGCGGCGGTGGTGTTGTTGATGACGGCGATTTCGTAGTTGGGAAGATCAAGCTGGATGTGGATGGGTTCGCTGGCGATCTTCACGCCGTAGAAAGCAGCGTGCGTGTCGTAGTCGTGGGAGAAGATCTGCCATTCGGTCGAAGGCCATGCGGGCTGTGTCATCCAGAGCATGCGGCCACTGTTCGGATTCCAGAGGTGTGCGTTGAAGCCTTCGAAGACCGCGCGATGACTGACGTAGTTGAGCAGCTGTGCCTTGCGATCGAAGTCGGCGAGTGAAGATGGTGGGCCAAGTTGCTCATTCATCGCTTTCATGAAGACGGCGATGTCGCCATTTCCGCCCTGGTGCCAGTCGTGGTAGGCCCACGCGTCGGAGATGGGCCACTGATCTGGTTTTGCGAGGAAGCTCTCGAAGGCTTCAAGTGTGGGCGGAGAGGGTAGGCCGATCTCGACGGCAAAGCCACGCGCGAGATGTGTGAAGTACTCCGACGGCTCCTGGTACTTGTAGGGGCCGCTGTCGTGGAGGTTCACGCGGTTGGAACTCGCGGAGTAGAGGCGCGTGCCGTCGAGTTGAGCGATGAGATCAATGAGGCCCTGATTGACAGCGGGTGCGGGGACGCCCTCGTTGCGTCCGCACCAGACGGCGATGGAAGGATGGTTGCGAAAGTGGAGGATCGTGTCGTCCGCGTTGCGCAAGAAGAGAGCGGAGTCGTCGGGCTCGAGGTTGTAGTCCTGCGTCGAGTCCCAGAAGTCGTTCCAGACGAGAAGGCCGTACTCGTCGGCGAGATCGAAGAAGGACTCTTCGGTGTTCTGGCCCATCCAGTTGCGGACGATGTTCATGTGCGCGTCGCGCTGCAGTCGGAAGAAGGGTTCGAGGCGCGAGCGCGAGACTCGCTTGAGCATGTCTTCCATGCCGGAGGCTCCGCCGCGTACGGCGATGCGGACTCCGTTGACGCGGATGACGAGCGCGGGCTGCGTCGCCACGTCAGCGGTATCGTTCACGGCGGGCGAATGCTCGCCCGCAGGAGTGAGGCTCGCGACCCAGCCGAGCGGCGTTTCGCGGATTCCCCCGTGCGTTTCGTCGACGAGCGGTGTGCCGGTGAGTGCGGCGCGCGCGGGGTCGATCTCAACGCGGCGAAGTTTGCCGGCGGAGTCGAGCAGCGAGAGCTCGTAGGTTAGCTCGCGGATGCCGAAGCGCAGATGGATCTGATCGGAGAAGGCGTTCTCGCTGCCGCGGGCGCCGCCGATGCGCAGGGAAACAGTGAGGTGATAGAGCTCGGGCGAGCCGTAGCCGTTGGGCCACCAGAGACGCGGATGCTCGATGTTGAGCTGCGGTGTGTCGCTCGGTGTTAGCGTAATGGTGCTGGCGCCGGGCGCGATGGTGACAGGTTTTGAGATGGTCACGCCTTCGAAGGCGAGCTCGAGAGTGGCGTGGAGCGTTTTGGAACTTGTGTTGCTGAGTGGGACGCGGAGGGTGAGAGCGGCGCGCGAGGTGTCGGGCAGTGGAAGTGTCGTAATGATCTGTGGAGTGTCGAGTGAGACAGGCCCCTGGGTCGAGAGTGTGACCTCCTGCCAGATGCCCATGTCGCGGTCGCGGATGGCGGGAATCCAGTCCCAGCCCTCGGTGTCGGCGAAGGTGGGGCCGTCGATGGCCATGAGTCCGCCGTTTTCGCCGGGGCCGTCGGCGAGCGACTGCTCGTGCGGGATGCCGGGGTGGTCCGGCGGAGAGATGAGGACGGCGAGGACGTTATCACCGGGCGTGAGAAGGCCGGCAACGTCGAAGCGGCCGCGGTTGAAGGCGCCGTCGATGTGGCCGAGCGCGTGGCCGTTGAGCCACACCTGTGCCCGATAGTTGATGCCGAGAAAAGTGAGTGTCGGATGACCGTGCAGTGTGGCGGGCGGCGCGTTGAAGTGCGTCCGGAACCAGAAACGCTGATGGGCGAGCGACTCGGGGATGGCCATGTTGTTGAGGCCGAAATCGGGGTCAGGGTAGACGCCGCGCGCAACCAGCGTGGTAAGCACCGTACCGGGGACGACCGCGGCGTACCAGTGCGAATCATCGAAGCCTGCTGAGGAGATGCGCGCGCCGTCTAATAAATCGTTTAATGCCTGCGACATGCGCCAGTTGGCGCGAAGTGTGAGGGTACGGTTGCCATCAGAGAGGCGGTTTTCGAGACGGGTCTCGGGTTGCGCGACGGGCTGTTGTGGCGGAGCGGCGCTTCGCGGAAGCGTGGCGGGGTCCTGCGGCGAGCGGTAGCCGATCCACTGGCGCGTCTGCACTGGCCAGGGCTTTGAGGCGTCGTCGAAGACAAGGTCGTCGAGGTTGGCGGGAGCGTGCGAAAGTGATTGCTGCTCGGACGGACTCAGACCGCGAGCAAGGCTGACGAGGGCGAGCAAGCCGCTGAAGTGATGAAAGTCGGTTGTGGGTGTAACTATCGGCGCGATCTGGAGTTCGGGCGTGGCGGGGCCGATGGGGAGCGGAGCGCGTGCGACGTCCGCGCCGTCGACGAGGAGGTGGGTATCCGTGCCGTCGACGAAGATGGCGAGTGAGTGCCATGTGTTGGGAGCAAGCGGGGTTGAGGTTTCGAGTGTTTGCCCATCGCCGGCCCAGAAGACGGGTTTGCCGTCGCGCAGGCCAAGGAAGCGCGGAAAGGTTTCGAGTGGCTGGCCAACGCCTGCGAGTAGGGCGGTTTGGCCGGCAGCGTCGGGCTTGACCCAGAGGCTGAGCGACCAGCCGGAACCGGAGAGCGCGAGCGGATCGTGCGCGGCCAGCGTTTTGGTGACGCCGATTCCGCCGGCGATGGAGTGCACGTTGTACGGGCCGTAAGCCGGAGTCGCGGCGACGGACTGCGCGGCGGCACTCGAGGAAAGAGTGGAAGTGCGAAGGCAGGCGAGCAGGGCAGCGGAGTAGGCAGCGAAGGGTACCAGCTTCATCGAATCTCTCGGGCTTCTCTCGTGGGTCCGGTTTTGAGTGGGTTGCGGTCGGTCATAACCGTACCACGCGCATGCTCGATTGCACCGGGGCTTGTAATCGGATGTCAGCGGGTCCACGTCTTTTGCGGGCAGGAAAAATATCCATCTGGGAAACGACGACTCGCCGCGCGGACGGTGTTGAGCGGAGTGTTGCTGCCGCAAGGCCGGGGCCTTGCTGGGAATCGGCCTGAATCGATTTTTTAGCCCACATAGCACAATTTTTCTTGACAGGCTTAGGGCGCTTCTATATCAAGGCTGGTGCCTTCATGATATCGATATCGCCCGAACTTTGGCTCAGGAACAGGCGGCGTTGTGATTCGGCGCCGATCTGGTGCGGAATTGACCGCTTCCGTGGGGAGGAAGCGGTGGTTTGTCGTGCGGGATTTGGCGCAGAAGAGGCGCAGCAAGAGAACGGATTCGGGTACCGGGCAGGAGAGGCTGGAAGGCTGCGAATGGCGCTCGTGTAGAGCGGAGTGCAGCCGGGCACACGGAAGGAAACCAACGGGAGGTTGTTACGATGACGTCATTTCCCAGGATCAGGCCGGCAGCCGCACTGGTGATGCTCTTGATGGCGGGGCTGCTGCTGTGGCAATCACCCGTGATGGCGCAGGAGACGACCGGGAGTGTGTCGGGCATCGTGCAGGACTCGACGGGCGCGGCGATTCCGCACGCAATCGTCGTCCTGACGAACCTGCAGAACAAGTTCGCGCACAAGACCGTGAGCAACGGCAGCGGAGAATTCACGATTCCGTCGATGCCCTCGGATCTGCATTACCAGATCAAGGTCACGATGCAGGGCTTCAAGGCGTGGGAGTCCAAGCCGTTCCCCATCCGCCCGGGAGACCGGGTGGCCTTCAGCGATATCAAGATGCAGATCGGCGAAGCCACCGCCGAGGTGACTGTTGAGGCGACGGAGAGCCAGGCGGTAAAGCCGCTGGATACGCCGGAACGCAGCGATGTCATTACCGCGAAAGATCTTGAAACGTTGGCGATCCAGGGCCGCGACGCGACGGAGCTCATCGAAACGCTGCCGGGATTTTCCGTCATCAGCCCTCAGGTCAATAACTCCACTTCGGTCAACAGTGCGGTGGTAGGAATCAACAGCGGCATCACGGGTGGGTTCTCGGCGAACGGCGCCGGCCCAACCGGGCTCGCCACGATACTCGACGGCGTGTCGCTCACGGACATCCAGACGAATTCGGGCACGGTGCAGACGGTCGATGCCGACATGATCGAGAGCGCAAAGATCTCGACCTCGACCTTCAGTGCGGTGAATGCCAAAGGGCCGGCGGTCTTCAACGCGACGACCAAGCACGGGGCGACGGCATATCACGGCGAGCTGTACTTTTATGCGCGCAACACCGTGATGAACTCCAATGACTGGGACAACAACTACCTGCAGCAGACGCGGCCGGACGGCAGCTACTACTTCCCGGGAGGCACGATTGGCGGGCCGCTGTGGATTCCCGGCACAAGGTTCGGGCGTAACAATAACAAGCTCTTCTTCTTCTTCGGGCTGGAGTTTCTGAACCAGCGGTTCTCGCCGACGACACTTGACTCGTGGGTGCCGACACTGGCCGAGCGTTCGGGCGACTTCAGCGTTTCGAACCTGAATGCGCAGCTCTGCGGCACACGTCCGGATGGCCTGCTGAATCCGAACGCGATTCAGCCGATGTGCTATGCGGAGAACTATCTTTCCAATGGCACGATGGTTGCCGATGGCAACGCGAAGCCGTACGCGAACGCCGGCGGAGTCGCGCTGGTGAACTGGCTTCCTTTACCCAACGCTGATCCGTTCCATAACTTCGGCGGTTACAACTACATCCAACCCGTGGTGGTGTCACAGAACGGCAACATTCTCCATGCGCGCGTCGATTACGCGATCAACGACCGCAACAGTGTGTACGCCGCGTATGGACGCCAGACGCAGATCACCGATCAGCCGGTGAGCCTCGGTTACATCCCGACCAACTCAGTGCTGTATCCGGGCGGCGTAACGACCGGCGATATCTCGAACATCGGATCGCTCACCTACACGCAGTACTTTTAATCCATCGCTGACGAATGAATTGTCAGCAGCGCTGTCCTTCATCAGCGACCCCGCCAATATGGGCAATCCCGCCGCGGTCTCCCGGTTCAGCATGAACGCCTACAACGGAGGCAACGGCAACTTCAATTACCTGGGCGAGTACAAGAATGCGGGCGACTATTCCGTGCCTGCACTGAATGGTTACGGCTCCGGCGGATATCCGAACGTATTGATGCCTGGCGGTTTCTACAACAACCAGATTCACATGAAGAAGGTTGTGCCGGACGTGCAGGAGGTCCTGAGCTGGACCAAGGGAGCGCATTTCTTTCAGTTTGGTGCTTACTTCGAAAAGGGAATTCTGAACGGCAACGCGGTGAACGGGGCCTATCCGCAGGGCGAGTACTCATTCAATCCGGGCAACTCGTTTTATGAGTACAGCCCGGCCGTGGGCCAGGCGGCGCAGTACATTTCATGCATCAACCCTCAGTCAGCGGGAAATGCCCGAGCATCAGGTGCGGCATTCCTGGGCCAGTGCATCAATCCGGTGGCGATGATGTATATGGGCACGCCGGACAGCTACACGCAGACGAACTTCACACCTGTCGTCAACATGCAGTACACAACCTTTGCGGGTTTCGTGAACGATCAGTGGAAGATCCACGCGAAGGCCTTCCACGAGATCACGCTGATGCTGGGTGCGCGCATCGAGCATCTGGGACCGTGGACGGACCGCCACAACAATGGCCTGGCCACCTTCTCGCCCACCCTTTACCAGCAAGCCTGCACGCAGTCGGCCGGATCGCCGGTCGCCTGTGCGCAGACGTCGGATTACCCAGGCATCGTTTGGCACGGGTCGCAGAGCTCGATTTCAAACTCTGTGAACAGCCCGCAGACGATTTACTTCTCGCCGCGCGTCGGCATGGCGTGGGACATCTTCGGACACGGCAAGACCGTGCTGCATGGCGGCTGGGGCGTGTACCGGCATCAGGAGGAGTTCGCGCCCTACGCAGCCGCCGCAGCGACAGCGCAAGGATATAAGACGACCTACCAGCAACAGCAGTGGAACTTTGATGGCGTGGACGAGCAGTCGCCGATCAATCCTTCGGACTTCAGTGTCGATGTGCTGTCACCGAAGGATACGGACCGGCCGGTGATCTACGAGTACAACGGAACGGTCTCGCAGCGGCTGAAGTGGAACTCGCTGCTCGAGGTGGCGTATGTCGGCACGAAGATGAAGAACCTAAGCTCGTTCAACCAGGGCAACAGCTATAACGAAGCCTCGGACCTGAACCTGATTCCTGCCGGCTTCATGTTTGGCAGCAACTTCTGTCTTTGCACTCTACCGGCGCCGGGTTCCGGGAGCATCGGGTCGCTGACAACCAACCAGGCCGACTACTACCGTCCATATCCGTTCTACCAGCATGTTTTTGCGCTGAACCACAACTTCTACGGCAACTACAACGGTCTGCAGACGAGCTGGAACAAGTCGACCGGCTGGATCAACTTCGGCGTGAACTACACGTTCTCGAAGACGCTGGCGACGGCGGCTTCCTATAACAACCAGCTCGTCGACCCGGTGAATCTGCGCAACGATTACAACCCCGTGCCCTACGATCGCACACACGTCATCAACGCGCATTACACGCTTGATTTCGGCAAGCGCTACAAGGGCGACAGCGCGCTATTGAAGCAGGCGGCGAACGGCTGGCAGGTCTCCGGTATCTCGAATTGGCAGAGCGGCGTCGATCTGCCCTCGGCGCAGGGGGAGAACTTCGGGTTCGGCTACGGATCGCTGCAGGTTGCACGCGTGTACACGGTGCAGCAGACCCAGGTGACGTCGATTCAGGGGTTATGCATTCAGCAGAACAACGTCGCTCCGGACAAGAACGGAAACCAGTTCTGCGTGAACAATCTAAATCCGACAGTGTGGCTGGGAACGCCCGATTATCAGCTGATGCCCACGCTTAACTGCAATCCCGCTGGCGGAAGTAAATCGAACCAGTACATCAATCCGCTGTGCTTCGGTGTGCCGATGCCGGGCGGCCCCACGACCGGACCTGAGGCGCTGTCGTCGAACCCGAGCGGGCAGGGCGTGTACAGGCTTCCGTACATCCACGGACCGGCGTATCAGAACCACAATCTTTCAGTGCTGAAGAACTTCGGAGTCGGAGAAGGAAGGATTCTCCAGCTTCGCGCGGAAGCGTTCAACTTCCTCAACCATCCACTGGTCTCGTTCAACAACAACGACCCCACAAACCTGAGCATGGGCAACCTGAACTTTGCAGTCGCGGGACAACCGCTCACGGGGTCGCAGCTCAGGGCACCGAACTTCGGCATCGCGAATATCAAGTACGGGTCAAGGCTGATTGAGTTGGGAGCGAAGTTTACGTTTTGAGCGACGGCTCACCGGCCGCTCCTTGTTTGCGGCCGAAACTGCGCGAGGCTCACGGGCTGGGCGCAGGGATCGACTAGGGATTGATTCAGATTTTGGAGGGGTCTTATGGCCATCGAGTCTGCAGCGAATCTCCGGGGGCTTCTGCGCGCCGGGTTAGTGATTGCGCTCGGGATGTTCTCTCTCAGCGGCGCCGCGAAGGCGCAGAAGGAGTTGGTCTCCACCGGCTCCGTCGTTCCGCTGCCTCTGAACGTGTCAGGTTCCTGCCAGGTCTACAAGATCATCAACGCGCCCAACGGGGACACGGTGATGCTGGATGTCTGCGGCGATGGCGGGTACGGCTCCCTCTATCAACTGAAGCAGGGATCCACCACCTTCCAGACGATCGCGGCTCCCATCGACTCCTCCGGTACGTACTGGAACGAGGGCATGACGATGGACGCCAAGGGCACCCTCTATCTCACGGACCGCTACAGCGGAAGCCAGCACCTCTACCGCATCCCTTACGACCCGTCGAAGGGCACCTGGAATTTCTCTCCGAGCGGAAGCAACTGGTATCCGCAGCTCGCAGGCGGCTTCGCGGGCGCGGGCACGGTGGGCATCACATTTCTCGACAGCCCGGCCAAGGACGGCAGCGGTCTGCTGTTCGTCTCGGAGGAGACCGCGAACGCGATTGTGATTGTCCCGGTGAATGCCGATGGAACGATCACGAACTTCCCCTCGGGAGCGAAGTCCGGAGCGTCTGAGTATCAGTACCTCCTGACGGGACTGACTGCGAAGGTCATGCCGATGGACGTCGACGTCAACGGCAACCTCTACTTCATCGAAAACCCATACGTCACCTCTGCGAACCGCAAGACCGGCGTCTTCTTCGTTCCGGCCAGTGCCTACGCGAGCTGTGTAACGGCGATGAAGGCCGGCACCTCCACGCCGGACACCGCGTGCATCTCCGGAGGGGACGGGTCGCTGCAGCAGATCGATCCCGGCAACACGGAGAAGTTCAACGGCATTACGCATGACGCCGCCGGAAACATCTACGTCAGCGACGCGACCGACAGTTATAGCGGCACCCGAAACGGCTTGCTGATGATCCCGAACGAGAGCGGCAGCCCCGTCGGTGTCACCGCTACGAGCTTCAACTTCGAGCACGCCGAGTACCTGGCGCCCGTCGCAGTGAATGCGAATCCTTCTATCGACTATCGCGGCTTCATATGGCTGCCCACCGGGACGGTGAACAACTGGTCGCCCGGCGGTTCAGGCCAGATTCCCGGCACAGGAAACTTTGTTGTGTGGCAGCCGGGAACGGCGAACCTGGGATCGACGCCGGTGGGAACGGCGGGAAAGCCGGGCCTGATCTTCTTCACCTTCAGCGGTCCGGTGACCCCGGTCAGCATCGCGCTCACGCAGCCCAACGGAGGTGGTGACTTCGTCGCGTCCACCACGAACCCGTATCCGCCGCCTAACGGAACGACACCTGCGGTTCCGTGCACTGCGGCCACGGCCTACGTCACGTACAACAGCTGCCAGTACTGGGTCTCGCTCGATCCTTCGGGCACAAACGCAGTCGGCAACGTGCAAGGTCAGATCTCTCTGCTCGATAAGAACGGGAACGCGATCAGCGGAAGCACGGCGTACCTTCAGGGAATTGGTCAGGGACCGGCGGCAGCGCTACTCTCTCCCGTGGCGCAGACACCGCTCGCGACGACCTTGACGCAGCCCGCGCAGGTTGCCGGTGACTCGCTGGGCAACGCGTATGTTGCCGACGCCGGACAACACAATGTGTTTCTGTTCCCCGCCGGCTCGACGACGCCCTCTGCCGGCGTTCCGGTTGGAACCGGCCTGACGGCGCCGACCGGCGTTACGGTCGACGGCTCGGGTGACATCTACATTGCGGACTCCGGCAAGGTCATCGAGATTCCGGCAGTCGGCGGTTCGCCGAACCCCGCTGGCCAGACGACCCTGACGACCGGGCTGGGAAGCAATGTGCAGCTTGCGGTGGATGGCGCCAACAACGTCTACGCCGCGGATCCGTCCAACGCGCGCGTTGTGCGAATCTACAACCCGCAGACCGCGGTGATGGAAGGCAAGGGCACCGTCGGCTCGGGCTTCACCAAGCCCACTGCGGTTGCCGTCGACAACAGCGGCAACGTCTTCGTCGCTGACGGCGCCAACCTTGTCGAGGTAACCGCCTGGGGCGGCCAGACTTCGATCACGAACAGTCTCGTACCGCCGGTGACGGGACTTGCCGTCGATCCGTCAGGCTCCGTCTATGTTGCGCAAAGCGGCGGCATCCTCCGCATTCCGATGACGAGCTCCGGCCTGAATGCCAATAACGCTGCGTCCATCGACAACACCAGCGTGACCGCACCTACGGGTCTCGGTCTCGATGCGCTCGGCAACCTCTACGTGACCGCCAATTCCTACAGCGTGACGACCATCAACACCACCGGCACACCTCTCGGTCCGGTCACCAACACCGTCTCGACACCCAACGTCCTCTTGCTCGCGAACGCCGCGGTGAACTTCGGCATCGTGGACACCGCCACCACCAGTGACGCGGTGGACATCAGCGTCTTCAACATCGGCAACGCTCCCCTGATGTTCTCCTCCACCACGCCGCCAAGCTTCTCCGGTGCGAACGCCAGCGACTACGCCATCGAGCAGGACGGTCAGAATCCCTGCGACGTCTCGGGCGCGGCCTCCATCGCTGCGGGAACGGCCTGCACGCTCGGCGTTACAGTTACCGCGGCCAACAACGGTCTGAGCCAGGCGAGCATGAGCTTCGCGACAACCGCCATCAACGCGCCGACGTCATCCGCAACCCTTGAGGCCTACTCTCAGAACAACCTCTGCCGTACGTCCACGGCGATCACGCTGAATCCCTCGACCGGCGTTGTCTACCCGGGAAGCACCAGCGTCGCCGCGACCGTCGCGGCGCTCGACCCCACGTGCGCACCTGGCAAGACGCCGACCGGCGGCAAGATCTCCCTGACGCTTGCTCCCCAGACCAAGGGCGCCGCGCAGATCGTGCTCAACTCAACGGTCTCGAACGGGCAGGCCAGCTTCAGTGCGACCAGCCTGAATGGCGGCGCCTACAACGTCTACGCGAGCTACAAGGGCGACCCGACCTACGGCGGAAGCTCGAGCTCGAAGACCTACACCTTCACAGTGGCGCAGGCGGCCTCCACCGCCACGCTCTCGACGCCTGCGGGTGTCTCGCCCATCAACGGCGTGTACTACGTTCTTCAGGGGTCGAGCACAACCATGAAGGCCACGGTCACGTCGAAGCAGGGAACGCCGACCGGCAGCGTAACCTTCATGAACGGATCGACGGTGCTCGGCACCTCGGCGCTCAATGCGAGTGGAACCGCCACCTTCAATACCTCGGGTCTCGCTGCCGGTTCCTCGTCATCGGGTCTCGGTCAGGTCTACAACATCACCGCGGTCTACAGCGGAGATCTCAACTTCGCCACCACGACATCACCGGCTTCGCCCATCGAGATCGTTCCGGCGAGCGCACTGATTACGGCCAACCCCTCGAGCATCACAACGAAGGCGGGCACACCGGTGCAGAGCACGCTCACCGTCACTCCCCTCGAAGGCTACGCGCCCAAGACAGGAGCGCAGCTCTACTGCGACAACACCACGATGCCGCAGTATGCCGAGTGCACCTTTGATGTCCCGACGCTCGACATCTACGACGCCAACGGTGCACCCGTCAGCAGCCACGTCACCATCAGCAGCAATCTGCCGGTCAACGTCGGCGCGTTGCACAAGGATCCGTCGGGACCGTCGCCCATCGAATACGCGGGTCTCTTCGGCCTCGGCGTTCTTGGTCTGGCGCTGCGGAGAAAGACCAGGCTGAACGTGAAGCTGCTCTCCGCCGTCTGCCTCGGGGTGCTGGCCGGCTCGATGGTCGGACTCGGTGGATGCACGAACTCTGGTTACACACATACGCCGCCGTCGCCGCAGGTCACTACGCCGTCGGGAACGTATCACGTGAGTATCTACACGATCGATCTGACGAACAATCAGCGTTCATCGCTTCCGTTCACGCTGACACTGACGGTGCAGTAGAAGGGTTCACGCAGGAAGGATGCAGGGAAGGTATGAGTCTTCTAGGGAGAAAAGGAATGTTCACCAAGTCCTTCAAGTCGCTTCGCCGGTTCTCCGGACATGTATTGATGCTCCTGCTCTTCTGCACGCTTGCCGGCAGAAAAGCCGAAGCGCAGACGACGCCTCCCGTGACAGCAAACGTTACCACGAACCTAGCGGCTCCCAGTGGGGTCACCATCGGTGGCGTGCTCGAGACGAACCTGGACAACAACGGCAACTGGATCGTCTCCGATTGGGTCAATGGTGGTCTTTACGAGTATCCATCGGGAGGAGGAGCGCCGATCACGCTCGCTCCGTTGGGAACGACGGGCGGAAACCAGTCCTACCAGAACAACAACGTCGTCTTCGACGTGAACAACAACATGTTCATGAATGGCAACTACAACAACTGTCTGTTGCTGTTCCCATACAATCCGGCGACGAAGACGTGGACCGGGCTTTCAACACTGACAACAGGAAATCCCGCATCGGGTCTGTGCGGTTCAGCGCCTTACAGCTTTGCGCAATATGGCCTGATTACTCCCGTCGCCCCGATGACCAACAACTACTATCAGCCGTGGGGAACAGCGCTCCTGCCCGGCAACGTTCTCGTCATTGGAGACCAGGGCGGCAAGTTCATCTTTACCCTGCCGATTATTCCGGGCGGTGTTCCGAGTTGCAGCGCGGGCAATTGTTCGCCGACCGCGACACCGGGATCGAATAACGCCAATGCGGCGACACCGATACTGCTCTCGATGGCAAAGCGACCGAACACGGTCGCAGCGGACAAGTTCGGAAATATCTATTTCACGGAAGATTCCGGCGGCCTGCCGGGAGCGTACATGATCCCCGCCGGTGACACTCAGATCCCATCCGATACGGATTCACGTATCGTACGCATCGATCCGAACCTCGGTAAGGTGACCGGCGTTGCGACGGATGCAAATGGAAATGTCTACGTGGGTGATTCAGCGAATGGCGTGTACATGATCCCCAATCCATCGGGAACGCCGAACACGGCGGCCGCAGTTTACCTGTCGACAACACCAGCTGGTGGCGGCGTCAGCGTGGATGCTACGCGCGGACTGCTGTATGTTCCGGCGGCCAGCGGCGCCCTTGTTATGGTGAGCTTCAATAGCGCACAGTTTGGAGCGACCACGGTTGGCACGCCTGTAACGGCGACCGTAAACTTTGACTTCAGTGTGAACGAGACCCCGGCCTCGATCGTCATCCAGGAAGCAGGTGCAGCGAATCCAGACTTCGCTATCACATCGGCCGGCACCACCTGCAAGGCGGGAACCGCCGTCACCGCAGGCAGCAGTTGCACCGTGGCCGTAACACTGAATCCGCATGCGGCAGGCAGTGTATCGGCGAAGCTGCTGATGCTCGATGGTTCGGGCAATGTTCTCGCATCGATGTCGCTGTCTGGTGTGGGCACAGGACCTGCAATTCAGCTCACGCCCGGCGCACAGGGAAAGATCGGCAGCGGTCTGAAGACGCCGAGCCAGATTGCCGTCGACGCCGCAGGCAACACCTATGTCGCAGACACCGGATTCGGCGCCGTGCAGATGTACGCAAAGGGATCGAACACTGCGGCCAACGTTGGAACAGGGCTGACTTCGCCGACAGGCGTTGCTGTCGATGGCGCGGGCGATGTCTTCATCGCCGACGGCGGCAGCGGCACCGTGGTTGTCGTGCCGAAGGGTCCGAACGGACTGA
Source organism: uncultured Acidobacteriaceae bacterium (assembly GCA_963827415.1). Lineage (GTDB taxonomy): Bacteria > Acidobacteriota > Terriglobia > Terriglobales > Acidobacteriaceae > Granulicella. The sequence goes on from CAWHBA010000007.1 coordinate 133,331, forward strand.
TGGCGGGCGCACAGGTCACCCTGAAGAGCGGACTTGGAACCAACCTCAAACTCGCCGCCGATAGCGTCGGCGATCTGTTTGTCTCCGATCCGTCGAACGGACGCGTCGTGAAACTGAGCAACGTCGGAGTCACCGCCTCCATTTTCCCGCAAACTGAAACCGACATCACTGGATTCACCGCGCCTTCTGCACTCGCCGTGGATTCCAGCAATAATCTGTACGTCGCCGATGGAAGCAACCTCATTCGGGTGACACCCACCGGTACGCAGACGACCGTGCTCACCTCACTCGGCGTGGCCGTTGGACTTGCCGTCGATCCTTCGGGTTCCGTGTACGTCGCGCAGTCAGGTGGAACGGTCCGGATTCCGAACGAGAGTGGCACCTTGAATGCCGCCGACCAGACGATCGTTGCGCCCAGCGTGACGGCTCCCGCTTCCGTTGCCCTCGATCCAAGGCAGAACGTCTATATCGCCGACTCCACCGCAAAGGCAGTCCAGATCATCGGCGCCGACGCCTTCGTGAACTTCGGCACTCTGAGCAGCCCGTCAGCGACCGCCTCTTCCACCTTCAACATCCTCAACGATGGCAACGCCGCTCTGAATATTAGCGGCTTCACGGGAACGGCGGATTACACCGGCACATCATCAAGCTGCAGTTCGCCGGTCTCCATCGGAGGCATATGCGCCGTGACTGTGACGTTCAGTCCCGGACCCGGCAATCAGGGCACACTCACCGGACAGGTGGTGGTGCAGAGCAACGCCGCGAACCGGCCGAACAGCGTGGGTGCCACTGGCGTTGGAGCTCCGCTGGCGGCATCGACAACCAAGTTCACAGTGAGCAATCCGACGGTCAACGGCGCGCCTGCGGTGATTACCGTGACTCCGGCGACTGGCACAACCCCGGTGCCGACTGGACAGGTTACGCTCACCGTCACTGGCAACGGAATCACGCCGGTGACGCTGAACGGAACACTTTCCAACGGTACTGTGACACTCACTCCGACGAATCTGGCTGCGGCGACCTACCAGTTCGCCGTCGCCTACCAGGGCGATCGCGCGTTCGCCAGCTCGAGCTCCAGCTCCTCTGTGAAGGTCGGTGCGGGATCCGTGGCGTTGACCCAGCCTACGTTGACGCAGATACAGAAGAATAATCCTGCATACCCGCTCGTGCTCGGTAACTCCGCGGGGGCAGCGGAGCCATATGACGGGTCGGCCCAACAGTTCATCACGATCTCCTACTACACGGTGAAGGTGATTCCGGGAGATGGACAGCCGTTGATCGGACAGACCGTCTACGACAGCACCGGCACGAAGGTGGTCGGCACGAACTACGGCTCGGTCACTTTCCAGGGAGCGTCGACGGCGACCTGCGCGTCGATTCCGGTTCAGTCGGATGGAACGGCGCAGTTCGATCCCAGCTGCCTTACGATCGACACAAGCAACAGCTCGATACCGAACATCATGTCATCGTACGCAGTGACGCCGGTGTACAGCCCGACCGGAACGGGAAGTGCGAGCTCATACACGAACCCGAACTACACCTCGTTCACCGGAACCTCGCTGAACTACACATCGCTGCGCAACCCGTTGTTGGCGATCACATCGAACCCGGCGACGCTGACCGTCGCGAAGGGTTCGAGCGTAACGGCGACGGTGACGTTGGCCTCGGTGCTGGGCTTCGGTGTCGCGGGACAAAACGCTCTGTTGAACAACTACTCACTGCCCGTGCAACTGGGTTGCGATGGCCTGCCGGCCTATGCAACCTGCACCTTCGTTTACTCGAAGCCGGACCCGTCGGATGCGAACTCGGTGCATGTGGGGCCGGCGCCGGGTACGGTGTTGACTGTGGGCGGAGTGAACGGGCCGTGCACGGTGGCACAAGGTTGCAGTGGACCGGTGTCGGTGGCGATGACCATCACAACCAGCGTGCCGACGGGGATCGCCAAGCTTGAGCGGCGGCCGACCGGAACGGTGTTCCTGGCGATGCTTGGGCTGGGAATGCTGGGCTTCGCGTTCGGGCGGAGGCGGTCGCTGCGAGGTAGGATCGGGACACTGGCTTTGCTGGCACTGTGCTGCGGGATCCTCGCGGGAGCGAGTGGATGCAGCACGACGGAACTTGGCGGGAATAGCCCTCAGGTGACGCCGTCGGGAACCTACACGGTGCAGATCACGGCGAAACAGGTTGGAAACCAGGCCATCACGCAGTACCCGGGAATCGTTTACGGGAACGGCAACCAGATGTCGCTGCCATTCACGATGCAGGTGACGATCCAGTAGCTACCTTAATCTAGAAGCGAGTGCGATTCGTCGCTCTCGCTTTTTTTGGCCACCGAGTTTCCGGTTGTGAGTTAGCGCGTGGTCAGGTTGAGGGCTGTGGCAATGGCGGGGTCGACGGTAGAGTGACCGTTGGTGCGGGTGACGAGGCCGAAGTTGCCGCTCCAGTCCCACATGGCCCAGCCGATGTGGTCGGCCTCGAGGGCGGAGCGAACCGCTTCGATGTAGCGGGCGCGGGAGGCGGGTGGAGCGGTGTCACGGTAGGCGCCGAACTCGTTGCAGAGGATCGGGACATTGTGTTCGCGGCCCCATTCTGCCGCAAACCCGATGCGCTGGCGGACGGTATCGGCGTTCCAGTTGCCGGCGGCGTAGAGAAAGAGTTGGTAGCGGGCGATGTCGCTGGGGATGGATTTGAGGGTGGAGTCGAGTTGATCGACCGTCGCGGGGAAAGGGATGTTCTTGTAGTAGAGCCACTCGGGCGAGCCCCAGGTAGCGCCTTGATGAGTGAACTGGTAGGGCTCATAGAAGTGAAAGGTGTAGATTACGTTTTCGTCGGCAAGTGGCTGTGTAACCAGGAGATCGTCGAGGGAGTCGTAATGGGCCCCGGAGGCTAGGATCGTGTGGGCAGTGTCGATGCGGCGGATCGCGGTGACAACGGAGCTCTCGATCCCGATCCAGCGGTAGGGGTCCTGAACTTCGGACTCGTTCATGAGCTCGAAGAGGATGTGGTCGGGGTCGCGGTTGGCGAAGTGATGCGCGAGTGCCTCCCAGAGGAAGAGGAACTGGGTGGCGCCGCGGTCGTTGGCGAGTTGCTGTTTGTAGTCGTCGCGGGGGAAGACGCAGAGGTCGACGATGAGGCCGTTGTTGAGGGCGAGGTCGACTGCGTCGTCGAGGCGTTTCCAAAGGGCGTCCTTGGAGCTGGCATCCGCGGGGCCGTAACCGAAGTAGGCCGGATCGACGCCGATGCGGACGTAGCTGAAGCCGAGCGAGCGCATGAGCTTGAGGTCATCGTCGGTGATCCAGCTGGAGGTGTGCGCGGGAGAGTAGTCACCTGAGCCGGCAAACCAAGAGGAAGCGTTGATGCCGCGGGTGAGCGTGGCGGCGCGGCGGAAGGCGGTGGCACGGGCCTCGGTTTGTGCGGATGCGGAGATGGCGAGCAGGCCGAGGGCGGAGATAGAGAGCGCGCGCAGAGTGGGTCGCATGTGTGTGGAGAAGTTTAACCCTGCGGCGTATGTGGAGTGACCGAGATTCTTCCGGGAAGCGCGTTTATGAGGACCAATGCTCCGACTAACATTCACCGACTGGCTACTTGATAAGTCGGCTATCGCCAGCAATACCTTGCACCCGCAATTTGGCGAGTATCAGTTTTCGGTAGGTTTCGTGATGTGGTCGACCACAAGATTGGGCACGGGCTTGTGCACCGCTTCGAGTTTGAGCCCAATCTGCTCCTGCACCGCAGTCAAGATCGAGGGCCAGCCGTCGGGATCATCCGCAGACCAATCGCGTCCGAACTGAAGCGTGTAGTTGTAGGTGCCGGTCAGCCCCGTATTGTCGACAACGGGTGCTTCCACCATCGAACTCAGGGCGCCGGCGATGGCACGCATCGTGGCATTCGATCCGACGAACTCGAGGCCATGTCGTGATCCATGGGCCTGGACGTTGGCCGGCGGCGGCGCGGCTGGCGCCTCGCCGTCAGGCGGCGGGGGCACAACCTGCATCTTGACCCCTCCCTTCGCCACAACCAGGTTGTAGATGGAGCTATCGCGAGTTTCAAGGTGTGTCTTCAGGCTCAGACGTTCGGCCAGCAGCGCACGAATCGCGTTTCGCTTTTCCAGCCGGACCTCGTTATCGGTGAGCTTGGCCAGCCTGGCATCAGCGGCCTCGTCAGAGCGAGCGTTGATGTTGTAGAACGTGTTCGCGACCCAGTCCGGTGCGCCCACAATCGGTGCGTCGAAGCCGTAAGCAATCTGAAGGAGGGCCTTCATCGGAAGGTTTGTAGCTTCGAAACGGCTGGAGTGCGGCGGGCTCGAGACAGATACGTGGAAATTGGCGTCCGGCGGTGGTGCAAGGCGAATGACAGCGACGTCAAAGGTGAGCGTGGGCTTGTAGTTGGGTTCTTCCACGATGGGGGCCTGAGCGCGCGCGCAGAGGCCAGTCCCGAAGACGAGAAGGGCGGCGAGCACACCGAGACATCTCTGAACGATGCGGAGTATGGGCATAGGACTCCTTGTGGGAAGAATACGGGGCTGTGAGCAGCCGGGTTCCGAAGTTTTAGACGCAAGCTAAAAATATCTCCCATTTACAGTGAAAGCCTTAGGCCTGCCTTTACCTCCACACCACGTGGTCCTGATAAGTCGGCTGGTGAGCGGGGGGCGATCCCGCTTTACTAGGACGTTTTATTCTGAAGCGATGGAGCAGGAATTCGGTGCGGAAGCCGTTCGGATAGATCTCAATACCTGGGAGCGCCGTTCGCTTTTTGAGCTCTTCAACGAGTACAGCGAACCGTATCACGGTGTCTGCCTGCGCGTAGATTGCACGGAAACATTTCACTACGCCAAGGATCATCGGATCTCTGTATTTCTTTCTCTGCTTCACCGGTCGCTGCTGGCTGCCAACAAAACGGAGAGTTTCAAACTGCGCGTTGTGGATGGAGCCGTCTGGGCGTATGAGACGATTCATGGCGGAAGTGCAGTCGGACGGCCGAACGGGACGATTGGATTTGCTCACTATGCGTATCGGCCGGGGCTGATGGATTTTGTTCGCGAAGCTTCGCTCGAACTGGAGCGGGTCGAAAATCGAAGTGATCTCGAGCGGTACGCCGGACAGAACATCATCCGCTACTCGGTTTTGCCGTGGTTCGACTTCACATCGATCTCGCACGCAAGGGACTTCGCCGCGCGCGACTCCGCACCCAAGATTACGTTCGGCAAGATCACAGAGGTTGGTGGCCGACGCACGATGCCTGTCTCGATCCACGTCCACCATGGGTTGGCGGATGGTTCTCATGTGGCGGAGCTTGTCGAGCGCTTCGAAGGGTGCCTCGCAAAGCCTGAATCGCTCTAAGAAGAACGCTTCGCGGTCAAGCGGGGTGGCAGCCGCAGGAACGGCGGATGATGAGCTCGACCGGGAGGTTGAGTTTTTGCATGGGGAGGTCGGCGCCGCCGTTGAGGCGGCTGAAGAGAAGTTGCGCGGCCTCTTCGCCGGCGCGCTCGACCGGCTGGCGGACGACGGTCAGTGACGGGCGGAGGATGTCGGCGAGGGCGAAGTCGTCGAAACCGATGAAGGCAATCTCTTCGGGGACGTGGATGTCGAGCGCAGCGACCGCGTGGAGGACGTCGCGCGAAGCAAGTCCATTTGCCGCGAAGATGGCGGTGGGCGGATTGGGCCGGCCGAGGACGGAGCGGAGGAAGTCGAGGGTGGCGGCTTCGCCGGCGGCGTTGGAGAAGACTTCGGGCTTGAGGCCGGCGGCATGCATCGCCTTGTTGTATCCGGTGAGGCGCGCGTGCATGGTGTAGATCTTCTGGCTGAGGCCGATGAAGCAGATGCGCTTATGGCCGTGCTGGATGAGGTGCTCAGTGGCGAGGATCGCGCCGCGCTGGTTTTCGACGAGGACGCGATCGATGTGCGAGCGCGGAATAGGTCGGTCGACTGCAACCATGGGTGTGCAGTGGAACTCGGGGTCCCGGAGGTGCGAGCGGCCGTTGGCGGCGGGGATGACGATAATGCCTTCGACCTGGCGGCGGAGGAGGTCGCGGGCGGCCTCGGTTTCGGTGTCGGCGCGCTCGTCGGAGGTGGCGATGAGGACGGAGTAGGCGTGCTGCTTGGCGACGGCGCTGATGGCGTGCGCGCAGGAGGCGAAGAAGGGGTCGTAGAGATAGGGGACGATGACGCCGATCGAGCGTGTGCCGTGGCCGCGGAGAGCGCGGGCCATGAGGTTGGGCTGGTACTGGAGGTCTTTGAGCGCACGGGAAACACGGGCGCTGGTCTCGTCAGTGACATGGGCCGTGCCGTTGAGGACGCGGGAGACGGTCATCATGCCAACGCCGGCGCGGTCGGCAACATCACGCATGCGGACGGCGCGTTGGGCGGGCGCGGGGTGGCTTTTGGTTGAGGGCCGCTTGGCTTTCATCGTTCGGACCTCTTGAATTAGTAGTAAAAGGTTTGAGCGGCAATGGAAGCTGAAAAGTTGCGGTTGGTTACCAGAACGTTTTGTCTCGGATTACGGCCATGAAAACGTGGAGGCGGGGAGCCCGGCGGCGTTGAAGAGATTGGCGTCAGTGAAGCTGGCCCAGGCGTAGCGAACGCGAGTGGGGTGTGGGACGGCAGAGGAGCGGACGAGTACAGAGTTGCCGTCGATGGTGGCGTCGGCTGAGTGGAACTGGCCGTCAGGGCCGGCGAGTTCGAAACCGTGGACCGTGTCACCTTGGGCGCGGAGGCCGTCAGCGTGCGAGAACCAGACGCGGAGGCCGTTGTCTGTTGTCGTGATGGAGATGGGCAGAGGGCCGGAGTCGGGCACGTGCTCGCCGTAGACGAGGTTGCGGGCGGCGAGCGCGAGGCGGTCGGCGACGGTTTGCTTGTCGGGCGGGTGGACGTTGTCGCGTGTGCCGACGTCGAGCGAGACAGCCATGGCAGTGTTGGTGATGGAGAGCGTGCGGCGCTGCGCGTCGCGGATGGTACCCCAATCTTCATGGGGTGAGTTGAAGTTGGAGATCTGCACGTAGAGGAAGGGGAGGTCGCCTTCGTTCCAGCGGGCGCGCCAGTCGCGGATCATCGTGGGGAAGAGGCGGCTGTAGAGCTGCGGATTGTGGAGGGCGGGGTTGGAGTCGGTCTCACCCTGATACCAGAGGAAACCTCGGATGGTGTACGGAACGGCGGGGGCGATCATGCCGTTGAAGAGGAAGGATGGCTCCCAGGAGGACTGGTTCGGATGCCAGTCGAATTTGGGTGCGGGCTGGCCGGCGGCTTTGGCGGCGTCGATCGCGCGCTGTTCGAAGGCCTGACGTGCGATGAGATCGGTCTGAAGCGCGGCGAAGTGGGCGCGCGCGGCGAAGACCGGCATGAGGGTGGAGTCGGAGGCGAGGGCGTCGAGCGAGATCCAGGAGGCGATGGGCGTGCCGCCCCAGGTGGAGTCGATGAGGCCGATGGGGACGTGCTCGTGAGCGTGGATCTCGCGGCCGAAGAAGAAGGCGACGGCGGAGAAGTTGGCGGCGGTGGCGGGATTGCACTCGGTCCACGAGGAGGGCTGGTCGTCGAGGGGATAGTCGATGGATTTTTTTTCGAAGACGAGCAGACGTATCTGGCCACAGATGGCGGGGTCAGCGGCGGAGGCGATCTCCTTGTCGGCGTCCTTGACGACGGCGGAGCCGGGGAAGCCGCGGAGGGGCATCTCCATGTTGGACTGGCCGGAGGCGAACCAGACGTCGCCGACGAGGATGTCGGAGAGGGCGATCGACGTAGTCCCGTGGAGGGTGAGGGTGTCCGGCCCGCCGGCGGACTCGGGCGCGAGGTAGACGGAGAAGGCGCCGAGGTCATCTGCTTTGGTGGTGGCGTGCTGATGGCGGAAGTCGATGGTGACGGCGGCGCCGGGCGCGTCCCAGCCCCAGATGTGGATGGGGCGATCGCGCTGGAGGACGGCGTGATCGGAGAGCATGTGCGGGAGGCGGAGCTGGCTCGGGGTTTGGGCTGGGGCTTCGTTTGTTTGTGCGTGAGCGCAGAGAGCGCAGAGAAGGATCGCGAGTGTGAGGCGCGTGAAGAGCGAGCGTTTAGTGAGTGGGTGGGGGCTCATGGTGGGCTGAGGTTCCGGAGAGCGTGGGGAGCATGGCAGCGCCGAGAAGACCGGCGTCGGCGCCAAGAGTGGCGGCGGTGATGAAGGGGCGGCCGGGCTCGTGGCGGCTGAGTTGCGATGGCTGCTGGAGGCGATAGACGTAACTAAGCTCGCGGAGAGTGAGGTACATCTCGGGCGCGAAGAGGTCCCAGGCAGCGGCGACGCCACCGCCGATGACGTAGAGCGGGAGGTCGAGCGTGTTGACGAGAGTCGCGAGGCCGCGGCCGAGATAGCGGCCGACCTGCGCGTAGATTGCGCGGGCTTCGCGATCGCCGGTGAGGGCGAGGTCGGCGATCTGGCGAGCGGTGACGCGTGCGGTTTTGCGAAGAGGTCGGCGAGCGGGCCGCGGGATCGGGAAGCCAGCGATGCGTGCGGAACGTTCGATGCCGGTGGCTGAGGCGTAGTACTCGAGGCAGCCGCGGCCGCCGCAGGAGCAGGCGGGGCCGTCGTAGTTGACGGAGACGTGCCCGACCTCGCCACCCATGCCGACGATGCCGTGCCAGATGTGGCCGCTGATGATGATGCCGGAGCCGACGCCGGTGCCGAGGGTGAGCATGGCCATGGAGTCGACGCCTTCGTTGCGGCCGGCGCCGAGTTTCCACTCGGCGAGCGCGGCGGCGTTGGCGTCGCCGTCGAGGACGACGGGAAGGCCGGTGAACTCTTCGAGTGAGGAGCGGAGGGGATAGAAGTCCCAGCCGGGGAAGTTGGGGAGCTGGCCGAGTGTGCCGTCGAGGAGGTTGAGCGGGCCGGGGCTGCCGAGGCCTATGGCTTCGGCGCGGGCGGTGGTTTCGTCGAGGAGTGAGGCGATGGCGTCGGCCATATCAGTGACGACAGCCTGCGGGCCGGAGCGCACGCGCGTGGGCATGACGCGGCTCGCGAGCAGCTGCATCTCAGCGTCGAAGGCACCGACGCGAAGGCTGGTGCCGCCGAGGTCGATGCCGAGATGGACGAGCGGGCGCTCTTCGTGCGGCGGAACGGCGCTGGGAGAACTGGGAGTCAACGAACCTCCGGTGCCGCGACGAGTGGCACGCGCGTGAAGATGGGTGGCGGTCAGCTGCAGAACAGGGAGTCAGCCGCACGCCGTGATAACGGTATCATGGCTGAAAAATTGAGAAAAGGGAGAATTTTAGGGTCGTGTGGCGAAGATCAGGGGCGGGTGGCGAGAAGGGATTCGAGGGCTGCAATGGCGGCGGTGTCGGAGGCGGGGGTGGTGAAGTGGCCGACCTTGCGGCCGGGGCGTGGGGCCTTGCCGTAATCGTGGCATGCGATGGATGGAAACCGCGCGGTCTCTTCGCGCGGGCACATAGACCCGATGCAGTTGAACATCACGGTGGGGCGCGACGCGGTGCTGCCGAGTGGAAGCGCGAGGATGGCGCGGAGGTGGTTTTCAAACTGCGAGGTATCGGAGCCCTCGATGGTCCAGTGGCCGGAGTTGTGGACGCGGGGCGCCATCTCGTTGGCGAGGAGGTGTCCGCCGCGGACGAAGAACTCGACGGCGAGAACGCCTATGTATTCGAGGCGCTCTAGCAAGTGAGTGAGGTGGGACTCGGCGAGCGATTGGAGTTCAGGGTGTGATGGCGCGCGCGAGATGCGGAGGATGCCGTCGCGGTGAGAATTTTCGGTGAGCGGATAGAAGACGAGCTGGCCGGAGCGATTGCGCGCGGCAATGAGTGAGACCTCGGTGTCGAACGCGACCATGCCTTCGAGGATGCAAGGGACTTCGCCGACGGCGGCCCAGGCTTCGGTGGCTTGATCGGCGTGAGTAATGCGTACCTGGCCTTTGCCGTCGTAGCCGAGACGGCGCGTTTTGAGGATCGCGGGCAGGCCGACTTCGCGAATCGCCGCGTGCAGTGAGACGAGGTCGTTGACGGGAGCGAAGGGAGCGACCTCGAGGCCGCAGTCGACGAAGAAGTGTTTTTCGAGGAGACGGTCCTGCGCGGTGGCGATGGCGCGCGCGTTGGGGTACAGCGGGAGGCCGTGGAGAACGTGCGCGTCGATGTTCTCGCTCTCGATAGTGAGGAGGTCGACGGACTTTGCGAACTCGGCGACGGCGTGCGGGTTGTTGAGGTCGACGGGGAGAACGGGTGCGACCTGCTCGGCGCAGTCGCCGGGGCGGCCGGCGCAGAGGATTTCGGCACCGACGGCGGGCGCGGCCTCGGCGAGCATGAGGGCGAGCTGGCCGGCACCGAGGATGCCGACGCGCGGGCTGCGGGCAGTGGTCATGCGCGTGGGTCGGGGTTGGAGAGGACGGAGTCGGTCTGCGAGCGGCGGAAGGCTTCGAGGGCTTGAGCGATGCGTGGATCCGTGAGGGCCAGGATTGCAGCGGCGAAGAGGCCGGCGTTCTTTGCGCCGGAGTTGCCGATGGCGAAGGTCGCGACGGGGACGCCGCCGGGCATCTGCACGATGGAGAGCAGCGAGTCGACGCCGTGGAGTGCGTGCGATTGCACGGGCACGCCAAGGACAGGGAGGCGTGTCTTTGCGGCGACCATGCCGGGAAGGTGCGCGGCGCCGCCGGCTCCGGCGATGATGACGCGGATGCCGCGCGACTCGGCTGTAGCGGCGTAGTCGAACATGCGATCAGGCGTGCGGTGCGCGGAGACGACCTCGGCCTCGTAGGGGATTGCGAGCTCGTCGAGAACTTTGGCAGCGTGCTCGAGGGTGGGCCAGTCGGAGCGCGAGCCCATGATGATACCAACGCGGATGCCGGCGAGCGGCTGTGCGGTTTTGGTCACTGCGTGCTCCTGTGATTCCACTGGCGGAGGACGTCGATGAAGGCGCTCTGCTCGAGCGCCTGCACGCGATCTTTCAACGAGTCCACGGTATCACCGGGGAGGACGGGGCAGCGCTTCTGCAGAATGATGGGGCCGCCGTCCACCTCTTCGGTGACCTGGTGGATGGTGCATCCGGTCTCGGGCACGCCGGCGGAGAGGACGGCTTCGTGGACCTTGCGGTTCATGAGACCGGCGAAGGATGGAAGCAGTGAGGGGTGCACGTTGAGGAGACGGCCGCTCCACTCCGCGACGAAGTGAGAGGAGAGGATGCGCATGTAGCCGATGAGGAGGACAAGGTCTACGCGGGCTTTGCGGAGTTCGGCGCTGACGCGCTCGTCGTACTGCTCGCCGCGTGAGGCCGGTGGGGTCGATGAAGAGCGAAGGGACTTTGTAGAGCTTCGCGCGGTCGAGGATGGGCGCGGTGGGCTTGTCGGAGATGACGATGCGCAGATTGACATCGAGTGTGCCCGCGGCGATGGCGTCGAGAACGCCTTTGAGCGCGGTGCCACGTGTGGAGCCCAGAACGCCGACGCGGAGACTCATGCGTGCCTCACTGTGTTGCGCAGGGAGTTCATGTGGTCGACGCGGCGAGCGATGAGCGCGGAGGTGCCGATGTCGGAGCGATGGAAGAACGGGCCGCGAATGCCGTCGAGGACGAGCTCGCAGAGGGACTCGGCTTCAGAGAGCGAGGAGCCCCGAGAGACGACGGCGAGGGTGCGCGAGCCTGCGGAGAGCAGTGTGTTGTCTTGCATGTCTACGGAGCCAAGATAGACGGTGGTTGCTGGCGGAAGGGTTGCAGGGACGGGCACGCGGTCGCCTTTGCGCGGGTGGTCAGGGTAGCCCTCGGGTACGAGGTACTTGCAGACGGTGGCTGCGGGAGTGAATCGGACGTCGAGCGAGTAGAGCGTGGAGGAGACGATGGCGCGACAGATGGCGACGAGGTCGGACTCGAGGAGCGAGAGGAGGTTGAGGCACTCGGGGTCGCCGAAGCGGGCGTTGTACTCGATGAGGCGGACGCCGTTGCGCGTGGCCATGAAGCCGCCGTAGAGGATGCCGCGGTAGGGCTCGTTGAGATCGCGGTGGAGCGCGGCGATGACGTGCTCGTTGGTGTGACGGGCGGTGGCGATGTCGGCAGGCGTGAGGAAGGGGAGTCCACCGTTGGCGTCGGTGTAGGAGCCCATGCCGCCGGTGTTGGGGCCGCGGTCGCCGTTGAAGGCGCGCTTGTGATCCTGCACGGCAGGCATGTGGCGGAGTGTGGTGCCGTCGGTGAAGGAGAGCAGCGAGAACTCTTCGCCTTCCAGTTTTTCTTCGATGACGAAGGGATGGCCTGCGGCGAGGAGTTCGTTGCAGAACGCGAGGGATTCGGCGCGCGAGGTGAGGTGGTCGCCGAAGACCTTGACGCCTTTGCCGCCGGCGAGGCCATCGTCCTTGATGACGTGAGCGTCGCCGAGGCGATCAAGGAGCGTTTCGACGCCGTCGAGCGAAGTGAAGCGCTGGAAGATGGGGTTGCCGGAGATGTGGTGGCGGTCGAGGAGCGAGCGCGTGAATGACTTGGACGACTCGATGCGCGCGAGGGATTGTGTGGGTCCGACGGTGGGGATTCCGGCGGACCAGAGCGCGTCGGCGACACCGGCGGCGAGCGGAGCCTCGGGGCCGATGATGGCGAGTGTGGGGGAATGCTCGCGCGCGAAGGCGACGACAGCGCCGGGATCAGTGATGTTGCCGGAGGCGTAGGCGCAGGTGAGCGCGGCGATACCGGGATTGCGCGCTCCACCGAAGCAGAGGAGCTCAGGAGACTGCGGGCTGCGGGCGAGCGCGGCAGCGATGGCGTGTTCGCGTGCGCCGGAGCCGATGATGAGGATGCGTTCGGTCATCGTGAGTTAAGAGGTTCAGAGGTACAAGCTGCGAGTTATGCGTTGAGGGCCGCGAGCACTGTGGGTTCGAGCGGACGCAGGTCGGGTTCGAAGATGTTGCCGGTGATGGCCTCGTAGAGCTGGATGTAGCGCGAGGCGAGTTCGGCGATGAGGTCGGACGGGGGTGTGGGGAGCACGGCGTCTTTGTAAGGGTCGCAGCGCTCGCGAAACCAGAGGCGGAAGAACTCCTTGTCGATCATGTCGGGCTCGCGGCCTTCGGCGAGGCGCTGGTCGTAGGTGGGCGCGAGCCAGTAGCGGGAGGAGTCGGGTGTGTGGATCTCGTCGATGAGGATGATGGAACCTTCAGGCGTGACGCCGAACTCGTACTTGGTGTCGACGAGGATGAGGCCGTGCTGAGCGGCGCGCTGCTGGCCGAAGGCGAAGAGGGCCAGTGCCTTCTTAGAGGCGAAGTTCCACTCGTCGGGAGTGAGCCAGTTTTCGGAGATGATTTCGCCGGGCGTGATGGGGCGGTCGTGCGTGGACTCTTTGGTGGTGGGGGTAATGAGGTTGCGCGAAAGCGGCTGGTTCTTGCGCATGCCTTCGGGGAGAGTGACGTCAGCGAAGGTGCGCTCGCCGGCGGAGTACTTGGTCCAGATGGCGGTGTCGGTGGAGCCGGTGAGATAGCCGCGGACGACGAACTCGATGGGGAGGACGCGGCATTTGCGCGCGAGCAGAGCGTTGGCGTGCGGCGACGAGATGACGTGGTTTGGCACAATGTGGCGCGTGGCTTCGAACCAGTGCAGCGAGGTGCGGTTGAGGACCTGGCCCTTGTAGGGAATCGCGCCGAGCATGCGGTCGAAGCCGGACTGCCTGTCCGTCGTCACCAGCAGCAGGCGGTCGCCGAGGTCGTAGGTGTCGCGGACCTTGCCGGGATATTTGTTGGGCAAGGGGAGATCGGTTTCGGTGAGGCAGTGCGGGATGGCGTCGAGGAGTGCCTGACGTTCCATCAGCGGCCTCCTGTGAGCGTGACACCGGTGCGGTTGGATTCGACGCGGCCGATCTCTGCAACGGAGAAGCCCGCGAAGGCTTGAGCAAGTGCGGCGTGATGGCCACGCGGAGCGATGACGACGAGGCCGATGCCCATGTTGAAGACGCGATGCATCTCTTCGTCGGAGATGTGGCCGAGCTGCTGCATCCAGGTGAAGATCTCTTGTGGTTTCCACGCCGTGCGGTCGATGACGGCGCCGAGGCCCGCAGGCAGGATGCGCGGCGTGTTTTCGATGAGGCCGCCGCCGGTGATGTGTGCCATGCCCTTGATCGGAATCTTCGCGTCGAGTGCCCGACGGATGGGCGTGACGTAGTTTGCGTGCGGCTCGAGGAGGACGTCGGCGAGAGTGGCGCCCTGGAGTTCGCGCTGCGGCGCGTGGATGTCGAACTTGTTGATCTCGAAGAGGAGCTTGCGGGCGAGCGACCAGCCGTTGGTGTGGAGGCCCGAGGAGCTCACGCCGTAGAGGACGTCGCCTGCGACGATGTTCGCGCCGGTGAGGAGTTGCGAGCGGTCGACGATGCCGGTGACGAAGCCGACGACGTCGAGGTCGCCGGGCGCGTAGACGGAGGGCATCTCGGCGGTCTCGCCGCCGACGAGGGCGATGTTGGATTCGGCGCAGGCGGCGGACATGCCGCGGACGAGCTCTTCGACGATGGCGGGTTCGACCTTGTGGAGCCCGAGGTAGTCGAGGAAGGTGAGCGGGCGGGCGCCCATGACGGCGATGTCACCGGCGACGGCAGCGACGAGATCGCGGCCGAGGTTCTCATAGCGCTGCGCCATGACGGCGACGAGGGTCTTGGTGCCCACGCCGTCGGTGCTCTGGACCATGATGGGATCGGTCATGCCTTTGATGGCGTCGGTAAGCGAGAAGAGTGTGCCGAAGGAGCCAAGACCGGTGAGCACGGCTGATGAGTGCGTGCGTGCGACGTGTGCCTTCATGCGGCGAACGGCTTCATTGCCGGCTTCGATGTCCACACCGGCGGACTTGTAGTCGATGGGTTGCTGCGAATAGGGCATGTCTGTCTTTTCTATTTTCGACTAGATTTTCTTCGGCTGATTTTTCTTTAGTTAATTCTTCTTTACCCACGAGCGCGCGTTGTCGAAGAGGCGCTGCCAGGGGCTGTGCTGGAGGGTGCGGGTCCAGGTGTTCTGGAGGCCGAGGGAGGTGCGCTCGGGGTGCGGCATGATGATGAGCGCGCGGCCGTCGGCGGAAGTGAGGGCTGCGGTGCCACCGGGCGAACCCGAAGGGTTGAGAGGATAGTGCTGCGTGGGCTGGCCGTAGGTGTCGATGTAGCGGGCGGCGATCGTTTCTGCGGGTGCGAGGTGTGTGGCGTGGCCCTCGCCGTGCGCGACGACGATGGGCATGCGCGCGCCGGTCATGTTAGCGAGGAAGATGGAGCTCGTTGGCTGGACTTCGACCATGCAGAGGCGAGCTTCGTAGCGCGAAGAAAGATTGCGGACAAAGCGCGGCCAGTGCGAGGCGCCGGGGACGAGGTCGCGGAGTTGCGCCATCATCTGGCAGCCGTTGCAGACGCCGAGCGAGAAGGTTTCGGGCCGCGCGAAAAAGGCGGCGAAGTCGTCGCGGAGCTGCTTGTTGAAGAGGATGGTCTTGGCCCAGCCGCTGCCGGCACCGAGGACATCGCCGTAGGAGAAACCACCGCAGGCGGCGAGGCCGATGAAGGTGGAGAGGTCGGCGCGGCCGGCGAGCAGGTCGCTCATGGTCACGTCGATGCATTCGAAGCCGGCGCGGTCAAAGGCGGAGGCCATCTCGTACTGGCTGTTGACGCCCTGTTCGCGCAGAATGGCAACGCGCGGTTTTGTGATGACGAGATAGGGCATGCCCGGAGCGCGCGAAGGGGGCGCGAGAAGTGGCGCGCAGACGCGCTCGGCGAGATCGAAGGGGACGTCGACGAAGAGGCCGGGGCGGTTGGCGTCGTCGAGGAGATCGAACTCCTGCTGCGCGCAGGCGGGGTTGTCGCGGAGGGAGGCGATGTGGAAGCTGGTCTCGGACCAGATCTTGTGAAGCGTGGTGCGCGGGTTCGAGTAGACGACGTCGTTCGCGTGGCGGAAGGTGAGCTCGTTGGTGGCGGTGGTGCGGCCGATGAGGTGTGCGGTGAGGCCGGCGGAGCAGAGTTGATCGAGGATCGCAGTGGTGTCTTTCGTGCGGACCTGGACCACGACGCCGAGCTCTTCGGAGAAGAGGGCAGCGAGAGCGGAGGTGCCGGGGAGGTCGATCTCGAGGCCGACGCGACCGGCGAAGGCCATCTCGGCGAGGGTGACGAAGAGGCCACCGTCGGAGCGGTCGTGATAGGCGAGAAGCTTGCCGGAGCGATTGAGGTGCTGGATCGCGTTGAAGAAGGCGAGGAGATTTTCGGGCTCAGGTGTGTCGGGCGTTTCGCCACCGGTGAGGTTGTAGACCTGCGCGAGTGCGGAGTTGCCGAGGCGGTCGCGGCCTCCGCCGAGGTCGATCAGAAGGAGTGCGCCTTCAGGCTGAAGCTGCGGCGTGAGCGTGCGGCGGACGTCGGCGACCGGGGCGAAGCCGGAGATGATAACGGAGAGCGGAGAGATGACGGAGCGGGGCTCGCCGCTTTCGCGCCAGCTCATCTTCATCGACATGGAGTCTTTGCCGACGGGGATGGTGAGGCCGAGCGCGGGGCAGAGCTCCATGCCGAGGGCGTGGACGGCGTCGAAGAGTTTTTCGTCTTCGCTTGGTTGCGATTCAGAAGCACGCGCTCCGGCGGCGGCCATCCAGTTGGCGGAGAGCTTGACGTCGGAGAGCTTGTTGATCGCGGTGCCGGCGATGTTGGTGATGAGCTCGCCAACGGCCATGCGCGCCGAGGCGGCGGCGTCGGTGACGGCGAGGGGCGTGCGCTCGCCGATGGCCATCGCTTCACCGGCAACGGAGTCAAAGGTGCGAAGGGTGACGGCGCAGTCGGCGACGGGGACCTGCCAGGGGCCGACCATCTGGTCCTGCACAGTGAGGCCGCCCACGCTGCGGTCGCCGATGGTGATGAGGAAGTTTTTGCTTGCGATGGTGGGGAGGCGGAGCAGGCGCTCGACGGCGTCGGCGAGGTCGATGTGTGAGAGGTCGAGCGGTTGTGTTGCGGTCTTCGTGCGCGTGAACGAGCGCTGCATCTTCGGCGGCTTGCCGAAGAGGAGCGATTGCGGGAGGTCGATGGGATGCGTGGCGCCATCGGGGTCGTTCGAGTTGATGAGGACGATCTCGAGCTCGGCAGTGGCGCGGCCGACGACGGCGAAGGGGCAGCGCTCGCGCGTGCAGAGGGATTCGAAGAGCGCGAGATGTTCCGGCGGCAGGGCGAGGACGTAGCGCTCCTGCGCCTCATTGCACCAGACCTCGAGCGGCGAGAGACCCGCCTCAGCCTGAGGGATGGCGGCGAGATCGAAGACGCCGCCAACTCCGCCGTCTTTGACGAGTTCAGGGAAGGCGTTGGAGAGGCCACCGGCACCGACGTCGTGGATAGAAAGGATCGGGTTTTGGTTACCGAGCTGCCAACAGCGGTCGATGACCTCCTGGGCGCGGCGCTCCATCTCGGCGTTGTCGCGCTGCACGGAGGCGAAGTCGAGTTCCGTGTTGGCTTCAGAGCCCGCTTGACTTGATGCAGCGCCGCCGCCGAGGCCGATGAGCATCGCGGGGCCGCCGAGGACGATGAGGAGATCGCCAGGGCGGATTGCGCGCTTTTCAATGTGTGGCGTGCGGATGTTGCCGAGGCCGCCGGCGAGCATGATGGGCTTGTGGTAGCCGAAGGTTGTTCCGCCGCTCTCTTGTTCGTAAGTGCGGAAGTAGCCGCAGAGGTTGGGTCGGCCAAACTCGTTGTTGTATGCTGCTGCGCCGAGCGGGCCTTCGATCATGATGTCGAGCGGCGACGCGATGTGCGCGGGGCGCGAGGGCGTGCGCTCCCAGGGCTGCGGCGACTGTGGGAGGTTGAGGTTGGAGACGGTGAAACCGCAGAGGCCGGCCTTGGGCTTGGCGCCGCGGCCGGTCGCGCCCTCGTCGCGGATCTCGCCGCCAGCGCCGGTAGCCGCGCCGGGCCAGGGAGAGATCGCCGTGGGGTGGTTGTGCGTCTCCACCTTCATGAGGATCTCGATCTCTTCGTCGTGCGCGGTGAAGACGTTGGTCTTGGGATCAGGAAAGTAGCGCGGGGCGGAGCCGCCACGGATGACTGCAGCATTGTCGCAGTAGGCGGAGAGAACGTTCTCGTGCGAGGCCGCGTAGGTGTTGCGGATCATCGCAAAGAGAGATTTGTCTTGTTGTACGCCGTCGATGGTCCACGAGGCGTTGAAGATCTTGTGGCGGCAGTGCTCGCTGTTGGCCTGCGCGAACATGTAGAGCTCGACGTCGGTGGGGTTGCGGCCGAGCGCGGTGAACTCGCAGACGAGGTAGTCGATCTCATCGGGTGCGAGCGAGAGGCCGAGACGGCGGTCGGCTTCCTGAATTGCAGCGGGGCCGCGGGTGAGAACGTCGATGGCGCCGAGCGGTTTCGGTGTGTGTTCGACGAAGAGCTTTTGCAACTCGTCGAGGCCGCCGAAGAGGACGGTCTCGGTCATGCGGTCGTGCAGAGCGGGGAAGAGCGATTGAACGTTGTGCGTGCCGTGAATCTGGACGACGCGGATGCGCTCGATGCGCTGCGCGTTGGTGAAGCCTGTATTGAGGAGGATGTCGGTGGCCTTGCTGGACCAGGGCGACTGCGTGCCGATGCGAGGAGCGACGAAGATTGCGGGATCAGGCAGCGGTGTGTCGGTGAGCTCGAGCAACTCATTGAGTCGCTCGTGGTCGAGCTCGCCGGTCGCGGTGATGAGGTAAAGATAGGAGGCTTCGACTCCGGTGACGGCGGGGTCGAGAGCGCGAAGACGGGCGGTGAGGCGCTCGGCTTCAAAGGATGTCAGCGCCGGCGGGCCAGCCAGCGCGAGGAGACGAAGCCCATTCTCAGAGATGGGCGGATAGGTTTCGGGTGATGTGGCTGGCGACATCTTCCGTCCGTTTCGCTAGGTCGTTGCGTTGCTTTTCGAGGGTCTCGAGGTAGGCGGCGGTGACGTCACCGGTGACGTACGTTCCGTCGAAAACTGAGGTATCGAAGTGCGTGAGGCTCGGGCAGACCTCGGTGATGGAGCTCTTGAGGTCACAGAGGTCCTGAAAGATGATGCCGTCGGCCCCAATGTCTTGGGCAAGCTGGTCGATGGTTTTGCCGCTGGCGATGAGCTCGGAGCGCGCGGGCATGTCGATGCCGTAGACGTTGGGGTAGATAACGGGTGGCGCGGCGGAGCAGACGTAGACGCGTCGTGCTCCGAGTTCGCGGCACATCGCGACGATCTCTTTAATAGTGGTGCCGCGGACGATGGAGTCGTCGACGAGCAGGACGTTCTTGCCAGCGAACTCCTGCGGTATGGGGTTGAGTTTGCGGCGGATCGAGGATTTGCGCTGCGCCTGGCCGGGCATGATGAAGGTGCGGCCGACGTAACGGTTACGCACAAAGCCTTCGCGGTAGGGAAGGTTGAGTCGCGTCGCGATTTCGAGGGCAGCGGTGCGGCTGGTGGATGGGATGGGAACGACGACGTCGAGAGGAATGTCGGCCCACTCGCGGCGGATCTTCTCGGCGAGTTTGATGCCCATGTTGATGCGGCACTGATAGACGGAAGCGCCGTCGAGGACGGAGTCGGGGCGGGCGAGGTAGACGTACTCAAAGAGACAGGGCGCCTTGTCGTGCGCGAGGGCGCTCTGATGTGTGTGGAGCTGGCCGTTGATGTCGATGAAGACAGTCTCGCCGGGTTTGACGTCACGCTCGAGATGGAAGCCGGCGACCTGGAGGGCGACGCTCTCGGAGGCGATCATGTACTCCTTCGACTGGCCCGAGAAAAGTCCATCGCCGCCTCGTGAGCCGAAGACGAGCGGACGGATGCCGTAGAGATCGCGGAAGCCGAGAATGCCAACGCCGGAGATCATGGCGACGACGCTGTAACCGCCTTTGCAGCGGCGATGAACTTCCTCCACTGCAGCAAAGATGTCCTCGGGTGTGGGATGCGCGGCGCGGCGCTGCGTGAGGGCGTGCGCAAAGACGTTCAGCATCACCTCGGAGTCCGAAGTGGTGTTGAGGTGGCGCAGGTCCCGCTCGAAGATGCTCTCGACGATTTCGGCGACGTTCGTCAGGTTGCCATTGTGCGCGAAGACGATGCCGTAGGGCGAGTTCACGTAGAAGGGCTGAGCTTCAGCTACGGAGCCGCAACCGGCGGTCGGGTAGCGGACATGGCCGATGCCGGCGTTGCCGAGCAGCTTGGCCATGTCGCCGGCGTCGAAGACGTCTGTTATCAGGCCGTTGCCCTTGTGAAGGTAGAAGCGATCTTCAAAGGATGTGGCGATGCCGGCAGCATCCTGACCGCGATGCTGAAGCATGGAAAGAGAGTCGTAAATGATTTGACCGACCGGCTGGCGTCCGAAGACACCGACAATTCCACACATCGTCCCTCGCTACCCAGAGCTTTTCGCAATTGCGCGCGCGTATTTCTATTTTACGTCGTCCTGCAAAAAATATTTTGCAGGCAGCGTTTCGCAGCGCTATGTCGCT
Organism: uncultured Acidobacteriaceae bacterium; assembly: GCA_963827415.1. Lineage (GTDB taxonomy): Bacteria > Acidobacteriota > Terriglobia > Terriglobales > Acidobacteriaceae > Granulicella. The sequence continues at coordinate 153,678 of CAWHBA010000007.1, forward strand.
GAGAGGAAAAGGCAAGCGTGTTCTGCCACGAAATACCCGGGAATCCTGCGTGGGACCTTTAGATGCATATCGAATATCCACAGCGCTAACGAAAACGATTGCCCAGGGTCTATGCAGGAAACGTAACAAACGGCCTGAGCCTCGAGAACCGGTGGGTTTCGTAGCTCGAGCAACAGCGATCTGACGTTGGATCCCTCGTGGATCCGACGCAAAACAGGTGCGCCCCAACTTTGTGCGCTCAGCACGAAGAGGGACAGCTGTGTCTGAAACAAGGCTCGTGCGTGCGTGTGTTGAGTCGAAAGGAACTGACGTAAGGAATGCTTTTTTTTGTTACTGAATTTTTTAGGCCGGCCAACGCGTTATGTACTGGAGCGCCACACCACACCAAAGTCGACAGAGGGTAATCGCAAACAAGTCGTATCTTCCGTGACCCCGTGCGATTTTCCTCTGCAACCCACGCGTGATGAATCTTCTGATTCCCGTAGGTGTACTGGCCCTATGGATCCACAACTCATTTATTTCACCGACTCGGCGTTGCGGAGCCTTTGTATTACGGGATTAGATCGGGAACGAAGCTTAAGCAAGTCCTGGTCGCGTCATTCGTGTTCGCGATCAGCCTGTTATGTCGCGGGTTGCGGGACTGGAATGACCGTAGTGGCGCTGATGAGCCCCTCGATCAGCCAGGTGTCGCCGCAGGTCGTAACTGCCGGAACGCCAAGCGTCACTGTGACGGTGCAGGGCACGAATTTTCAGTCGAAGGCTGCGCTGACCGTGGACGGCAATGCCGTGCCGACGACGGTGGTGAACTCCACAACGATTGCGGCGAATATCAGCGGCACAACGCTGGCGCAGCCGGCGGTAGCGCAGTTGCAGGTGCGGAATTCTGACGGGGCCGCTTCGAATCAGGTTCCGCTTACAGTAACAACCGCGCCCGATTCAGGGAGTGATCTGTCGATTGCGACGACGCAGTTGCCGAGCGCGCAGATGGGTGTTTCGTACAAGGTGTCGCTGGCCGCGCAGGGAGGGACACAGCCCTACAAATGGAGTATCTCATCGGGAAGTCTGCCGTCAGGGCTGACGATGTCGAACGGCGGAGTAATTTCCGGGACACCAAGTCTCAGCGGCACCTTTACCTTCAGCCGTTACGGCTACGGATTCCAATTCGAAGGCCCAGAGCAAGACAGTTACGTTTTCGATCGTGGTGACTCCTGCGTGCAGAGCGCGCCGACGGCGTTGAGTATCAGTTCGGCCGCACTGAGTTCAGGACAGGTTGGTTCTACCTATGCGGTATCGCTGAGCGTGAGCGGAGGGACGCCGGGTTATACGTGGTCGCTGGCTTCGGGAAGTCTGCCGGCCGGCCTGGCGCTCTCAAGCGCAGGAGTGATCTCGGGCACGCCGACGGCGAGTGGGACCTCGACGTTCGCGGTGGCAGTGAAGGACAGCGGATCGCCTGCGCAGACGGCTTCGGCGAGTGAGTCGATCACGGTGAGCGCGGCGGCGCCGAGCACTTTGACGATTGCGACGACGAGCCTGGCGGCAGGAAAGAACGGGAGCTCGTACAGTGCGACGCTGAGCGCGGCCGGCGGAACGCCGGGCTATACATGGTCGATTGCGTCGGGAAGCCTTCCGGCAGGATTGGCTCTCTCGAGCGCGGGTGTGATTTCGGGTACTCCGACGGCGAGCGGGACCTCGACGTTTACGGTGGCGGTGAAGGACAGCGGATCGCCTGTGCAGACAGCCTCAGCTCAGGAGTCCATCGCGGTGAGCGCGGCGCCGAGCAACTTGACGATTACGTCGACGAGCCTGGCGGCAGGAAAGAACGGGAGCTCGTACAGCACGACGCTGAGCGCGGCCGGCGGAACGCCGGGCTATACATGGTCGATTGCGTCGGGAAGTCTGCCGGCAGGGCTTTCTCTGTCGAGCGGAGGCGTAATTTCGGGAACGCCGACGGCAAATGGCACGGCTACGTTCACGGTATCGGTGAAGGACAGTGCATCGCCCGCCCAGACGGCCTCGGCCCAGAAATCGATCGCGGTGAGCGCGGCGCCGAGCAATTTGACGATTACGTCGACGAGCCTGGCGGCAGGAAAGAACGGCAGCTCGTACAGTGCGCCGCTGAGCGCGAGCGGGGGATCGCCCGGTTACACATGGTCGATTGCGTCGGGAAGCCTTCCAGCAGGGTTGACTCTTTCGAGTGGAGGTCAGATCTCCGGCACACCGACCGCAAATGGCACGGCCACGTTCACGGTGGCGGTGAAGGACAGCGGATCGCCTGTGCAGACAGCCTCGGCTCAGGAGTCCATCACGGTGAGCGCAGCGGCGAGCACTCTGGCGATTACGTCGACCAGCCTGGGCGCGGCGAAGACCGGCAAGCTCGTACAGCGCACGCTGAGTGCGAGTGGCGGCACGCCCGGCTATACATGGTCGATTTCCTCGGGAAGTCTGCCTGCGGGGCTTTCTCTGTCAAGCGGAGGCGTAATTTCGGGAACACCGACGGCAAATGGCACGGCTACGTTCACGGTATGCGGTGAAGGATAGTGCATCGCCCGCCCAGACGGCCTCGGCGCAGGAGTCGATCACGGTAAGCGCGGCGGCGAGCACGTTGACGATTACGTCGACGAGCCTGGGTGCGGCACAGACGAGCAATTCGTACAGCACGACACTGAGCGCGAGTGGCGGCACGCCAGCGTACACGTGGTCAGTAAGTGCGGGAAGCTTGCCTGCCGGATTGACAATGTCGAGCGCGGGTGTGATCTCCGGAACTCCGACGGCAACGGGTACGTCGAACTTCACGGTAACCGTAAGCGATAGTGCGTCACCTGCGCAGACGGCTTCGGCACAGGAGTCGATCACGGTTACGGCGACGCAGTTGACGATTACGACGATTTCGCTGGGTTACGGCACCACCGGCAGCGGTTACTCCGCCATACTGAACGCGAGCGGAGGCACGCCGGGCTACACGTGGTCGATTGCCTCGGGGAGTCTGCCGCCGGACTGACACTGTCAAGCGCGGGCGTCATCTCTGGAACACCGACAGCGAGCGGACTTCAACGTTCACAGTGTCTGTGGCGGACAGCGAATCGCCGACCAAGACGGCCACGCAGCAGGAGTCGATCACAGTCAACACGTACAACTCGACACCAGGGGGCGCGCAGATTTACGTGTACCCGCAGGCTCCGGTTGCGCCGCGCGGATCGTACCAGACTGTAACGGCGGTGGTGACGGGCGTAAACGACAAGACGGTGACGTGGAGTTCGGATGGAGGCACGATCGTCGGAACTAATCCATGCGTTGTAAACGAGCCGTGCACGGTGGCGCTGTACACGACGACTCCCGGCACGTATCACCTGACGGCGAAGAGCAACGCGAACAGTTCGGTGATCGCGGGGTCGACGATCACGATTACGCGTCGCCGATGCCGGTGACCTCGCATCCGCGCCTGGGTGGAATTACTGCTGCGATGCTGCCGGCGCTGCGCGCGAAGGCGGTGCAGAGTAATCCGCTGTATGCGAGCTCTCTGGACAACGCAGTCAATGTGTACAACGCCGACAACGCCATATGGTCATGGTGCTTGCAACGGCGGATCGGGTCAGCCGAATTCAGATCCAGGGTGAGAACTATAAGGAAGGCGACGCGCTGTCTCTTCGCCTATCATGTCGATGATCGACCCGCACGACCCGACTTACAACTGGGGATGCTATGGCCGTGACATCTGGATGTACTACGCCAATTCTGGCTGAATCCAGTGTCCTCCTCGTATACCCCGGCCACGCTGGCCATTCGGCAGGTTGACGCGAACTATGGGCTGACGGGCAACACGGCTCGGATCGACGGAGGCACTCACGCTCACGCCGGATTGGCTGATGGCCGGCGGGTATTTGAGTGCTGCCGATCAGCAGGTGACGCGGCAGTATTTCGCGCTGGCTGGGCGCAGATGATCTCGGTCGCACTTGACCGGTTCACGCGCGTATGTCGGTGGTCTACAACAGCCTTTCGCAGTTCGACGCTGGCAGCGGTGGGACATCGTCGGGCAGCGCTCCATGGGCAACAACTACAGCCACAGCAAGATCATGTACCTGACTGCGGCGGCGCTGACATTCAACGACACGACACAGGATGATCCAGCGCTGACCAACTCCTGCGGAGCGGCACGATACACGGTTTGTCCGGACGGAACTGCAGGATCACTGCACGCCTACTGGACTTACCTCGACGGGGCGATGCTGTACAAAGACTGGGCCCACATGGAGGATCCGGGAGTAAGCCTGAAGGCATATCAGGCGGCCTATCTCGAATCTTTCGAGTGAACCGACCTGTCGAAGTACTCAGCGACCGGCACGAAACTTCCTTGCTTTGGTGACGGCCGCGGAGGGAGTCTCCGCGAGGGTAGCTGGTATCAGTACTCGATGTACAAGCTGCGGTATGCGCTCAATATGATGCATACGGCCGGATACGATGACCCGACGCTGTATGGCCCACAGGTGTCGCTGGGCACATCCAGTTGGTGGGATTTGAAGTATGTAAACGATCTTGAGTTTATGACCGACATAAGCGCGAAGAACGGTCCCACTGTCTGCGGGAATTGTGTAAGTCCTGCTTACGGCTATCTCACGACAGGTGATTCAAACACGTACTACCGCACTTCGGCCGACATGTACACCGAGGCGGCGATGATGTCTGCGGATAGTTACGTAGGCCGTACAGATCGCACACCGGCACTTGAGTGGATGGTGTTGGAAACGGCGTATGGCGGAGCGGACGGGAGCTTGGGAGGCTGCAACACCTGGTGCGGCTTCGATTCCGGCCTGGGCGCTGTTACTGCCGGCCCTCTTGCAATCGATCTGATGATCTCACTACCCGCATCCGATCCGGTGAGCAATGTGCCGAGCAATCCTCGGCCCAGTCTTCCTACAGAGATATACAACGCGAGCTACGCGCAGCAATTAATCCTGCGAAGCGGGTGGGCGAGCAACGACACGCTGTTCTCGTTCTATTGTGCAAGTGCGCTCATCGACCACGAGCATGAAAATTGCGGGCGCTTCGATATTTACAGCCACGGTGAATATATTACGAAGGGCCGAACTGAGTTCGATGACTACAACGAGGTGATGTCAAGTGCTCCGCAGTCGAATATTGCTTCGTATATGAATACAACCGGCAGTGGGTGCGGACCGGGCTGCCTTGTATATCCTGCTGTTGAGTACGGGGGCGAGTTCACGCACGGACAGCAACAGGGAATCGTTTCGCCGCTGATGCATTCAGAGCTTCCCGCTTATGCCGCAATCACCGTAGACGATACACCTGCCTATAACGGATGGTGGGCCTATAGCTCTCCTTATGATGTCTCGAGCTATAACGATGTCCAACATGCGTCGAGAGATGTTCTTTATCTCAGAGGCTCAAACCAGGTTGTGTTCTATGACCGAGGTGTTACGGGGAGTGCCTCTGATAAATCGGTATCTCTCATAACAACAGGAGCTACGTCGGTCAACGCCAATACGGCTTCCTGGCCAACACAGTCCGGAACCCAGAAGGCTTACTACACCGCACTGCTCCCGACACAGGGATCGCTGTCCAATGCCGGCTTGTTGCCTGCAAACTCACTTCAGGTATCAGATTGGGAGCCGGTGTCCTCGATACGGGAGGATGCAGGGACGGTAAGCACGGCGCAGTTCCTTTCGGTCTTGCAATGGGGTTCGAGTTCGTTTGCGCAGTCCAGTACAACTTTGGTTCAGTCTACGAGTGGACAGAACTTCGACGGCGCTCTGGTCGGTTCATCGCTGACGATGTTCATGAGAACATGGCCAGCTTCGTTCACCGGGGTCGTATATCCAGCGTCCGGCGCAACAACGCAATACGTCCTTGACCTGACGCCGAACACGACGTATTCGATCACCGGAGCCGGTGCGCCGGCGACGGCCACGACCGATACGGCAGGCGTGCTTACGTTCAGTGCGGCGGGCACCGGAAGCATTACAGTTGCGCCGTAGCACTAGTGACCACAGATAGATCAGGAGAACTGACGGATATAGATAGCGCGAGCGGTGTAGTGCAGGAAGCACCATGCCGACTTGATTACAGAAAGCCCCTCAACGCGGCGGTAGATGTTCCAGGTCCAACCGGCACTCCGCCGCTTGTCTGAGGACACAGAGGAAGAGGCGACTCGATAGCGGGCGAGATCTTGCGGGATCCCGTACGCGATGTGACCTCGCTTCAGGATCTTCAGCCAGGTGACGTAATCCTCGTGCTTGATCTGCGGCATGGACACCTCGGGAATCTGGTACCGGTCGATGGTGACGGTGAGGCACCCGATGGAGTTGCCACGGAGAAGACCTTCGTAATTGACGGAGCGAGGGACCTTCACGGGATTACTCAGGGAACCGTCGCGGGCGATCCGCCGGTATTGCGCGAAGGAGAAGCCGGCACCGGTGGAACTCATGAAGCCGATCTGGGTCTCGAGCTTGTGGGACAGCCAAAGGTCGTCGCTGTCGAGGAAAGCCAGGTACTGGCCGCGAGCGGCGTTGATCCCACGATTTCGGGCCTCAGCAACGCCGACGTTCTGGTCAAGGGGAAGAATGCGAATCCGTGGGTCCTCGGAGGCGAACTGACTGGCGAGCGCCAACGTTCCGTCACGGGAGGCGTCGTCGACGATGATCAGCTCCCAGTCTTTGTAGGTCTGGGCCAACACCGACTGAACAGAATCGCTGAGTGAGCCCTGGCTGTTGTGCGCTGGCATGACAATGGAAACCAGTCCCGGCTTCCACCCAGACTTATCGTTGATTGAGCTCGCGTTTCGCATGATCCAGACCGACGGTTACAGCGCGAAATGATGTGGCGACAAAGTATGAGAGACGACTGAAGTCCGGCAACAGGCATCAGAGTCCAGAAGGTGTATTCCGAGTAGAACACTCAAACAGATACGAGTAGAACACCCAGATTGATAGGGTATTCTATTGCGTACGGAGGATCTGCCCGGGCAACTCACGTGATGGGATTTGTTTTAAGTATCCTCTACTTCCTGACGTACTATCTGACGCCCACGGTCATGTTCGGATCGTTGGCGGAATACCGCATCGAGCTGATTCTCGCCGGGGTTATCGCGTTCGTGTCGTTGCCGGCGCTGAGCGGTTCAAGCGTTGGGAAAACAGCCCAGCTACCCGCAGTAGCGGGTCTGGCGTTTGCGACGTTCATGTCAGTGCTGGTGGGCGCGAGTTGGGCAGGTGGTGGACTCACCGCATTTCTGTTGTTTATCCCGAACGCGTTTGCGTACGTGCTGGTTAGTGTGTTCTGCACCACAAGGAGAAAGGTGCAGATCGTCATCCTGATGATGCTCTTTGTGTGTCTGTTCGTCATCGGGCAGGGTTTGGCTGAGATGCACCGCGGGCTGCCAACGGGACTCGCCGCGCGCGAAGTGGACATGAGTAACAGCTACTTCATCGGGCAGAGCAACGATCAGAAGGAGTGGATATACCGGCTGCGCGGACAGGGGCAGATCAATGATCCCAATGACTTTGCCCAACTCATCGTCTGCACTCTGCCTTTGATGTTCTTCTTCTGGAAGAAGAACAGGTCAGTACAGAACTTCTTCGTTGTGCTGGTTCCGATTGGAATCTTGCTCTGGGGAGCGTTCCTGACCCATTCGCGCGGCTCGATCCTTGCGCTGATGGCCGTGCTGATGATGGCCCTCCGAAAACGAATTGGGACGGTGCCGTCGCTTGTCCTCGCCGGACTGCTATTCGCCGGGGCTACTGCCACGGGTTATACGGGCGGAAGAGGTATCTCGACAACCGCGGGCGAAGACCGAACGGAGTTTTGGGGCGAGGGGCTCGAGTTGCTCAAGGCGCATCCGCTTTTCGGTGTCGGGTTCGGTAATATGCCGGATTACATTGGCCATACAGCACACAATTCGATTGTTGTGTGCGCCGCCGAGCTCGGTCTCTGCGGGCTTTTTTTCTGGTCGATGTTCCTTGTTCCCACCATTCGAGATTCACTCGTCGTAGCGTGGCCCAAGAACATCATCGAAAAAAAGACAGTCTCATTCTCTGATATGCCGCTTTCTCTACCGCCGCCTGGCCCCGCAGCCCTGGATGAGCCTGACATCAGACGACTTGCTCGACTCCTGGTTCTTTCCCTCACAGGGTTTATTGTTACAGGCTGGTTCCTTTCACGTTCGTACATTCTGACCTTGTTTCTGCTCGGTGGTCTTGTAGAGGTTACCTTTCAGATGGCCTTGGAGCGGGGAATGGTTTCGCCGAGGTTACCCCTGGTACGCATCCTCCGCTATTCCGGGGTGATGGCCATAGGACTTATTCTGGTGATGTACATCACACTTCGCATTGTGAACCTGACGCACTGAGAGGATCGAACGTGTGACAGAGTTTCGCCGCATGAAGATCGCTCATGTTGTCGACAGTATGGAGGTAGGCGGCGCCGAGACATTGGTTCTGCAGATGTGCCATCTGCAGAGAGAGCAGGGGCATGAGCCTGAGGTCTATGCCGTAGCGGCCCTGGGTGAGCTGGGCGAGCAGATGCGGGCAGCGGGTTTTCTCGTACGGTCGAACGTCGGCCGGCGTCTCCCCGATGCCTCGCTTCGTTTCCTGCAAATCTTCAGGTCTTCACGGCCGGACGTGGTGCATCTGCACAATCCGACGCCGACGATGTATGCCGCTCCGGCCGCTCGGCTGGCCGGTGTTCCGAGCATTGTGTCAACGCGGCACAGCCTTGTGGCGCCGCCTCGCAACCTGACGATGGAGCGCAAGTACAGGATTGCCGCAAGGTTTTGCGATTGGATCGTCGGCATCTGCGAGGCGACCACCAGCAATATCAGAGAGGCCGGATGTGCACCGGATCGCAAGATTGTCACTGTGTACAACGGCGCCGTGCCTATTGCGCCGACTCCTCCCGATCAGCGTCCGGCGAAGACAGGATTCACACTGCTGTATGTTGGCAGGCTCGAACCGGTGAAGAACCTCCAGTTTCTCCTCACCGGCTTTCGTGCGGCCGTCGCACAGGTGCCTGAGATGCAGCTGTGGATCGTCGGTGATGGCACGGAACGAGGCCGCCTCGAGGAGACAACCGATCAACTTGGTATTCGCCCGAATGTGACGTTCTGGGGACGGCAACTGGACGTCGCGCCCTTCTTTACTACAGCTGATGTTTTTGTGATGTCTTCGCTCTCCGAGGGACTTCCCATGTCGCTGCTGCAGGCGCTGTCATGCGGTCTACCCGCAGTGACGACGGACGTTGGAGGAATGGCAGAGGTTGTTCGACTGGCTGGCGCGGGTATGACCGTACAGGGGAGGAGTGCTGACGAAATGGCGACGGCCGTGCTTCGAATGGCGACAAATCAGCCTGAGAGAGAGCAGTTCGGAAAGAACGCGGAGGCTGCGTTCAACACGTACTTCACATTATCTGCGACCACTGCCAATTATATGAGGCTCTATGAGACATCCAGACGCGCTATGCGACGGAAGAATTGAAGGGTTGGTGTCTTCTGGCTGTCAGGGTATTGAAGCAACAACGCATTATGCAGAAGGCTTAATGATTTCGCACGCAATCATACGTCAGGAGCGACGTACAGGTTGCTGGGACATCAGGTTAAGGCCATGCAATCTGCCCGCGAGCCTCCACAGGGAGAGTTCCTCGTGAAAGATCTTCGCCTGTCCATCGGATCGCAGGACGGCCGTACCCCATCGAAAGAGCGCTCTTACAGCGTCGCCATAGTAGTAGGGTGGCAGACCGAGGATCTTTGGCCCGGTGGAATCTGGGTTAATCCGCAGTCGAACGCCATCGGATGCTGAGGCCCAGTATGCCCACCGTCGCACGTAGCGTTTGGCCAGACGCTCGACTGGAATGTGATGATCAACAATGAGATCCGGGCGGTAAAATCCCTTCAGTCCGGCGGCGATTAGCCGATCATGCATGTCTGTGTCCTCACCGGCGAACAGACGTTTTGCCGTCCTTCCCAGGCTGGTGCAGTAAAGACCGACACGCTCAAAGCAGCTCCGCCGCAGAACCGAGTTTCCCCCCATAAGCAGCGCATCATAACCCTCATCACTGAAGGCCCTGGGGGCATCGCCGAAGTCCGCCCAGCCGACCGCTGTCCGGGTATGCGGATGGTCGACCCACGCCGGTGGAGGAGTCGCCCATCGAGGCCGATAAGGCCCTCCGATGTAGTCGATCCCGGGATCACGAAACTGTTCAAAGATAACCTCGTACCACCGGGTGTCGATCTCTTCATCATCATCAATGAAGCCAATGAGATCACCTGTTGCGTGTTCAATTCCCTTGTTCAGCGCAAATGATCTTCCCTGATTCTGGCTCTCCGACAGGTAGACAATCTCTCTCCCCGACCTCTCTGCAAGCCGGTGGACAACCTCCCGTGTCGCGTCCGTTGACCGGTTGTCGACTGGCATAATTCTGACCCGCAGCCCACTCGGGGCCGGAGCTTCCAGGAGGCTTCGAATTGCCCGCTCTAGCGATGCACACCGGTTGTAGGTGGGAATGATGACGTCCAGGTCCATGTTGCCGATGAGATCCTCTCAGAATCCAGTGATTCGTAAAGCCGTGCGAAATATATATTAGACGTAGACCCATCTCTTGATCGCGAAATGGCCCTCCGCGCCCGATCGATAATCGCTTCAGGACGGTTTCGTGATGACGGTTTGGGAGTCCGAAAATCGACAGGTACTCCAATTTTTAATTTTCAACTGCCGAATCCGCTCTTGCAGGAATTGCCGCTCTGGTTCCTGTTGGGTCAGCGCCAGGGCTTCTCATAAGAGGACCGGGCCTCAGTTGTCCTGCCGAGCCTGCGGTACCTTCATCGAGCCGGCGCCGCAGGCTGCCTCCCACTCCCCCATAGCAGCTATCTGAACTCAAAGAGGGCTGCGCTACACTAAGAATCCAACTGGTTCAAAAAATCGGGCAGACCAGGGGACGCTCTCTCCCTTCATGAGCCTAAGGAACGCAATCCGCTTCTCTGACCATCCAGGTGCGCGCTGGGCTCGTCGAGCGTATTACCTCCCCGGAAGGATCAGCCTGCCGGCGCCTCGACTCGTGGTGCGCCCGATGCTGGCAATCTATCTGGGAATTCGCAGCTGCATTCATTTTTTTCGGCGGGTGTTCATCGCAGAGCCCCTGTTCAAGGCGTACTGCCATAGTTATGGGAGTGATCTGCACACCGGCATTTTTGTTCATTGGATCCAGGGAAAGGGAAGGATCATCCTGGGTGATAACGTGCGGTTCGATGGAAAGTCCAGCTTTAAGTTTGCCGCGCGATATACGGCACATCCCACGCTGCAGGTTGGGAACCGCACGGGTCTTGGTCATGGGTGCTCCTTCACGGTGGGCAAAGCTATTGTCATTGGAGAAGACTGCAGGATTGCATCCAATGTGACAATGTTCGACGCGCCTGGTCACTCCCTTGATCCCGAGAAGCGCAGGGAAGGACTGCCATCTGACAATGAAGAGGTGCGACCTATCACTATCGGCAACAACGTGTGGATAGGAGCGGGAGCGGTAATCTGTCCAGGTGCGACAATTGGTGACAACAGCGTGATTGCTATGGGAGCTACGGTGATGGCGAATGTGCCGCCGAGTACCCTGGTCGGCGGCAATCCAGCCCGAAGCATCAAATCATTGGCTAGAGGTGTATGAATGCTGAATGAGAGCAGTCTTGTTGAAGAGAGAGTGAGTGAGATAGTCCGGCGAGTGGGCTCTATTTCTGATCTAGCACCCGACGAAGACTACTATGATGCGGGGCTTACTTCTCTGGGAGCACTCAACCTGCTGCTCGAGCTGGAAGATGCATTTGGAGTTTCAATTTCGGATGAAAAGTTTATTGCTTGCCGAAACGTTAGAGCGTTGACAACTATGATTGAGGATTCAAAGAGATGAGCGGTAAACACAAATTGTCAGTGACGCTCTCAACGGCTGCATCCGAGATGGCTCAGGAGGAGATCCGGAAGCAGGTGGCGTTTCTATCCAAGGGGATCTCCAACATTCAGTTCTCGGGAAACGGGACTGAGCTCTCGCTTCAGGTGGACTCTGAACCTGCGCCTGAGCTGCGGGATCAGGTTCTGGGGGTAGCGACGAACATCCAACGCTCGCTGCGTTCGCTCACGCGGAAGATGGTTTTCAGCTCCGCGAAGATGCAGAATCCCACGTTCAAACCTGTCGATAGGGTGCCCGGTGTCTTACCGATTGCGAACGGCATCGTCGCACTTGAAGGATTGGCCCTTGCTACCTTTCGCTACTTCGATCGCATCTTTACGGAGTTTGGCGTGGAGTGGAATCCGGCGCCGCTCCAGACTCCTACACTGATTGCCTCGACGGTACTTGCGAAGTGCGATTATTTTCGCTCATTTCCGCATAATGTGACCTTTGCTTGCCATCTGACTGAAGAGAAGGAAAATATTGAACAGTTTCGGGGACGGTATAAGGATGTCAATGAGTTAGATGGCCATGCGATGTCGCACATGGACACGCCAGAGGCGTGCCTGTCTCCGGCGGTTTGTTACCACACTTACTCATTGAATCAAGGAACCTCTATCCCAAAGAAGGGCCTTATTTATTCGGTTTGCGGTAAGTGCTTCCGATATGAAGGAAGCAATCTTGCGGATCTGCGCCGCCTGTGGGACTTCACGATGCGTGAGATTGTCTTTCTCGGCGCCCGAGAGGACGTGCTGGCGGAACGTGCTCGTTCCATGGACAAGATGGCCAAGCTTCTCGATGAGCACGAATTGGCTGGTGAGATACGGACTGCAAGCGATCCATTCTTCATTGCTCCTGATGCAGGTGCGAAGACTTACTTTCAACTTAGCTCAGAGACTAAGTTTGAAATTGCATTGTTGCTTCCTGACGGTGCGAGGCTTGCGGTTGGATCGCACAATCACCACTCCGACTTCTTTGGCCGCGCATTTGATATTCAGGTGGAAGGCCACGGTGCGATGCACAGTGTGTGCGTCGCGTTTGGGCTGGAGCGCTGGGTGTACGCGTTCATTCAGCAACACGGCACAGACATCTCTCAGTGGCCTGCGGTCATGCGTGATGCACCGGAGTTCCGGGGACTTTCGAAGACAACCTAAAAGACGTCGATATACGCGGACGACACATTGTCTGTTGCGAATCGCCCTGAGAGAGATGTGAGGTACATCTGCAGGGCGCGCGAGGTCGTGCGAAAACCGGATGATGTGAAGGCGTCTAAGCTGGTGTAACCAAGCATGGGGATGAGCAGTAGCTGGACGCCGCTGGCAGCAGCAGAGTTCAGCAGGCTGCTCACCATCTGCAGTTGTTCCTCACGCTCCAGGTTGTCCCAGACGATGAAGTCGACCAGCCCGCAGAGCACTGGATTTGCCCCGGCCGTGCGCATTTTGTAGGCACTAATTGTTCCTGTGACTCCGCGGCTATGAAGTGTGCAACCGAAAGCGCCATCACGATCGAGGCACTGCCACTTGACCTCCGCTTCGCTCCATGCTCTTGTGAGCGGAGTGCTGGGCGCGAAGTCCCGCAGGGATGAGACGTCTGCCTGATCTTCGGCGGCGACGTCCTTGCTTCGGACCGGCCGCGCCAGATAGCGGATGAGCATCGACTTCGATGTGGGGAGCTTACATTCATCGGCATACTGGAGCAGGTGATCGTTCATGCGGTCACCTTCGACGCAGAACGTGATCAGACCGTCAAATCCCTTTTGTCGGCCCACCTCTGCTATGCCGTTCCAAATGGTCTTGCCCAAACCCTGGCCTTTATGTCCGGAGGCAACGGTGATGAAACTGTCGAGCAGGACGCGACAGGTCTCGCCGTTTGGTAGGCGGACGGTTCGGGAGAAACCTGCACCGAATGCGATCAGACGGCCGTTCTCATAGATCGACGGGCACAGATCGAAGTTCGAGCCTGGTTGATCCAGAAGGGCGGATCTAAGGAATCTTGCGGAGTATTCGAGAGGTTCCTTCTTGTTCTCGGACCAGGAGGCCTTCATCAGGCTTGCTAATTCGTCGAAGTCGCCGTTGAACGGCTCGATCGTGGACAAGAACGTTTCTCCGTAGGCGGTTCAACTCGTGCGCGATCAGGTTCTCGTGTTTAGTCGGCATCGAAGCCGTGATGGCCCCATCTTCGATCTGGCCGCAACATCGCGTTGTAGCTGCGAAAAGAACTGTCCTGATTATAGATGCGTGAGGACGCCGCCGACGAAGACAACGCGTTGATATGCAGAAGGCTTAATGATTTCGCGTGCAATCATACGTTAAAGGAATTGCGGGTCCTTCCTTGAGCACCTCAAAATCAGTGACATTCAGTGAGGCGAGGTCGTTCGCGTCGAAGCCCACCGCGGCGTACTTTGCGCGGGTGTCGGTGTCATTCTGGGCGGTGAGAGCGATGTTGCCGCCGTCAGCGAGAAAAATCCCGTAGGTTTGCATCGCCGAGGCTACGACCCGGGCGGCGGGTTTCAGGCGATGGATGTCGTATGAGGATTTGAGACGAAGGTGGACGCCATAGGGCGGAGCATCGCTCGGTCCTTTGGGACCACCAGCATGAGAAGCGGGACGAACGAAGACCCCGGCGCGGATACGATTGTTGGGCAGAATAAAGCGCAAGGCGTGATCGATGTGTCCCGCCGCCAGTTCGTCGGCATTGAAGAGCAGGGGAACGATCGGGAAGCCGGCGGCATCCGCACTCGTGCATTGATCTCCTCGCCCGCTGGGAGGATAGACACGATTCAAATCCCAAACTGCGAGAACCGCGGCGCTTAGATCCTTGCCATCGTAGTTGGCGGCGAACGCTTCATAAAGGAGATGGTGGCTTTGATCGACCACGATGAGGTGACAATCCTGCTGCTCGACGGGGCAATGATAGCTGGGTTGGCCTTCCATGCCTCCGCCAACAGGCAGCGGAACTGATGGGACGACGTCGGAGTCCGGACGGTAGAAGCCGGGGGCCGGACGGAAGGGAACGCGCGGGGTGGCGTCATTGGCCTGGAGTACGCGCAAGGAGAAGTCGACGCGCATCCGACCCGTTCCCCATCCGCCTGCTCTGGCCAGCCATTGAATTGTGCCATCGGAGTTGGGGTCGATAGGAGCCTGTCGTATGTCCAGGAACCAGACAGACCCGGGAGGGAAGTACGCAACGCGTGACGTTTCATTGCTCGGAGTGGCCGCGTGCACTCGGGTGTGCAGAAGAAATGCGACTACCGCAAATTGAATTGCGGCTCCGGCGAGGATTGCCCCGACGCATCGATGCCGCAAAAGCATTTCAGATACTCGCGGTGAAGGTCGACTTGAACGTCTGAGTCGAAGCCATCATCTGCCTTTAGGAGCTTGTTGACAAGGGGCTGAGAGCGATCTAAAGACATGAGCTCTGTGTTTCGGGCGGCTTGTGCACCTGCGTGGTGTGAGCGGGTGCGGCCTCGAAGAGGCCTGTTTTGCTACTATTTTCGTTTTTCAGGCACACTGCCGATCCGGGCAGCGCTGCCAGTTTTTGCGCGATCAGCCGTGGCAGACGCGGCAGGTTGTGCGCAACGCAGCTGAAGACGAAGGCCCAGTCCACCTTGGCCGGTCCGCGCAACTTCACGGGCCAAGAGGGTCGGTCCCCTTGAGCCAGCCGAAGGTCTAAAAGACTCATCCATGACTGTGGATCGCACCCATTTCAACAAGCTCCTGGGGGTGCGGAATCAATCTAGATCTCGTTACCTCCGAGTGTGCCCCAGAATCGTAGATGTGTGATGACCAAATGCTAAGATGAGGGCAACAGGAAGCGACTAACTGTCGGTCCTTTGCGGCCAGTGTCTATCTGGTGCCGCTACCACCGACGTTCCACGCCATGCACTTGCGTGCGGGCGGTCGCTCATCGTTTGACGATGATCAGGAGCCGAGCCTGGTCTGAAACATGTGATGAATAGCGGAGCTGGGGCGTCGAGCTGGAGTTAATGTCGAACACAAAGATAATCGCGCGGAACGCCGGCTGGTACGGACTGGAAAACCTGGTGAGTGCATTGGTGTCGATCTTCACATCGATCGCCATCGCTCGTACGCTCGGGCCAACGCAGATGGGTTACATCATCTTTGTGACCTGGATCGCATCAATGGTTGCCAGCCTTGGTGGACTCGGAATTCCTTCCACGACTCAGAAATACATGGCGGAGTTCTGCGGTATGGGGGACCGGGGAACTGCGCGTCAGATTTACTTTCGTACGCTGTCGTTCCAGTTGGCGCTGGCGACTGCGGCTACGCTTGGGCTGGCAGTCTGGGTGCTCGGCCATGCTGAGGCCGGGTATAGGATTGCATCGCTCCTCATAGTGCTGGGCGTGTTGCCTGGGATGGTCAATGCCATTCCAGCACAGGCTAACGTTGCTACGGAGAACTTGTCGCGTAATCTCCCTGCCTCTGTGATCTCGATTGTCGTCTTCTTCGTAGCCATCCTTGCAACGGTGATCTTCCATTGGGGAGTGATCGGCGTCGGTGCCTCACAGCTGGCGATGAGGCTAGTTGATTGTGGTGTTCGGTTGATTCCTACGACGAGGTGGATACACGGCTGGCCGCGAGCGCATCAGGAACCTTATGGTCTGAAGCAACGAATGTTTACGTTTGCGTGGAAGAGCATCATCAGCATGATCATTGCCCTGATCGTGTGGGATCGGTCGGAGTTCATCCTGCTGAAACATTACTGCTCTGACATCAGGCAGGTTGCCTATTATTCGGTGGCCTTCAATATGGCGGAGCGGCTGCTCCTGACTTCAGCCGTCTTCGGTTCGGCGATGGGTGCGACGATATTTGCCCAATATGGCAGGGATAAGTCGCGGCTTCCAGCCATTGCCGCGTCTACGTTTCGCTACCTGGCGCTGTCGTCATTTCCGGTGCATCTCATCGCGGTGTCTCTCGCATTTCCAACATTGCTTCTCTTGTATGGACAAAAGTACAGCGGAGCAGCGATGGTGGTAACGCTGGCCCCTTTGCTTTGCCTGCCGAAGGCGTTCATCGCACCCGTGCAGAACCTGTTGGAGAGCCATGAACGTCAGACCTACGTCATCAATTCGACCATTCTGGCTGGTGTTGTGGACATTGGAGTAGCGTGGATGCTGGTGCGTCGCCATGGCGCCGTAGGCGCATGCATCGGTAGTGGTGCCGCACAGCTTACGGCCGTCGCCATCATGTGGGCTGTCGCCGTCCGTCTATACAAGATCTCTCTTCCGTGGGGACAGCTTGCAAAGGTTGGAGCAGCAAGCGCGGCGGCGTCGCTTGTCGCCTATCTGGTCAGCAGCTCACTCTCCCCGCTTCCGGGCGTGTTGCTGGGGTCCGTAGCGTCGCTGGCTACTCTCCTGATCTTTCTCTACATGCTCCGGGTATTACTTCCGGAGGACCAGGTGAGATTGAACGTGGTAAGCGCTATGCTTCCGAAGCCATTGGAACGGATAGTAACCAGACTGATATCTGTATTGATCCGGGCGCAGGTTCCCGCCGCAACGCCGTCCGGTGTTTGACTCGCGGAGCTACTTTCCTGATCTAATTTTGAAATGATTGTCGCTATGTGTTTCGTCCTGGCATCTGATGGTGCATACTTTTCGCGAGAGTGGAAGGAGGCACTATGGGGCAGGTTTTTACAACGGGGCGCGACGATTTGCTCTCGACCCAATCCATCAAATGCCGGGACTTAACAACTAGTTCCGTTGGGCTTCGGCGGCGGTAGTGAAGAGAGTGTTCCGCAACATGACCAACAGAGACTTAAAGCGCTGTGGCTGCCACGCGGGACTTGGCCACGCAGCGAGCGATCGGAACATCCAGTACCGTTCCCTCGATGGGCGGTTTGCTGCGCGCGCGTTCATCGCGGCGATATAGGCGTGGTAACTGAGAATGCGTCGGCGCCAAATCCATTTGGTCGGACGGTTCAGTCCCATCAGAAGTCGGCGATCCAACATTTTGCGCGTTTCGAGAAACATCCACTCGGGATCTGCACTAAGGCCTGTCGTACTGCACCGGTATAAAGTCAGCGGCTCCTCGAGGGCACAGAAGTTGCCGAGCTGCTGCATCGCAATGGCAAAATCCCAATCCTCGCTTCCCTTGAGACCGGTATCGAACCCGCCCGAGCGGAGGAAGTTCTCGCGGGAGACTAAGACGCTGGATGGGACGATCCGAGGGTTGCGGAGCCGAAGCTCTCTTGCGACTTGGGCCGGAGGAATCGGCTTGGTAGGACTCTCCCATCCTTCTTCCTCATTGAACTCAAGGAGACCGGTGTAGCAGAGGACCGCATCCTTTGTTGTACTTAATGCATCCAACTGTCGCTCGATCTTCTTTGGATCCCACAGGTCATCTGCGTCGAGAAATGCGATATAGTCCGCAGTTGACTCCCGAACAGCATGGTTGCGGGCCGCCGAAGGTCCCTGATTCTTCTGCTGAAGTAACCGGACCCTCGGAGCATAGGATTCGACGACTCCACACGTCCCGTCCTTCGAGCCATCATCGACCACAATGATCTCTTCAACAGGCGTCGTCTGATTCAGAACGCTATCGATAGCTTTGTGGATGAACGCCTCGGCGTTATAAGCAGGAATGATGGCGCATACCGACATGTTGGAATTCTAATTTACTGAAGTTCCGTTATGCTTCCTTCGTGTACCCAAAGGATCTCCGATCCGCTTCCGATGCAGAGAGATCGGTTCGCCAGAAGGACCGACTTCATAGAGGGCCCTCCGTGCCGGGTATGCGGCGCCTTGATTCCATGACAACGCGGATCGTCAATTTCTTTCGACCTCTTAGTGAGGTGGCGCCATGGTATGGGGTGCCGTATGAGATTCTGTATGTGCGGCGGCTCGCCAGCAGGCGGAGAACCTCTTCTCTGAGGATGTCGCTATGAATCTGGTGTTGCACCTGTATCGAGCAGTTGCGCGTGCGCGGCTGGGGTTCAGATTTGACTCTCGTGAGGAATGAATGGCGATATTGCATGTTGTAGGCGCGCGGCCGAATTTCATGAAGGCTGCACCCGTGTACCGGGCCTTAGCGAAGGTGGGTTTCGAGCAGGTTCTCGTCCATACAGGCCAACACTATGACGTACAGATGTCCGACGTCTTTTTTGAGACGCTTGAAATCCCGGAACCTGATGAGAGTTTGAACGTGGGGTCCGGCTCTCATGCGCAGCAGACAGCCGCTATCATGTCGAAGTTCGAGCCGGTTGTACAAGCGAGAAAGCCAGAGATAGTGCTTGTCTATGGGGATGTTAATTCGACTGTCGCCGCCGCATTGGTCTGTGCCAAGCTGGGAATTCCTGTAGCGCATGTCGAGGCTGGCCTTCGATCCTTCGACCGGACTATGCCGGAAGAGATCAATCGGCTGGTGACCGATCAGTTGTCTGACCTGCTGTTCACGCCTTCGCCTGATGGAGATGAGAATCTGAAGCGCGAAGGTATATCACCGGAGAAGATATTCCTGGTTGGCAATGTGATGATCGACACGCTTGTGCAGTTTCTGCCGAAGGCAGAAGCCTTGTTTCCAGCCCTCAGGAAAAGACTTTCACTTGACCGATTTGGGCTTTTGACGTTGCACCGGCCATCAAATGTCGATGATGAGGCAATCTTTCTCCCTATGTTGCGGACCTTGGGTGAACTGAGCCATGACCTGCCTCTTGTCTTTCCAGTACATCCGCGGACACGGACGCGATGGTCGGAGGAGTTGAGGAATTGCTCCCCAAATTTGCACGTTATTGAACCCCTCGGCTACCTGGAGTTCCTCGCGCTACAGACGCACGCGGCGGTGGTCATCACTGATTCGGGAGGAATACAGGAGGAAACCAGCTATCTCGGAACGCCTTGTTTGACGTTACGAGAAAATACGGAACGCCCGATCACAATAACGGCTGGGAGTAACGTTCTGATCGGGCGCGATTGGGAGCGGCTGCGCCGGGAGTGGGATAAGGCTTTACGGCAGACTCGAAACACTCAAGCACCTATCCCGCTTTGGGACGGCAAGGCCTCCGAGCGCATTGCGGAAGTTCTTGCGAAGAAAGTCTCTACTGCGGAGTTAGTGAGACCGCGAGCCTAACAGCTACAGTAGGACGCGCCTTTAAATCGGCCGCAGCTTGAGGTGAGAATGAAGAATCTATTCGCCATTCTGTTCACGATAGCCAGTACTCTCTCTCTCTCTGCGCAGAAGATGTATATCTATCCAAAACAGGTGACAGCACCGCGAGGAAGCTATCAGACGGTCACCGTCGTTGTGAATGGGGTGAACGATAAGACCGTGACATGGAACGCTTCCGGCGGACGGGTTGTCGGCGCAAATCCTTGTGTTGTCAACGAGCCTTGCACGGTAGCGCTTTTTAGCGACACGCCTGGGACCTTTCACTTGAAGGCCGTAAGCAATGCCAACCGTGCCATAGAAGCGGATTCAGTCATTACCTTTACGGATTCTCCGACGCCCGTCAGTTCGCATCCCCGTCTGCTTGTGACACAGTCAATGCTTCCTGTGCTGCGCTCTAGGGCGAACTCACACAACGTGACCTACCGCAATATCCGTGACCGTGGTCTAACAGCTCTTAAGCAAGATAATGGGATCTGGTCATGGTCATGCAAAGGCGGCAGTGGCCAGCCATCGAGCGACCAGAGTGGATCGGGTAAGGAAGGGGACGCGTATCTCTTCGCATTTCTATCCATGGTCGCGCCCGGACAGGAGGAACGCAATCAGTGGGGCTGCTATGGACGGGATATTTGGGTTTATGTGATGAAACAGGTGTTGTCCGGGAAAGAGACGATTCGTGGGAACCACTGGTCCGATTCCGCTCTGCCGTTCACGCTGACAACAGATTGGCTGATGGCGGGTAACTACCTGAGCACAGACGATCTCAAGTTGTCTCGTGAATTTCTGGCGGAGATTACAAAGACAATTCTGGGATACATCTATGGGACTAGCCTAACGTTCAACAAGTATAACTCTCCAGAACAATTCGCACCCAATGATGCTGGCAGCATCGGGAATTTGCGAATCATGGGAAATAACTATGTGATGAGCAAGCTGCTTTTCGTTGCAGCGGCAGGTCTGACATTTAACGATACTCCCGCGGATGACCCGGACCTGACGACATCTTGTCATGCAAGTAGGTATCAGATGTGTCCGGATTATTCCGCAGGATCACTGCACGCGTACTTTTCCCTTCTAGCCGGAGACTTGCTCTATCGCATGTACACGCACCTGGAGGATCCTGATGTAAGTGTTAGCGCGTACGCGCAGGCTTTCCACAATATTCCCAAGCAGCTTAGTTGCTTGTATACCGATGGATCACATCAGTCCTGTTTCGGCGATGGGCGGGGGGGGGAATCGAGCGAGGGAAGCTGGTACCAGTATTCCATTTACAAGTTGCGCTACACCCTAAATATGCTGCATACGGCCGGTTATGACGATCCACTACGGTACGGTCCCCAGATTTCCTTGGGGACATCCAGTTGGTGGGATATGAAAGCGCTGTCTGATCTGGAGTTCCTGACTGGATTTTCTGCGAAGAATGGGCCGAAGGTCTGTGCAGAGTGCGTCAGCCCCGCCTTCGGCTATCTGACCACGGGAGACTCTAATACCTACTATCGCGAGCCGGGTGACATGCACACCGAAGCCGCAATGCTGGTCGGCGATAGCTACGTTGGAAGAAACGACCGCACAGATCTTTTGAGATGGCTGATGTTGAACTCCGCGTTCGGCGGCCCTTTGGGTAAGAGTGGGGACTGCAAGACGTACTGTGGGTTTAATTTTGACCTAACGGGCGCGGTCGGGAGCGAACTGGCTATCGACGTAATGATCGCCACGCCAGGTGACGATCCTACGGAAAATTTGCCGCAGGACCCACGGCCTTCCATGCCATCGGATCTCTTCAATGGCAGCTTCAATCAACACACGATTGTGCGCACGTCAACGGCGGGATCAAAGGTTCTGTTTTCGACGTATTGTCCAAACACCCTTAATGATCATGAGCATGAATATTGCGGACGATTCGATATCTACAGCAATGGTGAGTACATTACCAAGGGTCGGACGGAGTTTGACGATTACAACGACCTCATGAGCCTGTCGACTCAGAACAATATGCTGTCCATCTTGAATGTGGGCAGTTCCGATTGTATTGAGGGCAGATGTTTCATGTACGTGGCGGTGGCGAACGGGGGGCAATTCTCGCACGGTCAGCAACAAGGGTTTAATCTGATGACTCACTCAGAATTACCCGTATATGCTGCATTTTTGTATAATGACACCCCCGCTTACAACGGATGGTGGATCTGGCATTCACCATACAACGTTGCTAGCTATAACGATGTCGCCAAGGCCTCACGGTCGATGGTCTATTTGCGCGACGCAAATCAGTTGGTGTATTACGACCGTGCCGTGACTCGCCATGCTGCAGAGAAAGCGCTTTATGCGATCACGACTGGTGAGCCGAGCGTGAACGGGAATGATGCCACATGGCTGACACGATCCGGAAAGCAGCGCGCTTTCTTCACATCCTTGTTGCCTGACCATGCAAACGTTTCAAGCGTGCCGCTCCTTAAAGGAGGCGCAGATCAGGAGTCGGACTGGGAGCCCCAAGGAAACCTTAAGGTCGATTCCGGACAGCCGACGTCGGCCGAATTTCTTTCGGTGCTGGCGTGGGGGCCGTCTTCCATGCAGAAGATCAACGCGAAGCTTGTGAAATCCAGCGCCGGGCAGAACTTCGACGGGGCTTTGGTTGGTTCTTCGCTGGTCATGTTTATGCGAGACTGGCCGACAACGTTCACGGGCGTTACCTACCCGGCGTCCGGAGCGACGACTCAGTATGTGTCTGATCTGCAGCCGAATATGCCATTCCAAATCACCGGAGACGGCGTACTGGCTTCAGCCCACTCAGACAGCGCAGGTGTCCTGACATTTCCATCCTCCGGTACAGGCACCATACACGTGGCACCCGCCAAATAAGGTCAAATTGATAGCGACAGTAAACTGCGCTGCAGTGAAAACGAAGGTGCGCGCCATCCCCGAATATCTCTTTGACAACATATTCCTGCTCCCCGATACTGGGAAGGATTCATTAGGCAACGACGTGTGCAAGGGTGTGACAACAGTCGATTTATGAAGCTTCCCCGCCATGCTGAACTCTGGCTTTGGCCCTATTTGAGGGAGCGCATGCGCCGCCGGTCTTTGGCCGCGCCCAAACGCGTCTGGCTGTCCATTACCGATCACTATGAGCCTCTTGGAATGGAGGCGTCGGTCGAGACAGCTCTTCGGCGTGTCGGACAATGGCATGACCGATGGCCTCGCATTGCGGCGGACGCGCCGGCAGATGCTAGCGGCCAATTACCGCAATACAGCTTCTTCTATCCCCAGGAGGAGTACCAGCGGGAGGTCCTCGACAGCATCTCTGATATCGTTCGTCTCGGAGTTGGAGATGTAGAGGTACACCTCCATCACGATCATGACAGCCCGGAAGCATTCGTTGAAAAGATCACCGAATACTGCAAACTCCTCACGGGGGACCACGGTCTGCTTCGGCAACAAGACGGGCGCACCGTCTTCGGTTTCATCCACGGGAACTGGGCGCTTGATAATTCACGGCCCGATGGAAGGTGGTGTGGGGTGAACGGCGAAATTGCACTGCTGTCTCAATTGGGCTGTTACGCCGATTTCACCATGCCTTCACTGCCTTCCCCGACGCAAGGGCGCATCGTCAATCAAATTTACTGGTGCACCCCGAATCCGGACAAAAGACCTCGCTCGTTTGATCACGGAATTGAGGCGGAGACCGGTCAGGGACGCAAGGGAGATCTGCTGATGATCACCGGTCCGGTTGGGATGCGCTTTGGCGAGCGATTAATCCCGCGCGTCGAAACCGGTGAAATTGCCGGTTACGACATGCCAACGCTCGAGCGCGTTCGGCTATGGTTCGATGTCGCCCCCGTGGTTGGGGAGGATCTCTTCATCAAGCTTTACACCCACGGCGCCATGGAGTTCAATCTCGATCCGCTGTTGAACGATGGTCTTCGCAATCTTTATCACTGGGTCGCAGAAGAAGCAGAGCGGCGAGGGATGCAGTTCCATTGGGCAACGGCATGGCAGATGTACTCCGCGATTAATGCCATCGTCCGAGGGTTGGAACCGGTCGCCAATTCTTCCAACATAGTTTGTGAGGCCCGCTGAATGGAGTCCCTGAACGTCCTGTTGGTCAGTTATGTATTTCCTCCTGTGGGAGGAACTGGTGTGATGCGGGCCGCGAGTCTGGCACGCTACCTGCCCGCCGAGGGCGTTCGGCTCGATGTGCTAACCACCCGCAATCCCGCGGCCGTCGGTACCGACCCTACGCTTCTGAAGGACATCCCACCTTCGGTAACCGTCCATCGGACACTCACGCTCGATCTGCCCTTCGGAGTGAAAAAGAGAATCAAGCGATTCGTGACCGGAGCAAGGTCTTCCGCAAACGCCGCCGGGCAACAGGAGAAGGCTGGGCAGAAGAAACGTCCCGGGCTGCTGAAGCGGATCCTCGATAATGTTTTGCTGCCGGACCCGCAGGTGACGTGGTTTCCGGTGCTCTCGCGCGTGGCTCCGCGCATCATCCGCGAGCGCAAGATTGACTTGGTTCTCATCACCGTTCCGGCGTTTTCGAACCTTCTACTCATCAAGAAACTTCGTAAAGAGTTTCCTGACCTTCCGATCGTCGCGGATTTTCGTGACGAATGGATTGCGACCTCGTTCGAACTCGTAAGTTTTTCGTTCAGCGATAGCCCACGAGCACAGCAAGTTGCGCGCAGAATCGAAGCGGAGACGGTTGCGAATGCAACGACGATCGTCACGGTGACTGATGCGGCTCGGCGCAAGATTCATTCCCGCTATCCGAATCAGCCGGACGAGAAGTTCCAGCTTGTACCGAACGGCTTCGACGCCACCAAGATGACGCATTCGGCTCCGGCAATTCCTCGCGATGATGGAAGGGTTATCCTCACGCACGTCGGGACGATTTACCCAGCGACGGCTCCAGGCTCACTCGTCGATGCGATCAGGTTGCTTCCGAAGGAAGTTCAGTCGCGGCTGAAGCTGCGCTTCATCGGTCATATCGAAGAACCGCATTTTCGCGAAGCTCTCCTGGGCCTCGGGGACATGGTCGAGCTCTACGGTTATCTTCCTCAGCGCGAAGCCCTGGCGAAGATGAATGAAACGGATTATGTGCTCTTACTCAATACCGACCCGTTGAACGTCGGCAATAAGTTCTACGACTACGTCGGCGGAGGCAAACCTGTGTTGGGAGCCGTCCACCCGGAGGGCGAGACTCGCGTGCTCCTCGAGCAAATGGGTGCCGGCTGGTGGGCAGCGATCGATGATGTTGAGGGCATCCGTAAGCTGCTCCTCGACGCAGTGAACCGCGGCGAGTCTCTGCTCCAGGAATTTCGCCCGGACACTGAAAGGATTGCGCAGTACGAGCGTGCGGTGCTCGCACGCCGGTATGCGCGGTTGCTGTACGCAATCGCGGGGCGTCAGCAGGGCAACGAGGCACATGAGAACGGTTCTGCTCCTCTTACGCGGGATTTGCAGGAGTGTTGAAGATCGCGGTCATCACCCGATACTTCCCGAGTTCGGGAGAGCCGTGGCAGGGCCGTTCGGCGTACCAGACGCTTCGCGCGCTCAATTCTGACGCCGACGTGCACGTCTTTTTCCCGGATCTGGCGTATCCCGCATTTCTGCGTCCACGTACCAGAATGTACGAAGGGCTTGATCCCAATTACTCGCCTGCCGGCGTCAGTGTTTCATATCACGACTACCCGGCCTTGCCGCTGGTCTCGCGTCCGTTTAATGGATTGATGGCTGCACGCAGTCTGCTGCCTCACGTGCGGGCCTTTCATCCCGATGTCATCTTGAGCATCTTCCTCTACCCGGACGCATACGCCGGGCTCAAGATTGCGAAGAAACTCGGAGTGCCGCTGGTCGCGATGGGAATAGGCTCTGATGTTCACAGCATCGATCGGTTCGGGGCAATCTATACACGCAAAGTTCTGGAACAGGCAGACTTTCTTGTCACTGTCAGCGACGACTTGCGCCAGAAGGCGCTCAGCATGGGTGCCAGGCCCGACCGCTCACGCACCATCATCAATGGCTGTGATTTGTCTGTGTTCCACGTCCGGGACCGCGGGGAGGCTAGACAGCAGCTTAAGCTGAAGGACGACGCCTCGATCGTTGTCTACATCGGTCGCTTGGATTCGCGCAAAGGATTGGGTGAGTTGGTGGAAGCGTCCGCGAAGCTCCGCGGTTCGCGTCCCGATCTGCAGGTGTACATGGTCGGCGAAGGTTCGGACAGGCCGCAGATCGCCGAAGCCGTACATGCAGCGAATGCTGAAGAGTACATTCATCTACTGCCGCCGTGCTCGCCAGATGATGTCGCGATTTGGATGGCCGCGGCCAATCTCGTCACACTGCCCAGCTACATGGAAGGCTGTCCCAACGTCGTTCTCGAGGCGCTAGCCTGCGGGCGGCCGGTCGTCGCGACGCGCGTCGGGGGTATCCCCGAAATTATGAGTGACTCTTGTGGCCGGCTGATCCCGCCGCGCGATGCCGAAGCTTTGTGCCAGGCGCTGGACTCCGTTCTGTCGGCCGAGTGGGATGCTGCATCCATCTTCGCGCACTGGAACCGAAGCTGGGCCACAGTAGCAAAGGAGTTGATGGGTGTAGTTCAGGGCGTCGTAAACTTGCACAGGAACGCTAAATGAGCTTCCGGCGCGAAAAGAGCGACTACGGTTATCGCAGAAGCGTGGGTAGGGCGCTGTTTTGCGGGCTCGCCTTCACTGGCTTGCTGTTCATCATTGTCGTGGCGACACCGATAGACAAATGGTGGGCGCATGCTCTCTCAGGATCAATCGATCAGCCTCATGGGGACATTCTGATTCTGCTGAGCGCCGCCAATGACGATGACGGCACAATGTCGTACTCCTCCTATTGGAGAGCACGTTATGCGCTGCGGGCCTGGCGAGCTGGTGATTTCAAAACTATTGTGATCAGCGGGGGAGAAGGCAGTGGCATTCGGAATTTTCTGGTTGCGGAGGGTATTCCGGCTGACGCTATTCTGGACGACTGGCAATCAAACAGCACACGCGAGAACGCTATCGACACCGCGCAGCTGACTGAGGCGATGGCGGGAAGAAAGGTGCTGCTGACGAGCGACTTTCATATGTTTCGCGCACTGCGAGTCTTCCGCAAGGCCGGCCTGAACGTCACACCGTATGCAATTCCGGATGTGATTAAAATCAGTGATTCCTGGTACGGACGGATATCGGGATTTCAGAGGCTGGCCGTGGAGACGGTGAAAATCGGATATTACGAACTGCGCGGATGGATGTAGGGCCCGCAGTAAGCAGGCCCTGACGCAATCCGTATAAACAGCTAATACAGCGCTCTTAGCAGCGGAAGATCTTCTCCGACTGAATCCCCTTGGTCGCGTTGCGTGAGTCAACAACCAGCTGTGACTGACGCACGATGTCCTTGTAGTCGTAATCGGTGTGGTCGGTCATGATCAACACGCAGTCGTAATCGCCCAGGTGTGTCAGCGGCGTGCAGGTCATATTCAGGTTGTAGTGGCGTCCGCGTCCTACGGTGGGGAAATACGGATCGTTGTAGACCACCTCGGCCCCCTCCGCGCGCAGCAGCTCGAGCACCGTCAGCGAAGGCGACTCACGCAGATCGTCGATGTCCTTCTTGTACGCCATGCCCAGCATGATGATCTTCGACCCGTTGATCGGCTTGCGCTGATGGTTCAGCGCCTTCGCCACGTTCTGTACGACAAACTCCGGCATCCCCTCATTCACCTCGCCCGCAAGCTCGATGAAGCGCGTGTTGAAGTCGTACTCCTTAGCCTTCCAGCTCAGATAGAAGGGGTCGATGGGAATGCAGTGGCCGCCGAGCCCCGGCCCCGGATAGAACGGATGGAATCCGAACGGCTTCGTCGCCGCCGCGTCGATGACCTCCCAGATATCAACGCCCATGCGCATCGCGAGCACCTTCAGTTCATTCACCAGGGCGATGTTCACGCATCGGTAGATGTTCTCCAGCAGCTTCGACATCTCCGCCACGCGCGTCGACGACACACGCACCGCGCGCTTGAAGATGCCCTCATACAACGTCGCGGCGAGCTCCGTCGCGGTCGGCTCGTGTCCACCCACAACCTTCGGAATATCGCGCCGCGCCACCGACGTGTTGCCCGGGTCTTCTCGCTCCGGCGAGAACGCAACATAGAACACGCGATCGCTGTCGCTGTTCTCCGCGGTCTTCACCCTCAGGCCTTCCGTATTCTCCTTCTCGAGAATCGGAATCAGCAGTTCTTCGGTGGTTCCCGGATACGTCGTGCTCTCCAGCACAACGATCTGCCCCTCGCGCAGCCACGGTGCCACGGCGCGCGCGGTGTTCTCAATGAAGCTCAGATCCGGCTCGCGATGCCCCGTCAGCGGTGTGGGGACGCACATGATGATCGCGTCCATCGACGAGAGCATCGAAAAATCGCCGGTCGCGCGGAAGCCCTGTTTGCGTGCGCTCTGAATCTCGTCCTCCGGGATGCGGAAGATATAGGACCGGCCGGCTTCCAGATTCGCGACCTTCTTCTCGTCGATGTCGAATCCTGTGACCGAAAATCCAGCCTCTGCGAACAGAAGCGACAGCGGCAGGCCAACATAGCCCAATCCGATGACTCCCACCTTTGCGGTCCGGTTCTTCAAGCTCCCGAGGCGCTGCTCCACTGTCTCGGCAAAAGATGCTTCCTTCGTAAGCGGCATAGTTCTCCAATTATTTCATCTTGTACAAACGCTACGTTAAAACTGTCGTGGAATACTCCCACCCCGACTTGAGCGTTAGATTCACCCGAAAGCATCATTGGCAGTCTGGCGCGAGCGACAGAACATCGAAAGACAGCATCTGATTTCTGCAGCAGACCCCAAAAGTCTCATTACCATAGAAGTCAGGAAGAGCTCGCAGAGCAGAGGTAGGAATGGCACGTTATCTCATCACCGGCATCGCCGGGTTCATCGGGTCCACCCTCGCGCACAGGCTCGTCGCGGAAGGGCACGATGTCTCAGGAATCGACAACCTCTCCACGGGCGGCCTGGAGAACCTTGAAGACATCCGTTCCGCGATCCGGTTCGAAGAGACCGATCTGCGCGACGCTGACGGCGTGCGCGCGGCCTGCAAGGGCGTCGAGTTTGTACTGCACCAGGCAGCCGTTGCCTCCGTTCCTCGCTCCGTGAAGGACCCGCAGGGATCGCACGACTCCAACGTCAACGGCACGCTCAATCTGCTCCTTGCCGCTCGCGACGCCGGCGTTCGCCGCATCGTCTACGCCGCATCCTCATCCGCTTACGGCGACCAGCCGACGCAGCCGAAGCACGAGGAGATGCTTCCCAGCCCGCTCTCGCCGTATGCGGTGCAGAAGCTCACCTGCGAGTACTACCTCCAGTCCTTCTATCACTCGTACGGGCTCGAAAGCGTCTGCCTGCGCTACTTCAACATCTTCGGCCCGCATCAGGCCGCAGACTCGCCCTACTCCGGCGTCATCGCGCAGTTCATCTTCAAGATGATGGAGGGCACCACGCCCACCATCTTCGGCGACGGACTCACCAGCCGCGACTTCACCTATGTCGACAACGCGGTGAATGCCAACCTGCTCGCCTGCCAGGCGCCCAGCGCTGTCGCCACTGGCCGCGTCTTCAACGTCGGAACAGGGAAGAGCCGCACGCTGAATGAGGTTTACGAGGGCATCGCCGCGGCGCTCGGATTCAAGCAGCCGCCACAATATGGCCCAACTCGCGAAGGCGACGTGAAGCATTCGCTCGCCAGTATCGAGCGCGCGCAGAAAGAGCTCGGCTACGTCCCCAGGGCCGACTTTCAGCAGGGTCTCCAGAGGACCGTCGCCTGGTATGTCGATCAAAAGAAAAAGTCCTTAGTGGATGCCAGTTAGTAACGAGTTCGTTACGAAGCTCATCTCAACATTGGAAACGGAGCGGTCGAGCTGTCTGCACTCGTGCGAGCTCTGGCAGCGGACGCACTGACGGGTCTCCGGGACCATCGGAGGGTGGCTGGAAGAGGCTCCTGGATCATCAGGAAAGGGGCGTCACCAGCGGATACGATGGATCGCTTCATCCGGTTTGTTGGGAAACCGAGGTATACTGGAGGCCCGACTCGCCCTCCCCTGCATTGAAGGACTACGATTCGAGGTGGTTATGCCTAAGCCGATGGTTTTATTGGAGTTCAACGAGCTTTGCCCGAGTCTGATGAATCAGTTCATCGAAGAGGGGCAGCTTCCCA
This sequence comes from uncultured Acidobacteriaceae bacterium, assembly GCA_963827415.1. GTDB lineage: Bacteria > Acidobacteriota > Terriglobia > Terriglobales > Acidobacteriaceae > Granulicella. The sequence goes on from CAWHBA010000007.1 coordinate 183,938, forward strand.
ACTTCAAAAAGCTGCGCGACTCCTCCGCGGTCTTTACGACGGAAGCGAAGGAGCGGGCGCCGTACCTGGAGCCTTGGATTCAGTGGATTAACGTTCACACGGGCGTGCCGTTCAGCGAGCATGGGGTCGAGCGCCTCGGTGAGAGCGCCAAGGTGACGCAGCCTGCGGTATGGGATTTGCTGTCAGATGCAGGGCTGAAGGTGTGGATCTGCGGCAGCATGAACGTGCACTGCACCTCGACGGTGGAAGGCGACCTGTTACCGGATCCTTGGTCTCCCGAGTCGATGACGAGGCCGGCGGAGTTGATGAACTACAACCGGTTCATCCGCAAGCAGGTTCAGGAGCACAGCAACGCTTCAGCAAAGTTTGCCAAGTCAGACTATCTGCGGTTCATCAACTTCATGCTGACGCACGGTTTGTCACCCCGAACCGTGAAGACTGCGATCAAACAACTTTCGAACGAGCGCAAGGAGGGGAAGCGCTGGCGGCGCGCGTTCATCCTCGACATGTTGCAGTATGACGTGTTCCGGCACATCTATCGCAAGAACAAGCCGCACTTCTCGACCTTCTTTCTCAACAGCACGGCGCATATGCAGCACTGCTACTGGCGCAACATGCAGCCGGAGGCCTTCACCATTCAGCCGACGGAAGAAGAACAGAAGGAGTACTCGAGTGCCATTCTCGAGGGCTACGTCCACATGGACCAGCTGGTTGGACGAATTTTGGATATGGTCGGCGACGATGCAACGATCTTCTTTGCGACCGCCATCAGCCAGCAACCGTACCTCAAGTTTGAAAATGAGGGAGGCAAGCACATCTATCGTCCGATGGACATCCTCCGCTTCGCGAAATGGGCCGGCATTCAGGATGTGAGACAGTGCAACCCCGTAATGGCTGAGCAGTTCTGGCTGGAGTTCTCGACGCATCAGCAGGTTGAGGCGGCCGCCGCGGTGTTAGGCGCTATCACGGTAGACGGTGAACGCGCTTTCTCGGTAAAGGTCGAGGACACGGCTCTGTTTACCGGATTCTTTATCCGAAAGAAGATTGCGCAGGATGCCGTGATGGTGAGCCCGGCAAATGGCGCATCGATCCGATTCTTTGAACTGCTTTATGCGATCGAAGGCATGAAGAGCGGCATGCATCACCAGGACGGACTTCTCTGGATCAGAGACGCGCGTATTACGAAGTCTTCAAATCCGCGGGTCGCCCTGGAGTCCGTTACACCGACGATTCTCCAACTGCTGGGAGTCGGCATTCCAGATCACATGAAGGATCCATCGCTGCTGCGATCGCAGCCTGTGACTCGCGCGAATGCAGCGGTTTCAGAGCTGCAGCCCGTCTCGTAATCTGCCGTGTAACGAATAACTAACGAAAGGCCCTCGCTCTTCAGCGAGGGCCTTTCGTTTGCCCGGGGGCAGAGTACCTTCACTCCATGAAACCGCGAGTCATAGAAACCACCCACTCGCTGCGCGTGCTAATCGAAGGCTCTTCGTCGCTTCTACGCGTGTTCGTCCAGCATCGACAGGCTCTTCGTCTTCGGCCGCAGCCCAAGCACTTCAAAGCCCATCAGTTTGCTCTTCGGCACAAAGATCAGCCAGTTGTTACCCAGCGTATCCGCCGGCGCCATCAGGAAGCCTGAGCCCAGGACGAACTCCTGCGTGTTATTGATCAGGCCCTCGATCGTCTCGCCATCGTCGAAGCGCACGCGCACCCACAGGCACTGCGTTGCTGGCAGATGATCGTGGAAGCGCAGATCGCGCCGCTGAACCTCACCGGCGAAGTCGTGGACAAAAAAGACGGCCTTTACCTTCTCCAGCGGCACATCTTCGGTGGCGCCGGAGTCCAGCCGTGTCAGCCGAATGCTCTCTCTCTTCAGATCTTCTGCGGAGAGCGAACCGTTGGCTGTGGCCCACTGCGCCTTGTCGGCATATCCCTTGATTGCGCCGTCGCTCCCCTGAACGACGACCCGGTACTGCGATTCTGGATCGTACATGGTGAGAAAGTCTTTCAGGTCCGTTTTGGTGCGAGGTCATACTGCTTGATCTTGTATAGCAGCGCCTTGTAACTGATCTGCAACTCGCTGGCTGCAGCCTTACGATTCCATCCCTTGTTCTCCAGCATCTGCGCGATCGCGGTCGCCTCGGCCTCACCCTTCAGGCTGCGCACAATCTGCTTCAGGCCCCCTCCGTCGGCTGCATCGCCAAACCCGCCTCCTTCACCACGGAACGGCGTATACGGATTCATCTCCGCGAGGATCGGCCGCTCATCACCAAGAATGAAATAGCGGTTGATCACGTTCTCCATCTCGCGCAGATTGCCCGGCCACAAGTACCGCGAGAACGCATCCAGCAGTTGGTTTGACAAGGGCAGCGGATTGCGCCCGTACTTCTTCGCCACTTTGCGCATGAAGTACGAGGCCAGCAGCGGAATCTCCTCACGCCGCTCGCACAGCGGCGGAATCGACAGCGAGAATCCGTTCAGACGGTAATAAAGGTCCTCGCGGAACGACTTGCGCGCGATCGCCTCTTTCATATTGATATTCGTCGCCGCGATCACGCGAACGTCCACGCGCATCGGCGACCGGCTGCCCAGCCGCGAGAAGGTTCCGTCCTGCAGCACCTGCAGCAGCTTCGCCTGCAGAATTGCCGGCATTTCGCCGATTTCGTCCAGGAAGATCGTTCCTCCGGTGCACACCTCGAACTTGCCGGGCTTCGTCTTCACTGCACCGGTGAACGCGCCCTGCTCATAGCCGAAGAGCTCGCTCTCCAGCAGGTCCGCTGGCATCGCCGCGCAGTTCACCTTCAGGAACATGCGGTGCGCGCGGTTCGACATCTTGTGCGTGTAGAGCGCCAGGATCTCCTTGCCCGTGCCGCTCTCGCCCAGGATTAGCACTGGAATGTCGCTCTTCGCCACCAGTGCCGCCTGTGCCTGTAGCTCGCACATGCGCTTGCTGGAGCGCACGAACGAGTGCGTCTCATCCAGCGGAATCTCTTGCGGCTCGGCCGGAATCGCCTTCTGGGCCTGGACCAGGTGTTCTTCGATCGCGTTCTCCAGGTTGCCGTCCATGAACGGCTTCAGCACGATCCCGCGGGCGCCGATTCGCGTCACAACCTCGAAATCCTTCACCTCGGCCGTGCACGAGAGCATGACGATCGGCACATCCGGCAGACCTGCCCGAATATGCGACAGCACCGTCAGAGACTTCTCCATGCTTTCCCATTCAAGAAGGATCAGGTCCGGAGCCTCGCGGCTGTTCAGGCAGTCGAGAAGCGCCTGCTCCTCTGAAAAACCCTTCAGGTTATAGCGCGGTTCCAACGTCCTGCGCAGGTAATCCAGCACCGCGAGGTTCGCGTCCAGCGCATAAAGCCGCGAGCGGGCCGTGACGGCCGTCCGGGATAACTCCGGGCTGGCAACAGACGAAGACATTCAACAACTCCGGCGGCCCTGAGCCGCAATTTACTACAGCTTGCTCGCTACGACACAAGCGACAAGAATCCGCTCTAACCACAGGGCCACAGTGATTTAGGAGGTTCCCCAGAGCAGCCCTCAGACGGACTCAAGTGTAGCCGGACTTCAGGCGAAAGGGAAGAAGTTTGCACTTTTGTAGGCAAAAAAAGTCACACATCCCGGGTACTATTGTTCTCGCCGTGTCCAAGGAGTTAACAAAAAAAGCTCGGTGAAATTCGCTTTCCGGGCAACTCTTTGATTCTCTCGTCGACCCAAGCCGGAAATGGCCCCGAACTTGCTCTAGAACGTTTAGCGACTAGACGACTGGATGGATCATGGACTTCGCTGAATTCTACGACTTGCCTCCGCTGGAGATCGCCTTTGGGCGCACGCCAGCCATGCGAGGTATTCGGCAGAAGCTGGAAAGCGTCGCAGATACCGGAGTTCCCATCCTCCTGCAGGGAGAGAGCGGCACCGGCAAGGAGGTGTGCGCGCGCTTCCTCCACATCTTCTCCGGCCGCACCCGGGGATCACTCGTAAAAGTGAGCTGTCCGGCCATCCCGGAAAGCCTGATGGAGACCGAGCTCTTCGGTTACGAGAAGGGCGCCTTTACCGGGGCACATTCCACCAAGCGCGGCCGCGTCGAAGAGGCGCATCAGGGCACCCTCTTTCTCGACGAGGTCGGCAGCCTCGATCTATCGGCCCAGTCCAAGCTTCTGCAGGTGCTCCAGGACGGCAGTTTCGTCCGGGTTGGCGGCCACGACACCCGCACCATCGAAACCCGACTCGTTTCGTGCGCCAACCGCGACCTTCGCGTCCAGGTTGAGGAGGGCAGCTTCCGCCTCGACCTGCTCTATCGCATCAATGCGGTCACGATTAATCTGCCGCCGCTGCGCCAGCGCCGCGAGGATATTGAGCCGCTGGTCAGGTATTTTACCGACCAGAACGCCCGGGTCTTCCACCTCTCGCCCAAGCCCATCTCGCACTCCACGGTCCAACTGATGGAGCGCTACAACTGGCCGGGCAACATCCGCCAGCTTGCCAACCTCGTCCGCAGCTACGTGCTCATCGGCGACGAGGAGCTCCTTGCGGCCGAGCTGATGCCGCAGTCGATTTCCAGCGATAGCATTGTGGCCGATATTGATCTCAGCCAGCCGCTCTCGCTCAAGCGCATCACCAAGAAGGCCACTCTCGACCTCGAGCGTCAGATCATTCTCAAAGTGTTGCGCACTAACAACTGGAACCGGCAGAAGACTGCCAAGTGGCTCCAGATGAGCTATCGTTCACTGCTGTACAAGCTGAATGAGGTTGATGCGGGCCATCTTCCGAATCCATCGCATTCTCACATCCACGATGAACTGCCATCACGGCCCGATTCTGGCTCCAATCTGGGGCCCGGCCGGCGGTTATAACAGCGGTCTTGGGTATTCTGGATGTATCCCAGAAACCCAAAACCAGAACCAGAATTTGGGTAAGCTCTGCGTCGCTTTGGTATGCACCAAAAGTGATGCAGTCGGGGAAAGGCATCTGTCTATGAAACCTATCGTCCGCGTACCGCTCGTTCTGCTCCTGACGGCGGTGGCTATTGGCCTCGGAGTGGTAGGCGTCCATGCGTCCACGCAATGCGTTCGCTTCATCAGGAAAAAGGTACGCCACCACAAGGTCAGCGCCGGCACTGCAGCGCGCTGGGCTGCATGGGACAAGGCCCATCCCAACTGGCATCCGAAGAAGAGCCCAGCGGAAACCATGGCGCAGCTCGACTTTGCCTGCGCTGTTCCGGTCATCCAGAAGCCGGTTGACGGTGAACTCCCGCCGCTCGAGCTGAACACCTTCAGCTTCCCGCCGGACCTGGAACTTCCGCCGCCCGATGCTCCTCCGGTCGTTGCGATGAACGAGCCTCCACAGGACCTGTTCCCCGACCAGCCGCCGATGAGCCGGGTGAGCCCGCCGATCTTCACGCCGCGGTACCCCACGCTCTTCGGAGCGCCACCATCGCCGCCCCCGCCGGGACACACGGTGAACCCGACCGGTGGCGGAGGCGGACTCGCACCCGAGCCCTCGTCGTGGATGCTGCTTGCCACCTCGCTGCTCGCGATGGGCACGCTCGCCTCCCGCCGTCCGCGGACCGCGAAGGTCATCGCGCGCCGCTCGTACTAGCTCTTCAGCGTCAGGAACGCCGGCGGAACTCCGTCGGCGCTGATTCCTGCGACGTACTCGCCTTGCGCATTCTAGATCGAGATGAAGTTCATCCACGCGCGGCCATTCGCAAGCTGCACCACGCGTGATCCGCCGACCGTTCCCCGGTTGTCGAGCATCTCCGCATCGCCCGCGACGCTGAACCGCACGACCTTTCTTGAATCCAGGCACGGCACGCCGTTCGCATCCACGAGCAGCGCCTCCACAGTCACGTGACCTTGTTGCGCGACATCTCCTCGTCGCCGATCTAGCTTCAACTCAAACCGCGCGGGCGTTTCCCACTGCCTCGTCTCGTACTCGAAGCTGATCTCATCCGTCACCGTCTTTCCGCCGCGCTTGCCCACCGCGCGCAGTGAGACCTTTGCCGCCGGGAACGCCGTCGTCCACCGCAGCCCGGCAGCAGGGAAGTCCTGCGAGTTCCGCCGCTTCACTCCTAACGACTTCTCCCCGAGGAAAAGCTCCACCTCCTCGCAATTCGAATACACCTTCACCATCTTCGGCTCGCCGTCCTTGCCCCAGCGCACCGGCCACGTGTGCCCGTAGATGTGGATCATCGGCTCTTCCGCCCAGTACGACTGGAAGACGAAGTACGACTCCTTCTTCGTCAGGTCGCGCCCGACGACGCCCTTCTGATTAATCCTCGGCACCGGATTCTCTGCACGCAGCGGCGTCGTGAAGTCCTTGAAGATCCACTGCGCCGCGCCCGTCAGCCACTCCTGCGACTCCTGCACCTTCAGGTGCCAGTCGAAGAGATTGCACGCGTACGTCTCGCTCCAGTCGCCATCCACCGACACCCGAGGAATCCCTCCGGTCGGCAGGTAGTCGAGCCCGCGCTCGTCCGCGCCCGTGCCCGTCTTGATCTCCGCGTTCACCTTGTCCGGCGTCTCGCTGTGCCGGCGCGCGTGGCTGTCCGCGCCCCACTCCATGTGGAGGAACCGCGGCACCAGCGCAGCCTGCTTCTTCAACTCCGCCTCGTACTCCGTGTACAGCCCGCGATACCACCCCGCCCAGATCGACGGCGAGTACACATCCGGAATGTCGCGCGCAAAATCGCACCGCCGGAAGCTCGTCAGCCTCGTCGGATCCTGCTTGTGCGCCTGATCGCGCAGCTCCGTCATGAACGCGCGAATCGCATCCTTATCCACCGACGGATACTCCGTCGGCCAATCATCTTCATTGCCAAGGCTCCACAGAATCACGCTCGGATGATTGCGGTGCTGATCGATCATTGCGGTCAGCTTGTCCTTCGCCATCTGCTGCCAGGCTGAATCGCCAATTCCACTCCGGCACCAGGAAAGCTCCTCCCACACCAGCAGCCCAAGCTCATCGCACAGCTCCAGCACCAGCCGCGACTGCTGATAGTGCGCCAGCCGGATGAAGTTCGCGCCCATCTCCTTAATCATCTGCATCTCTTTGCGCGAACCACATCATCCGGCATCGCCGCCGCATACCCAGCGTGGTCCTCATGCCGATGCGTCCCGCGCAGCAGCAATCGCTCGCCGTTCAGCTTGAACGGCCCATGTTCGACGAACTCGAAGTGCCGCACGCCAAAACGTTCTGTCGCAGAACTGCTCGCACCGTCTGCGGTCAGCGTCACGCTGCACGTGTACAGATGAGGATGTGTCGGCGACCACAGCATCGCACCCGGCAGCTCCACACTGACGACATCCACTTCGCCACTCGCACCCTGCAAACGGATGCGTCGACTCATGCACAACCTTGCCATTCGGGTCTGCGATCCTCACCAACGCACTTCCTTGCGCCGCCGCATGTCCCGGCGAGTACACACGCAGCGACACCTGCGCCTTCGGCCTCGGCGTCTCCGCGCCCGTCACCGTGATATGCAGCGCTTCAATCGCGACTGCGGCACATACACCAGCTCCACATGCCGGTACAGTCCGCCGTACAGCGAGAAGTCGGAGAAGTCCGACGGAAGCGTATCTATGCGCCGCGAGTTGTCGCACAGCACAGCCAGCGGCACACCGCGCTTGTCTGCAGGCACCTTCGCCAGCGCATCGGTGAGGTCGACGACGAACTCGTCGTACCCACCCTTGTGCTCGACCAGCTTCTCCGTGCCGAGAAACACCGTCGTCACCTGTCCCGCGCCCCAGAAGTGCAGCAGCGTTCTCCCGTTCGCATACGGATTCTTCGGCTGAATCCAGGTCCGGTACCATCCCTGGCCGCGGTAGTAGGGAATCTCCGGATCGCAGCCGTCCATCGCGTTGAAGCAGTGTGGCATCGACACCTTCGAGAACACAGCCAGCTCCTGGCTGTGCCAGACCTCCCACGGCCCGCCCAGCGGCCCCTTAAAGAACTCCCAACCCTCGCTCAACCGCAGCGGCGCCAGCGGCTCATCGGCCCCCGCCGGCGTGCTCATCGCCCGCGCCAGCGACGGCGAAAGATGCAGCGCAGCCGCCGCCCCAGCCACCTTGGCTCCTCCGGCAAGTAATTGTCTGCGAGTCAGTTGTGGGATCGACGTCGGAGTTAGTTCGGACACCGGCCTATATCCTCCAAAGCTGACAGCATACAGAACTTTCGCCACCCCGGGCAGGAATACCTACCCTCCGGCCACCCGTCCCCTCCAAGTCAACCCGGGCTCCCACAACGCCTCCCCTGCGGGTATATACTCAAACTACGACAGCTCTGGTCGTATATCTGTCGGGAAGAGGTAGTCGATGGCCCTCAGCGATCTCCGAGTTGGACAATCCGCAATCCTCGAGTCGCTGGAGCTTCCCGACAAGGTGAGCGATCACCTGGCCCATCTCGGCTTCCTTCCCGGGGCCAACGTCGAGGTCCTTCGCCGTGCTCCCGCCGGCGACCCGACCGTCTACCGGATTGACGGCGTGGAGGTTGCTCTCCGCGAGGAGACCGCACGTCACATCACCGTCGAACTCGAAGCTGCCGAGCCGGAAACAGCCTTGGGCGGGAAGAAGTAGCCCAATGGACTGCTGCACCCCGACATCTTCCGTGGCGATTGCCGAGCCGCCGGTAAGTACCCCCGGCGCGAACGGCTCGCAGAACGGCTCCAAGTCCCGCACCGGACGCATCCGTACCATCGCCCTGATCGGCCCGCCCAACTGCGGCAAGTCCACCCTCTTTAATCGCCTGACCGGCATGCGGCAAAAGGTCGCAAACTATCCCGGCGTCACGGTGGAGCACCACTCCGGCACGATGAAGAGCTTCGGCCGTCCCGACCTCACGCTCATCGATCTCCCCGGCATCTACTCGCTCGCAACTTACTCCGAGGACGCCCGCGTTGCCGTTGACGTGCTGAAGGGCAACATGCCGGGCGTGCCCGCGCCGGATGCCGTGCTGCTCGTGCTCGACTGCATGCACCTCAACCGCCAGCTCATGCTCGCGGCTCCCATTCTCTCGCTCGGTCTGCCGACCCTTGTGCTCCTTAATATGTCGGACCTGCTCGAGGCCCGCGGCGGCAAGATCGATTCCTTCGCACTTGCCCATGAACTCGGTCACCCAGTCGCGCTCATCAGCGCGGCGAAGGGAACCGGGATGGGGCTCATCCGCAACTTCCTCGAGCAGTTCGGCGAGTTCGCGCTCACGCGTCCCGGCTCCGCGCGCCTGCCCATCATCCAGAGCCCGGCCTCGTGCCGCAAGTGGGCTGGTCAGGTCTCGACGCGCAGCCACTTCGAGCAGCCCGAGTCGCCGCTGTGGACCCGCCGTCTCGACACCATCCTGCTGCATCGCATCTGGGGCCCGATCATCTTCCTCACCGTCGTCGTCGCTGTCTTCCAGGTGGTCTTCAGCATCGGCCAGCCGTTAAGCGACGGCCTGGGGAATCTGCTGACGCACGCCGGTGCATCCTTTGCGCAACTGCTTCCGGACAACTGGATTCGTGCGCTGGTGCGCGATGGTCTGTGGAACGGCGTGCAGTCGGTGCTCGTCTTCCTTCCGCAGATCCTTCTGCTCTTCCTCTTCATCGGCGTGCTGGAAGACTCCGGCTACCTCGCCCGCGCCGCGCTGATTGCCGACCGCGTGATGCGGGCCATCGGCCTCAACGGCAAGGCGTTCATTCCGCTGCTCTCTGCGTATGCCTGCGCTGTGCCGGCGATCATGGCGACGCGCACCATCGAGAACAAGCGCGAGCGCATGGCGACGATTCTCATCGCTCCGTTCATGACCTGCTCGGCGCGGCTGCCCATCTACACACTGATCATCGCGGCGTTCGTTCCGGATCGCCACATCGTCGGGCATCTCGTCGGCCTGCGCGCTTCGGTGATGCTTGGCCTGTATGTGCTCGGCTTCCTCGCAGCGCTCTTCACCGCGAAGCTGTTGAACTCACGTGTGATGAAGGCGTCGTCGGCTCCGTTCGTGCTGGAACTTCCGCAGTACCGCTGGCCCACGCCGCGCTCGCTCGCACTTCGTCTCTATGATCGCGGCAAGCTCTTCGTAAAGAAGGCCGGAACGATCATCCTTGCCTGCACCTTTATTGTGTGGCTGCTCAGCGTGCTGCCGGTTCACGGCGGCAACTTCTCCGATCTCTCATCCAGTGTCGTCGGCCACATCGGCCATTTCATCGAGCCGGTGATTCATCCGCTCGGCTTCGACTGGAAGATTGGCATCGGCCTGCTGAGCTCGATCGTCGCGCGCGAGGTGATCGTCGGCACGCTGGGAACGCTCTACGGTGTTGATCCTGCAACGCATGCGGCGAGCCTGCAGTCGGCGCTGCACCATGATCTCGGTATCGGCGGTGCAATTGCTCTTGTCGTCTTCTTTGCATTTGCGATGCAGTGCACTTCGACAATTGCGGTGGTACGTCGCGAGACGAACAGTTGGAAGTGGCCTGCGCTGCAGTTTGCGTACATGACGTGCGCAGCTTATCTCGGCGCCTTGCTGACGAATCAGCTTATACTGCATCTCTTCTAAAAAGGGTAAGTAGACAAACGTGTATCTTCGGCATCCCGGGCCCCTTTCGATAAACGTCGCATAAATTTCGCCGGGGAACTTTCCCATCACAAAAGGCGTATTCTTGGCGTGACGCATTTCGAGCGTGAGCCGGGCGAGCACGCCCCGCCGGCGAACCCCTACAACTTGTGCCACTTGACTGGCACACCTGCTGGATGGAGGGTCCCCTTGTTCCAGGTCGAAGAGCTAAGACAATTTCCCCTGATGTCGTGTCTGCCCGAATTGCAACTGCTGCGCCTTGCGCGCGGAGCGGCCGATCTGCACCTGAATCCCGGCGAATAGCTGCTGCGCGAGGGTGAGGATCCGTGGTTCTTCATGCTCATCGAAGGCGCGGTGGAGTTGTTGAAATTCCTGGGTGGCAGCGAGCGGGTTATTTACGGCTACAAGGCCGGCGAGTTCTTCGGCGAGGTCCCGATGCTGCTCGGCGCGCCGCGCTTGCATCCGTGCGGGCGAAGGAGCCGATCACGCGCGATGAGGATCGACCGCGTGCTCTTCAAGGAATTGCTCGACAGCTCCAAGGACTGCCGCGCGCTGGTCATGGAGACGATGACCAGCCGGTTGAACCGCCTCCAGGACAGGATCCTCGACACCCAGATGGCGCGCGTGCTCGTGGTCGGCTCGCAGTATGACACCGACTGTCGCGACATCCGCGCATTTCTTTCGGTGAATCGAATTCCGTATGAGTGGGTGGACCGGGAGCGCGAGCCCGAGCGCATCCCGCCGTGCATGCCCAAGGACCTGAACGGACCGGCGGTGGTCGTCGATCATGCGTTCTGCGTGGGGCAGCCGCCGACGGTGCGCAAGGTGGCAGAGGCACTGGGGTATCGTACGAAGCCGCGCAGCGAAGGCTACGATGTAGTCGTCGTCGGTGCGGGGCCAGCGGGGCTTGCGGCCGCGGTGTACGGTGCGTCGGAAGGGCTGAAGGTGCTGCTCATCGAGCGCGGTGCGGTCGGTGGACAGGCCGGAACCTCTTCGCGCATCGAGAACTACCTTGGCTTCCCCAGCGGGATCTCCGGTGATGAGCTGAGCGAGCGTGCCCTGCGTCAGGCGGAGTACTTCGGCGCCGAGATTGTGATGACGCGCGAGGTGCAGAACCTCGAGCCGATTGAGGGAGGATGGTGCGTGGAACTCGACGGCGGAGAGCGCGTGAGTACGCGCACGGTGATCCTCGCGACGGGCGTTGACTGGCGGCGGCTCGAAGCCGAGGGCGTCGACAGGCTGATGGGACGCGGTGTGCTGTACGGTGCGTCACGCACGGAGGCGCAAACGGTGGTTGGCAAGGATGTGTTCATCGTCGGTGGCGGCAACTCGGCGGGGCAGGCGGCGATGTACTTCTCCAGCTACGCCAACAGCGTGACGGTGCTGGTGCGCGGCGCAGGGCTGAAGCTGACGATGTCGAAGTACCTGATCGACCAGCTCAAGGCGCGGACGAACATCACGGTGGAGCCTTACACGCGCGTGGTCTCCGCGGGCGGGGAGAGTGCGCTGGAGACGATCTGTACTGTCACGGGGAATGAATCGCCACGCACACGGCACGCAGACGCACTTTTCGTGATGATTGGGGCGAATGCGCAGACGATGTGGCTCCCGGCGGAGCTGGAGCGGGATGAACTGGGCTACGTGTGCACGGGGCGCGATATTCCGGGATGGGCGGATGAGGATCGGACTCCGTACCTGCTGGAGACGAACCTCTCAGGGCTGTTCTGTGTCGGTGACGTGCGACACTCTTCGATTAAGCGCGTCTCGAGCGGGGTGGGGGAGGGGAGCATGGCGATTGCCTTCGTCCACCAGTACCTGGCGCGGGAGTCAGCCCCGACGCCGCTGCCATTGGTTGCGGCGGCGGATTAGTAGCAAGCTCACCGGATTAAGCGGGCGGGCCTTCGACCCAGGAGCTGCCATCCTTGTGGCGCTTCAGAACGGTCATGGCCTGTTTCTCAGCGGCCTTAATCTGTGCCTCGCACTTGTCGGTGGAGGTGCCGTCGATCGCCTGGATGTGGCAGGACGAGATCTGGAAGATGATGTCCTTCATGGTGGTGGCGATGCTCTGTTCGCCTTCGTCCGCGGCCATAGAGGTGAGGTTGTCGCTGGACTGCCTGAGCTGCTGCATGGAGCCGTTGAAGCGGTCGTGGTTGGATTTGACGTCTACGGCGGCAGCGTTATCGAGCACAACCTGGGCAGCGGCGATGAACGTCTGGCGCGGCGGGGGCACCGGGTTGGCCGACGGTGGACCATACTGCTGGGGCGCGGCCAGGATGAACAGGGCGGCTGCGATGAATGCTGCGGGGTTCATGGGACCTCTCCTTCGGTGCAGTGAAATTCGTGGGCCGGTGTGACTTCGAATTAGACGGACGGGCGAAGCGGACGGTTTGCGCCAGAGGTGTTCATTCTGCACGGACCTTCGGGTGCAGCGCAGGCCTCGAGATCGATGGTAGCGGCGATGGGCGGCTGCGCGGTTTTTCGTTTGAGGTCTTCAGCCCACATGTCTTCAGGGAGTAACTCCAGGGTGCTCTTCGGTTTGTTGGCGGGCGGCTCCACCGGGACTGGATTTGGGCAGATTGAGGCTGGCGATCTGAAAGCGTTTGTGTGGGTCGTGGGGTTTTCCACGGGTTCAGGGGCTTGACAGAAGTTTGGCGGACGGCACGGCTGGAAGCAGCCAGCGGAAGAGCAGTGTTGCAGAGACTGCTCCGGCGAGTTGAGCGCCCATGAAGGGCAGTGCGTCGGTTGGGCGGATGCCTGCGAAGGTGTCGGTGAGGCACCGCGCGAGGGTTACGGCTGGATTGGCAAACGACGTGGAACTGGTGAACCAGTATGCGGCGGTGATGTACGCTCCGACCGCGTACGGCGTTGCGGCGGGCCGTCTTCGGACGCAACCCCAGATGACGGCGAGAAGGCCGAACGTCGCGACAAACTCGCTGAACACCTGGGCCGCGCCGCTGCGCACGTGCGTTGAGGCGCTCATCAACGGAAGGCCGAACATGATGTGAGTTGCGACGACTCCCACAATTGCGCCGGCGCACTGAACGACGATGTACAGCGGAGCTTCCTTCCACGGAAGGCCGCCCATGAACGAGTCCGCGAGAGTGACTACGGGATTGAGGTGCGGGCCGGAGATGGATTCGAGTGCGAGGATGATGGCGATGAGTGCAGCGCCCGTTGCAAGGGAGTTGGCGAGCAGGGCGAGTGCAATGTTGCCGGCGGCGAGTCGCTCCGCCATGATGCCGGAGCCGACAACCGCAGCCAACAGCATCGCCGAACCGAGAAACTCGGAGACGGAACGTCGAAGCAAGGACGGCTTCATTCGTGACCGATCCGGTCGATCTCTCGCTTGGTTGCCATGTGGTCGAGCGTGGAGAGCGGCAGAGAGACGAATAGCTGAATGCGACGATCGAGCAGGCAGTGTGCGTCGCGAAATGCGCGTGCGATCTGCTCGGGAGTTCCGGTCGCTGTTGCAGGGTCGGGAACTCCCCAGTGAGCTGTCATCGGATGGCCGGGCCAGATGGGGCAGACTTCGTTGGCCGCGTTGTCGCAGACGGTGAAGATGAAGTCCATCTGCGGTGATTCGGGCTTCGCGAACCCCTCCCAGGATTTGCTGCGGAGACCTTCAGTAGAAATTTTTGCGCTGCGTAGTTGTTCCAGCGCCTCGGGGCGCACCTTGCCGGAGGGATGACTGCCCGCACTGAACGCGGTGAAGGCGCCTCGTCCGCGCTGATTGAGCGTCGCCTCCGCCATGATGGAGCGTGCGGAGTTTCCCGTGCAGAGGAAGAGTACGTTCCAGGGTCTGCTCATAATTTGCTCGTCTGACTTGTGGGAGCGCAGCAGTCCGGACCGCAGCACGATTCAGGCTTTGTGGCGCGGACAAATGCGCTGACGAATTTTCCTTCGACCCTGGGTGCGATGGCGTCGACATCGACGCCGGATTCGGTGAGGAATTGCCGTGCGTCTTCGATGTCGTAGGTGCGCGTGATCTCAAAGGAGATGTTAGTGAAGCCGGCGGCTTCGAGTTTGCGCTGGTACTCCGACTGCTCCAGTGCGCCCGCGATACAGCCGACCCAGAGAAGCATGCTCTTGCGTACCTCATCGGGAACTTCGCCGAGCACGACGACATCCGAAACCGCGAAGCGGCCGCCGGGACGAAGAACGCGATTCGCTTCTGCGAGTACGCGATCCTTGTCGGGCGAAAGATTGATGACGCAGTTGGAGATGATCACATCGACGGAGTTGCCGGGCAGTGGAACGTACTCGATCTGGCCTTTCAGGAATTCAACATTCGTCACGCCAGCCTGCCGCTGGTTTTCGCGCGCGAGTTCGAGCATCTCGTCGGTCATATCGAGGCCGTAGGCTTTGCCGGTCGGGCCAACGCGCTTTGCCGAGAGCAGGACGTCGATGCCACCGCCGGAGCCGAGATCGAGTACGGTTTCGCCGGGACGCAGGTCGATCAGCGCCGTCGGGTTGCCGCAGCCGAGTGATGCGAGAACCGCCTTCTCAGGGAGCGAGCCTTGCTCTTCTGTCGTGTAGAGGTTTTTCGTGATGGGATCGCAGCAGCGAAGCTGAGGGCTGCAGCACGCGGCGGTTCCCGTCGTGGCGACATCGTTGGCAATCGAACCATACTTTTCGCGGACCGCGGTGCGTGTGCTCATGGGGCTCCTTACATATGCGTTAACGCAAATGTATTGATCTCGACTTGTATATGTCAAGGCGTATATGTGAAAATCTTCGCATGGCTCGAAGAGAGAGATTCGATCTTGTGCGTCTGTTCGCGGCGCTCTCGGACCCGATGCGGCTGCGTCTGTTGAATCTCATGCGCGGGCGCGAGGTTTGTGTCTGCTATTTCGTTGAGATATTGCAGCAGAGCCAACCGAAGGTCTCGCGTCATCTGGCATACCTGCGGAATGCCGGCGTTGTTAGCGCGAGACGCGAGGGCAAGTGGATGCACTATCGCATCGAGATGCCTGCGGATGCTGGCGCGGCTGCAATTCTGACGGACGTGCTGAACGCGCTCGAAGGTGCTGCAGAGATGCGCGGCGATCTCGCGAGGCTGGATCGCGCGTGCTGTCAGCCGGCGAAGTTCGTTGCGCTTGAGGGAGCGCCGCTGCCGCTGCATGTGCCGGCGGAATAAGTCGCACAACCGTATATTTTCGCGGCTCGGCGTTAGTCGACATAGTTCCAGCAAGTCAATTAGATTCAGGGAAGCAAGAGAGTCGATCCTGACGCATCCGGGTGGGGCTTATGAGCAGGCTGCTTTGTCTGGCGTCTTTCGTTCTCGCGGTCTTTCTCGCCGGTTGCCTTCACCCCAGGATCGGACCCAATTCGATTCCGCGTGATCGTGCTGAGTACAGTGACTCCGTGTCGGACTCGTGGAAGCAGCAGACGCTGCTCAACATCGTGAAGCTGCGCTATGTCGATCCGCCCATCTTTGTGGACGTGGGCAACATCGTTGCGAGCTACACAATATTTGCAAACGTGAATGCTGGTGGCACCATTCCGACGAGCGGAAGTGGCAACGCTGCAGTGGGAGGTTCGGTGGGCTATTCCCACAGCCCAACGATTACGTATACGCCGCTGACGGGAAGCGATTACATACGAACACTCATCACGCCTCTGCCGGTGAGCGTGGTGTTTTCGGCGATCCAGAATGGGCTTCCCGCCGACTCGATCATGCTCTCGTTGCTGAAGTCGATCAACGGGTTGCGAAATCAGAGCGTGAGCCTGGAAGGAATCAAGCCTGCCGACCCGGAGTTCCATCGGGTGCGGCAACTGGTGGAGAAGATCCAGGCCTCGGATGCGGTGAGACTGGTGGTCAAAGACGACGACAAGAATCAGCAGAAGACGCTTCTTACGCTTCGCAGTACAAACATTCCACCCGAGATTCAGGAAGACATCATCGAGTTGCATCGGCTGCTGCGCCTGGATCCCGACGCCTCCGAGTTTTCGCTGGTCTCTGCTCCGCTTCCTTCAAACAACAGGGAGATTGCCGTCCAGACCCGCTCGATCGATGAACTGCTGCAGAACGCAGCCGTGCAGGTCGAGGTTCCGCCGCAGGACCAGGAAAAGCACAGGGCGATTCCGGGCTTTACGACGGAGCATGATGTGCCGGGCGTCGTTCCGATGATCCGCATCCACAGTTCGAAGTCGAAGCCCAGCGATGCCTTCGTTAGTGTGAACTACCGCGACACATGGTTCTTCATTGACGATGGCGATCTGGCTTCGAAGCGCGCGCTTGCTGAGCTGATGGAACTGTTCACGATGGCCGATACCGGTAGAAAAGGGAGCGAGCAGCCAGTGGTGACTATCCCCGCCCGATAACGCTGCCCGTGTTGCCATGAGGCAGGGCTCCGGGTAGAGCGGCGCTGACAGAGGCGTGAGGATTCTATTGAAGCGTGTGTCGACGAACTGCGGTCCGGCTGCGGCGGTGCGAGACGTAACGGCTGTGTGCGGCGTTGCGCTTTTCCTGCTCCTTGATGTCGTGGTGCTTCTTGATGCCGTGGAAGGCTGAGCCGACGGTGTGGCCCATCTTGGCTCCGGCGAAGGCGCCGGCAGGGCCCGCGACGACACCGCCCGCAACGGCTCCGCCGGCGGTAGGAATGGCTTCGGACTTGAGCTTGTTGTGGTGCTGCTTGTCGCGGGTTTCCACCTGCGCTTTGGCGCGGGCGTGCGCGGACATTTTTTGTGCGGTTGCGGTTGAGGTGAAGACTGCTCCGAGTGTAAGAACGCTGGTGATGAGACCTCGATAACATCGACTGCGCATCGGCTCCTCCGTGATGCCCATTGAAGTCGGATGCGAACGAGAGACCCGTTGAGGTGGCTGTTACCAAAGGTTTTGCGGGAACTTTTCGTAACTTATGGACAACCTTCGACGGCTTTGTTGCTGCGGAAACGAGGTCACCGCCGCTTCAGTTTGGGTGCATGCTTCTGCGTGAGTTGAGTTGAGGTTTGCGCGTTCGTGCTGGATGCTACGGGAACTGTCGAAGTAAGCGTGTAGAGCGGAGCGAACTGCGGCACCCCGGCGTGTTGTCCGGCGACCCAGCGCAGTACGTAGACCTCGACGGGATCTGTGAGGGAATGGGTGAGTCCGTTGGGAATGACTTCGAAGATCGTGTGCGCTCCGAGGTCGCGATAGTAGTCGATGTCCGGCTCGAGCGTGACGCACTTCACGCCGTTGATCACTTTGCTGTCAGGATCGTTTTCGTGGAATGTCAGCTGGACGTTCACTTCGCCGAACTGAATCTGCTTCCAACTGTTGGTTGCGCCGGGATGAAAGACGGAAGAGGCAGGCTCTCTCGAGAAGAGGCCATGGCTTGCAGCGTCTCGTACCTGATTGACTAACTCTGCGTCGCAGTAAGCGAAGAAGCGGTCCTGTTGCGGCGCCATATCCCAGCGCATCTGTTTGATGTAGCTAAGAGGAGTTCCGCTCGCGAGGAAGATCTGGCTCATCGCCTCGACGAGATTGAGAAAGCAGGCGATGACTTTGGGCTGCTGATCGAGGAGGTTTTCATAGCGCGCCTGCGCGGTGGCTGCGTCGGTGTCTCCACCTAAGAACGGGAAGTTCTGTATCACGGTGTCCCATCGCGCGTTGACGAAGCTGAAACCTGGATTCTTCGCGATCAGCATCAGGTCCAGGGTTACAGGTGTGGAGTCGCAAAGCTTGACCGGAGCAAAGCCAACCTGTCGATAACCATCGGCCCACACGACGACGGAGTAGAGGTCGCCGAAGTTGTCGTAGAAGGGAAGATCGAAGGCCTGAGTTGGCGCGCTGAAGTAGTCGCGAACGAGTTGCTTTTGATTGCCGTCGGTGACGGTGATGAGAAATTGAGCCGGGGCTGCGAATGGGTTGCGGGTTCCATCGAAGATGCGCAGGTTTAGTTTGCTCAAGGGATTCACCTCGCGGAGGAATGGGAATGTTAGCAAATCATCGTATGTTTTTGCGTGCACGAGTAGCTATTAAAGAGATCGTTGAACAGAGTGACTTTCCTTCTGGCAAATTATCTTGGGCATGGGCTGAACCTTCCTGCGTCTCACGACGTTTCATTGCGCCGCGGAGTGGTTGCGCGTAGATTTGTGATTCTCGTTGGGTCTCAACAATCCCCAAAATTTTGTCGGGTTCTCATAACTCTGAGATAAGGAGTCGACATGTCACGACACCGAATACTGTATGGAGCGGCAACGGCCGCTTTGACTTTGGCGATTACAACGACTGCAGGTGTGGTTCACGCGGGAGACGGCGGCGAGGGCAACAACGATTGCTCGGACCTTCCGAACTACTCGCAACTGAAGACGGCGCTGGCTGCGGCGACGGCTACGGAATCGAGCGGACTGAACAATCAGATGTGGGGAACGATTGTGGATCGCGACGGCGTAGTGTGCGCTGTGGCGTTCACGGGAGTGAATCGCGGGGCGCAGTGGCCGGGGAGCCGAGTCATTTCGGCGCAGAAGGCGAACACGGCGAACGCGTTCAGCCTGGATGCTTCGTCGAGCAGCGCAGGATCTGGGCAGCCGAATGGATTGTCGCTGTCGACGGCGAATTTGTATTCAGCAGTGCAGCCGGGCGGCAGCCTTTATGGTTTGCAGGCGAGCAATCCGGTGGATACGGAAGTGGCGTACAAGGGGCCTTCGTCAAACTACGGCACGTTCAACGATCCGATGGTTGGAGAGAAGATTGGCGGAGTGAATGTGTTTGGCGGCGGGCTGGGGCTATATGGTCCGGGCAAGAAGCTGATTGGTGCGGTTGGCGTGAGCGGCGACACGTCCTGCGCGGACCATGACATTGCGTGGCGCACGCGGAACAATCTGAAGCTGGATCACCTGGCGGGAGTGGGTGGGGTTTCAGGCGATACCGCACGTCCGGACAACATCATCTATGACATCGCCCCGAACCCGAATGGAGGGACGGGAATTAGCAAGGGTGGGTTCGGTCATCCGACGTGTATCAATCCGGCGGACCCGTCCGGACTTCCGGCTGTGCGTCCGTGAATGTTTCAGGCAGCGAGTGAGGCATGTGGGGAGGGTGAACCCTCCCCACATGTCTGTTGTCTTGGGTTGGATGGATTCAGACTCGCGTACTTAGGCTGCGAGTCTTTCCGCTATTCTCGTTTCCAGGCGATTGCGGATGGCGCGACGATTCCTTTCGACGAACGCGAGTTTGTCGGCCATGCAGCTCTCGAGGAGTCCGGCTACGGCGTGGTTGCCGGTGATATCCGCTGCGGCGACGAGAACACCGTACTCGGCGAGACGGAAGTGAGTAAGGTGGTTGGCCTTCATCATGACGAAGAGTGCTTTCGCTCTCGGATTTTGGATCTCGGCGAGTTCTTTGCGGAAGTCCTCGATGAAGGTTTCCTGGAGACGCGAATTGGTCGCGACGGGTTTTTGTCCAATGATCTTGAAGACCTGATCGAGAGTGGCAAGGTCTTTGTCGGTGATGAAAGCGCGAGCTTCGAGCGATTCTTTGATATCCGGATCGGCTGCGAGTTGACTCAATTCCTGGTAGAACTTTGTGCTCCGTTCGGTGCTCTGGCGGAGATCACTCAGCAGTTGAACAAAAAGTTCCTTAGGGTTCTGAACCGGCATGACTATTTCCTTTCTGGGTGGGAGGGAGGGCCCGCATCGAGAGAATCCTATCCGCTGGGAGTAACGCGGCGCGATGGGCAATCCCTCGCTCGCGCGGCTTCGATGTGTGCATATCTTTGCGGGGAATGCGACGCTCGGATGGCGACGCTCTCTCAAGCGCATGAGTGGTAACGACCAGCTCTGCATAAACCGATCGACGGTGATTGTGTGTCGTGTTGAACGGATTTCTTTAGAACAAGAGAAATTTACATTGCGCAGCCGGAGATGGAAGGCAATGGGTTATTTATGGGAGAAGGAGCGGACGAGGATGACCATGTTCCAGATCTCCTGCTCGTTCTGGCGACCGGCTTCTGGGGGCATCTGGCCGCGGCCGTTCTGAATGATGTAGAAGAGTTGGCCGTCGCTGAGGTCGTGGAGTGCGGCGGGGTCGGTGTAGTCCTTGAGGTTCATGCCGGCGGAGATGTCGCCTTTGCCGTTGCCGGTGGCGCCGTGACACATGGCGCAGTCGTAGCCGTACGTTTTGCGCGCCTTCGCGAGCGAGGCGGGAGTGGCTTTGACGGGATTAACCTTCGCGGCGTCGGCAGCAGGGATGGGTGCGTCGGCGGGTTTGGGCGCGTCGGCGGAGGGTTGCTGATGGAGCGGGATGGCCAGGAGGAACAGCCAGAGCGCGAGTGCCGATTTGAGCATGTTGTTTCCCCACGTGCTGTAGCCCAGTGGCCGCGACGGCGCGGAGGGCAAAATTCGGCCGGGAGCAGTATGGCACAGCGCTGGGGAAAAGTATCGGGTTGCGTGGGCTGGTGAGGAATAAAGGATGATTCGTGGCTTGGAGTGGCCTGCTCGCCGACAGAGCAAGGGAAAGGCTGCCGGGCGATGTCGCCTGCGGCAGCCTTGTGGTTCGGTCGATATCTAACAGGGATCTTCAGCGGGCCGAAGGCGATTTTCTTTACGCAACACCAGTCCGTTGGATAGCTAACAGGGTCAGATCGTCGGAGCGAGGGGTTGTTCCCGTGAACTCGGCGAGATCATTCAGGCAGACCGAGACCAAATCTGTTGGGCTCAAACGCCGGTGCTTTCCCATCAGCTGTGTGAGGCGATCGACACCGTACTCGTCCTCCTGGCAGCAGGCCTCCGATAAGCCATCCGTGTACAGAAAGATCGTGTCCCCAGTCTCGAGTTGTAATTTCGTTGCGGGTGGATTCGCTTCCTGGAAGAGGCCCAGGGGCACACCGGTCGACTCGAGAAGCAGGACGTCCTCGCGGTTTGTAACGATAACGGATGGATGACCGGCGTTGTAGATTTCCACCTCACCGTTGGGGTTCGCTTGTCCGCATACGATCGTCACGTAATGCCCTGTCAGAGCCTTTTCGCAGATTGACCGGTTGACGTGGGCGACGACCAGGCTCAGGGGAATTCCCATGGTGAGGAAGTTGCGAAAGAGCGTGTGAATCTGCGTCATCAGCAGAGATGCGGAGATGCCCTTTCCGGAGACATCGCCCAGGAAGAAGAAGAGAGAGCCGTTGTGCTCGATGAGATCGCAGTAATCGCCGCTGACCGCGCCAAGAGGAGCGTAGTGATAACTGGTGTCCCAACCGCAGGCGCACATTTTGGCCGGCGGCAGCAGTTTGCTCTGAAGCTGAGAGGCCAGGTCGAGGTCTCGTTGGAGTGCGTCGCGCTCGGCTTTGTTCAGGTGATCAAGGCAGTATCGAACGAGCGGATTTGAACTCAGGCGGTCCTTCTCGATGGGGTCGTGACACACGTCGCAAAGGCCATACGTCCCGTGAGCCATTCGTTCCAGCGCGGAATCGACATCGCGGAGAAGCGACTTGAGGTTGTCATCGTGTGGAACGAGCGCTACCGCGGCTTCCAAACGGACTTTGCGTTCGGTCACCTCAGCTTGTAAGAGCTGCATCTCCACGGCCGGCATCGTCACCTCCAAAGTTGTGGGGATTTCCGGCTGAAATGATATCCCCGCTGAACACCCATTGGATGTTGTTGCATTGGGCTTCGCTTCACTTCGGGCAGCCAGTACGCCCGACAAAATTCCCCGGAGAAATCCCGTTAGAGATGGTTCGGCACGATGCAGGAAAGGGGCGTAGTCTTAGGACTAGGCCTCCTTCTCTCATTCAAAATTTCAAAAATGAGTTCCGAAGCACACGCTGCATCCACCTGCACGACTGGAGATCCTGTGCGTTCTGACAAGATTCATCTTGCGCTGTCCCATGGCAACACTCGTTTTGAGATCTGCAACATGATTGCAAAGGGCTTGCGAGCAACGCATGTCACTGGTGTGCGCACGGAGGAGTCGATCGACCGCGTGCTGGGTTTGATCGGTCCGAAGATGATCGGACCGCGGCTGATGACGGTGAGTTTTCCGCGCCCCCGCAGGTAAGGGAGTGCGGGTGAATCAAGAGGGATGTGGGCAGGGGGCCCCATTCATCGCAGCTTCATCGCGATGAGTGGGCTTGGATTTTTCGCGCCTCGTCAACGTCCTTGGGATTCGATTTCGACCTCTCCCTCTTCGCCTGTTAGCCAATGGCGGTCACTTTCGGTCGTTCTTGAGCCGTTGCGACGTTTCGTGTTTCAAAACGTCTTTCGAGCACATTGAGGAAGGTCGTTCGTGCGGCATCGTTGTCGAGGTGGGGAAGACGTCGATAACAACTGACGGTGATGAAGTCCCAGGCTCCGCTCTACGGGTGGGTCACCCACCGCTATCCCTCTGTTACAAGCGACAGTTGTGGCAAACCGCCTCGGTTGATAGTTTGCGCACCTAGGAGGAACAGATTCCGATGAGCGACAAGGAATTTTTAGCGGGCAACGACCCAAATTCAACCGGTCGGATCCCGTGCACTCCCGGCGGATAGGAAGGAAGCGGTTCAAGGCGACCAAGGCAGGAATCAACCAGCAAGACCTGCCGCTACCACTTCCACCTTAGAGGGCAAGCAGGCGCGTTATGAGCCGAACCTGATGGATTTATCAGAATTCAGGTTCCGTGTTTGTCTCTTTACATCCACATAGGGCTAATGACAAGGAGAAAACTTATGCGAGGCCATGTTCTGCGCGTTCTCTCTACTCTGTGCGTATCCGCTGCCTTGGCCGTAACAGTTCAGGCTCAACCGAGTCCTCCGGATGCGCCTTCGGCCCAGGCGCAAGGAAACGAGCATGTGGTCGAAGGAGTTGTGATATCCACGACTCCCGATACTCTCGTCATTCGATCGGACGATAACCAGTATCATCTGTTCACCTATACCGGCAGCCTGGTCCACAACGAAGCGATCACGGTAAATGCCCGGGTTCGCGTCCACGGTGGTGAGGCGGACGCCGATGGCACTCGAGTGGCCGATGACGTCAATGTGTTCCACATCATCGAAGGCACTGTAGTTTCCACGACTCCGGACACTCTGGTCGTTCGCACGGACGAAAACCGGTTTCATCTGTTTACCTACGGCCCCAACGTTGTCCCCAACGATTCGGTCAAGGCAGATGTCCGGGTTCGCGTCCAGGGTAGTTTGCCGGGCCCGACTGGAACGCGGGTGGCCGACGGCGTCACTGTGGTCCAACCCGGCCAGGCTAACGTCGCCGGCACCACCCAGGCCGCCCCCAGCACTCAGGCCGCTCCAAGCAGCCAGGCTGCTCCCAGCACCCAGGCCGCTCCCAGCACCCAGGCCGCCGCCCCCAGCTCCACCACCACGGTTCACGCCTCCGCCACCGAGCCTCACGGCGGAACGGGAGCTCAAGGCACGCCCGGTGCTCCGGTGAATGAAACATCACTGAAGCTTGAACAGGGAGCCCGCAAATGGCACATTGGCGGACGCATTGGTTTTGGCCTTGATCCCGAACTGTTTATGTTCGGCCCCGAAGCACGGTTCGGTCCGTTCTTCAGTTCGCGCCTGATGTTCCAGCCAAACCTGGAATTTGGCTTCGGAGAGTTGACGGACATGTATGCGGTGAATGGTGATGCGGCCTTCCACTTCAACAAGTCGAAGAGTGGATGGATTCCGTACCTCGGTATGGGTCCATCGTTCAACTTCGTTAATCGGGCCGCCAGCAACGGTGAAACCAGTTTCAGCGATTTCCAGTACAGCACCGGCCTTAACATCTTTGCGGGCGCACAAAGGAACAAAATGTTCGTCGAGATGAAGACAAACCTGTGGGCCGGCGAAACTCCCACGTTTCGAATGTACGTTGGCTACACCTTCTAAGGTTGTCGACACAACCGGGACTGCTTCGACATGACCGGTTGTGGATCAGCCGAGATAAGCAGAGAGGCGGAGCCAGTTGGCTCCGCCTCTTTCCTTTTGGAGTGTCTTAGCGGATTCTGCGTTCGCCGACGAGTTCGTCGTCGGTGACGGTGCGGTCGGCGACGACGCGGTCGCCGTCGTTGTAGAGTGTGTCGGTGTTCGCGGTGTGGGTGCTGACGGCCTTCTCGCCGGAGGAGGCGATGTCTTCGCCGCCGGCCTGCTTGAGGACGTCTTTGGCGCGCGAGATCTCCTCGGAGGTGTCGCAGTGGACGGAGACGAGGATGCCGCCATCCTTGACGCGGCCTTCGTAGCGCTTGGCTTCGTATTCGGGAATGCCCATACCGACGAGCGCTCCAACGATTCCGCCGACTGCACCGCCAACGCCGAGGCCGGCAAGTGCGCCCATGATGGGGCCCGCGGCGATGAGAGGACCGACGCCGGGGATGGCGAGTGCGCCAATGCCTGCGAGGAGGCCGAGCGTGCCGCCGACGACTCCGCCGACTCCAACGCCGGTGGCTGTGCCTTCGGGGGCCTTGGTGTTCTTCTCGGTTGCGAACTCACGAGCGCTGTCGTTGTCGGCCATGAGGACCGAAACATCCTGATTGGAAAAGCCTGCTGCGATGAGACGGTCAACTGCGGATTCCGCTGCTGCACGGGTGGGGAAGATTGCGAATGCTGCTGTATTTTTGCCTGCCATGGAAAACTCCTGAGTGGAAACAATTGTTATTGCGTGAATCGGCCGTCGTGATTACTGCTTGACGGTGAGCTGATCGGTGACCTTGTCAGAACCACCTGCGACCTCGGCTGCCTTGGCGGCGATGGTCTGCTTCTCCTCTGCGGAGTTCACAGGTCCTTTAAGCGTCACGGCGCCTTTCTGCGTGATGATCTTGACGTTGTGCGCGTAGGTGGAAAGGGACTTATCAGAGACAATCGATCGCCGGATGTCGCGAGTGATATCGGTGTCGGACTTGTGTGCAGACTGCTGATCGGCGGTCGCAGTGGTGCTGTGGTCCTTGTTGCGCGCGGAGTTGTCGGGCGCGGTTTGAGAGGAACTTTGGTCCTGCGTGCTTTGGGCTCTGACGGCGACGGGGGCTCCGCAGAGGAGAAGAAGTGCGCAGCCGGCAATAGCCGTCCGGAGCGGCTGGTAGATCGTGGACATTGAATCACCTCATAAAAATGGCTGGATCCGCGCACTCCCTGAGGGGACGAACGTGCAAGGATGATCCAGCCGTTGTGCGAAGCCTTTTGTCACAGCGGAAGCCGCTGGGCAGAAGGCGTTCACGGTATCAGGAGGTGAGATGCGGGGAGGGTGGGTGCTGTTGTGCTGAGCCAGGATGCGTTGAAGTGAGATGGAACGAGGGTGTAGTGATATATGGTTGGGCGCGAGGTGCTTTGATGGCGGATGCTGTGGTGAAAGTGGAAGAGATTCAGTTGCCCAGGATTTTGCTGAGGATATTAATTGATGGGCAGGGAAGCGGGGCGTCGCTGACGATGTTTGAGATGGAGGTAACGCCGGGTGGCGCGATGCCGATTCCGCATCATCATGTGGGGTTCGACGAGACGGCGTACTGCATGGCGGGCAGGCTAAGGATGATCCGCGACGGACAAGCGATGGATGTGAGGCCGGGGGAGACGGTGCATATTCCGCGCGGGATGGTGCATGCGTTCGAGAACCCGTTTGAAGAGACAGCGAAGGTTCTGGTGGTGATCACGCCGGGGGTTTTCGGGGCGCCGTTCTTCAGGGATATGAGAGAGCTAATGTCGGGTGGCGGCCCTCCGGACCCGAAGCGGGCGGCAGAGGTGATGATGCGGCATGGGCTGGTGCCGGCGGTGCCGCCGCCTCAATAGAGGAAGGCAATTCGGTCGGTGCGTCCTGCGGACTTCACGAGAGCCTTCGGCAGAGCGGCGCCCACCTTAGCGACGGTGAAGCCCCACCCCTGCGAGCGAGCTCGCCGGGGACCCCGGCCGTCGCGAAGATGGGGCACCCGGCTAGGTGGCTTTGCGCTGGAAGGCGGTCTTCCTGCCGGCGGTGGTGGACTTGCCATGGAAGCCTGCGGAGCCGTTGTCTTTGGCTGCACCGGGCTTCGCGCCGGCAGAGGCGTTGGCAAGCTTTTCACGCAGTGCCTGGAGCTTCTGTTCTTTCGGGCTGAGGCCGGTCTTACGCGTGGGGGTGGGCTTCAACGGTACGTCGGTCATAAGGGAATTTTATTACGGATGGCATTCAGGTCAGTAGATGTCGTGGTCAGGGATGAGTGGGCCATCCGCCCGGCCTTTGCTCATGCTCCAGAGACACGAAGACCCACGCGCGAGATACGGCGTGGGTCTCGGTAATCGTTGGTGACGTCGGCTTAATGAGATCTGGAGGTGACGACGACCGAAGCGATAACACCGGTGTGGGGATTGGCCATGACATAGTGGCCGTCAACCTGGCGCCACTCATAGCCTGAACGCGGCTGCTGAAGGTGGTAGGTGCGGTACTCGACGGGCTGCCCGCGGTTCCAGTCGTCGTGATTCATGTGGTAGCCGTGCTTCCATTCCTTGTGCTCGACATACTGCTGCTGTCCATGATCGTCGTGACGGTCGCCGTACTGCTGCGCGTCGTGACGGTCGCCCTGCTGTTGAGCGTCATGATGGTAGTCCTGCTGGGCGACGGCAGCGAGCGGCGCGCAACAGACGCCGAGAAGGATGCACGTGGAGAGAGTTTTCTTGAACAAGTTATTTGACCTCAGGCTGTCGGATGTACGGAAGGGCCGAACTGTTGGTCTGACGACATAACTATTACCTGAGGGCGTGGAACAGGAGTGTTCCGCGTGGAACATTCATTTGTATGTCACTAAGAAATGTGGAAATGGACGATTTCTGAGGATTTCGCCTGGCCGCGCTTCGATGATCGCGCAATCCAGGTGTTTCATCGCGGGTTCGTTGGGAGGATGGGGCTACGTTGGGATCGTCCGCAAGGGGAGTGGCCTCGGGCGAGGGCATACCCCACCCATCGCGATGAGGCCGCGATGAATGGGGCACCCAGTATGCGGTGAGTCAGGGGATGGGTGGGCCACCTACCCGATAGTGTTGGGCGACCGCTTATTACTCTCTCAACGTTTGGTTGCGACGAGCTTTGCCAGCGCTGTGGTGCTCTCCTGGTTTCCAGCCTTGCCGAGAATGCTGACGCCGAATCCTCCTTTGGAGTCGAGGGCGGTGATGATGTAGCCGCCTCCCGTGAAGCCGGCGCCCTTGACTCCGACGGCCTCCGATCCTACTCCCGAAACGGCACTTCCACCGGACTGCTGCTGGGCCTGGATTGTAAGCTTCGCATGGTCTGTGTCTGTAAGGGTGAGGATGACCTTGGTACCGTCGCTGCCAATCCACGTGCAACGGCTCTGGACACCGGGAATGGGTTTGCCGGGATCTCCTGCACTGACAGTGATACCTGTTGCTTTCGCGATATCGTTCGGTCCTATGGTTGAGCAGGCATCGGCCGCAAAGGCCGAAACAGGACCTGCAAGAGCCAATAGAAGCAGGCCAATAAGACTGCGCGTTGGGAGTGACACCGGTACCCTCCTGAATTGCGCTGCTGATTATATGGAGATAAGGGCTATTGAGCGTAACCGTCCGGAGGACTTTAGAGGCTCCGCGGACGCGGCGCTCTTTCGTGTTTGGCGTGATCTAAGGGGAAGACCCTCACTCATCGCGATGATGCCGCGATGAATGGGGCACCCGGAATGTGTGGTCAGGGGATCACTGGGCCACCCGCCCTTCACTCCACCCGCTCTACGAGGACGTAAGAGTAATGGTCATGGAGGAGGTCTTGGTGGGATCGGCCTGCGAAATTACAGTGATTGTCACGGTGTTGCCGGTTATGGGCATCGCAGAGGGCGCGGTGTAGGTGTATTCCCCGAAGTAGACTGCATTCGGTAAAGGCGTGATCGTGCCGTAGGTCGCCGAGCCGCCGGTTGTCCCATTCACCTGCATGGTGATGGCGCCGTTCATGCTGCCGACAGCGTAAGCAGTAATACCAAGCGTTTTGCCCAATGCCACGGTGCTGGAGGAGGTATTGAAAAAACCGGTGGTGATGCTGGGTGCGGTGATGACAACGTTGAACTGGGTCGTCGAGCTGCCTGCAGAGGGAATGGAGGCGCGCACAGCAACGCTGCCCGGGTTAACCCCGAAACCGTCGGATACGGGCGGTGTCGGAGGCGCAGTGTAGGTGAAGCTGCCTCCGATCTGGGTGGTGGGAGAGCCCAGATTTACGCCGTTACCCTGATCCACGATCCCCCAAAAGACTTGACCACCGGGAGGGGTTGTTGTGGCAGTGAATGTGACCTGGCCATTGGCCGGGATGGATGCGGGCTGCGGCGAGACGGTTATGGTGTAACTGGGTGCAGGGCCGGCGTTGGCGCCGCCACCGCCACCGCACGCGGCGATTGCCATGAGAGGCGCGAGGAGAAGGGGTGCTGGTCGCAGAGAAACACATTTCATTGCGGCGCTCCGCCGATGAAGAAGGAATGCTCTGCGTGGGAGATGGCGAGAATCGTATGGCGAAGATGCTACTGGGTCAAGGAAAAAGCGCGACTAATTTCGTGACGGAATGTTCATCATCGCGGTCGTCGAGGGCATACCCCACGCATCGCGAGGATGCCGGGATGAATGGGGCACCCAAGTGTGGCGATTCAGGGGATGAGTGGGCCACCGCCTACAGCAGTTTAGACAGTGGAAGGAATGTTATTCCTTCCACGAGTATTAGAGGTTGATGAACCACGATCACGAAGGCAGTTGCAGTCGGCATAGGGAAAACAGCGGGCGGCCAGGTCCGATCTCCGTTCTGGGAGGGGCCATGCTTCTGGCGATGATTGCGGCCGCGGCATTCGCCCAGACTCCTGCAATACCTTCAAAGGATTCTGCCCATTCCTCAACTGTTGTGATCGGTTTCGTCGGTGGATTTGTGAAGAATGACGACAGCCGGCATCCAGAGGTGCAGATCATTCAGCGGCTGTCTAAGGAGACCGTTCCAGCGTTCCATGCAGCGGTGTATGAAAACAGACGAACGGTGGCGGCTCGAGAGCAGATCCTCCGATGGCTGGATACTGATGGAGATGGACATCTCTCTGCGCAGGAGAAGCAAAATGCGAGGATTATTCTTTTCGGTCACAGCTGGGGCGGATCGGCGGTCTTAAGACTCGCCAAGGATCTGGATAGAGTGGGCGTTCCCGTGCTGCTGACGATTCAAATCGACAGCGTTAATCGGGGATTGGGGCACAGCTGTGTGATTCCGGCAAATGTTGCGGAGGCAACGGACTTCTATCAGACTCGCGGGCTCGTGCACGGATGCCCGGCGCTTCACGTGGAGGATTCACACCGGACGAAGATTACCGGAAGTTATGAGTTCGAATATACGGAGCAGCCGGTTGGGTGTCTTGCTCTTCCCTGGGTTGATCGCCACTTTCTGAAGACGCATAACGCGATGGGCTGCGATCCGCGTGTGTGGTCCCAGGTTGAAGATGAAATTCGGGCCCATTTGCCGGATGCTCGGCATGCAGAGATAGGCGGGGGCATACCCCACTCATCGCGATGAATGGGGCACTCGGGCAGTAATAGACGGCAATATGAGGTATCTGTGCCGTTCCGCGTCTTGCGGCTTGAATGAGCCCGAATGGCATGCAACTGTCATCCATCCGGCTCCGTCCGCTCCTCCGCGCCGAGCCATTACGCAGTTCAATCGCGTCGATGAGGTGCAGGTCCGTGAATATCAAAAAGTTCTTTATCTTTTCGAGTGCGTTCTGCGTCCTTGCGGCAGGTGCTCTTTCGGCTCCCTTAGCGGCTCACGCCGATCTACTGGGCGACAGCATCCACGTTGTGGTCGCCTTCCCAACCTCCACTACCAGCGTCCTGGATTTAGGGAACTACGCGGTGCCTGACACCGGAACGTATCCTGGTGTTCTTTCCTTCACTATTACTCAGGATACGATCACCTTGACAGCCACTCAGCCGGAGGGTTTCAACACAGCGGCGTTCAACGGATTGGAGTTCACGGATATCACCACCGACCCGGGCATCACGAGCGCTACGTTCAGGCCTGGCTTCGCCTTTGCAGGGGGAGTGGCGTCGTTTACGGGGGACGAGGTGTTCATCAATCTGGAAGGGAACACCGTCACCCCAGGCGAGCAGTTGATTGTCGATCTGGGTTTCGACCCTGCTGTGCCGGCAACACCGGAGCCCTCCTCGATTGCGCTTCTGGGGACTGGAGTGCTGGGATTGGGCGGCGTCCTGCGACGGCGGTTTGCGCGCGCGTAGCTTTCATTGCGTGTTGAGTGCGGTTGTTGCGGAAGTGGAGGCGGCGGTAGCAGCTGAGGTACGAGTGGTCGGGGCCGAAGGTGGGTAGCGCTTCGATCCCATCGGACAAAGAACGTCCGCTCGGCTTGAGACTGCTCGGCATGCGGAGAGTGGTGCGGGGCCATGCCCCATCTCTTCTTGCGAGTGATGACCGCGATGATGGGGCACCCGAACGGTGAAATGCTTGTTAGTTCTTACGGACGCTGACCGTGGGCCACCGCTTGCCCGTCCCAGGTCCAGATTGACGGATCCGTGGCTTGTGGCCAGTTGTGGTAGTCTACACCGGTCTTCCGATGCCCGCGTTCGACCATTGCGGTGGATGTAGCGAAGTTTTTCGAGAATTTCGGTTGGTGAGGACGTTGAAGTCAAATAGCGACGCTGCCAGAACTGTTTGGGTCGGCTTTGAGCCGCTGCGAGGTTTCGGTTGCGGACGTTGAGAGTGGTGGCGAAATAGTGGGTTAGGTTCCGAGACAAGAATGTGAATCGTGCTCGAGCTGAGGACGTAACCGAAGACGTGGAACTATGGGTGGTGCGGAGTTTTTCGAGTTCTTCGAGGAAGGTGATTCGGGCAGGTCTCGTGGAGGTATGAGACGACGGTAACAACTGAAGGTGATGAAGTGATCGTAGCCGAAGGTCTGGTATTGCTTCGGTTGGATCCATGGCCTGAGGGGATTCTATGGTTTCGGTTTGGGATAGCCGTGATTCGAGATGGTAGTCGAGATCATCGTCCCCACCCGTCGTTGCGCGTACGGATGAGGGCACACCGAACGCTTGCGGCGACCGTCAATTGTGGGTGACCATGAGACCAATCGCGAGCGCTCGCTTCGAGGGCGAAACGTCGATTTGGCTAGCCCGTCGACCATCGCATCTCGACTTTCTCGCCGAGATGCAAACATCTCTCGCGTCGTGAACGTATGCATGCGTCTTGAAACGTTCAACTCGTGTACTCGCTTATGGCACCCATTGCCGGCAGGACAACTTCGGTCATCATTGATGGCAAGCAGTCGGTTCTCGAGCCATCTCTCAGAACAAAACCGTTTCAGTGCAGGATAGGAGAGTTGATTTGAACCCGAGGTACTCCGGCAGCGGTATGATGCCATCCTGTTCTAGCACCATTCGCAATCGGTTCGGCTGAGCGCCCCATCGGAATCAATTCGTGGATGCTGTCTCGGAGCGGACCGTGCCTTCGTTATTCTGCGGAGCCAGAAGTGCGAGGAATTCTTGGCTCATATTCAAGGTAGTCTGTAACATGGATTCTTGAGTTACGGCAACATCAGCGGCCGACGCGCATGATGCATCGCTGTAAGGCAGACTGATACATCAGATATCACTGCGGCCGTTGCGAGAATTGCTCTGCCAGCTTCTGGGCATCACTCATTTAACGCATTGATTATTCGTCATTAGACGTCTGGTGTCATGTTCATCACCTTCGCACTGCATCTGTTCAGCTGAACAGGAATTCTTTGGTGCGCAAGTCTTTGATTTGGTCGCGGAGGGTGGCGGCGCGTTCGAATTCGAATTTTTTGGCGGATTCGCGCATTTCGGTTTCTAGTTTGGCGATGTAAGTGTCGAGGCTCGGCCTGGGTGTTGAAGGTGACTCTTCAGGCGGTGCGGGGAGAGCTTCGTCGGTGAGGTCGGCGTATTCGGCCTTGAGGATGGTGGCGAGGGAGTCGTTGATGGCGCGGATGATGGTGGTGGGCTGGATTCCGTTTTCTTCGTTGTAGAGTTCCTGCTTTTCGCGGCGACGATTGGTTTCGTCGATGGCGCGCTGCATGGAGTCGGTCATCTTGTCGGCGTAGAGGATGGCGCGGCCTTCGAGGTGGCGGGCGGCGCGGCCGATGGTCTGGATGAGGGAGCCCTGGGAACGTAGGAATCCTTCTTTGTCGGCATCCAATATCGCAACAAGCGACACCTCTGGTAAATCGAGGCCTTCGCGGAGGAGGTTGATGCCGATGAGGACGTCGTACTCGCCGCGGCGGAGGTCGCGGAGGAGACGGATGCGCTCGAGGGTTTCGATCTCGGAGTGCATGTAGCGGCAGCGGACGCCGACCTCGGAGTAGTAGTTGGCGAGGTCTTCGGCCATGCGCTTGGTGAGGGTGGTGACGAGGACGCGCTGGTTGATGGCGGCGCGGTCGCGGATCTCGGCGAGGAGGTCGTCGATCTGGCCTTTGATGGGGCGGATTTCTACTTGCGGGTCTACGAGGCCGGTGGGGCGGATGATCTGCTCGACGACGACGCCGGCGGATTTGGTGAGCTCATAGGGGCCGGGGGTGGCGGAGACGTAGATGGTCTGGCCGATGCGGGACTCCCACTCTTCGAAGCGGAGCGGGCGGTTGTCCATCGCCGACGGAAGCCTGAATCCATAGTCGACGAGGTTTTGTTTGCGCGAGCGGTCGCCGTGCCACATGCCGTGGAGCTGCGGGACGGAGACGTGGGACTCGTCGATGAAGGTCATGAAGTCGCGGGGGAAGTAGTCGAGGAGGGTTGGGGGTGGCTCGCCGGGAAGACGGCCGGAGAAGTGACGCGAGTAGTTTTCGATGCCGTGGCAGTAGCCGACGGATTTAATCATCTCGAGGTCGAAGCGCGTGCGCTGGTGGATGCGCTGGGACTCGACTAAGCGGCCTTCCTTTTCGAGCTGCGCTTCCCAGTCGGTGAGCTCGGCGACGATGGAGTTGATGGCGGTGGATTTGCGCTCGGGCTGGACTACATAATGCGATTTTGGGTAGATGGGGAGGCGCGAATATTTCTGGCGGACGGTGCCGAAGAGCGGATCGATCTGCGAGAGGGAATCGATCTCGTCGCCGAAGAGCTCGATGCGGTAGGCGTTCTCGTCGTAGGTGGGGTAGACCTCGATGATGTCTCCGCGGACGCGGAAGGTGCCGCGGCGGAAGTCGACGTCGTTGCGCTCGTAGAGGATTTCGACGAGGCGGCGGGTGATGTCCTCGCGCTTGAGCTTCTGTCCTTTCTCGAGGAGCATGAGCATGCCGTAGTAGGCTTCGGGCGAGCCGAGGCCGTAGATGCAGGAGACGGAGGAGACGATGATGACGTCGCGGCGTTCAAAGAGGGAGCGCGTGGCGGAGAGGCGAAGCTTGTCGAGCTCGTCGTTGATGGTGGATTCTTTTTCGATGTAGAGGTCGCCGGAGGGAATGTAGGCTTCGGGCTGGTAGTAGTCGTAGTAGGAGACGAAGTACTCGACGGCGTTGGTGGGGAAGAACTGCTTGAACTCGTGATAGAGCTGCGCGGCGAGTGTTTTGTTGTGGGCGAGGATGAGCGCGGGGCGGTTGAGCTCGGCGATGACCTTGGCCATGGTGAAGGTCTTGCCGGAGCCGGTGACGCCGAGGAGGGTCTGATCCTTCTCGCCGGCGTGAATGCCGGAGACGAGTTCGCGAATGGCGGTAGGCTGGTCGCCCTGTGGCTTGTAGTCCGTGTGGAGCTGGAAGTCCATCTCTATAGGATACGAGAGGCTACTGACAGGAGATGTCAGGAGAGTTGGTGTTGATGCTTTCGCCGCCGCTGCTCGCTCTCCTTCATCATTTCGTTCATATCCGCAACCGGCCGTATCTCAATCGGTCCAAGTCCATACTTGAAGCCGGGAAGCTGTGAGACGAGCTGAATGGCGTGATTGAGGTCTCGCGCTTCAAGGACTTGAAGGCCGCCGACCTGTTCCTTGGTTTCCGCATAGGGGCCGTCGGTCGTCGCGACTTTGCCATCCTTCCAGCACAGGGTCACCGCCGTCCGCGGAGGCTGAAGAGGCACTTCGGCAACAAGATGTCCGTTGGCGCGCAGATGGTCGTTGTACTCAAAGCAATCATCGAGCACAGCGTTTCGCTCGTCGTCGGTCATCCCTTCGAATTTTCCTGGCTCGAGGTATCCCAAACAGAGGTATTTCATCGATTCCTCCTTGTTTGCTGTAAGTCAGAGAGCCGCAGCTCATCGTTCTGTTGTCAGCCAGGCGCTAATGATGATGCTCGGCGACGGAGCCTTCGCGAACTTCCGTTCCGTCTGACCACCGTTGCACAGGAATGACGAACTCCGTCAGGTGCTCGGTGGGATCAGCAACCGCAATGACGGGCGAACCCGGCAGATTCGCGCCCCAGATTGCAGGGTCGGTGTCCGAGTAGAAAAACATCAGGTGGGAGGGCCAGTGGGGGACGCTGTCGCCGCCGTATCCTTCCTTGCCCATCATGTAGCACATCGCTCCGGGTTCCATCGGCTGGAACTCTTTTTTCTTGATGGCAGCGGTAATGGCCTCGGTCATCTGAGCTTGCGTACGCCCCGCCAGGCCCCACTCGGTCTCTTTAGTGAAGCGCAAGAGGTAGGAACGTGCGGCTGACGCATTCACACACATCGGCACCCGCACCTTCGGATTCCAAAAGTCAGCGTCAGGTGCCGACGTCCACCCACGCCCCACAATGCACACGAAACCGTTTTTGCCTTTGACCGCTGTTTCGAAACCATGGCGTCCAAGAACCCGCACCTCTGCATCGCGTGTAACGGACTCCGGTGCCGCACTTCGCGCCAGGGCTATCTCCGCCGCCCGATCCGTCATGAGGTATTGGTCGACCGGGGCCATCTTCGTGTACGTAGCCGCGGCATCCTGTGACCTCGCCCGGCAAGCCATAGCGAGCGCAACGAGCAGCGCGAAGCTTTTGATTGCGATTGCGTGAATCTTCTTTTTCCGCATTGTTTTCCCTCTTGAGCATGGGCTATCCGTGACCGCCGAATTATTGCGTGCAGCGATATCGGCGCAGCCTCGATGCTCCGTACGGCTTCGATGGTGCGATGGAGACCTGATGTGGATCGGTAGCGGATACTGCTACCGACCACACCAGCTTCAATCCGTGGATGCAAGAGTGGCTATTTGTTGAAGGTCTGATTCGGCAGCTCAGCCCGTTTCGCTATCTTGTACTGGATTTGCTCTTCGGACAGGATGGGTGCGAAGTCTTCCATCTCAAAGACCTGGCGAATCTCGATTTCGGAGTCGCGGGTGTGGGGATTGGGGCAACGCTTGGCCCACTCGATGGCCTCTTCGAGAGACTTAACCTGCCAGATCCAGAAGCCGGCGACGAGCTCCTTGGCCTCGGTGAAGGGGCCGTCGACGACGGTACGAGACTTGCCGGAAAATTTGACGCGTGCGCCTTTGGAGCTGGGATGGAGGCCATCCATGGCGAGCACGACGCCAGCGTCCATGAGCTCTTTGTTGAACTTACTCATCTCGGCCATGAGCTGCGGATCGGGAAGGGCGCCTTCCTTTTCTGACTCTGGGGTTGCTTTGACGATGACCATGAATCGCATTGCGAAATCTCCTTTGGGTTCTTGCAACGATCTTCGGACAGGCCGATTGCCCTGCCTTCACGCTATAGTCGAACGGCCAGACTGGAATTCGACAAAGCGCCAAAAAAAAATGCTCCTTCCGCGATTTTTTATTTCAGCTGCCGAATTCGCTCTTGCAGGAATTGCCGCTCAGGTTCCTGTTGGGTCAGCGCCAGCGCCTTCTCATAAGACGCCCGGGCCTCAGTTGTCCTGCCCAACCTGCGGCACATATCTGCGCGGGCTGAATGCGCCAGGTAATAATTCGCCAGTTCGCCATGTTCCAACACCGCGTCGATATGCGTCAGACCGGCCTCCGGGCCATCGCGCATAGCAATGGCTACGGCACGGTTTAGCTCAACGACTGGCGAAGGTTGAATCCGCACCAATTGGTCGTAAAGTGCAACAATCTGCCGCCAGTCGGTCACAGCGACCGATTCGGCCTGCGCATGAACGGCCGCAATCGCAGCCTGCAGTGCGTAAGAGCCGAAGCGGCGGGACTGCAGAGCCTTCGCCAGCAACGCCACTCCCTCCGCGATCTGCTCCCGGTTCCAGAGTGAACGGTCTTGATGCTCCAGCAAAATCAGCTCTCCGGTTGGCGATGTTCTCGCGGCGCGACGGGATTCCTGCAGCAACATGAGGGAAAGCAGCCCGATCACTTCCGGCTCTGGCAGGAGTTCGGTCAGCAACCGGCCCAGTCGAATCGCCTCGCCGGTCAGCTCGGCCCGCGTTACCTCCGCTCCCGCCGCAGCCGAATAACCCTCGTTGAAGACGAGATAGATGACCTGAAGCACCGCGCCGAGTCGCTCGGGCAATTCCTCGGGCGTCGGCACCTCGTACGGAATCGGTGTCTCTCGAATCTTTGCCTTTGCGCGCACAATGCGCTGCGCCTGCGAACCCGAAGTGATGAGGAAGGCCTTTGCGATTTCCTCGGTTGTGAGCCCGCACACCTCACGCAAGGTGAGCGCGACGCGCGCTTCCGGCGGCAGAGCCGGATGGCAGCAGGTAAAGATGAGGCGGAGGCGATCGTCTTCGATTTCCTCATCCTCGTGAGCAGCCTCATTGATGCGCGCCTCGAGGTAGAGCGCGAGGTCTTTCTGCGCGCTGTCGAAGCGCGCGCGCCGGCGCATCCCGTCTATAGCTTTGAAGCGCGCGGTTGAAATGAGCCAGGGGCGCGGCTTATCCGGTACGCCGGTCTGAGGCCACGTGTCCAGCGCAGCGGCAAAGGCCTCGTGCATGGCCTCTTCGGCGACATCAAGATCTCCGAGCAGGCGGATCAGAGTTGCCAGGATTCGTCCCGAATCCACGCGATAAAGGGAGTCGAGCAATTCGCGTATCTGCTCGGTGGAACGCTCGGACATGACGATGACCTTAGCAAACCGGCTGCAGCGAATCAATTTGAGTTCGCACGAGATATCAGGATGATGGTGACTGTCGATCCGCGTGGCGCCGCTCTGCTCGTCTATTCGTCGCAGGTTCTAGGGGAGGTGGGCTTCGAGGACTTTTGGAATTGGCGGAGCCACTCGGGGAATCACGTGCTGCCATTCTTCAGCGAGAATCTGTGTTTTACGAACGAGTGCAGGTGAGGTTCACCAGAGGCCGACTGCACGGTAAGCTCTTCAATATGGTGAGTGCTGTTCCTGCTTTCGTGTTCAACCGCCGCTGGATATTGCTGTGTGCACTCTCTCTGCTCGTTGCGCTGAGCTCTGCTGCGCATGCGGAGGACAAGATTCTCAGGGTCGATCCAAATAGGACGGACGCGGCAATCGAAGTAGTGCATGGGCCACATCTCGTGCTGTACGATCCTGCGGTTCCATCGAATCATCGGCTGCTGTTGTACTTCGTCGGCACTGGAGTTCGGGCCGAGGAGAGTCTGGCGATTGGCCGAAGTTTTGTCCGGCTCGGATTCCATGTCATCGCTCTCGACTATGCGAACAAGGTCCTGGCGGCCTCCTGCGTGCACAGCTCCGACATCTCATGCTTCGATTCGTATCGTGCAGCCATTGTGAGCGGCGCGCCGGGCAGCGACAGAGTTCACGTGGATCCCGCGAATTCGATCCTGAATCGCTTCGAGAAGGTGCTCGCCTACCTGATGAAAGAGGACGCTACAGGTGGATGGGACGAATTTTTCGTGGCTGGGAAGCCGGCATGGAGCCGCGTGGTGCTCGCCGGCCACTCGCAGGGCTCCGGTCACGCGGCATACGTGGCCAAGTTGTATCAGGTGGACAAGGTACTGATGTTCTCCGGCCCGCAGGACTACCTGAGCGATCTCGACAGACCTGCTCCGTGGGAGTCACGCCCGAGTGCGACGCCACCTTCGCGCTTCTATGCCTTTCTCAATGTCAACGATCCTTTCAACGAACAGCACCAGGCGGCAAGCTGCGAGGTTCTCATGCGCCTTGGCACGGTGCAGCCTTTGATGGTTGAACCCGGCCAGGTAATCAGTGGCACGCATCAGATTCTCGTGACGGACGCTGACGCGAAACATGCGCATAACTCCACGGTGTCTCCTCAGTTTGAGAATGTTTGGGAGTATCTGGGGAGGATTGGCGAGCCGTCCATGACCTCGGCTGCGCCCGTCGTTGGGCGCTAGCGGCGTCTGTGAATTTCACCAGAGGCCTTCGGCGGCGCAGGGTCGGGACCAGAGTGTGATGTGGAGGAGGACGGCGCGCGTCCACGCGGCTTCGAGCGACGTTCGGTGATACACTTCGCTCCGAAAGACGACGAATCCATGAAACCAGCATCGAACGTCAAGACGCCAGCGCAATACATCGCCTCACTCCCCGCCGATCGTGCGAAGACGATCGCGACGGTGCGCGCACTCGTGAATAAGCACATTCCGCGCGGCTACGATGAATGCCTCGTCTGGGGCACGATCGGCTGGGCGATCCCTCTGTCTCGATATCCAGACACTTACAACAAGCAGCCGATCTGCTACGTCGCGCTCTCGTCGCAGAAGAACTACTGCTCGCTCTACCTGATGGGAGCGTTTTGGAGTGCGAGTCAGCTCGAGCAGCTGAAGGCGGTGTTCAAGGCGGCGGGGAAGAAGCTCGACATGGGGAAGTGTTGCGTTCATTTCGAGTCGCCGGACGATTTGCCGCTCGAAGCGATTGGCAAGCTGATCTCGGCGATTTCGAGCGAGAAGTGGATCGAGATGTACGAACAATCGCGCTTGATGACTAAGGCGGGGCAGGCGCATATGGCCAAGCAAGGCGCCCCATCGGCGACCAAGGTGGCCGCCAGGCGCGTCGGCACAAAGCGTCAGCGGTAAACTTTCCCAGCATGACTGGATGCGATTCTTAGGTGATGCGAGTCCGAAGGTTGCGCGGCAGTGCATTGACTGGACGGAGCGGCGACCTCATCGGAGGGAGCTTGAGGAGTGGATGAGGCACAGCTATCGGCTGATTGCGCCGAAAATCAGCTGATTCCGGCGATGGCCTTGTTCTGCAACACGCGGACGACCACGCGGCGAGCTTCCGCTTCATCCGCGGCTGACCCGTCTTCTCCGCCGGTCTCGCCCATGGCGCCGGGAGCGAGCATTCTTTGTAGCGGCACCTGTCCCTGCTGTTGCAGCAGATTGACCACATTCTCCGCGCGCTGCTGGCTCAGCTTCTGGTTCAAGGCAGCGCTTCCTGGTTTGGAGGCGTAGCCCCTGACTTCGACCATGTAGCCATGCACGGACTCGGCCTTCTTTGCGAGATCCAATAAGGGAGTTTTGTACTTGGGGTCAATCGCCGATTTGCCATTGGCGAAGTAGATCGTGACCTCGTCGAAGATGTAGTAGTCGTCGAGCTGGCCGAAGCGCGCGGTGTTGGCGGCGATCTCGGCTTTGTTGGCTTCGATCTTCTGCTGATGTTCATCCAGCTGTCCCTGCTGTTGCTTCAAGGCCGCATTGTGCGCGGCAAGCTCCGCTTGTTGCTGCTCGTTCAGTTTTTCCTGCTCGTGCATGCCGGCTTGTATCGCCTGAGCTTGCGCGAAGTCGTTCCCCTTGAAGCGAATCTTTGTGGCGACGAGTTGATTTTGAGCGTCGTTGGCGCCTTCGACCTCGATGGGAAGACCGGGGATGAGGGCGGCCATGGACATCTTCTTGTTACGCGCCTTGAGCGGTCCCTGAAGCTGCGCTACGTCCGTGGTATCGGTGAGAAGGACGGTGACGGTTGATGCGGTGTCTGTTTTCAGATTGAGTGTGTCACCGCTGCGCGCCTGAATGATGCCTTTCGTCTTCACGTTCTCGGCGAGAGCCACGATGCTTAGCAAGCTGAGTCCCAGGAAGGACAGGGCTATAACCCTTGAGAGTTTGTGTGAATGCTGTTCGCGCATAGTGTCTCCGTTCCTTGCTCGTTCGGACCCGGTGACTAGAACTTGATGATCACTCCGCCGCAATAACGAAAGTTGTTTTGACTGCTCGAGTTCGTCAGCGGATTGTGGTACCTGGTCAGGACGTAATCGAATTCGGCTAGGCGGAGGGCGATTCGCTTGGTGACGTCAACGTCCAGTCCTCCGCCGAGCGCCAGGGTGAACGGGTGCTGGCTCGTCACACCAGTCAAGGTTCCACCGGCGTGATCGATGGCGTTCGACAAGTTGACGTAAGCATTGCTGTTGGAGCCGCCGAAGAGAGCTTCTCCAAACGGCCTGACCTTCGGAATAGGAATACGAATCTCCGGGCCGAAGAGGTAGGTGAACATATCCCCCTGTGCTGTATACGTACCGGCGGGAATGGTTCCGCTGAGCGGCGTAACCACAGGACCCGAGTATGTCGCGGTCAAGGTCGTGTTCCCATAGCCCATGAAGTCGGCCTTGATGCCCAGAATTTTCAGGAAGTAAAGGGTCGCGCCTGCACCACCGCCGTTGAAGCCCCGGGCAGATGTACCGGCGATTGTGGGGCTGAATTGCAGGTACGAATATCCTCCGAAGAGTTCGAATCTGTCCTGGGCGGAGGCGGAGACGCCGACCAATGCAATTGCCGCCAACAGGATTGTTTTCGTGATCTTCATTGCTCCTCCTATTTGCTCTTAAGGACAGCTGTAATCGTCTCGATCGGAGATGCTTCCTG
Source organism: uncultured Acidobacteriaceae bacterium (assembly GCA_963827415.1). Lineage (GTDB taxonomy): Bacteria > Acidobacteriota > Terriglobia > Terriglobales > Acidobacteriaceae > Granulicella. Next base: position 224,993 of record CAWHBA010000007.1, read on the forward strand.
ATACGACTTACAGAGGGATAACTTCAACTAATAGCTACGGTAGGATCGGCACACGGGTGTAACAACTGTCATATCGCGCAGTTAAGAGCGCGCAGGCTGGAGACACTGCGCGCTCACTTATTTTCTGGAAGACGCTATGGAGAGGTCAGGCTTCGGAGACGAGTGGGAGCTTAGCGGACTCCCACGCAGCGAGGCCGCCGGTCATCTCGATGAGGTTGTTGATGCCGTGCTGGTGGAGGATGCTGGCGGCGGCGGAGGAGCGGTAGCCGCCGGCGCAGTGGACGGCGATGCGACGGTCGCGCGGAACTTCAGCGAGGCGCTCCTGCAGATGGTTGAGCGGGATGTTGACGCTTCCGGGGACGTGCTTAGCGGACCACTCGCGCGGGTTGCGAATGTCGAGGACGAGTGGAGGGTGCGCGGCTGCAATCTCGTCGGAGAACATGGTGGGACTGACGCGCTCGGTGGTGGAGATGAGATCGGGGCGCGAGGCGAGCGCGGCGAGGCCGTTGGCGAGATAGCCGCGCACGTGGTCGAAGCCGATGCGGCCGAGGCGGAGTGCGGCTTCGTGCTCGCGGCCGGGTTCGGCGAGGATGACGATGGGTTTCTCGCGGTCGAGCAGCGTGCCGGCCCAGGTGGCGTATTGGCCGCCGAGCCCGATGTTGAGGCTGCCGGTGAGATGGCCTTTGGCGAACTCGGCGCCGTCGCGGACGTCGAGAAGTTGTGCGCCGGTTTTTTGCAGGTCGAGGACTTCGTCGAGCGAGAGAGGCTGCAGGACTTTCTCGAGATTGCTTTCGAGAGTGCCGCGCTCGCGCGTGTTGAGGATGGCGTCGTAGGTGAAGTACTGCGGGGCGTCGGGCTGGTCTGCGGTGACGAGTGTGATGAATTCGTCCTTCGACATGGGTTGCAGCGCGTAGTTGAGGCGGCGCTGGATGCCGAGCGGAGAGACGGTGTCGGACGAGAGTTGCTTGCCGCAGAGTGAGCCGGCGCCGTGCGCGGGGTAGACGAGCGTTTCGTCGGGCAGCGGGAGCAGCTTGTTGTGCAGCGACTCGTAGAGATGGCCGCCGAGCTCGTTGGCGCTGTAGCCGAGTGAGGCGCGGAGGTCGGGGCGACCGACGTCGCCGATGAACATGGTGTCGCCGGTGAGGACGGCGTACGGCTTCGTTGCGTCTTTCGCGAGATCGAAGACGAGGATCGAGATCGATTCAATGGTGTGGCCGGGGGTTTCGAGAACCTGCAGGCGCATGCTGGGGAAGTCGAGCGTGTCGCCGTCCTTCATGGGGACGAAGGCGTACTCGGCTACGGCGCGGCTGCCGAGATGGATAGTGGCACCGCAGTGATCGCGGAGCTCGAGATGGCCGGCGAGGAAGTCGGCGTGGAAGTGTGTGAGGAAGACGTGACGAATCTGCAGGCCGAGCTTTTCGGCGTCGTCGAGGTACTGCTGGATGTCGCGCTGCGGGTCGACGATGACGGCGGTGTGGCTGGCTTCGTCGCCGAGCAGATAGGAGGCGTGGGCAAGACAGCCCAGGTAGTACTGTTTCAGGATCATGAGTGTTCTCGGAGGCTCGTCTATAGTATGCCCCGCGGATAGCGACGGCGACGACCGGGCATCCGCAGGCCGCGTAATCCGATGTTCCGGTTACGCACTCTAGTTACTGTTGGGTTTGAGAGAATGGAGATATGGCAGAAAAGACGTACACAACAGGCTATACCGACGACCACGCGAAGGCGGGGTTGGATACAGAGTTTCCCGCGATTGAGACGTGGCGGAATCAGTTTCCTAAGTATGAGATTTTGATTGACGATCCGGAGTTCACAAGCGTGTGTCCGAAGACCGGGCTGCCGGACTTCGGCACGCTGCTGATTCGCTACATGCCGAAGGAAAAGTGCATGGAACTAAAGTCACTGAAAGAGTACCTGTTCACGTATAGGAACCTGGGGATCTTTCAGGAGAACATTGTGAACCAGGTACTGGACGACGTCGTGAAAGCGACCGATCCGGTGTGGGCGGAGGTGAAAGGTGACTTCCGGCCGAGGGGAGGAATCTCGACAATTGTGACGGCTCGATATCCGCGCACGGAGGAGATGAGGTAGATTCTCTGTTACGCAAGAGCGCGACGTTTTTTTTGTCGGCTCGGCGAGCACGCCGCCCCGGGTGAATTGCCCGGGGTCTCCACTTAAAGGAGACGCAGACATGAGCTACGTCCCCGCAACCCAGAATCCGCAGTTGAAGCCGGCACAACATCTGGCTCCTGCGTTCACACTGATTTTTCTGGCGCCGTTCATCGCGGAGGTGCTGAGCGGAGCGACACGCGTCAGTTTCATCTTCGCGTTTGTGCCCGAGATGATGATGTGGGGTTGCGGAGCGCTGATCATCCGCGAACTGGTAAGGCGGTGGAACGGCGGATGGACAAGCGTACTGTTGCTGGCGCTGGCGCTGTCGGTATTCGAAGAATGCGTGGTGCAACAGACATCGCTGGCGCCGCTGCCGTGGCCGGCGATCTCCGCGGACTATGGGCGCGCGTACGGCGTGAACTGGATCTACTTTCTCTACATGCTGGGCTACGAGAGCGTATGGGTGGTGGCGGTGCCGATCCAGGTGACGGAGCTGATCTTTCCGGAGTGGCGCGAGCAGCGCTGGCTGCGCACGGGCGGCATGATCACCAGCGGCGTGGTGTTTCTGCTGGGCGCGGGAGTGGCATGGTACGCGTGGATCAAGCGCGCGCGGCCGATGGTGTTTCACGCGCCGTACTATAACGTGCCGCAATCGATGATTGATGTGTTCCTGGTGGTGATTGCGACGCTGATCCTGCTGGCGTTCTTGGCGCGCGATGTCGAACGTGCGGATTCGACGACGCGCACGGCGCCGCCGCCGTGGTCGATGGTGGCGGCTGCGATGTTGTTCGGGTTTCCGTGGTACCGGTTGATGGTGCTGATCTTCGGCGAAAGATCGACGCAGCCGTTCTGGGCGTCGATGGCGCTGGCCGTTGCGTGGGGCGGGTTTGCCTACTTCCTGATCCGGTACTGGTCAGTGGGACGTGGCTGGAACGATAAGCACCGGTGGGGGCTGACGTTTGGCGCAGTGCTGGTGTGCATGATCGCGGGGTTTTCGGGGAGCAGTACGTGGTCGCGCGAGGACCTCATCGGCAAGTGGGTGCTGGATGTGCTGGCGGTCATCGGCTTTGCTGTGCTCGCGCAGTGGATATGGACGCGCCGTGGAGTGGCTGAGCCGGATTGAGATCTTGCGGCGTGGGGCAGCGTTGCTTTGCGGCTGGTGATGGTCCGGAGCGCCCTAGTACCAGCAATACACAAACAGCAGCGTCGTGAGAATCGCGAGGGCGAAGAGCGCTATCTGAAGCGCGGAGGGCAATCTGACGTTGCCGCCCAATTGGTAGTTCTGTACGTTCGTTGCGCCTGTGTTTGGCCGGGGCGACAGGGTTCCTGTGAGCGCCATCAGAGTCCACAATCCGCAAACGGTGGACAGCAGGAACAAGGTCCACGCAAGTTTTGCAAGTTTGCTGTGATGGGGAAGATGTTCATCAAAAAGCAAAGTCACCGTCACGATGCTGGTCGAAAGCGTGATCAGCTGCTTTGTCAGATCTGCGGCAAAGTCAAAGGCCTTCTTTTCTGTCTCGGTAATGTCTGGCATGGTTTTCTAGCAGAACGGAAAACACGGGCAGAATCTTGATCGTGCGGCAGCAAAACTCCATTCATGCAGTACAAAATCCTGGCCAGGCCCAAGAGGTGCGGCCTTACCGTTATAAGTTTCAATCATCAAGTCGATGAGATGACGGACCGATTGCGCGAGGACCAAAGGCGTTGTGTGATCATTCGGCGCGATATTCAGTCCTGGCCCGCTACTGCCGCTAAGAAGAGTACCAACATTCTGGAGGCAAGCCGGATCGATAGAGAAGCCACGCACCGCGGCGTATGCCTGCGCATAGCTCAGAAGGTCGCTACTCAGCTTCAGAGGTAGCAAGGTTGTTGACCCTCGGTCGACAGGAGAATATCAGCTCGCGTGACCGAGTCAAGGGCGATTGCCCCAGGGGGCTTCATTTAATGGACCTAGCGGGCAGTGCCGGTGGGGGCGAGAGGGTTGATCTGCACGAGTTCGGGGCGGGTGATCTCGCGCGGGCCGAGGACGGCGACGTTCGGTAGCGGGCCGCGGACCATGGCGACTTCGTCGCAGGCGTAGAGGCGCGGGCACGTCTGGCAGTCCTTGTAGATCTTGTCGGGCATGGCATCGCGTTCGGCGACGCGGAAGCCGAGGTGCTCGAAGTAGTCGGGGATGCGGGTGAAGAGGCAGACGGAGGCGACTTCGTGCTCGTCGGCTTCGGCGATGAGGGACTCGAGGATGGAGTCGCCGGCGCCGAGGCCGCGGCGGTCTTCGCGCACGACGATGGAGCGTACCTCGGCGAGGTGCGGGCCGTAGAGATGAAGCGCGCCGCAGCCGAGGAACTCCTCTTCGGTCTCGCCGGTCTCGGGGCTTTCGGGATTTTTGATAGTCCGGTAGGCGACGGTGAAGTCGCGCACGTTCTCGCAAATCTCGGCGTAGGAGCGGCGCAGGAGCGTGCCGTCGTGAGAGAAGGAGTTGACGAGGTCGAAGATGTTGCGCGCATCCTGCAGCCGCGCCTTGTGGACGCGGATGGGCGCAGCGGACGGCGCGAGCGCTTCGTGAGGGCCGAGGTCGAGAGTGATGAGATCGCTAGACAAGTTCTTTTTCTTTGGCCTCCTCGTGAGGCGAGATACGAGATGCGAGATGCGAGATGCGGGATTTGTGCGGCGGCGAGGGCCTCGCGGACGCGGTGCGTTGCAGTGCCGCCGGGAACGTCGTGGCAGTCGAGCGTGGAGCGAAGCGTGATGAAGTCGAAGAAGTCTTCGCTGAACTCGGGCGAGAGCATGCGGAGTTCTTCGAGCGGAATTGCATTGAGCTCAAGATTCTTGTCGAGGCCGAGGCGGACGGCGTTGCCAACGATCTCGTGGGCCTTGCGGAAGGGCACGCCCTTGTTGGAGAGGTAAGTGGCCGCGGCCATCGCGTTAAGGTAGCCGGTTTCCGCGGCGCGTTGCATAACACTGAAGCGGAACTTGAGCGCACGGGTGAAGTTGGGCAGGACGCTGAGCAGGCCGAGCGTTGTGTCGATGGCGTCGAAGACCTGCTCCTGACCCTCCTGGAGATCTTTGTTGTAAGCGAGCGGGAGGCCTTTCACAAGCGTCATAAGGGCGATGGCTGCGCCGACGAGACGGGCGGATTTGCCGCGGGCGAGTTCCGTGAGGTCGGGGTTCTTCTTCTGCGGCATCGCGGAGGATCCGGTGGAGAAGGCCTCGGGGAGTTCGACGAAGTTGAACTCGGCGGTGGCGTAGAGGGTGATCTCTTCAGCGAAGCGCGAGATGTGCAGGCCGAGCGTGGAGGCGGCCTGGGCGAAGTCGAGCATGAAGTCGCGGTCGGAGGTCGCGTCGATGGAGTTGGGCGTGGGCGCGGTGAAGTCGAGCGCGTTGGCCGCGATGTTGCGATCGAGGGCGAGCGTGGCTCCGGCGATGGCTCCGCTGCCTAGCGGGCAGAGGTTCATGCGCTCGCGGGCGTCGGCGAAGCGGGAGAGGTCGCGCTCGAGCATGGAGACGTATGCCAACAACCAATGCGCGACGAGGACGGGCTCGGCGCGCTGGAGGTGCGTGTAGCCGGGCATGACGTCGTCGATGTGAGCCTCGGCCTGGGTGAGGAGTGCATTGATCCAAGTCGACGAGACCCGACTGCGTCGTGTCGATGCTTTGCCGGACAAAGAGGCGCATGTCGGTGGCGATCTGTTCGTTGCGCGAGCGGCCGGTGTGGAGCTTGAGGGCGAGGGCGCCGATCTCTTTGGTGAGTTCGAGCTCGACGAAGTGGTGGATGTCCTCGGCCTGCGGAGCGCTGGCGACGATGGCGGCGCCGACCTGCGCGTTGGAGGTCTCGTAGTCGATTTGGCCTGAGGTGGCGCTGATGCGATGCGACCAGTTGAGGAGGCGTTCGCCGACTCGTGTGAGGCCGGAGAGCATGGTGTCGAGTTCTTCGGCGGTGAGGATGCCGGCGGCGGCGAGCGCGCGGGCGTGCGCCTGCGAGGCCGCGACCTCGTGGGGGAGCAGGCGCCAGTCGAAGGGGAAGCTGCGCTGCCACTGCTCGAAGGTGCGGTCGAGGGGCTCGCGGAAGCGGCCGGACCACATCTTGGCGGGTTGTTGGCTGTTAGACATTCTCTAGCTCTTACGACTCTGAATTAACCGACGATGATAAGGAGGCGCCGAGTTTTTCTTCATTTGTCATTCCCGAAGGGAATCTGCGTTTGTTGGCTTGTGCCGTCAAGGCCATCAGGTCCGGTTGGTCTGGCATGAGTTCCTCCCACGTCGGGTTTATTGATTCAACTAAAGCGATCTTCTGCGCTCGCGTCCAATGCTTTAGTTCCGTCTCCCGAGCGATAGCGTTGTTGATGTATTGGTAGTGCTCGAAGTAGACGAGGCGGTTGATCTTGTAGCGAGCGGTGAAGGTGCCCAGTGTTTGTTTACGATGCTGAACGACGCGTTTACGAAGGTTATTGGTGACGCCGATGTAGAGGACGTGCGATCGGTTGGAGAGGATGTAGACCCAGAAGTCGTATTCGCGCTTTGGCATCGTGCTCCCTCCTGTAAGGGTTTCGATTAGTCCGAAGAGACGCAGATTCCCTTCGGGAATGACAACTAAAAAGGCGCCAGCCCTAAACCTCTATCTGCGGCGGCTGCGGTTGTTCGGCAGGCGCTTGGCGCCGCCGAGGAGCATGAGGGTGATGGCCTTTTGGGCGTGCATGCGGTTTTCGGCCTGGTCGAAGACGATGGAGTGCGGGCCGTCGAGGACCGAGTCAGTGACTTCAGCGTTGCGGTGCGCGGGCAGGCAGTGCATGAAGGCGGCGCCCGATTGTGCGCGCGACATCAGGTCGTCGTTGACCTGGAAGGGAATGAAGATGGGAGCGCGGCGGGCGGCCTCGTGCTCCTGGCCCATGGAGACGCAGACGTCGGTGTAGATGGCGTCGGCGCCGGTGGCGGCCTTGACGGGATCATGCGTGAGGGTGAGCGAGCCGCCGGTGGTCTCGGCGATCTCGATGGCCTTGTGGATGATGTCGAGCTTGGGCTCGAACCCTTTGGGTGTGGCGATGGTGACGTTGGAGCCGAGCAGAGCGCCGGCAAGCATGAGCGAGTGGCAGACGTTGTTGCCGTCGCCGATGTAGGTGAACTTGATGCCGTCGACGGCGCCGAAGCGCTCTTCGAGGGTCATGAAGTCGGCGATGGCCTGGCAGGGATGCTCGAGATCGGAGAGCGCGTTGATGACGGGCACGCTGGCGTGCGCGGCCATCTCGGTGATGGTGTCGTGCGCGAAGGTGCGGAGGACGATGATGTGCATCCAGCGCTCGAGGTTGCGGGCGACGTCGGGGATGGACTCGCGCTCGCCGAGGGGAGCGTGGGTCTGATCGACGAAGATGGCGTTGCCGCCGGCGGTGTTCATCGCGGCCTCGAAGGTGAGGCGCGTGCGCAGGGAGGCCTTCTCAAAGAACATGACCATCTGCTTGGCGTCGAGCGCGTGGCGGAAGTCCTCGGGCGAGGCTTTGACGGCGTGCGCGAGCTCGAGGATGGCGGCGAGCTCCTGCGGCGAGAGGTCAGCCATCGAGCAGAGGTCGCGGCCGGCGAGGCCCTTCGCGAGCTCAGTGAAGGCGGTGTCCGACTGGATGGCGGACGGCTTCCGTGATTTGGGCATGACGATCGTTTTGGTGTCCATGGGTTCCTACTTTGCGGTGGCCTCAGCAGTTTGCGCCTCGGGGGCGAGGTGTTGGGCGAGCAGAGTGTCGAGAGCGGCGATGGCCTGGTCGACGTGCTTGCGCGTGATGATGAAAGGCGGAAGGAAGCGCAGCACGGTGTCGTGCGTGCGGTTGAGGAGGATGTGATGCGTGTTCATCATCGCCTCCTGAATGGACTTGGCGAGGTCGGCGGAGTGGAGCTCGAGCCCGATCATGAGGCCGAGTCCACGCGCCTCTTTAATGGATGAGTGCTTTGCCGCAAGGGTGCGTAGCTGGGCGAGGAAGTAGTTGCCGAGCTCCGTGTTGTGCGCAAGCAGGTTGTCGCGCTTGATGGTGTCGATGGCCGCGATGGCGACGGCGCAGGCGAACGGATTGCCGCCAAATGTCGTGCCATGCATGCCGGGCGTGAAGGCGCGCGCGGCCTCCTCGGTGGCGAGCATCGCGCCCATGGGAATGCCGCCGGCGATGGGCTTGGCGAGTGTGGTGATGTCGGGCATTACGTCGTAATGCTGGTAGGCGGTCCACTTGCCGGTGCGGCCCATGCCGGACTGGATCTCGTCGAAGAGCAGCAGCGCGCCGGTGGAGTCGCAGAGTGCGCGTGCGGCGCGGAGGAACTCCTCGGACACGGAGTTGATGCCGCCTTCGCCCTGGAGGACCTCGATGCAGATGCCGCAGACGTCGGTCGAGAACGCGGCCTTGAGCGCGGCGATGTCGTTGAAGGGAATGAACCCGACGTCGGGCATCACGGGCTGGAAGGGCTCGCGGTAGGCGGCCTTGTGCGTGGTGGCGACGGAGCCCATGGAGCGGCCGTGGAAGCTGTGCTCCAGCGCGAGGAACTTCGTGCCGAGACGCTTGCCTTCTGCGCGGAGCAGGCCGGCGTGCGCGCGGGCGAGCTTCAGCGCAGCCTCCCAGGCCTCGGTGCCGGAGTTGGTGAGGAAGACGCGGTCGAGGCCGGTGATCTCGGTGAGTCGCAGGGCGAGTTCCGCGGTGTGCGGATGGTAGAAGAGATTGCTCGTGTGGATGAGCGTCTTCGCCTGCTCGTTGATGGCCGCGGTGATCGCAGGATGGTTGTAGCCAAGCGCGCAGACACCGATGCCGGAGAGCAGGTCGAGATACTCAGTGTTGGCAGCGTCGTAGAGGTGCACGCCTTCGCCGCGCGTGAGCAGAAGCGGGTAGCGCGCGTAGGTGTTGAGCATCAGCTTGGATTCAGCGGATTGAAGCTCATTCAAGGTGGGGTTGCTCATGCGACCATAACCTCCGTTCCGGAGTTGATGCGGGTGCTGGCGAAGTCGGGGAGAACTGACGCGGCCTCGGCGGGCAGGATGCGCACGCGCTTCACGCCGTGAGTGAGGGCTTCCTTGCACGCGTTGAGCTTGGGCAGCATGCCGCCGGAGACGACCGCGGCCTTTTCGAGCGCGGGAACCTGCGCGAGCGAGAGCCAGCGCATGACCGCGCCGTCCGCGCCTTTGACGCCGGGAACGTCGGTGAGGAAGACGAGCGCGTCGGCCTTGGTGGCGATGGCGGCGGCGGCGGCCATCTCGTCGGCGTTGATGTTGTAGTACTCGCCGTCGAAGCCGAGCGCGATGGAACTGATAACGGGTATGGCGCCCATGGTCCAGATGGCGTCGAGCCACTTGGGGTCGGTGGAGGCGATCTCGCCGACGAAGCCGAGGTCGTGCTCGGTCTTCTTCTTGCGCGCGCGGAAGACGTGGCCGTCGCCGCCGGTGAGGCCGACAGCAGAGACGCCGAGCTGCGTGAGCGCGGCGACGAGCGACTTGTTGACGCGGCCGCCGAGGACCATCAGCGCGGCGTCGCGGGTCTCGGCGTCGGTGATGCGGAGGCCGGCGACGAACTCGGACTTCTTGCCCATCTGGGCAAGGAGCTTGGTGAGCTGCACGCCGCCGCCGTGGACGAGCGCGACCTGGTGGCCCTCGCGCGTGAGATCCGCGATGGCTTGAGCACAGGATTGGAGGAGCTCGGGCTTTTCAAGGGCGGCTCCGCCGAGTTTGACGACGAATTTCATGGACGAACTCCAGATGCGAGATACGAGATGCGAGATGCGAGTGTGTTCACAGGAGGCCCTCCTGCTGATGGAACCCCGCCATGAGGTTCATGTTCTCGACGGCCTGCGAGGATGCGCCTTTGAGCAGGTTGTCGAGGCACGAGATGACGATGAGCCGGCGATGGTCGGGTGCGAGATGGAAGCCGAGGTCGCAGAAGCTGGTGCGCGCGACGTGCTGAATCTGCGGCAGGTGCGGCGAACGGCGCACGCGGACGAGCGGAGCGTTCGCGTAGAAGTCGTCGAAGCAGGATTGAATCTCGTCGACAGCGCACGCCTTATTGAGACGGATGTAAAGCGTGGAGAGAATCCCGCGCGGGATGGGCAACAGGTGCGGCGTGAAGGTGATCTGTTCGCGCGTGAGTTGCAGTTGTTCGCGGAGCTCGCCGGTGTGGCGGTGGTTGAAGACCGCGTAGGCGGAGAGGTTGTCGGCCGCGTGCATGAAGTGCGTGGTGGACGTGGGCGCCTTGCCCGCGCCGGAGACGCCGGACTTGGAGTCGGCGACGATGCCGACCTCGAGGTCGACGAGGTTGGCGCGGACGAGCGGAGCGAGCCCGAGGATGACGGAGGTCGCGTAGCAGCCGGGGTTCGCGACGAGGCGCGCAGACTTGATCTGGGCCGCGTGCAGCTCGGGCGAGCCGTAGACGGCCTCAGCCTGCAGCTTCGCGGCGCAGTCGGGGTTGGCGTCGTGCAGCTTGTAGATGGCGCGGTTCTCCGCGTGCTGCAGGCGCCAGGCGGCGGAGAGATCGACGACGCGAATGCCGTGCGAGAGAGCGATGGGCGCGAGGTCGCGCGACTGCTCGTGCGGCAGCGCCAGGAAGAGGAGGTTCACGCCCTCTTTGGTGAGCGCGTCCCAGGAGAAGGGAACAACCTCGGCGGCGTCCGCGTTGGGCGCGCCGGCGAGCACTGGATGAATGTCGATGAGACGCAGGGTCTCTTCGGCGCCTTCGCGGCCGAGGAAGAGCGGCGGCGTGCTGAGGCGCGGATGATGCAGCAGAATGCGCGCGAGCTCGGCTCCGGCATAACCGGTAACGCCCGCGACGGCGACGCGAAGCGAGTTGGAGGAGGCGTTAGGCAATGAAGGTCTCGATGCGGGTCTTGAGGGTTTCTGCCTGGCGGTTGTCCGGGCAGATGATGAGGACGGTGTTGTCGCCGGCGATGGTGCCGACGACCTCGGACCACTCCTCGTAGTCCAGCGAGGCAGCGACGGGTTGGGCGCCGCCCATGGTCGTGAGGACGATGAGGAGGTTCTGGGCCTGGCGGACCTCGAGGCCGAAGTTCTGGAGGACGTCGCCGATCTCGGGCAACTCCTCCTGTTCGTCCGCATTTGCGGGAAGCTCGTAGCCGGAGGGGCCCTTGAGGAGTTTGAGCTCGCGGATGTCGCGCGAGAGCGTCGCCTGCGTGACGTGGATGCCACGGGCGGCAAGCTTGCGGCGGAGATCGTCCTGGTTATTGATGGCGCCCGCGCCGTTGGAGTCGGCGGCCTTGGCCAGGAGGTCCTTGATCGCGTTTTGGCGTTGAAGCTTCATTGCAATTCTTATCAGTTCGACCGCGGAGAGCACGGTTTGGGGTGGATTCTCAGCACAGGAAAAGGCGTGACGCAAAGGACGTCACGCCGGATGCATAAAAATCCACATTTCATGTATAAATATACATACCGCGGATGTCAAGGATACGGAACGGGAATAGGTACCAGATTTCCTATGAAAGTTCCATAGTCCCTAATGCGCTAGTCAAACAACGGAAGTATAGTGAAGCATGCCCCTTGTTTTCTCTCAGCGGCCGGAGTGTCTGTCGGCGGGCGAAGTGAAGCCTGCGGAAGCGCTCGTGTATGAAGTCCCGAAGAATCTGCCCGAAGGGCCGGTCAATCTTCCCGAAGGGCCGGTCAATCTTACCGAAGGGCCGGTCAATCTTATAGACCCGCGCTTCGATCAGGACTCCTGCGGCGTGGGCTTTGTGGCGTCCGCGCTGGCGAAGGCGAACCACCGAATTCTGGAAGATGCGCTGACGGCGCTGGCGCGGTTGGAGCACCGCGGAGCGGTGGCCGCCGATGGCGCCTCGAGCGACGGCGTGGGCCTGATGACCAATGTGCCGCGTGCTCTGCTGCTGAAGGCGACGGGCATTGAGCTGGCGGACGACGCCAAGCTGGGCGTGGGCATGGTCTTTACTCCGCAGGAGGAGACGCGCGCCGAGGCGGTGATTGAGAGCGCGCTGAAGGCGCAGGAGCTGAAGGTGCTCGCGTGGCGCGATGTGCCGATCCGGCCGGAGATTCTGGGCGAAATCGCCCGCAGCACAATGCCAAAGGTTCGGCAGGTGCTGGTGGCCGACGACGCGCAGCACGAGGGCATCGACCCGATGGAGCGCCGGCTGTACCTGGCGCGCAAGCAGTTTGAGCGCGCGGTGGAGCTGGACGAGGTTGTGGGCTACGTTTGTTCGCTTTCGACGCAGACGATCGTGTACAAGGCGATGTGTCTGGGCCGCCTGCTGCCCGAGTTCTATCCGGACCTGGCGTCGCCGGAGTATGTGACGGCGTTTGCGATCTTCCACCAGCGCTACGCGACGAACACGCTGCCGACATGGCATCGGGCGCAGCCTTCACGCAAGCTGGCGCACAACGGCGAGATCAATACGGTGTGGGGCAACCGCGCGCGCATGCTGGCACGCGATTCAACGCTGCCCGTCGAGTGCAAGCCGGTGCTGACGCAGGGCGGAACGGATTCCGCTTCGCTGGACGAGGCGATTGAGCTGCTGAGCCACAACGGGCGGACGCTTGCGGAGAGCGTGCGCATGCTGCTGCCGCCGGCGGTTACGAAGCGCGTGCACCCATTCCTCGAGTACCACAAGGAGTGCGCGGAGCCGTGGGATGGACCGGCAGCGATCGCGTTCAGTGACGGAATTGTTGTGGGCGCGGCGCTGGACCGCAATGGTCTGCGGCCTTGTCGGTACGCGATTACGAGCGAAGGAATTGTAGTGGCGGGCTCCGAGGCCGGGCTGGTGGATCTCGATCCCGGCATCATCATTGAGAGTGGACGTCTGGGCCCGGGCGAGATGCTCGGCGTGGATATGTCCGAGCGCAAGGTCTACCACAACGAAGACATGATGGATGTCTTCGACTCGCGCGAGGAGTATGCCGCGCTGACGAAGATGGAAGCATTGCGTGCAACAGACCCAGGGGAGACTCCTGCCAATCTGGCGGAACTGCAGCGCGGCTTCGGGTACTCGAAGGAAGACGTCAACATGATCCTGAAGCCCATGGCCAGCACCGGCAAGGATGCCGTGTGGTCGATGGGCGACGATACGCCGCTGGCGTTTCTGGCGAAGAGCCCGCGGCCGCTGTATGCGTTCTTCCGGCAGAGGTTCGCGCAGGTGACAAATCCGCCGATCGACTCGCTGCGTGAGTCGGTGGTGGTGAGCCTGCACACGAGGCTGGGCCCGTGGCCGCATCTGCTGGAGAAGAACGCCCCGCTGCCGGGCATCGCGATGGAGTCGCCGTTCCTGTCGCTGGGGCAGATGGCGGCGCTGCGCAAAGGCGAGTATCCGCATAAGAAGGAGCTGCGCGTCGAGGAGCTGGAGTGTTTGTTCGCTCCGCAGCAAACGCTGGAGCAGGCGATTAACGAGCTGAGCCTGCGCGCGGTGGAGACGGTTCGCAGCGGAGCGCGCGTGCTGGTACTGAGTGACCGCGGCGCTTCGGCAGAGAAGCTGCCGATACCGATGGCGATGGCTACCGGTGCAGTGCATCAGGGACTGGTCGAGGCCGGGCTGCGCACGCTGTGCGGGCTTGCGGTTGACGCCGGCGATTGCCGCGACGTGCATCATGCGGCAGTGCTGATCGGTTACGGCGCGGGCGCGGTGTGTCCGTGGCTGGCGCTGGAGACGGCGCGGACGTACGTCGGCGAAAAGGGATTCCCCGAGGACATCGACGCCGAGAAGTTTGTGCTGAAGGCGCTGGACGCTGGGCTGGCCAAGGTGATGTCGAAGATGGGCATCAGCGTGGTGGACAGCTACCGCGGCGCGCACCTGTTCGACATCCTCGGTTTGCACAAGAGCGTAGTGGACCGCTGCTTCCCCGAAACGCCGGCGCCCCTGTCAGGCATCGGGTTCTCGGAGCTGGATCGCAGGCTGCGGCTGTCGTGGATTCCTGAGAATGTTGAGGAGAGTGTGGCTGCGAAGTCGGACCTGCCCGATTATGGCTGGGTTCGTTTCCGCAAGGCGGACACGGCGGAGCCGCACCAGTGGCAGCCGGCGAATGTGAAGGCGCTGCAGACGGTGGTCGGCAGTGCGAGGGGCGTTCCTGCCGCGAACGGGCAGGCGCCAGCAGATGCGGCGCACGCGTTCCAGGTCTTCACGCGCAATGTGGATACCGCCGAGCCGCGGTCGCTGCGTGACCTGCTGGAGGTTCGTCCCGCGGGGCCGGAGCTGGCGATCGAAGATGTCGAGGCGCCGGAGAGTTTGTGTCATCGCTTTATCGCGAGCGCGATGTCGCTGGGTTCGCTGAGCCCGGAGGCGCACTCGACGATTACGCAGGGCATGAACATGCTCGGCGCGCGCTCGAATACCGGCGAGGGCGGCGAGGATCCGGCGGTGTATCGGCCGCAGGGGCATACTCCTCGGGCCGGAGGTCCGGACGGCGAGTTTGCTGCGGCATCGCATGCGAGCGGTGGCGGCGCGGCCGTCGCGGAGTTCGTGAGCGCGCCCGCAGTGCACACCAGCCTGAGTAACAAGATCAAGCAGATTGCCTCGGGACGCTTTGGCGTGACCGCCGAGTACCTCGCGCACGCAGAGGAGATCGAGATCAAGGTGGCGCAGGGCGCGAAGCCCGGCGAGGGCGGACAGCTTCCAGGGCATAAGGTCTCGGGGCTGATCGCGCGGTTGCGTCATGCGCAGCCCGGCGTGGCGCTGATCTCGCCGCCGCCGCACCATGACATTTATTCGATCGAAGATCTCGCGCAGCTGATCTACGACCTGAAGCGCGTGAACAAGCGCGCGGCAGTGGGCGTGAAGCTGGTCTCGAGCTGCGGCGTGGGCACGGTGGCTGCGGGCGTGGCGAAGGCGTACGCGGATTACGTGGTGATCGCCGGCAACACGGGCGGCACGGGAGCGGCGGCGCTTTCGAGCATCAAGTACGCGGGCAATCCGTGGGAGCTTGGGCTCTCGGAGGCGCAGCAGATTCTGCGCGCGAACGGCATGCGCGACCGCGTGCGTCTGCGCACGGACGGCGGCATTGCGACAGCGCGCGATGTGCTGGTCGCCGCGCTGCTGGGTGCGGACGAGTATGCGTTCGGCACGGCGGTGCTGGTGTCGCTGGGTTGCGACATGGCGCGGCAGTGCCACCTGAACACCTGCCCGACCGGCATTGCAACGCAGAAGCCGGAGCTGCGGGCGAAGTTCCGCGGCAAGCCGGAGCACGTGGTGACGTTCTTCCGCCAGTTAGCCGGTGACCTTCAACGATTGTTAGCGAAGTTCGGTCTGCCGAGTCTTGAAGCAGCAATCGGCCGCGTCGATCTGCTGGAGCAGGTGCGCTTCGACGGCAACCTCAACCTGACACCGCTGCTTGCCGACGAGAGCGATGGTCCGCGTCGCTGGGGCGGCGGACGCAACGATCGCCCGGAGAGCACTGAGCCTCTCGACGAGGCATGGACCGCGCAGGCCGTGGCTGCCTCGCAGAAGGGCAAGAGCTTCGAGGTTGGTGCGGAGATCTGCAACGAGCATCGTGCGGTTGGCGCGCGGCTCTCGGGCGAACTCGCGCTGCTGCGCGCGAAGGGCGAGATCGACTGCGTGGATGTCACGTTCGATCTGCACGGCACGGCAGGGCAGAGCTTCGGCGCGTTTGCGGCGGAGGGCATCAAGCTGATCCTGACGGGACAGGCGAATGACTTTGTCGGCAAGGGCCTGTCGGGCGCGGAGCTTGTGCTCCGGCCGGTGGGGCGCGCGGCGGAACGCAGCGGCGATCACGTGCTGCTGGGCAACGTTGCTCTGTACGGTGCAACGGCCGGGAAGATGTTCGCTGCAGGACGCGCGGGCGAGCGGTTTGCTGTGCGCAACTCCGGCGCGATTACGGTCGTTGAAGGCATCGGCGACCACGGCTGCGAGTACATGACCGGCGGCGTTGTGGTGATTCTCGGCGAGATCGGGATCAACTTCGGCGCGGGCATGACGGGTGGACTGGCGTGGGCGCTGGATCGCGATGGCGACATCGTCGCGAAGACGCGCTACCACGACGACTTCCTGGAAGCAGTCGCGTTTGAGGCGTGCACGGCTGAGGAACAAACATCACTGCGTGGGCTCCTGGAGGAGCATGTGCGGCTGACGGATTCCGTACTCGCTACCGGCCTGCTCAGCGACTGGCAGAGCGCGTCGAAGGACTTCGTGCTCTTCCGGCCGAAGCCTCAGGCGTAGAGGCAGATTTTAGATTTGAGATGTTAGATGTTATTTAGAGCGGTGGCTGCGTTAGCGGCTGCCGCTTTTGTTTTGGCTTCGGTAGGATGACGAGTGGAGTGTTTTCGATGAGTGAGAAGAAGTTAGGCTTTGCGACGCGGGCGATTCACGATGGGCAGGAGCCGGATGAGCTGACCGGTGCGGTGAATGTGCCGATCTATCTGACCTCCACGTACAAACAGGACGGCATCGGCAAGATGCGCCGCGGCCATGAGTATGCGCGGCTGACCGAATCCGACACGCGATGCGCTCGAGGAGAACCTGTGCTCGCTCGAGGGTGGGACGAGCGCGCATTGTTTCGGCTCCGGCATGGCGGCGATCACGGCGCTGTGCACGATGATGAAGTCCGGCGACCACGTGATTTGCACGGACAACACCTACGGCGGGACGTCGCGGCTCTTCAATCAGGTGCTCGTGAACTATGGACTGAAGTTCACCTATGTCGACTCGCGCGATGTGGACGCAGTCGCGAAGGCGATTCGGCCGGAGACGAAGCTTGTGCACCTCGAGACGCCGACGAACCCGATGATGTCGGTGACAGATATTCGGGCAGTGAGCGAAGTCGCACATGCGAAGGGCGTCGAGGTGAGCGTCGACAACACCTTCCTCTCGCCGTATCTGCAGCGGCCGATCGAACTCGGCGCGGACATCGTGATGCACTCGACGACGAAGTTTCTGAACGGGCATTCAGATGGACTCGGCGGTGTGCTGGTGGGTACGAAGCCGGAGCACGCGGAGCGCTTCCGGTTTGTGCAGAAGTGCACAGGAGGAATTCTGTCGCCGTTTGATTCGTACCTTCTGCTGCGCGGAGTGAAGACGCTGGCCGTGCGGATGAAGCAGCATGATGCCAACGGGCGCGCAGTTGCGGATTGGCTCGTGAAAAAGCTCGGAGCGGAGCGAGTGTTCTATCCAGGGCTGAAGACGCATCCGCAGCATGAGCTCGCGGCGCGGCAGCAGAAGGGGTTTGGTTCGATGCTGTCGTTTGAGCTTGGCTCGCTGGAGAAGGCGAATGCGTTTGTGTCAAAGCTGAAGCTTTGTTACTTCGCAGAGTCGCTCGGCGGCGTAGAGACGCTCGTCTGCCATCCCGCGACGATGACGCATGCGGCGCTCGGCGCAGAGGGCAGGGCAAAGCTGGGAATCACCGACGGACTGATTCGCGTCTCTGTCGGCATCGAAGACGTCGAGGACATCATTGCCGACCTGGAGCAGGCGTTCGGCTAAATTGCAACGAGTGAAGCAGAGCGGTGGTCGCGCAAGCGGCCGCCGCTTTTTGTTGCATTGCGAGACATGCGAAGCGATGCGCGTGCAACGTTGTTTCAGTTTGCTGCAGTCACCACGTTAAGTGAGTACCAGGGTTCGCGTTACCGGTTACTACTCCCTGTGCCGCGAATTACTACTGAAATCTTCACGACTGTCAGATCTGACAGTACCTTTGCAGAAGCAAAGACAAAGCAGCAAACGGGTCCTGTGAACGGGGACTCACCAGGCCGTCGCATATGCGAGGGCAATAGTGAGCGTGTCTTCGGAGCAGGCGGTACGTAGAGCAAAGCGCGGGTGCAGTCCCGCCTCAACCGCCGGGCAGAGTGCCGGCAACGGAGACGATTATGCGTGTGATGTGGCGCGTCCTTGCGGGCGCAGTTTGTTTTGCAGCAATCAGCCAGGTTAGCGGAGCAACAAATCTCCAACTCACAGGTACCGGCGGTACGGCCGTCAATATCGGCAGTGAGAGTGTGTATGTCTATCCGTACGACTTCAGCGTGGACGGCTCGTCGGCGACGACGCAGCTCATGTGTCTCAACTTCAACAACGACATCACGATGGGCGAGAGCTGGTCGGTGAATGTGGATACGGTCGCACAGGCCGCCAACGGCAACTCGACGTTGCTGACGGACTACGAGGAACAAGCGTGGCTCTACTCGCAGATCACGCCGTCGACCTCGCAGTCGCAGCAGACGCTGATTCAATTTGCGGTGTGGGACATCCTCGATCCGTCGGGTGTCGGCACTTCGTCGGATCCGTACTGGAATGCGAACTCGACCGACATCCTGAACCTCATCAACCAGGCTTCGACCGCAGTAGGAGGCGAGAGTCCGGACTTCTTCAACCAGTTCGCCATCTACGTTCCCGATCACGATTCGAGCTACTACACCGCGGCGAATGGATACCCGGACGGCGTTCCGCAGACCTTTATCGGCGCATCGCCCACGCCGGAGCCCGGAAGTCTGGCGCTGCTGGGGACCGGACTGCTGGGCCTGGGGGGAGCCGTCCGCCGCAAAATGCGTAGGGCTTAGGTTTCAGGCAATGTTGAGGAGCCCGCGCCGGATTCGGCGCGGGCATCTTTTTGAGTTGCGCAAGATAAGGTGACGACGATGGCTCGCCGTTGCGATAGACTTCCGCGCATGAAGGCGTTTGAGCTTTTAGCGCTTTTGATTTTTCTGACCGCATGCAATGCCGGGCCGCACGTCGTTGTGCACGAAGAAGAGGACACGACGCCGGCGCCCCAGGCTGCACCGGCAGCGAACTGGGACTACAAGACCGAGGGCAACACTTCGTGGGCGTGCACGCATTCGGCCGATAACGCTGCCGAGCTCTGTTTCCGCCGCGTGCAGGGGCATGTCGACAGCTTTCTGCATTTGCCTTCGCGGGACGGGAATCCGTTCTTCTGCTCGCTAAAGCATTGTGAGACAAAGATCCAGATCGACACAGCGGCAGAGCAGACTCTCCGGGGAACCGATGACAGCGGCGGAGGTACGCGCATCCTCTTTCTTCCTGCGCCCGAAAAACTTCTGCACGAGGTCGAGCATGCGAAAGAGGTCCGCGTGAGTCCGCCGATGTTCGGCGTGGATCAGCAGTTCGTCTTCCAGGTGGGCGGCCTGAAGTGGCCGTGAGGGAGTGTCAGCGAGGCGTCGGCTTCACCTCGCCGCGCTTGTAGAAGACGAGGTAGATGGCGTTGTCCCAGGCGTCGTGAATGCCGAGGAAGAGCAGCAGAAGGGTGACGCCCGCAACCTGGAACAGTGCGGCGCGCTCGTAGGTCTTCGCCGTGAAGGCCGCCGCACCCAGAACGGCGTAGCCGATGACGGGCATGATCACGCGGAAAAAATAGTCCTCAAAGACCGGGCTGTACGCTCGTTGTTTTTTGAAGCGCCAACCGACCAGGGCGGTGTAGAAGATCCCAGCGGCGCCAGCGATACCCCACACGATCGAGATGGGCGTAATGCTCTGCCACGGCATCACCAGCACGGCAGCCAACAGCAACACGACGCCGAAGTTCACGATGCTCGGCGTTGAGAAGACAGTGATTGCCTGCGACTCCTGCTCCATCGCCGGCATATCGGCAATGAGGGCCATGACGACGAACTGCAGCCCGGTCAGGGCGCCTGCCGACGAGCCCACAATCACGTAGAAGTTCTGCCACTCGTTTAGAAGAGTCATGGTTACCCCTATCACAACGTTGTTGTTTGTCGGGAATTGGATCTGATCTTCCAGCGTGAAATGCTGCGTGTCAAAGCCCACCTGGAGCGTGGAACAAGAGTGTTCCGCGTGGAACATTCATTTATATGTCGCTAAGAAATGTGGAAATTGACGATTTCTGAGGATTTCGTCCGGCCGCGTTTCGATGATCGCGCAATCCAGGTGTTTCATCGCGGGTTCGTTGGGATGGGGATGGACTGGAGCCACATTGGGATCGTCTGCAGGGGAGCGGCCTCGAGCGGGGGCATACCCCACTCATCGCGATGATGCCGCGATGAACGGGGCACCCAGGGTGTGGTGATTCAGGGGACGAGTGGGCCACCGGCCGAGACATGAGGCCGATGAAATTATTGTTGGGCGACGGGTGGCCCACCCGTCGCGTAAAACGTGGCCACCGCACTCTGGATCCATGCCGAGCTGATCTGAATTGATATCGTTTCTGGAAACGGCAGCGATGAAACATCGGGCAAAGTGAATTCCACCGAATACCCATTGCTGAAGCCTGGAACTCCTTGGGCGTTCTGAGGCGCGATCGGAACCAGCGTGTTGTCGATGGTTACAGTCACCGGAGAGATTACTGTGGTGTTTTCGGGAAACGGTTGGCCGATAGGAACAGCATTTCCGCTTTGGTCGCGTACCGGCCCGAGACCGGTGGCATACAAGATCAGTGTGCCGCCAACCTTAGCTGGCTTAACTTGCGTGACGGGCGTCGGAAATTGAAGCAGGCCCGGGAGTGCGGCGTGGAATACTTCGATGATCTGCGGCGGCATCATCGGGATCACATATAGAAACATCTTCCCAGCGTAAGTGCCGCTGGGAGATGCATTGTCAATCCGGTAGCTTGGATCTTCTGTGACGTAAGCGGCGCGGATGGCTCCGCTACCTTTTCCTCCCTGCCCGCCCATCTGTCCAGTCACTCCCAAAATGCTCCGGTTCCTCCCGTAATCGCCCAGTCTCCACCCACAATGTCCGTAGGTCCTCTGGGAGGGATGGGCTTCCCACTGACTCCCGCTGCCGTGATTGATCCTATTTCCATGGTCGTCGGCGGCGTCATCGGGGGCGCCGTAGGGTCCAGGTAGAGAATCTTGAAGATGTCGTGACGAAAACCCGTTATTGAGGCGTCGCTGATCATCGTTCCGCTGCCGGTCGCTGCTGTGGGCGAGGATTTCGTTACGACGTTCTTGGAAAGATACAGTCCTCTGACCGCAGTGTCGTCGTTTATTTGCGTGATGTCCCCGACCACTTCGAGCATGAAGAAGTTGTTGTTGTTGTTCGTCGGGTCGGGGTCGGTTATGGTATCCGTTTGTGTCCTCGCGAACGCCCTCAGGTCGGCATTGTCCTGATAGTACGCGGTGACATTATCAAGATGGACAGTTAAGAGGGTCGGCTGGGGAGCCGCAGACTCTTCAAATTGTTGGAATACGCCTGAGAAATACGGGGGGAAGGGCGACGGCCTGGGTCGCATGCTTCTCCTTTCGCTCGTGCAATTGCCGCGATGCACGAGCTGCACTGACAGATTTAGCTGGCCTGAGAATCGAGAGGCATTGGCCCGGACTGAGAGTCAGGGGATCCGAAGAGACGCCTATTTCAAGAAAGGCCGCAGCGCGGGTTCCGATAAGGCTTGAATCGCTCGAATCGCGGCCATCAGGAGTGACTGGAATAATTCAGTAACTTCGTGGAATTAGCAAGAAAAAATTCAAAGAATATTCTTGCCAGTGTGGCGCTTTCGCTCGCGATGCTGGGTTGGGCATCCTCACCCGCTCATGACGATGAGACCGTCATGAACGGGGCACCCATTGTTTAGTTGTGATCGGGCCACCTGCCACCGCATCCCGGCGGGAAAACTCAGGAGCGGTGCACCCCGTGTGGCTGAGTCCCGCCCTTCGATTGTGCCCTTGTTTCCGGGGCCCGCGGAGCTCCTGTGACCCACTGCTGAAGCTGTGCGGGAGTTGTGATCTGGCCGGCAAGAAGCTCATCGAGCAAGGAACGGGTGCGGACGGCAGAGAAGAAGGTCTGCAGGGTGGCCCCCGTGTGCTGGTAGGGAAGCTTGATCAGATAAGCAGGACGCGGATCGAACTGTCCCCCGTCGCTGGCGAGTTGGTCGTCACGACTCCAACCGGCCGACGATCCCTTCCAGATCATCTGCGTGCGCCATGCGTGGTCGCCCATAATGACGACAGTCGTACTCTCCCACTGACCAGTGGTCTCCAGCAAACGGCGCACATGGGCCAGGTAGGTGTCGGCGAGGGCGAGATTGTCCACGTAGCAGGAGTGGTCGACAGCGAACTGACGGGTCTGCCGATCCCAGATACCGTCCGGATGTGGCACCGGCATGTGAAGGAAGAGAAAAGTGTTTCGCGAATCAGACAGCGCGGTGTCGGCAGCGTGGTCGAGTTCCACAAAGTCAAGAATGTGTTCGTTGCCCTTATGGACGTCATAGCGCCAGGTTTTTTTAAGGCCAAGGAACACCGGCAGCTTTTCGGTCAGGGCCACAACCGGAGCAAGCACGTCCCGAGTAATACTTCGATCCGCGGCGAAGCCATCGAGAACCGAATGATTCACCCAGAAACACGAGTCGAGAACATCGGGAAGAATTCGACAATAGGGATTGAACCACCCAACGACAGAAGTTCGATAGCCGAGCGCATCGGCGTCCGCAAAAACCGTGTCGTGCTGATCGAAACGATGCCAGCCACGCTGGTCATGGATGGAAAGCCTGCCATCCGGAGCGGATTCAATCTTGTCCACAGCATCACCAGTCATGAGGGCGGGCAACACGACGTCTGTCCGGATTCCGGCGGGCTGAACGTTGCTGAAGACAGTGGATTCCGCGCGAAATTGATCGAATGCAGGAAGCTGAAGGTTCGGAAGGCGGTCCTCATACAGCTGGCGATAGGCGAGCTCGTCCAGAACGATCCAAAGAACGCGGCCATGCGGAGTGACGTGTGCCGGGTGCGCGACGGTTTCGGCCACGGTCTGATCGTTGAGATGCCGTGCCTTCACAGCGAACCATGTGGTTTCGACCAGGGCAAGGACGCCCACGATGCCGGCGGCCACAAACACAAACATGCCGAATTCCTGAAGTTGCCTGAAGCCGCGATCGACAGCGTCCGAGCGAACGAGCGCCAGGAGCAAAGACGATGCGACACACAACGCAAGGAACGTAATGCTTGCATGATGAGATTCGTGCACGTTGGCGACCAAACAAAGGTCTTCGAAGAAGACCCAGGCCCACATGCAGAGGAGGAACGACCAGAGCACCCTGTGCAGTCCAGTCCTCTCAATTGCGTAGAGGAATGCCGCGAAGCATGCAGCCGCGAGGAGCAGAATGTCTGCAATCGCCGGAACGAAGATCAGCGAGGGCTCTTCCGAGAGGTGGTAAACGAGCAGATGCGTCGGCGACGTTAGGAATACCAGGTACTTCAGAAAGACCGTTGAGGACACACCAATAGCCGCGGCTGCAAGGAGCGGGAGTTGTTGCGACGGCCGGTTCATCAATCGACTAACCTCTGTTGGGTTAACACGAGGTCAATCGCTGTGTTGCCCGGCCGATCTACCTCCCGTGATGAACATCGTCCTCGCGGGAGACCTCTTACGAACCCGAATTCGGTGTTGCCTTGTGTTACTGGTGGCCCCGGCAGGAGTCCAACCTGCGACCTTCGCGTTAGGAGTGCGCCGCTCTATGCATCTGAGCTACGGGGCCATTGCTCCCAGTGTATCGTGAGGCGCGCCGGAACCCTCGGAGGCACGGCGCAGGCGGCCCGCTGGATACCCAGGCGTATCATCTAAGTCGTGCCGAAGTACTCCATCGTCGTCCCCTTCCACAACGAAGAGGAGAGCGTCACGCGCCTCTACGACCGCGTGAAGGAAGTGATGGAACACGTGGAGGCCAGCTTCGAGCTGGTCTTTGTCGACGACGGCTCGCGCGACCGCACCTACCGGCTGCTTGAGGAGATCGCTGCGGTCGACTCGCGCGTTCTCGTGGTGAAGCTGCGCCGCAACTTCGGGCAGACCTCCGCCCTCGCCGCCGGCTTCGACCATGCTTCAGGGGAATTTATTGTCGCCATGGACGGCGACCTGCAGCACGACCCCGGCGAGGTCCCGCGCTTCCTCGCCAAGCTCGAAGAGGGCTACGACGTGGTCAGCGGATGGCGCTCCCAGCGTGCCGACAACTTTGTGTTGCGCCGTGTGCCTTCGCGCATCGCCAACTGGGCGATGGCGCAACTCTCCGGTGTCGACATTCACGACTTTGGCACCACGTTCAAGGCGTACCGCCGCGAAGTCATCCAGAACATTCCGCTCTATGGCGAGATGCACCGCTTCATCCCCGCGCTCGCGAGCTGGTACGGCGCGAGCATCTGCGAGGTGCCGATCTCGAACCCCGCACGTGAGAACGGCCACAGCCACTACGGCCTCGGCCGCACCTTCCGCGTCTTCTTCGATCTCCTCACGATTCGCTTTCTGCTCAAGTACATGACGCGGCCGCTGCATTTCTTCGGCGGCCTTGGCTCCATCGGTGTGCTTACCGGCGGTGGCATCGCGATGTGGCTCCTCATTCACAAGCTGCTCTCCGGCCACAACGTCACCGGCGAGCATGCACCGATGTTCATCATCGCCAGCGTGCTCATCGTCGCGGGCATGCAGCTCATCGGCGTCGGCCTGCTCGGCGAGCTGCAGGTGCGCCACTTCTTCACGCACTCGCACCGCTCGCCTTACGCGGTCGAGCGCGTCGTGCGCATGAAGTCGTCCGAGGAGAGCCTGCTGCGATAGCCTTGTCTCTGCGAGGCAGACACGCATGCAGGCAATTCAGGTAAGCAAGACCGGCGGCCCCGAGGTTCTGGAGCTCGTCGAGATTCCCCGGCCGGTTCCCAAATCCGGCGAAGTGCTGGTCCGCATCGCGGCGTCCGGCATCAACTTCATCGACACCTACTTCCGCGAGGGCCGCTACCCCGCGGCGCTCCCGTTCACTCCAGGCCAGGAGGCTGCGGGCGTCGTCGAGGCGGTTGGTCCTGATGTTACGGGCTTCGCCGTCGGCGACCACGTTGCATGGAACGGCACGCGCGGCACCTATGCCGAGTACGCCTGCGCCCCCGCGAAGGATCTCCTGCACGTTCCCGCCGGCATGAACCTCGACGAGGCAGCCGCCGTTCTGCTGCAGGGCCTCACCGCGCACTACCTCGTGCATGACACCTACCGCGTGCAGCGCGGCGACACCGTGCTCGCGCACGCGGGCGCCGGCGGGGTCGGCCTGCTCATTACGCAGATGCTCAAGATGCTCGGCGCACGCGTGATCACTACGGTATCGACAGAAGAGAAGGCCGCACACTCCCGCGAGGCCGGCGCCGACGATGTCGTCCTCTACACGCAGGAGAGCTTCGTTGACGCGGTGAAGAAGATCGCACTCGAAGGCCTTCCCGTCGTCT
This sequence comes from uncultured Acidobacteriaceae bacterium, assembly GCA_963827415.1. Classification (GTDB taxonomy): domain Bacteria; phylum Acidobacteriota; class Terriglobia; order Terriglobales; family Acidobacteriaceae; genus Granulicella. Next base: position 250,168 of record CAWHBA010000007.1, read on the forward strand.
ACGACTCGGTCGGCAAGACCACCTTCGAGGACTCGCTGAAGTGCCTGCGCCCTCGCGGCCTCATGGCGCTCTACGGCGGCTCCAGCGGCGCGGTCCCGCCGTTTGATCTCATCCGCCTCTCGACCATGGGCTCGCTCTACGTCACGCGCCCCACGCTGAAGGACTATGTGCAGACCCGCGCCGAGCTCGAGCGCCGCGCTCACGACGTCTTTACCTGGGTCGCAACCGGCAAGCTCAAGGTGCGCATCGGCCACCGCTATTCACTCGCCGAAGCCCAGCAGGCGCACATCGATCTGCAGGCGAGGAAGACGACCGGGAAGGTGCTGATTATCCCCTGAGTGCGAATCCCTGGGTGCAGACCTTCGCCATGTAAACTGAGGTCTCTCCTTCCTGCGTCGCTCCTTCGCGGTCGATGCCTGACCCATAACCGCTACCGCTCGAGAATGTTCGGGAAGCGCGGTGAAACTCCGCCACTGCCCCGCAACTGTGAAGCGCGCACCCCAAAGGGTGAGGCCGTTCCGGCAGCCTCCACTGATGCCATCGCATCGGGAAGGAGCCGCCAACGCGATCGGCTTTGAAATCGCGCCAGTCAGGAGACCGGTTCTCGTGCGCTGCCTCTGCTACGCTTCCGACGGGGAAGCGGAGGAGACCCCTGATGACTCTTTCGACTCGGCGCCTGCGGGCGCACGGCAGGCTGTCGCGCACTCTGCTCGCGACGCGCGTTCTTCTCTCCACAGCCGCAATCGTTCTGCTGGCCATCCCAGCGCACGCGGTCATCATCCGCGGCCGCGTCACCGACGCTCTGGGCAAGCCCGTCCCTAACGCGCGCGTGCAGCTCATTGAAAAGGGCAATGTAGCCGCCATCGGCTACGCCGACATCGACGGCGTCTACGAGATCCGCTCTGCCGACTCCGGCCGCTTCACCCTCCTCGGCTCCGCCGGCGGCTTTTTGCCGTCCATCGGCCATGATTTCTACGGCGGGGCTACCGACGTTCTCCAGCAGGACGTCGTGCTCTCCGCCGTCACCGTGCAGCAGGCCGTCAGCGTCACCGCCACGGATATCCCCACGCCCGTCCCGCAGCTAACCGTGCCCGTCAGCGTCATCCCCGGCAACTCGCTCGCGACGCAAGTCGGCATCATCGACACACTTCGCCAGACGCCCGGCGTCTTCCTCGCACAGAGCGGCCAGGGAGGCAGCGTCACCTCGCTCTTCCTGCGCGGCGGCAACTCCACCGCGAACCTCGTTCTCGTCGACGGCATGCCCGCCGAGGATGTCGGCGGCACCTTTGACTACGGCCCCGTCAGTTCCACCGCCGTCGACCGCATCGAGGTCTACCGCGGCCCGGACTCCGCCATCCACGGCACCGACGCCGGCGCCGGGGTCATCAGCATCGAAACGCCGCGCGGCTACACGCTGAAGCCCGTGCTCACCTACTCCGGCGACGCCGGCACGCTACGCCAGCTTCGCAACGAGGCGACCGGCGGCGGCACCTGGCGCAAGCTCGACTACTTCGGCGCCTTCTCACGCTTCGACATCTGGAACGCGCTCCCCAACAATAAATTCCACGCCGCGACCTCCGCTGCCAACGTCGGCTATTCGTTCAACGGCAACGCGGACGTGCGCTTCACGATCCGCAATACCGTCGCCGCGCAGGGCCTGCCCGGCGCGTACGACTTCTACAACATCACCAACACTGCCAAGCAGGGCGATCAGGATCTCTACTCCGGCCTCACCGCGGAGTACCGCACGGACGGCAACTGGCACAACCTCGTCCGCTACGGCATCGCCCGTAAGCGCGAGCAGCAGACGCAGTTCGGCAACGTCGGCAATCCCATCACGTACAACTTCGGCACGCCGGACGATCCGTTCTACTTCACGGAGTACTTCGGCAACGTCGTCAACATTCGCGGAGCCAACGGCTACACAGCGACCGGGCAGGCGGCGTTTCTCACCGGCACGGACGACCAGTCCTCCAATCGCGATCAGCTCTATTACCAGAGCGACTGGAGTCCCAACCCGCTCTTCAACGTGCTCTTCGGCTTCCGCTATGACAACGAGCGCGGCAGCTACAACAACGCCGAGTTCTTCGAGCACGAGGTCATCCAGCGCACCAATTACGAGTGGAACCTGCAGTTCCAGGGCGAGGTGAAGGGGCGCTTCTCCTACTCACTCGGCGGCGCGATTGAAAAGAACCACCTCTACGGCATCGCCGGCACGCCGCGCATCGGTTTTACTTACGTTCCGGTGCGTCCGTCGTCGAAGCTCTTCCACGGCACGCGTATTCGCGCCAACTTCGCCACCGGTGTGCAGGAGCCGACGCTCGCGCTTGAGTTCAACAGCCTCTACACGCAGCTGTTTCAGGCCGGCGACATCGCCGACATCGGTAAGTATCACATCGGCCCGCAGGGAGCGCAGCGCTCGCGCACCTACGACGTCGGCGTCGACCAGAACATCCTCGGCGAAAAGCTCGTCCTTCGCGCCGGCTACTTCCACAACATGTTCGACCACCAGCTCGAAGGCGTCAGCAGCGAGTCGCTGGCGCAGTACTTCGGCATCGGCGCTCCATGCCCTCCGCCCGGCACAGGAATCTGCCCGCTGCCGTCAATCTTCACCGCGTACGTGAACTCGCAGGCGTTCCGCGCGCAGGGCGCCGAGCTCGAACTGCAGTGGCAGCCTACATCGCGCATTCTCGTGCGCGGCGGCTACACCTTCCTCGACACGGTGGTCCTGCAGTCCTTCGCCTCGGACGCTGTCGCCGCCAACCAGGGCATGCCCACCGAGAACCCCAACATTCCCGGCGTTCCCATCGGTGCGGAGGGCCCGCTCGTCGGCGCGCGCGTCTTCCGTCGCCCGCCGCATATAGGCTTCACCACCGCGCAGTACACGCGGCCAAAGTTCACCGTCTCCTTCCTCGGCGCCTACGCCAGCCGCAGCGATGACTCCACGTTTCTTGGCGGCCTCACTCCCAACTTCGACAACACGCTCCTGCTGCCCAACCGCGACCTCGATTTCGGCTATGCCAAGCTCGACATCGGCGGAACCTACGCCATCGGCAACCGCCTCGTTGTCTTCGCGCAGTCTCAGAATCTGCTGAACAACCAGCACATCGGCCCGATTGGCTATCCTTCGCTGCCGTTGACCTTCCGCGGCGGGCTGAAGGTTCGTCTCGGCGGCGACTAAGCCAAAAAGTGACACAAAAGCCGGTGGGGCTGGCCCAAAACTGGCCTCACCGCAACTCAATCGTTCTCCATCCGTCTTCATCTAATAGATGGAAGGAAAAAACGACGATGAGACACACCCGAATGCTTTGCCTTTCCGCCACGCTGGCGGTACTTGCGGGAACGGCCCTGGCCCAGGAGCTTCCGCAGGAGGGCCCGGTTCCAACGACAGCACTGATCAACGTGGAGTCGAAGAACGCCGTAGAACTTGATCCACGGGCGCTGAACCTGCAGGTGAATGGGCATGACACGCCCATCAACTCACTCACACATGCCGGCTCCGGCAATGTCGAGATCGCGATTCTGATCGACGAGGGCCTGCGCAGCAGCTTCGCGCAGCAGCTCCGCGAGCTCGGCAATTTCATCAAAAGTCTGCCGCAGAACAACAAGGTTCTCGTTGGCTACATGGAGAACGGAACGGTCAGGTCGTCCGGCCACTTCTCCGCCGATCACCAGGAGATCTCGAACCAGCTCCGCATCACAAGCTCGGTCCCGGGCTCGAGCGCGAGCCCATACTTCTGCCTGTCGGACTTCGTGAAACACTGGCCCTCGGCGGAGCCCGCCGCGCGCTTCGTCCTGATGCTCACTAACGGCGCTCGACCCTTACAACGGCCGGCCGTCGATCATGAACCAAGACAGTCCGTACGTGGACGCGGCGCAGACCGACGCACAGCGAGCCGGCGTGGCCGTCTACTCCATCTACTTTCCGGACTCCGGCTACCGGGGCGAGGCCGCCAGCCTCAGCGGGCAGACCTACCTGCAGCAGGTCGGCGACGCCTCGGGCGGCATGCTCTTCAACAATGGCTCGATTCCGCCGGTCTCCATCGCGCCATATCTTGACCAGTTCGGCCACGCCATCAACGCCAGCTATGAGCTCGGTTTCATGGCCAACGTGGGCAGCAAGCGCGACACCCTGACACGCATCAGGGTGAAGTCGAACCAGCCTGGCGTGAAGGTTCGCGCACCACAGGCAGTGCGTCCGGGACTCAGCGAGACGGCAGTCGCTTCACGCGGACGCTAAGTAACCAGTCACACAAGAGAGGCTCCGCGACTGCGGAGCCTCTGATCTTTCGCGCTGCCTCGCGCTCTATGACGGCACCAGGTCGAGATCCGTCGCTGCAATCTCAATCCCCTCGCTCGCCTGTGCCGTCACCCGGTCGCGCACCGCAAGCATCCCCGCCGTAATCAGGATCGCAAGTTCCGGCTCCATGGGCTGCCGGTAGTCCATCGACGTGTGCGTCAGGTAGTAGGGAATCGGAAACAGTACCACCAGCAGCACAAACGGAAGCAGCGTGCCGCGCACATTCCGCCGCCATGTCACAAGTCCGCAGATCAGGAACAGCGACAGCGTCGTGCAGAAGGGCACATTCGGCAGATCGAACGGTTCGTGCTCCAGGTACGCGGGCGAGAAACTCCAGTAGCCCGTCCAGTACCGCAGGAAGCGGCGCGCGCTCGCGGCCACAAACATCCGCTTATGTTCGCGAATCGTCTCAATCGCCATCGCCTGTTTCTGCGCCATGTAGGCCGGCTCGCCCATCTGCGCATACTGCGCCATCTCTGCCGGGTTGCTGGCCGGGTGCGCTGACGGCGAGTTGCTGTTCGTCGGGTCGCCGATATTGCCCGCATACAGCTCCAGCCAGAATCCATCGCGCATTGGTGCTGCAATGTGCAGCACGCGTTCATTGCGAATCGTCCACGGCGCCATCGTCAGCACAAACGCCGCGAACGCAATCATCGCCCGCTTGAACGACGGCACGCCAATCTGCCGCCCGCGCCACACCGCGATCATCAGAAAGAAGGGAAGCATCGACACGGTCGACGGATTCGCCAGCGCCTCCACTCCGAACACCACGCCAAACAGCACCCAAGTTCGCGCACGCACCGCGCGATGCAGCCGCATCGCCCACCAGAAGCAGCAGGCAAACAGCAGGGACGTCAGCGCATAATCCCAGATGCGCGCAGCGGAGAAGTACACCGCGAACGGATAGATCGCCCACGCCACCGACGCCCATCGCGCCAGCCGCTCGCCCGAGGCTTCTCTCGCCGCGCCATAAACCGGAATGCACGTGAGTGACGAAAAAACGCTGTTCAACAGCAGCGCCACAAACGCAGCCAGCGGCGTGTACAGCCCGAAGAGCTTGAAGATTCCTGCCAGGATGTATGGATACAGCGGTGGCACAATCGCTGTCGGCCCCGTGATCTGCTGAAACGGCCCGCTGAAGCCGTGTCCCAGTGCGATCGACCGCGCCGTCCATCCCATCTCGAACCCGAATTCCGCGTGCGTGTTCACCGGGTTCGCAACGTTGCGAAACGCGCAGCACACAACAATGAATCGGATGACGAATGCGAGAAGCGTAGCCCCTGCAACCCACACTCCTGCAGGTTGGCTACGGGCAAAGTCGCGAATGCGTCGAGAGACTGAACGTTTTCTCTCGAGCCCTTCCAGGACGATCAAGCGACCTCCAAAGCCCGTGAAAGTTCCCGCAAGCATACCCCTAGACGGCGTGCCTATGCAGTTCGTCTACCGGGGAGACGCACATTTATTGTGGAAACGCTAGCAGCATCCATCTCGTAAGAAAAGACTCGCCTGTGGTTCCATCTGCGGGCAACCCGCCGACAAAACGCGGGTTACCCCGCCTTCCACACTCAGCGCAAAGCAAAAGCCCCGGATCTCTCCGGGGCCTTGCCTCTTGCTTTGGCTCTTGCGCGAAGCGCGTCCGCTGCATGCAATGCCTAGTACATGCCGTCCATGCCGCCGTGGTTGTGGCCGCCGCCCGGAGCTTCCTTCTTCTCCGGGATCTCAGCGATCATCGCCTCGGTCGTCAGCATCAGGCCGGCGATCGACGCCGCGTTCTGCAGGGCAGTCCGCGTCACCTTGGTCGGGTCGATGACACCGGCCTTGACCAGGTCCTCGTAGACGCCCGTGCCGGCGTTGTAGCCGTAATTCGCGTCCTTCGATTCGTTGATCTTGCCGATGACAACAGAGCCTTCTTCGCCTGCGTTCTGCACGATCATGCGCAACGGCTCCTCGAGAGCGCGGCGGATGATCTGCGCACCTACGCGCTCGTCACCCTCGAGCTTCTTGACGAGCTCATCGACAGACTTGCCCGCACGAACCAGCGCAACGCCGCCGCCCGGAACAATGCCCTCTTCGACAGCCGCGCGAGTCGCATGCATCGCATCCTCAACGCGCGCCTTCTTCTCCTTCATCTCGGTCTCGGTAGCTGCACCGACCTTGATGACGGCCACGCCGCCGACCAGCTTCGCCAGCCGCTCCTGCAGCTTCTCGCGGTCGTAGTCCGAGGTTGTCTTCTCGACCTGCGCGCGAATCTCCTTCACGCGGCCTTCGACCTTGCCTTCTGCTCCGCCGCCGTCGACGATCGTGGTGTTGTCCTTGTCGATGGTGATGCGCTTCGCGGTGCCCAGGTCCTCGATCTTCACGCCCTCGAGCTTGATGCCCAGATCTTCAGTGATGGCTTTGCCACCAGTCAGCACAGCGATGTCCTCGAGCATAGCCTTGCGGCGGTCGCCGAAGCCCGGAGCCTTGACGGCAGCAACATTCAGCGTGCCGCGCAGCTTGTTGACGACCAGCGTCGCGAGCGCCTCACCATCCACGTCCTCCGCGATGATCAGCAGGGGCTTGGCGGTGCGGGCGATCTGCTCCAGCAGAGGCAGCAGGTCCTTCATCGTCGAGATCTTCTTCTCATAGATGAGGATGTAGGGGTTCTCCAGAACCGCCTCCATGCGCTCCGCGTCGGTCACGAAGTACGGCGACAGGTAGCCGCGGTCGAACTGCATGCCTTCGACCACATCCAGCTGCGTCTCCATCGTGCGCGACTCTTCAACCGTGATCACGCCGTCCTTGCCGACCTTCTTCATCGCCTCGGCGATGATCGTGCCGATCGTCGAATCCGAGTTCGCCGAGATCGTGCCAACCTGCGCAATCATCTCGCCGCTCACCGGCTTGGAGAACTCGTTCAGCGAGCCACCGATGAACAGTGCCGTTCTCGTCGCGCTTGCCGATGATCGCCTCAACCGCCTTGTCGATGCCGCGCTTCAGCGCCATCGGGTTCGCGCCGGCCGCAACCGTCTTTACGCCCTCGCGGTAGATCGCCTGCGCGAGACACAGTGGCAGTGGTGGTGCCGTCGCCGGCAACATCAGAGGTCTTCGAAGCGACCTCCTTCACCATCTGCGCGCCCATGTTCTCCAGGCCCTCGGGCAGCTCAATTTCCTTCGCCACCGTCACGCCGTCCTTGGTGATGGTGGGCGAACCAAACTTCTTCTCGATGACCACATTGCGGCCCTTCGGACCGAGCGTCACCTTCACTGCGTTCGCGAGGTGGTTCACACCGCGCAGAATCGCCTGACGCGACTCTTCTCCGTGCAGAATCTGCTTTGCCATTTCTCTGTTCTCCTCGCAGCGCTATCGCCGCGGCTGAAATTTCCTGATCTCTGTTATCTGAATCTCTGACTTACTTGAGGATGCCGAGAACCTCTTCCTCACGCATGATGAGGAAGTCCTCGCCGTCCAGCTTGATCTCGGTGCCCGCATACTTGCCGAAGAGCACGGTGTCGTCTGCCTTGACGTCGAGCGGGAAGACCTTGCCCTCGTCATTCGACTTGCCCTTGCCCACCGAGATGACCTTGCCCTGCTGGGGTTTTTCCTTGGCCGAGTCGGGGATGATGATGCCGCCGCGAACGGTCTCGCCCTCTTCCAGGCGCTGGACCAGAATGCGGTCGTGCAACGGCGTGAACTTATTGGATGCCATGTTCCTCTTGTCTCCTTGGTTGCGGTTTGCAGGGATGCCAGGTGGAGCCGCTTTGGGGTCGGCTCGGGAGGGTTCTGGCACTCTCTGCTGCCGACTGCTAATGTAGCGCCCCGGCCTGTTGGCCGTCAAGCGCTCTCCAGTAAAATCTGAGTGAAAGTCACGCATATTCCTTTCTCGAGCGCATGCTTCCCCGTGTCTCTCTCTTGAGACCTTATTCGCAAGATGCCCAAGCCAGCCCTACCCTCCACGCGATAGAATGCTTGGCATGCGATTCATCCGTTATGTGCTATCTGCGGCCGTGCTGGCTGCCACGGTGGCTGCCCCAAATACCCGCGCTGCAGCCCAGGAACACGGCCGGAAGTGGCAGCCGGCTCCGCCCACCGCCCCGATCACGATCACCGTGGTCAAAGGGTTCAATAACAAGCCGTTTGAGAACGCCGGCGTCGTCTTTCGCGCCGTCCGCGAGGGCAAGAGCGTCGGTACCCTCGAGGTCAAGAGCGACCCCGACGGGAATGCCAAGATCGACGTCCTCGAGGTCGGCAGCCACGTGCTTGTGCAGGTCATCGCCAGCGGTTACGCCACGACGGCCGCCGAGTTCGACCTGACCGCCGAGGGCAAGCAGCTCACCCTGAAGCTCGAACGGCCCAAGGCACAGGTCTCCCAGTACGTTGACAACGACGGTAAGTCCTCGCAGACTCACGCCGGTGTGCAGGAGCGCGTGATTCCGCCGAGTGCGGCAGCGCCGAAGAGCAACCCGCAGTGACCCGTGACGACCGCCCGTTGCAAGGCAAACGGGCGCTGGTGACCGGTGGAGCGCGGCGCATCGGCCGCGGCCTCGCCATGGCCCTCGCACGAGCCGGCGCCGATGTTGCGATCACCTATCGCGTCTCGGCCGAAGAGGCGGAGCACGTCGTCATCGACCTCGGCAGTCTCGGCGTACAGGCATTCGCCGTAGGCTGCGACGTACACCATGAGTGGAGCGTGGAGCAGGCTGTCAGCGATGCCGCCCTCGCGCTCGGTGGTCTCGACATCCTCATCAACAACGCCGGCCGCTTCGAGACCGAAGCTCTGGAACGCATCAGCCTCGCTCAGTGGGACGAGATGTTCGCCACCAACACGCGCGGCCCGTTCCTCGTGGCCCACCACTGCTACTCGCACCTGAAGCGCACGCGTGGCCGCATCATCAACATCGGCTCGCTCGGCGGGATTCATCCGTGGTCCACCCACGCGCATTACTGCACTTCCAAGGCCGCGCTGCACATGCTCTCGCAGACCATGGCCAAGGCCTGGGCGCCGGACCTTAGCGTCAACTGCGTCGCGCCCGGCATGATCGTCACCGGCGGAGACATCAGCGCCGGCTACGAGCACTTTGCTGAGAAGACTCCGATGAAGCGCAACGGAACCGTCGAGGACGTTGCCGCCGCCGTCCTCTTCTTCGCCACCTGCCCGCACTTCATCACCGGCCAGATCCTCTCCATCGACGGCGGCCTCGGCCTGTAGACGGTCACACCTCTCCAACACGGTTTGACAACGCCGGTTCAACGCGGTCCAGACATTTCGTTGCTCGTTTCAGTCGCTCGCAGTCGATATCCATCCGCGCGACGCCCATACTCCTCCGCCTCCGCCTCGTAATATTGCAGCAACGCTCTCGCACTATCTACAGGAGTCGGATACTTCGGAGAAACATAGGGAGCCGCGAGGCGACGGTCCAACTCGATCTGCTCGTCCCTTGCCTTCTGCATATATTGTTCTCGTTTTCCGTCGAAGTAATCAGCGAGCGCATTAAACTCATCTGGGCTATGAGCGGTACGAATCAGTCTTTTCAACTCTGAACGAGAACAGGAAGGTTTACCAGGCACAGTAGCTTGGCCAAGCTCAATAGTGTCGACAGAGAAGTTGATCACCTGAGCTTCAAGACTCGCCGCGCCCGGAGGATCCTGAGCGAAAGCGCTAGTGCATTGGGAAAACGTCCACCAGCACGAAAAGGAAAGCGAAGCAGGCAGTATGGAAGCGAGCACTCATTTGGCGATCCTCCCTTGAGAAACACCTCTTTAAGGGCATCACCGATGGTTGTTAAGTGTCCGTAGGCCGGCGGTTAAGAGTTCATAGACTCGCGAGCTCTCGCGACTGCCGGCCAACCTCCGGATAGCGGCATTCGCTACAATGTCCGTGCAAGATGAGCTGCCTAACTTTAAGAGCAAAGGCGCCCAGCCAGTTTTCTTGTAACTGTGAAGTCGAGGCGGACCAAAAGTGCTTGAGCAGAAGGGCTCTGAAGACCAGGTCTTCGTTGGCGGAGGAGAGATGGGCGCTTTGATGCGCTCGTTCGACTGGTCGAAGACGCCACTCGGTCCCGTCGAAACCTGGTCTCCTGCCCTCAAGGTCACAACCCAGTTGCTTCTTGCGAACTCCTTCCCGATGCTCCTCTGGTGGGGCCCCGACTTTATTCAGATTTACAACGACGCCTACACCCCTGTGCTGGGAGACAAGCACCCGAAGAGGGCTTTGGGACGGCCGTTCCGGGAATGCTGGTCTGAGGTATTTCATGTCGTTGGACCGCTCGCGCAGACTCCATTTGAAGGAGGCCCGCCTACATGGATGGAAGACATCCCGTTGGAGATGAACCGGTTCGGGTTCGTCGAGGAGACACACTTCACGATCGGCTATAGTCCTGTTCCGGATGAAAGCGCGGAGGGCGGTATCGGCGGGGTTCTGGCAACGGTCCACGAGATCACCCAGAGAGTCCTGAGCGAACGACGGGTTGCGGCTTTGCGCGATTTGGGCACTCGATCCTTTCAAGCGAAGTCAGCTGAGGACGCGTGCTCCGCCGCGGCAACGTCCCTTGGCCGCCGCCAGCAGGACATTCCATTTGCCATGATCTATCTGCTCGACGAGAAAGGAGAGATTGCGTTCCTCGCCGGGGCAGCGAACGTCGGTGATTGCGACGATCTTTGCCCGCGAAGTATCGATTTGCGAGATCCGAAGAGCGTCTGGCCCTTTGGAGAATCGGCTCGACTCGAAGAAATCGTCGTTGTCGATGAATTGCAGAAAAGGTTCACCAGAATACCGCGCGGGCCCTGGTCCGATTCACCGGATCGCGCGGCGGTTGTGCCGATCAAGTCAAATATCGAGCACCGGCTCGCAGGTTTTCTAGTGGCTGGAATCAGTCCGAGACTGCGGTTCGACGACCCCTATCGTGGATTTCTGGAACTCGCGTCAGCGCAGATCGCCATTTCCATTGGGAATGCGCGCGCCCTTGAAGAAGAGCGGAAACGCATTGAGGCTCTTGCTGAGATCAACGCAGCGAAGACGACATTCTTTGCCAACGTCAGCCACGAATTCCGGACTCCGTTGACCTTGATGATGGGCCCTCTCGAGGACGCGCTGGCGGAGCCCCAGGAGCTCTCGGAAGCGAATCAGAAAGGATTGGAACTTGCACACCGCAACAGTCTGCGGCTGCTGAAACTGGTGAACACGCTGCTCGATTTTTCGCGCATCGAGTCAGGGCGTACGCGGGCCACCTATGAACCGGTGGATCTCGCGAGTCTCACCGCGGACCTGGCGAGTGTCTTTCGTTCCGCTGTCGAGCGTGCCGGATTAAAGTTTGTTGTCGATTGCCCACCACTCGAATCGCCCGTGTATGTCGACCGGGAGATGTGGGAAAAGATCGTCCTGAACCTGGTTTCGAATGCTTTCAAGTTCACCTTCAAGGGCTCGATCGATGTTCGTCTCCGATCGGCAGGCGAGAACGTCGAGTTGACGGTGCGCGATTCTGGCGTAGGAATTGCCGCAGAGGATGTCACCCACATATTCGAGCGCTTCTATCGCGTGAACAATGTGAACGGACGAAGCTACGAAGGATCCGGCATTGGACTGGCACTGGTTCAGGAGTTGGTCAAGCTGAATGGAGGGGAAATCCGGGTCGAAAGCACCTTTGGACGAGGCACCACATTTACAGTCACCATCCCGTTCGGCAAAGATCACCTGCCGTCAGAACGTATCGGCGTCGTATCCAAACCACTGTCAGACCTGAACGCTGCCGCCTTCTTACAGGAAGCGTTGCGCTGGCTTCCAGACAATGGAAGTGTGGCCGAATCGCCGGTGCCGGTTCCACTGCCCAGCGAGTCTCGCCAGCGTGGCCGCATCGTGTTTGCCGAAGACAACAGTGACATGCGGCAGTATGTGCAGCGGCTGCTTGCCGATTCCTACGAAGTTGAGGCCGTACCAGATGGCGAAGCCGCGCTCAATGCGGTGCATCGCGAGATACCCGATCTCGTGTTGACCGACGTAATGATGCCAAAGCTCGATGGAATTGGCCTGGTCAAGGCTCTTCGCAAGAACGTGCGCACGTCTTCGATCCCGGTGATACAACTTTCAGCCCGTGCGGGAGAAGAGGCACGCGTTGAAGGGCTGAGAGCGGGTGTCGATGATTACCTTGCAAAGCCGTTTTCGGCTCGGGAGCTGATCGCACGTGTTGAAAACCTGCTGGCTCTTGCAAAATCTCGCCGAGCAACCGAGCGCGCGCTCCTGCAAGCAGAAAAACTAGCATCTCTGGGCCGTATGGCGGCCTCCATCTCCCACGAGATCAATAACCCCCTGGAATCGATCACGAATCTGATTTATCTCGCTCGTATGACACCGGCCATGCCAGATTCTGCGCGCGACCAACTCCAACTGGTCGATGAAGAGTTGAAGCGCATTGCCCATATAACGCGGCAGTCCCTGGGCTTCTACCGTGAATCGAGCATCCCCACGCCTACATCCGTCGATGACGTTTTGGATTCTGCGATCGAGTTGATGAAGGGCAAGATTACCGCGAAGCAGGCCAGCATCTATCGGGAGCGGAATGAGAATGTGAATGTCTTGGCAGTGCCGGGAGAAATGCGCCAGGTTTTCTCGAATCTCCTGGCCAACAGCTTGGACGCCATCGAGGAGCGCGGCTCGATTCGAATTCGCGTCGCCACTCGCACCTATTCAAACAATCATCGATTCGTCCGGATCACGATAGCTGACTCCGGCAAGGGAATCAGTCCGCAATCGCGAGAGTCTATCTTCGAACCGTTCTTCACGACCAAGGAGAAGCTGGGAACCGGGCTGGGTCTTTGGGTTGTAAAACAGATTGTCGATAAGCATTCGGGCACAATCCGAATGAGATCAAGAAGCGAATCCGCTCCTACCGGGACAGTATTCTCGATCGCTTTGCCAATCGAAGAGCCTGGACCGTTCCAGCCTCAGTCTTGACAGCACCCCCCATTAAAGAGAAGGCATAAGACCCGGCTCAGCAGGGTCTCGCCGGCCTCGGTTTATAGAACGTCCTCTTCTGTCCGCGCGCGATTCCATCAATCATGTCCTTTTCTGTCCCCTCCATGGCCTCTGCATTCCTTTTGTCTGGCATCTGCCGGGCGTAGAGTGGGGCTTGGAGGTTGCCCCGATGGACTCCAGGTATCAACGGTCCCGCCACAACGGCTCCAGGCCCGACGCCACTCCCAAGCCTTCTTCTCCCAAACGCGAGATTCCGGTTGTGGTTGTCCTTCCGCCGCGCATTTCGCTTCTCGATCTCGGCGGTCCGGTCGAGGTGCTCCGCCGCGCCAACCTCGAGCAAACTGCGATCTCCTTCAACGTCCGCTACGTCGGCGCCACGCGCTCCGTCAGCTCCTCCATCGGCATCGACGTTCATCGCGTTGAGCCGCTGCCCTCGTCTCTTCCCAACGATGCCATCGTTCTCATCGTCGGTAGTGTCGACGTCGCATCCGAGTGGGGCCGCCCGACAGATCACGAAGCAGACGCCCAGGACGAGGCCGCCATCGTTCACTGGCTTCGAACAACCATTCGCCCCACCCATACCCTCGTCTCAGTCTGCTCAGGTGCGCTATTCTTCGGCCGCGCCGGGCTGCTCGACGGTCGCCGTTGCACCACACACCATCTAGACTGCCCACGCCTCACACGCCTCGCCCCGGACGCGAAGGTTCTGGAAGACCGCCTGTTTGTACAAGACGACAACATCTACACCTCAGCGGGCGCCACGGCGGGCATCGATCTCATGCTCTTCTTCGTCAGTCAGCTTGTCGGTCCCGCCCGCACGGCAGCGATTGCCCGCCATCTCGTTGTCTATCTCCGCCGTACCGGCTCAGACCCTCAGGCCTCTCCATGGCTGGAGGGACGCAATCACATTCATCCTGCGGTGCATCGCGTACAGGACGCCATCGCCGAAGATCCGGCACGGTCCTGGACCAGGCCGCAGCTTGCCCGCATCGCCGGCGCCAGTGGCCGGCATCTCTCTCGTCTCTTCCATCAGCAGGTGGGCATGCCCCTTGTCGACTATCGCAATCGTCTGCGCGTCGCCGTTGCCCGCGAACTCCTGCTGCAGAGCGAACTCGACATGGAGAACATCGCCGAGCGCGCCGGCTTCTCCTCCACGCGGCAACTGCGTCGCGCCTGGCAGCGCGTCTACTCCGGCAGCCCCAACGAAGCAAGAATGGCGGCCACCCAGACCACCTTCGTCTCGGTTGCCTGATCGCGTCATTCACAAATTCTTTTACATTCCATCCGCTGCTGATCTCACCAGGGATGTAATCCGTCATGCTCCAGAGGCACTCTGTCACGCTTGGCCTTTTTTGTCCGCACATCGTCCGTGCGTATGCTTTCGTCCTCGCCGCTCCAAACCTACTGTGGTCCTAGCCGGACAGCAGTGAGCTTGAATTCGAAGGTGCGCTGATCCCTCCGGCCGACAGGAGAGCCCATGCCGCACAGTTCGCAGGACGAAACGCCTCACGGGTCCACCACGCACTCTCTCACCATCGAGATAGCAGTCTTTCTCGTCGGTCTCTTCCTGAGGCTCGTTAGCGTTGCACAGTGCCCGGCCAACACCATCCATTTCCGGTCGCCGCATCGGTACATGATCGTGGTCCCAGTGCGAGTCAACGGCGCAGGCCCGTATTCCTTCCTGCTCGATACAGGAGCGACATCATCCGAGGTCGACCCGCAGTTGTCGACCTCGCTCCATCTCTCGGCAGCGCACAGCGCCAGGCTTGCCAGTTGGGAAGACACCACGGACGCCCGCCGCGTCCTCGTCCAGAGCCTCGCGCTGGGTACCATCGACTCCGGCCCTCTGACCGTCCTCGTCCAGCCTCTGTCCGAGTTCAAGGCCCTCGACCCGCAGGTACGCGGTGTCCTCGGTCAGGACGTACTCCTGCACTCCAACTACCTGATCGACAACCGCCACCACTTCATCCGGTTCGACAAGGATGGAGCGGTTCTCCAGGAACTCACCGGCGATCGCGTCAGCATGATGCCCGTCTCCTCCCGGGCTGGGACCCTTGAGCCTCGTCTCATCGGTATTCAAGTGCAGACCGACATGAATCGAGAGCCGCTGGACCTGCTTCTCGACAGTGGTGCCGACATGGTTGTCCTCCAGCCTCACTTTGTCTCTCCCGTGACAATTCCTAAAGGTACGAAGTGGATCGCCGACGGAAACGGCAAGCTCTCATCCGCAACGACCTTCCACACCCGGCTTTCGGTGGGCTCGGAAGCGTTCAGCGCAGAGGTATGGGTCGGCAATGCCGGGTTGAAGCAACTGGACATTGACGGTCTGCTTCCGACCGGCAACTTCGATCAGCTCTACATTGACAACAGCGACGCCTTCGTCATCTTCGAACCCGGTCACATCAGCCAAAGTGCCACACAGAACCCTGAGCGAGCAGCCTCTAGCAGTCTTCACCCTTGACTCCACCCCATACAATTGAAGTGAAGGCATGAGACCCGGCGTTTAAGCCGGGTCTCGTCGTTTGCTGGTCTTTGAAAACGCTAAGGTCACCCCTAACCGCAATCCGCTGAAGATTTTGCGCAAAAAGCGGGAGGGGAAGGGGTCACCGCCGGAAGATCCGCCGCAGCAACCCGCGCCGTTTTTCCCCCTCATGAAGCAGTTCATCCTCACCCGACTCGAAGATCTTTTGAGGACCCTCCTGGCGAGGCAGGGGCCGGCTGTCGAAGACCGCCTGTGGATTTTCGGTGCAAAGCCTCTGCGCGTACGGTTCGCCGTAGCGGGCCGCGATGTGGTCCCGCGCCTCCCGCATCTTCGGCGGACGCGTGCTGATGTTGTGGGCATCGGTCGAGAGGAAGTGGACCCAGCGGTCCGCGAGCATCCGCTCCGCCATCTTCTGCGCCTTCCGTCCCATCAGTCCCGTGACCGACGAAGCCGTCACCTGCGTCAGCATCCCATCCCGTATCCAGTCCTTGAGCCGCGAGTCATCCTGCTGCAGCGAGGGGTTGCGCTCCGGATGGGTCAGGATTGGCGTCATCCCGGCGAGCCGCAGTGAGTAGAACGTCTCCTCGAGCGTGGGCGGCAGCGCGTAGTCGGGCAGTTCGACAAGCACGTACTCGCCCGCATTCACCGTGTAACGGCGCGGGTTTGCGAGCGCATCGCGCACATTGTCGTAGCTCAGGTGTAAGTCGCAGCCGAACCCAAGGATGAGCCGGATTCCGACGTCCGCGATCGCCAGCCGCACCTCGGCGAGCAGACCCTGGATCTTCTCGGCGTCGAAGGGATAGCGGCCGTTGGCGTGCGGTGTGCAGACGACGTGAGTGATCCCGTCGTCGGCCGCCATGCGCGCCATCTTGAGGGTCGTGGCGAGGTCCGGCGCCCCGTCGTCGATCCCCGGCAGAAGATGGTGGTGAAGGTCAACCACGGTTTGAGAGTAGCATCGTCTAACTACCAGTGCGGAAGGATGTTAAACGCACGAACCTAAGCAGCGTTGCTGTGGAAGTTCGCATCAGAGTGGGCTAGGATAAGCTGCGTCGCTGGGCCTGGCCTCCCGTATCATGACGAGAGTGGGTTGTGCTGCGGCTACGAATAAGGCAGCCCACGGAAGGAACTTTTTCAGGGACCCCCAATGGCAGAGACCAACACAAACAGCCCGAAGCCCCGCGTTCTTGTCGCCGATGACGAGCAGGTAATTGCGAACACGCTCGCGATCATCCTGAACCAGGCAGGCTTTGAGGCTCGAGCAGTCTATAGCGGCGAGAAGGCGATTGAGGCGTTAGACACCTTCAAGCCCGACATGCTCATCAGCGACGTCATTATGACCGGTATGACCGGCATCGAGGCCGCCATTCAGACGCGCGCCAAACTTCCCAATTGCAAGGTACTATTGTTTTCCGGACAGGCGGCTACGGCCGACCTTCTGGAGAGGGCACGAGCGCAGGGCCACGAGTTCGAGATCCTGGCCAAGCCCGTGCACCCGACAGATCTGCTCGCCAAATTGCGCGGGTAGAGAGGCGAGAGCGAGATACGAACGGGTGGCCCCCGACGCTCCCTGAGCGCCCATCGGCAATGACACCTGGTATCTCGCCCTCGTCCTTCTCATTTAAGCGCGAAGTTCAGATCGGCAGGCCCTTGCGGCGGCGCAAAATCTCGCGGCTCTTCACCTCGATCAGGTACTCGTAGAAGCTATGCAGCGTGGCGTACATCACGCCGGCTGCACCGTCGAGCACGGCGCCGCGCACGAACATCATGTAAATCCACTTGAGCAGCGCGCGCGCTGGCATGTGGTAGAAGAGCGCCTTCTGTGCCGCGCGCCGATCGTGGAAGTCGGATGCGAAGAGCGCGTCCTTGAGGGACGCGTCGCGCACGGCATCACCGGTAGCCAGCAACTCGGCCTCTGCAGTGGAGTACTGGTTGTGCTTCGCGACCCAGTGAGCGAGACCCTTGGAGAAGGCCATGTGATCGAGCGGAGCGGAGAGTCGGCCCGTGTCGCCTTCGACCTCGACAAACTCATTGATGTCGCGCGTGTAATGAACGCGACCAACGCGCAGCAGGCGCACGTAGTATGGCGTGAGTTGCGCATGCTTGAGCCATGTTCCCCAGAGAAAGTCGCGTCGGCGGATACGGAAGGCGCTGACGTTTTCCGGTGCTTCGGCTGCGGCGCGCTGAACCTCGAGCGAGAGTTCTGGTGTCGCGCGCTCGTCGGCATCGAGAACGAGAACCCACGCGTGACGGAAAGGGAGCTGAATCGCGGCGTTGCGCTGGCGCGCGTAGGTGTCGAAGGTGCGCGTAGTGACGGTGGCGCCGCGCGCGCGGGCGATCTCGACGGTGCGGTCGGTGGAGTTGGAATCGAAGACGTGGATGTCGTCGGACCATGCGACAGAGTCGAGGCAGCCGGGAAGGTCCTGCTCCTCATTGAGCGTGAGGATGAGCACCGAAACGTTGGAGGTTGGCGTGGGGTTCACTGGGCTATTCACAGTGCAGCGGTCTCCGCAGTTGGAGTGGCTGCTTCGCTGCGCTGGCGACTGCGAATAGGCTGCGCGGGGTTGCCGGAGTAAACGGTCCAGGGCTCAAGGTCGCGCGTTGCGACGGAGCCAAGACCAAGCACGGTGCCCTCACCGACGCGCACGCCCGGAGCAACCGAGGCGCGCGCGCAGATCCAGGCATAGGGTTCGATCGTCATCGCATAGGCAAGCAGAGGAAACGCGGGATCGTTGTAATCGTGCGTTGCGCCGCAGAGGTAACAGTCCTGCGACAGGATGACGTGCGATCCGAGTTGCATCGGCGAGGGGTTGTAGATCTCGACGCCATCGCCGGCGGCAACGTGGTCAGCACAGCGCAGGTTCCACGGAGCCCAGACGCGCGAGGCTGGGTAGAAGTGGCAGTCCGGGCCGAGTGTCGCACCGAAGAGCCGGAGCAACATGGCGCGCCACGCGTGCAAAGGCCGCGGAGAGGGGCGATAGAGCACCAGCCATGTGATGTTCCAGAGCAGGCGTGCGGCGCGGTTGCCGAAGGAGAAGGCTGGGCGGGTGTAGGGATCGTTGCCGGTAGTGATGTGCTCATCGGCACGGTAGTTGGCCGGGCGCGGCATCAGCGGGCCTCCGTTAGCGGAGCGGCGTTGGAGGCGGGCGCCGAGTTGGGCTTCTCGAAGACCCGCAGGATGGCCTCGGCGTTGCGGCGCATGTCATAGCGGCGGAGAAAGCTGTCGCGGGCGCGGGCGGCCATCTCGGCCTGTTGCGATGGGGTGAGCGCGAGCCAGCGGGTCAGAAGGCGCGTGATGCCTTCCTCGGTATCGGACTCGACCAGCGCGCAGCCGTCGGCCTCGAGATCCTGCGCGATGTTGACGGGGTGCGTGAGCAGGACGGGACGGCCGGAGGCGAGCGCCTCGACGACGGCGACGCCGAAGTTCTCCTGGTGCGAGGGGAGGACGAAGGCCTCGCAGGCGGCGAAGGCGCCCCACTTCGCGTCGCCGAGCAGCAGGCCGGGCCAGTGGATACGGTCGGTGCAGCCCGAGTTGCAGGCGAGAGCCTCGAGGCGTTCCCGCCAGCCGGCGGGGTCGGGGCCGGCCATCACAAGGTGGAGATCAGGGTGCGCCGCGCAGAGTTTTGCAAAGGCCTGGACGAGGAGATCACAGCCCTTCTTCTCATTGATGCGGCCGAGGAAGAGGAGAAAGCGGCGGCCGGCAACCTGCGGGCAGGCGGCCCGGAAGGCCTCGAGAGGGGCGGAGGCATCGGGCGGCGGGGTCTCGGAGCCGATTGGAACGACCATGGGGTTCCACCGGTGCAGCCAGAAGCTTTGGGCGGCGAGGTCGCGCTCGGCGTTCGTGGTAAAGAGGACGCGGCGCGCTCCACGCAGGACCCAATATTCGGCAGGAAGCCAGTAGAGCCACTTCTTGGCGTGCTTCGCAGGGTACGCCCGCTTGAAGTACGGGTCGAGCATTCCATGCGTAAATACAACATATCCCGGATGGTTAGCTACGCTCAGCAATGCTGAAAGTCCGGTGAATTCCCACAGGCCATGCACAATAACTCCGTCGAAGCGCGAACGGTTTTTCCGCAGCCATTTCAATAGGGCTGGGCGGAACCAGCGTTTGCGGCTGGAGCCGAGGGCATGGACGGGAAACGGGAGGTCACGGAGGAACGGAGCCGCGGGGTCGTCGAGGGTGGCGAGTTCGCTGGAGTAGCCCGCCGGGGCGTAGCGGACGAGCATCCGGATGACCTCAGTCGGGCCGCCCGCTGCAGGGCTGACGGTGCCGACGATGTGGAGGATTCTCATTCGCGGAGTTGGCTCTTGAGGGATAAGGATACCAAGCGACGCTGCGCAAGAAGCGCCACGAATGGGTGAGGCTTTGGGTTCAGGGGCGGAGCTTGCCGGTGACGGTGGCGAGCGCCTGGCGGAGACCGCGAACGTCGGCCTCGAAGTCCCAGGAGGCGATGCGGGCTTTGGCGGCCTGGCGCATGCGTTGGGTTTGTTCGGGACTGGAGAGGACACTGGCGAGGGCGGAGGTGAGGGCGTCGATGTCGCCGACCGGGAAGACGAAGCCTTCGACGCCGTCGGTGACGAGATCGGCGTGCGCGCCTACCTCGTCGGAGACGATGACGGCGCAGCCGGAGGCCATGGCTTCGTTGACGATGAGGCCCCAGGGCTCGTGGCGGGAGGGAAGGACGAAGACGTCGGCGAGCGCGAACAAGGCGGGCAGCTCGGACTGATTGCGGAAGCCCAGAAAACGGACGCCTTCGAGGGCAAGCTCGCGGGCGCGGGCTTCGAGGCGGGCGCGCTCTTCGCCGTCGCCGACGATGAGGAGGTAGGGGAGCGGATTGCGCGCGTTGGCGCAGAGACGGGCGTAGGCCTCGAGGAGGTGGTCGGCGTGCTTGCGCGTCTGCAGCTTGGAGGCGAAGAGAATGACGGGGCGGCCGGAGGTGAGTTGCAACTCGGCGCGAAGTTTGTTGGGGTCCATGGCTGCTGCGCGCTGCGCGAACCAGGAGTTGTCGACGGCGTACGGCATGAGGAACTGCGGCATGCCGGGACCAAAGTAGTGCGCCCAGTAGTCGCGATTGCGCGAGCCGATGGGGAGTGTAGCGGCGATAGCGGGGCGGAGCAGCCGGAGGAAGAGATGCTTGGCGACGAGTGTGGAGAGGTCGCGTGGTCGGTCGGCGAGCCAGGACTCGGCGCGAAGGAGCACGGGGATGCCGAGAGCGTTGGCGGCGAGGATGGCGTGGAGCGCGTTGGCGCTGGCGTACCCGTGGACCCAGAGGGCGTCGAATGCGGGTGAGCCGTCAGGGTTGCAGAGGCGGCGGAGGATGCCGCGGCTGATGGGGCTCAGCGGAGAGACGGTGCCGGTATCGCGGAGGCGTGGGAGGAACTGGCTGCGGTAGCCGTCAAGGAGCGGAACGTCCCAGGTGACCTCGACGCCGAACCCCTTGTCCTGGTACCCGCGGACGGAGAAGTCGGAGCCGAAGAGAACGGTGAGATCGATGCCGGGTTCACACGCGATGCGGCGCAGCAGCGGTGCCTGGTACTGGATAGGGTGCGAGACGACGTAAGCGAGACGTACGTGTGCGCGCGAGCCGGCGGTGGAAGCAAGAGGGGCAGCCATGGCGATGCCAGGTCACACATGAGCGACGGCGAGCAGCAGGGAGACAATGCCGAGGAGGGTTCCCAGGCTGCCGTTGCTCATCGAGGCTTTGATCGTGCTGTCGGGGATGAAGACGATGTCATTGGCCTGCAGGATCGGATCGGGATCCTTGCCGTGCAGGATGCGCTGGATGTCGAGCTTGACGACCGTTCGATGGTCGCCAACGGTGCGGATGAGGCGGACGTCGTCGTATTTGCCCGAGAAGTTGACTCCGCCGCTGAGTGCGGTGGCCTCCATCAGCGTGAGCGGAGCGAATACTGCGTCAGGGGGATGGTTCCCGGAGGCTTTGAAGGCGCCCATCATATAGACGATGCCGATGCGGCTGATGATGATCGTGTCGCCGGGGAAGATAGGAACGTTGGCAAGGCCGCTGTGAAGCGGGTCGGTGCCGAGATCGACGATGATGCGGCTCGGCGAGACCGGGGCGGCTGATGGTGATGACGTGGCTTGCCGTTGGCGGAAGACCACCGGCGGTTGCGAGGACATCCAGCAATCGTCGCGAGCCGACGATGGGGACGACCATATGGACTTCGCCAATGACCGTCGCGACCTGATTGGGACCTTCGACGAGTTGAACCGTGACCTGTGGGCTGCGGAAGATTTGTGCGTCTATGAGGTGCTGCTCAATGATCCTCTCGGCCTGGGAGATGGTCATGCCCTTCAAATCCACTATCCCGACGAGCGGCAACAGGACACTGCCGTCAGCATTGACGCGGACCTCCGGGGTGTAATCGGGCTGCTCGAAGACGCGAATCTGGATGAGATCTCCGGGGGAGAGCAGGGGGTCGCGGGCAGGAGGAAACAGCAGAGCGCGGTCGGTTGTGACTGTAGCCGTTGTGGGTGTCTGAATCGTTGGGCCGGGACCACTGAACTGTGCCAGGCAGGCTGAGCACGACGCCAGCACAAGCATGGCCACCAAGGAGATGAACAGCAGGCGCGAGCGATTGCGAAGCGATTGTGATAGGCACGCGGTCACTTTTCACCTCCGTTGCGTCGATCTGACTTCTTGCTTCCGCGCGAATCCCAGGCCTTGCTGTCGACACCGCCGGATGCGTAGCCGGAGTAACCGGAGTAGCCATAATAAGCGTAGTACTCGGGAGAGTTGAGGTCGACGGCGTTGAGTACGGTGCCCGTGATGCGGGTGCCGGCGCGCAGCAGGAGATCACGCGCGCGGCGGACGGCGTGCTTGTTGGCCTTGCCCTGCCGTACGACAAGAACGACGGCGTCGGCATCGTGCGCGAGGACGACGCTGTCGGTGATGGAGAGCAGCGGTGGCGAGTCGAGGACGATGTGGGTGTAGAGACCGCGGCACTCGGCGAGCAGCCGGTTCATGGCGTCGGAGGCGAGCATCTCGGTGGGGAAGGGAGGCACCGGTCCGCTGGCCAGGATGTCGAGCCTCGGGATCTCGGAAACCTGTTGAACGGCCTGTTGCAGCGGGACGCTTCCAGTGAGCACGGAGCTGAGTCCGACCTTGCCGTTGATGTTGAACCGGTGATGCACAGTCGGGCGGCGGAGGTCGGCGTCGATGAGCAGAACGCGGACATCACGCTGGGCGAGGACGCAGGCGAGATTCATGGCGACCGTCGTCTTGCCTTCGCTGGGCGTCGCGCTGGTCAGCAGGATTACCTGGGGCTCGCGGCCGGCGACAGACAACAGCAGCGAGGTTCGGAGGGCGCGGAAAGCCTCAGCGAACTGGGACATTGGCGCGCCAATGACGCCGAGATTTCGCTGCACCTGCGACTGCGCGGCGATCTCTGCGGCGCTGCGGCGAATGCGCGGGATGAGCGCGAGCGACGGCAGGCCGGAGATGGCTTCGATCTGCGCGACCGTACGGATGCCGGTGTCGAGACTTTCGAGGACGAAGGCGATGACAATGCCGAGCGTCAGCATCATAATGCCGTCGACCACCATCATGGTGGAGCGCGACTGCAGTGTCGGAGCAACCGGCGGAACGGCGTTGTCGATGATGTCAATCTCAGTCGACTCGAGACCAGCCTCAATGCCGGCGGTGCGGAGACGCTGCGAGAGACCTTCGTACAGCGTGCGATTGGATTCGAAGTCGCGCTGGCGGAGAGTGTACTCGACGAGATCGTCACGCAGCTTGTACGCTTCAGCCTTCTCGGCCTCGAGCGCTCCGCGGGTCTGCTGCTCGTTATCGCTGGCGGCCACGTAGGCCTCATGTGCCTGGTCGAGCAGCCGCTTCTGTTCCTCACCGATCTGCTTGTTGATCTCATTGATCTGGGCGGTGAGAGATTTGATCTGGGGGTGATTCGGCAATAGAGTTGCGCTGAGCTCCGCGTAGCGGGCCAGCAGCTGTTCCCGAGTGCTTCTGAGAGCGCCGAGGCTTGTAGAAAGACCGCCCGCCGCCTGCGCCCCAATCGTGCCGTCGAGCGCGTCCGGATTCATGGCGCTCAGTGTCTTGTAGCGGGACTGCTGCTGAATCCTGGCAAGCTGCGCCGAGCTGACTGCGCGGGTGAGGTCGTCCAGCGTCGACTGAATCTGGTTGTGCTGCGGATCGAAGCCGAGGACGCCGATGCGCTTCTGCAGGTCGATCAACTGCTCCTGCTGCGTCTCGACCTCCTGCTTGAGATCGCGGAGTTGGAGCGAGAGGAAGTCAGAGACGCGCTGAGTGGCTTCGTAGCTCGATTGCAGGTCGCGCTGAATGAACTCGCGAATGAGCCGGTTGACGATGTCGGCCGAGAGCTTGGGGTCCAGGGTCTGGCAACTGATCTGAACGAGGTCCGTCTTGGGCTCGACGCCGACGCTGATGTCACCGTTCAAGCCGTTCAGGGTGCCTTGGCGAACGTTCAGATCGTCGAGGCTGAGGTGCCGGTTTGGTCCGGTGTACCCCGTGAACGCGGCGTTGTTGGGCAGGTCGAGGTCACGGGCTACGGTCAGCAGAACCGTGTCGCTCTTAATGATGGCTACCTGCGTTTGAAGCGAAGAGCTCGCCGATCCGTAACCGGCGCTTGCGTTGACGCGGAACTGGTTGGACGAGCCGGTGCGAATCTCGATGGTTCCGGTTGCCTGATAGAGGCGAGGCTGCGTGGTGCCCTTGTAAAAACCAAAGCCGACACCGAGCAGCGCGATGGCGGCGATGAGGTACTTGCGTTTCCTGACAGTGAGGAGCGCCTCCGACAAGGTCGCATCGGCGGGATTATGCCCGCCCCCAGCAGTCGGGTTCGCATCTGCTGGCAGTGTGGAGACTTCGGGCCTTCCGGAGGTCATTGGTCCCTAGTCTACTTGAAAATCCGCCCGGACCGGAGGTGTTTGAACATGGTGAGACAACCGGGGAGCATCGGTGAGGTTCTACAATGCGAAGGCATAAGAATTCTTCGGCGAGGCACTAAGGAGTAGCTGGATGGAAGATGTTTGCCACATAGCAGTTGTTGGATCCGGATACGTGGGGCTCGTGGCGGCCATCTGCTTCGCGGAGATCGGTCACCGGGTGATCTGCGTCGACAACGACGAAGGCAAGGTGGCGGCGCTGCGAGGCGGCGACAGCCTCATTCATGAGAAGCACCTCCCCGAACTGCTGGAGCGATACCGAAACAGCCGTGTGAGGTTTACGACCGACCTGGCTGAGGCGACACGTGAGTCTGACGTGATCTTCATCGCTGTGGGTACGCCGCAGTCGGAGAACGGCGACGCCGACCTCTCCTACGTGGAGGCGGTGGCCAGTGAGATCGCCCGGCACATCAGCGGATACAAGGTCATCGTGGAGAAGAGCACGGTACCCGTCTATACCAATGAGTGGATCCGGCGCGTGATCGAACGCAACGGCGTCAGCCGCGAGGCATTCGATGTGGTTTCGAATCCGGAGTTTCTCCGCGAAGGCACGGCGGTCGAAGACTTTCTGCATCCGGACCGCATCGTGGTGGGCGCTGACAGCCAGCGCGCAGCGGCTCTTTTGAATCAGATCTATGCGCCGCTGGTGACGGGGGCCTATTACGAAAGAGCCGACGCGATTGAAGGCGATTGCTCGATGCAGTCGCCGCCGCCGTTGTTGATGACTTCGACGAAGAGCGCGGAGATCATCAAGCATGCGTCGAATGCGTTTCTGGCGATGAAAATCTCGTTCATCAACGCGGTCTCCAACCTGTGCGAGGCGGCGGATGCCAATGTGGAA
Organism: uncultured Acidobacteriaceae bacterium; assembly: GCA_963827415.1. Classification (GTDB taxonomy): domain Bacteria; phylum Acidobacteriota; class Terriglobia; order Terriglobales; family Acidobacteriaceae; genus Granulicella. Next base: position 275,677 of record CAWHBA010000007.1, read on the forward strand.
CAGGTGGCACGCGGCATCGGACTTGATTCGCGCATCGGCCCCCGTTTTCTACGGCCGGGCATTGGGTATGGCGGCTCGTGCTTCCCTAAGGACGTCGCGGCGTTTCGGTCCGTTGCGCAGCAGATGGGCGTGGACTTCAACCTGCTGAGCGAGGTGGAGAAGATCAATGCGCAGCAGAAGCGGCGCTTCCTGAGCAAGGTGCAGTCGGCGCTCTGGACGCTGCGCGGAAAGCGGCTGGCGGTGCTCGGACTCTCGTTCAAAGGAGAGACCGATGATGTGCGTGAATCGCCGGCGATCGACCTGGTAGAGATGCTGCTGGGCGAGGGATGCAGCATCGTGGCGTATGACCCGGCGGCGATGGAGCGCGCACGGCTGGAACTGCCGCCCTCGTCGTCGATGAGCTACGCCGCGGATGCCTACGGGGCGGCGAAGGACGCCGACGCGCTGCTGATTCTCACCGACTGGCCGGAGTTCGCCGCGCTTGATCTGCGACGGCTGCATAGCGCGCTGCGTTATCCGATCGTTGTGGACGGGCGCAACCTGTTCGATCCCGCTGCGATGCAGGAGCAAGGCTTCACGTACCTGAGCGTCGGACGGCCGACCGCGGTGCCGGTGCGCGAAGCGGTCTCGGCTGCGATCGGCTGATCACAGAGAACAAGCCTTGCGCGCTGTTGCAAGTGCGCGAGCCGGGTGTTGAGCACGCCGCGGGCGTGAGGGAGTTCGAATGGCTTCGAAGAGAGTTCTGGTGACGGGCGCGGCGGGCTTTCTCGGCTCGCACTTGTGTGACGCGCTGCTGGCCGAAGGCAATGAGGTTGTGGGCGTCGACAATCTCGCGACCGGAAACCTCGCCAACCTGCGGCATCTCGAGCACGAGTCAAAGTTTCGTCTCGAGCAGACCGATATTTGCGAGCCGTTCGACGCAGGGCATGTGGATTATGTCTTCAACTTTGCCTCGCCGGCGAGCCCGGTCGACTACATGCGGCTGGGTATCGAGACACTGCGGGTGGGTTCGGCCGGAACGCTGAATACGCTGGAGATTGCGAAGCAGTATGGCGCTGGCTATCTGCACGCGTCGACCTCGGAGTGCTACGGCGATCCCGAGGTGCATCCGCAGGTGGAGAGCTACTGGGGCAACGTGAACCCGATCGGCCCGCGCTCGGTGTATGACGAGTCGAAGCGATTCTCAGAGGCCGCGGTGTCGGCCTACCGGCGCTATCACGGCGTGAATACGCACATGGTGCGGATCTTCAATACGTACGGTCCTCGTCTGCAGGCGAACGATGGCCGGGTCATCTCGAACCTGATGATGCAGGCGCTGCGCGGCGATCCGCTGACGGTCTACGGTGATGGATCGCAGACGCGAAGCTTCTGCTATGTCTCCGATCTGGTCGACGGCATCATGCGGCTCTCGAAGTCTGAGGAGCACGATCCTGTGAACATTGGAAACCCGAACGAGTGGACGATTCTCGAGTGCGCGCGCGAAATCCAGGCTCTGATCGGACCGCAGGGTGAGATCGTCTTCAGGCCCTTGCCGCGCGACGATCCGAAGCAGCGGCGGCCGGACATCACGCGGGCGAAGACGCTGCTCGGATGGGAGCCGAAGATTCAACTGCGCGAGGGGCTGACGCGCTCATTGGATTACTTCCGCGCTGCCGTGGAGGCCGAGAAGGCGCAGCCACAGACGCTCGCCACAGCGGCCCGGCAGGACGAAGAATACTTCCGCCTCGCCTCGGGCCGCTGATTCGCTCGATTATTTCTTCGTTATCGGCTGTGGTTGCGTGTGCAGCCCGGGGAAGAACTTGATCTCCGCAGCGAAGACCACATTGCTCTGCTGGCCAACTTTGTAGATCGGAGCCTTCCAGCCCTCGTACTGCATCCACGCGTTGAGCTGAATGTCTTTGCGCAGGTTCTTGACGACGTCGACCGTGAACTGATGCTGCGTGGTGCCGCCGGGGATGAAGTCCTTGGGCGTCTTCTTGTACATGTACGCAGCCTGCACCCACTCATCGCCGGAGAGATGCCAGGTGAGCCACGCGTTGCCGGCCTTGGCTTCGCGGCCCACCCAGTCGCCCATGATGTAGCCCTTGTTTGTATAGCCTTGTTTCTGGACGATCTCGTAGTAGTTGAACTGTCCGTTGAGACTGCGCAGCGTCGAGGTGTCGGTGTTCGAGGCTTCGATGCGGAAATCCAGTTTCGGGAGGTGCGGGAACTGGGAGATGTAGAAGCCGGGCCGGTAGGCGGCGCGACGCGGCGCGCTGGGCGGCGTCACGTCGTCATGGGCGATGGAATCCGTGTAGAGCGTGACGTATTTGCGCAGGAACGGCAGCTTGTAGGAGAAGGTGAAGGCGCTGTAGCGAGCTCCCGGATCATCGACCGAGTACTTCTCGTAGGTCGTCGTATCGCTGAAGGAGAAGAAGCCCTTCAGGAAGGTATGAAGGGTGATGGGTTGCTTGCACGGAGTGTAGACGTTGGTTGCGGGATCGATGCAGCCGTGTCCAGCTCCTCCCCAGATGATGGTGCGCTGGAAGCTGAAGTCGAAGTTCTTCGTCGGCTTGAATGCGAAGCCGAGGGAGTTGGTCCATGGCCCGTTCGGCGCCGAGTGACCCTGTAATGCGCCGATCATGAAGTCATAACGCAGAGGCCCGGCAATTTTGCTCAGGTAGGGGATATACAGCGGCTCGACACGATTAACGCGGAACGCGTAGGGGTTCTCCGAGTTATTGCTCCATGCCATGCCGCCGCCCATGCCCGGGCCAAACCAGTTATCGGTCTTGCCGAACGAGATCTCGTGGCCCCACCAGTGGTAGGAGAGGTAGGCCGCCTGCAGCCGGAAGGTATTCACCGCGTTGTTCGTGCTGCCATACGGGATGGTGTCCTGCGGGTCGTTCGGTGGAACGAACGGGCAGATCTCGTCGATGCAGGAGAGCTGGCTCGCGAGATTGAAACTGTAGCCATCGTATGCGGGCGCATGCTGATACTCGCCGCGGATGTACAGCGAGAATCGGCCATACTCATTCACGCTGGAGAAGCCGGTGATGTTATTGAAGCCCGTCGCGTAAGGGCGGCCGTAGTCGTTGTAGATGGTTTGGCCGAGGTGATAGCTGTCACGAAGCACCGGACCGCCGATGCCCATCAGGCGCGTATAGACCGTCTCGACGCCGTAAACCGCACCCCGGGTCATGTTTCTGCCCGGCGTCTCGGCGGCCAGGTAGTCCTGAAGCTTGGCGAGGATCGCGATCGCCTCTTCGTTGCCGTCGTAGGTGATATCGTCGGCACTTCCTTGCAGCATGTGCAGCAGGCTGCGGCGCGTCCACGGACGCATCATGATGAAGGCGTCATTGAGATAGCCGAGCGAGTACAGTCGCAGGGCCAGCGGGTAGACGATGCTGTCGACTGGGATGTATGTCGAGCCAAGCGCGTCGGTAGGCTCGTCTCCGGGGACAGGACCATACGCGGGCATGCTGGGCACGGACGCTACGGGAACTGCAGGCGGAATTGCTACCGGTGTTGGATACGGCGGATTCTGCACGTGTACGGGCTGCTCAAGCTGATCGGGCGCGGAGACCGGGGGCGCCGTGGGTGCAGCAGGCTGCGTCTGCTGCTGTGTGCTCGGCTGCTGTGGGGCGGTCTGCGCTGGCGTCGCGGTCTGGGTCTGCGGTTGCGCCGGTTGCTGCACCGCCGGTGTGCTTTGCCCGCTGGAAGAAGTTGGCGCAGGAATGGAGGGCAGGCTGCTCACCGGCGCCGGGGTCGCGGGCGGCACGGATGCGGGTGTCTGAGCCGATGCGGTTTCTCCGCGGGTGAAGGTGGCAGCGATCAGCAACGCGAACAGCGCTGCCGTAAGGGGCCAGTGGCGGGGGGACCGCGAAAGAAACATGGTGTCAGTGTAACGGTTCGAAAGGCCCGCAGAGTGTCTTCAAAATGTCGGGTTGTTCACACTGATTACTGCCTGGAGCTCGATTACTGCCTAGAGCTCGATTACCGCCTAGAGGCTGATTCCGCGGGCAGCCATGTAGGCGTCGAGGCGCTTCAACGGTTGTTCACGTGGCGCAAGCCGCTCCGCGCTGAGCATCGCCCAGATCACCGACGGTCCGCCGCCAGAGCGCGCTCGTGCCGAGGTCTCCTGCATCACGCGGTAAACGGCCACCGCATCTTCGCCGTCGACGGGGAAGTGCGGCAGGTGAAGCCCGTGCGCCATCTTCGTAAGCTCAGGCCAAAGGAGCGGCGGCCCATTGCGTGCGGTTCTCTTGCTGGCCCGATTGCCGTTGTCGGCGACGATCAGCAGAAAGGGAAGCCGGTCTCGATACGCCCAGCGCAGTGCGTCGGCCCATCCTGTCTCCGGCGCGCCCGCCTCGGTGAAGGCGACGGCGATCCGGTCTGTTCCCGCCGTCTGCATGCCGCGTGCCGCACCCGCGCAGAGCGGGATGCGCAGGCTCTGCGGAACATCGTGCGCGTCGTCTCCGGCATCCGACTTCGGCGCTAGTGCGCGGAGCGTCGCATCATCCGCTCGTCCGGAGACGAGATCTCCCGCGGAGAGGTGAATCAGCGTGGCTGCCAGCAGCGCCTCACGCGCAGCCGTTGATCTGCGGCGATCTGTCGTACGGATGCCGTGCATCAGCGCACGGAGTTCGCGAAGGCGAGCCTTGGGCAGCAGGGGATTGTCGGCCAAGCAGGAGTCCTCTTCTGGAGAGTGAGTAATTCGAGTCAGGAAGTGAATCAGGCCGTAGCTGCGTCCGCGGCCTCGGGATTTAGTCCGAGCTCCGCAAAGGCCTGCGTGGCCACCTTCGGTTTGATGGTGCCCTCGCGCGCAAGCTTTGAGAGCGCAGCCGCGGCGATGGACTCCGCGTCGATCTCGAAATGGCGGCGCAGGTGCTCGCGGTTGTCCGATCGTCCAAAGCCATCCGTGCCCAGCGACACCAGCCGCGAACCCAGCCACGGAGAGAGCGCGTCCGGCAGCGACTTCATATAATCGCTTGCCGCGACGATCGGCCCCTTCGCACTGCCAAGCGCGCTCACAACATACGGCACGCGCTCCTTCTCGCCCGGGTGCAGACGGTTCCAGCGCTCCACGGCAATCGCGTCGCGGCGCAGCTCCGTGTAGCTGGTCACCGACCAGACGTCGGCGGCGATGTTGTACTTCTCCGCGAGAATCTGCTGCGCGCGAACTACTTCGTTGAGAATGGGGCCGGCGCCGAAGAGCTGCAGCTTGGCCTCGCCCTTCTCGGCTGCCTTGAAGCGATAGAGACCGCGCAGAATTCCCTCGCGGATGGCCTCGATATTCTCTGCCGCCGGCTGCGGGTAGTCCTCGTTGTACATGGTCAGGTAGTAGAAGCGGTTCTCGCCTTCCTCGTACATGCGGTGCAGGCCGTCCTGGATGATCACGGCCATCTCATATACGTAGGCCGGGTCGTAGGTCTTGCACGTGGGGATGGTCGACGCGAGGATGTGCGAGTGGCCGTCCTGGTGCTGTAATCCCTCCCCAAGCATCGTTGTTCGTCCCGCAGTCCCGCCCATCATGAAGCCTCTGCCACGCGAGTCTGCGAAGGCCCAGGCCAAATCGCCGATGCGCTGGAAGCCGAACATCGAGTAATAGAGGAAGAAGGGAACCGAAGGCACACGGTAGTTGCTGTAGGCCGTGCCCGCCGCGGTGAAGCTCGCCATCGAGCCCGCTTCCGTAATGCCCTCTTCGAGAATCTGTCCGTTCTTCTTCTCGTTGTAAGCGAGCAGCATATCGGCGTCATGCGGGGTGTACTTCTGTCCCTCGGGCGCATAGATGCCCACCTGCTTCATCGTGGATTCGAAGCCGAAGGTGCGGCCCTCATCAGGGATGATCGGCACGATCAGCTTGCCGATGTCCGGGTTCTTCAGCATGCCGTTCAGCATGTTCACGAAGCCCATCGTGGTGGAGATCGCACGGTTGTTCGAGCCCGCAAGCCACGTCTTGAAGAAGTCGAGCGGCGGAACTTTGAGGTCCGGCTTCGGCACGGTACGCGCCGGCAGGAAGCCGCCCAGCGTCTCGCGGCGGGCAAACATGTAGGCCATCGCGGGATCGGAGTTGTCCGGCTTGTAGAAGCCGACATTTCGCGCGACCTCGGCGGGGACGTCACAGTCGAAGCGCTTGACGAAGGCAGCGATGCCGTCGTCGGTCAGCTTCTTCTCTGAGTGCGTCGGGTTGCGCGACTGCGCGCTCGCGATGCCGTAACCCTTCACCGTCATGGCGAGGATCACGGTCGGGCCGCCCTTGTGCTCCAGCGCACGCTTGTAAGCGTTGTAGATCTTCACCGGATCGTGGCCGCCGCGATGCAGGTTCGCAACCTGCTCGTCCGTCTTGTCCTCAACGAGCTTCAAAAGCTCCGGATACTTGCCGAAGAACTCCTTGCGGATAAAGGCGCCATCCTTGGCCTTGAAGCTTTGCAGGTCGCCGTCGACGCACTCCTCCATCCGCTTCAGCAGCAGGCCCTGGTGGTCGCGCGCGAAGAGCTCGTCCCAGTCCGAGCCCCAGATAACCTTGAGGACATTCCATCCGGCGCCCCGGAACACAGTTTCCAGTTCATCGATGATGCGTGAGTTGCCACGCACCGGGCCGTCCAGCCGCTGCAGGTTGCAGTTGACGACAAAGATCAGGTTATCCAGCTTCTCGCGCGTGCCCAGCGAGATGGCGCCGAGCGTGTCGACCTCGTCCGTTTCGCCGTCGCCAACGAAGGCCCATACCTTGCGGTCGGTGTGCGGAATCAGGCCGCGGTTCTCCAGATACTTCATGAAGCGGGCCTGGTAAATCGCATTCAGCGGGCCAATGCCCATCGAAACCGTGGGGAACTGCCAGAAGTCCTGCATCAGCCAGGGGTGCGGATACGAGCTCAGGCCAGGCGTCTCGCGCAGCTCATGGCGGAAGTTCTTCAGGCGGCCGGCGTCGAGGCGACCTTCGAGGAACGCGCGTCCGTAGATGCCCGGCGAGGCATGCCCCTGGAAGTAGACGAAGTCGCCCGGCTGCTCACCCTTGTCGCTCGGGTACGAAGCGCGGAAGAAGTGGTTGAAGCCCACCTCCAGCAGCGTGGCCTCCGACGCGTAGGTGGAGATGTGCCCGCCGATGCCGGCGTCGTGCTTGTTTTGCTTATGCACCATCGCCATCGCGTTCCAGCGAATCAGCGCCTCGATCCGGTTCTCGATCTTGCGGTCGCCGGGGTAGGGCACCTCGTCGTGCTTGGGGATGGTGTTCTGGAAGGGAGTGACCACATCACCGGTCGCGGGCACACCCGCCTCGCGCGCTCGGGTGCGCAGTGCAGAGAGCAGCACAGCGCCCTGCTCCCAGTCCTTCGCGACGACCTCGTCAAACGCCTCGATCCACTCGGCGACCTCCGCGGTCAGATCCTGCTTGACGGCCCCCTCAAGATTCGTCGCCAGATTTGTCGCCATCCCACCCTCCATTACGCACACTTATAGCTCTATAGCCACTTTCTACGATAATTCGGCTGGCGAATTTGTGCACGGTTACCGGAGGAGGGATGTGTCGCTAATCGACGACGAACGGGACCCCCGTGGGAAGGATCGTCCGGCGGGCCATCGCGTTCATCAGGTCCGCAAAGCCAAGGCCGATGGCGACCACACCCGTCAGCAGGCCGAGCCAACCTCCGGACTTGCCCGTATGGAAGCCGAAATGTGCGGCCGCCAGCAGAAAGAACGTAACCGTCAGCAGGAAAAAGAGCAGGCACAACATCTTGCTGGCGCGGAACGTCGCCACCCACAGAAGCGCCGTGAAGATGCCCCAGAGCAGCAGAATCGTCCCCGTCATAGGCGTGGCCGCCGCGGCGTCCACCTTGATCAGGCCAGTCCCAACGGTCCACTGTGTGATGGCAAACCACAGCCAGAAGCAGCCGTACGACGTGAAGGCGGTCGCGCCGAAGGTAGCGCCGTTACGGAACTCGACGAGGCCGGCGATGATCTGCGCGATTCCTCCATAAACCAGCGCCAGCGGAAGAAGCACCGGCAGACCGGCTCCCGCGAGAAGACCGGCGTTGACCGCGGAGAGAGCGCAGGTGGTCAGTCCAAAGGCAAACAGCCCGAGAGGCGCAGGTGTAGCCTGCGGCACGGCGACGACGACTTCAGCCATAGGACTGAACTCCTGAAGATGATGGGAACGGAAGGCGAGAGCCATCCTACACGCGACAGGAGCTGCGCAAGATTATTTTCCGTGTGATTTTTAAGTGCTGTAGTCCGCGTTGATCGACACGTACTCGTGCGTCAGGTCGCAGGTGATGAACCTCGCATGTCCGTGCCCACGGCCCAGGTCGATAACAATCGTGTACTCACGCGCCTGCATCGCGGCGTGCGTCGCGGCCTCGTCATAGGCGGCATCGCGGACGCCGTACGCGAACACCGGAAGCCCGGCAATCGTCACGGTGACGCGCGCGGGATCGAACTTCACCCCTGCCTTGCCTGCCGCAGCCAGCAGCCGCCCCCAGTTCGGGTCGGCCGAGGACCACGCCGTCTTGCACAGCGGCGAGTTGGCGATCGAGCGCACAATCTGCTGCGCGTCAGCATCCCCCTCGGCGCCCGTGATCTTCAGCGTGATCACATGCGTCACGCCCTCGCCGTCGTCGACGATCTGGTGCGCCAGCGAGTGGCAGACCTGCTGCAGCACCCCCTCGAACGCAGGCACGGCATCGCCCTCCGCCGCCACCTCGCTCTTGCCGCTCGCCATCAGCAGCACCGTGTCGTTCGTGGACATATCTCCATCCACCGAGATGCAGTTGAAGCTCGCGTCGACCGCCTTCGTCAGCATCGCCTGCAGGTGCTCGGGGCACGCCGCGAGGTCGGTGAAGAGATAGACCAGCATCGTCGCATGGGGCACAACCTGCGGCCCGATCATCCCCGCGCCCTTGCAGCAGCCGAAGAGAGAGACCGTGCGCCCGCCGATCTCGAAGCTCGCACGTGCGACCTTCAGCTTCGTGTCGGTTGTCAGAATTGCATTGGCGAACGCCTCCGCATGTTGCTGCGTCGAGCCCAGCGCGGCCTTCGCCGCCGGAACCGCTGCCACCAGCTTCTCAACCGGCAGCGGAACTCCGATGATGCCCGTCGAGGAAGGGAAGACCTCATCAAACACGCAATGAAACTGCTCGGCCACCGCAACGCAGCTCTCCTTGCACGCATCGATGCCCGGCTGACCCGTCGCGCAGTTCGCATTACCCGCGTTCACCAGCAGCGCCGTCACGCGATTGCTCGTAGCGATTAAATGACGGCGGCCGACGACGATCGGCGCAGCGACGACCTGGTTGCTCGTAAACATGGCTGCGACATTCGCTCCGCCGTCGCACACGGCGAGCGCAACGTCAGGCTTGCCCGAAGCCTTGAGGCCGGCGGTCGCGGCGGACCAGCGGAAGCCGAGAGGAAGATTTGTGGGGGAAGTGTTGCTCACAGAAAGATTCTACCGGCGATGCGAGTAGTTCCTCATCTCTGGCCCGGCAGCAGGCTCATGCGCGGGCAGGCTGCTTCGGAATCAGGCAGCCATCGCTGCGAGTCAGGCACACGAGCTCTCCCTGCACCCACTCGTGTTCGAAGTCGTTCGTCGCGTTGTAGAAGGCGCGGCTGCAGCCTGGCCGCAACTCATCGTGCAGTTCGATGACCAGCGAATCGACCTTGTCGATCCAGCGATTTGCAGTCTGAAAGATCTCCAGTTCGCTTCCCTCGATGTCGATCTTCAGAATGTCGATCTTCTCTACCCCAAAGTCGCGCAGGATCGTCTCAACGCTGAAGGCGTGGACTGTCTGATCAGCGGCCCCGGAGGTCGCGCCATTCTGAGCGCCGACCTGAAATCCCCAACTGCCGAGGCCGGGATCGATCACATTCAAGTCTGTCGTCTCCGACCACAGCGCACCGCGAACCGCCTCGATGTTCGGGTACGGAGCGACGTTCCTGACCAGCATCTCGTAGTTGCCCTTCTCAGGCTCGAGAGACAGGATGCGGGCATTAGGGTATCGGTTGGCGAAGACTACCGAGGCCAGGCCGATATTTGCTCCTGCATCTACGATGAACGACGGCTCTCGCTTGGCCGGAAGGTCGTACTCCTGCCTCAGAACAACTTGGTCGTACACCCGGAGATCAGTAGAGGGAACCCGCACGTGAACAGGAGCGGCGAAACCATCGATCTTCGCCTCCAGCACCACCGGCCTGCGCGTAAAGTGCACCATTGCAGCTTTCAGGAATCCCTGAAAGCCGAGAATGTGGCTGAAGGTTTTGAAAGATCGGACAGAGTTAAGCACAATGTGGTCTCGGAAGAGAAGTTCCCAGATTGTACTGCGAACCGTTGGCCGGCCTCTCTGATTTTCCGCTACTTCTTCGTTGCTGCGTTCGCCGAACATTGGAGAAGATATACGTTGCGCGCAAACCTCCGTGATCTTCGTGAGGAGAGCAAGCGAGTGCGAAGGCCCCGCAAGGGATTCGCGCCTGAATCTATAGGTACTTCGCTGCGGCGTATACTCATTCGATAACAGCGGCGCGGTGGGCGCCTCTTCAGGAGTTCAGGCCAATGAGCACAAATGGAAATGGTCACGCGAACGGCAACGGCTATACCGTCCCCCGGCCGCGCGCCGAGTGGATCGTAAAGCGCAAGGAAGAGGCCGCACGCACCGGCGACACCAACATGAGCCAGATGCACTTCGCGCGCAAGGGCCTCATCACCGAAGAGATGGCCTTCGTCGCGCACCGCGAGAAGGTCGCGCCCGAGTTCATCCGCGATGAGATCGCGCGCGGCACCATGATCATCCCCGCGAACATCAACCACCCCGAGCTCGAGCCGATGTGCATCGGCGTCAACTCGCTCTGCAAGATCAACGCGAACATCGGCAACTCCGCAATTGTCTCGAACGTCGATGAAGAGCTGCGCAAGCTCCACACCGCCGTTCACTTCGGCGCCGACACCGTGATGGACCTCTCCACCGGCGGCGACATCCCGATGATCCGCGAGTCGATCCTTCGCCACTCGCCCGTCCCCATCGGCACCGTGCCGCTGTACGAAGCACTCAGCCGTGTGAAGAAGGTGGAGGATCTCTCGATCGATCTCTACCTCGAGGTCATCGAGGAGCAGGCGCAGCAGGGCGTCGACTACTTCACCATCCACGCCGGCGTGCTCATCCAGTACGTCCCGATGGTCGCCAAGCGCATCACCGGCATCGTCAGCCGCGGCGGCGCCATCATGGCGCAGTGGATGACCGCGCGCCACAAGCAGAGCTTCCTCTACGAGAACTTCGACCGCATTACAAAGATCCTCGCGAAGTACGACGTCAGCTACTCCCTCGGCGACGGCCTCCGTCCCGGCTGCGTTGCCGACGCCAGCGACGAGGCGCAGTTCGCCGAACTGAAGACGCTCGGCGAACTCACCCGCCAGGCCTGGAAGGACGACGTACAGGTCATGATCGAAGGCCCCGGCCACGTGCCGATGGACAAGATCAAGGAGCAGGTCGACAGGGAAGTGGAGATGTGCGACGGCGCACCGTTCTACGTGCTCGGCCCGCTCGTCACGGACATCGCTCCCGGCTACGACCACATCACTTCAGCAATCGGAGCCGCGATGATCGGCTGGCACGGCGCTGCGATGCTCTGCTACGTCACGCCGAAGGAGCACCTCGGTCTGCCGAACGAGAAGGATGTGAAGGACGGCATCATCGCCTACAAGATCGCGGCCCACGCGGCCGACATCGCACGTCATCGCCCGGGAGCACGCGACCGCGACGATGCGATCTCGCACGCGCGCTACACCTTTGATTGGGAGAAGCAGTTCGCGCTTTCGCTCGACCCCGACACGGCGCGCGGCATGCACGACGAGACGCTGCCTGACGACTACTACAAGGAAGCAGCGTTCTGTTCCATGTGCGGACCGAAGTTCTGCTCAATGAACTGGTCCAGCAAGGTCGACAAATTTAATGAGGAGGTCCATGGCCTCAAGAAGCCGGACCTCACCCAGATTGTTACCGAACAGATGGCGCTGCGGAGCTGACCGCCGGCGCAGGAGTATCCGAGGCCCACGCGTTGCGTGGGTCTTTCTTTTTCGCTGACGGACTGCCAGGGTTCAGGGCCTCGCGTCGCAGTGCGATGCGCTCAGCCAGATTGAGCCCCACGTGGATCATGAGGGGCGACAAGACGACGAAGAAGAACAGCAAAGCAAGAAGCATGTCGTACACCTGAGATCCCTCCGGCAGCTCACGTCTAACGACATGCTGGCAGCAGCTCTCTCGCCCCGCCATTCAACAGCTCGGGTACGGGAGCTCCTATTTCTGCCAGGTCTGTTGCACAATGCAACAAACGGGGCACACCAGAAGGATTTCCGCAGAGTATTTGACCAGATACTTCTTGGCAAGAGGAATTTGTGGTAATTACTTCGCCGCCGATTCCAAAATGGAACTGGACCGGTTCAATGCCTCGGTAAGTGCTGAAAGCTGGGCAGATGTGCGCGCTGCGTCCTTCGCGTCGATCCCCTCATTGACTCCCGGGATAACAACTGCAGCGTAGCCGGTGTACTCGCCCGGCGCATAAATCGTGTGCCGATACCAGGGGCGGCGGGGCAGGCCCGCATCGTTCAAAAGAGCCTCCTCCGCGTTGCGAAGAGCCTCATTCAGGTGCGTTTTGGCCGCCTCGTCCAGCGATCCCGGCGCCGACTGTATCGTTCCGATACGCGACCCCGCCGCCGCAAACCTCGCCGCCGCGGCGTTGGCCTGCGTGAAGTCCACCTGCACATGGTCCGCGGTCGCCCTCTGCTGCGCTTCCTTCAGGTAGCCGACAACATCGTTGCCGTAGGTCTTGTAGTCGTAGGGCAGCACATCGGCATCGGCCATATGCAGGATCTCGAGCCCGAAGACCCGCGCCTGCTGCTGCTCATACACAAAGGTCGGGTCAGCGTTCTTGATAAACCAGTTGTAGTTGTCGAAGACCGAGTGATACACGCCGTACGGTCCGTCCGAGCCGATGTCGGTCGAGGGCACGCCGAGGTGCTGGATGAACGGCGTGTAGTCCGAGCCCGACCCCAGGTCGCCCACGCGCACGCCTTCCGCGATTCGCCGCCGAGTTCGCAGACGCCGTCGCAGGATTCGCAGGCGCCGCGGCCGCGGAACCCGACCCGCGCCGCCGCGGATTCTCACCTTGCGACTTCTGCCACTCCTCATAGACCGTTCCGCCCTTGGGGCTTTGCACCTGGCGCGTCACATCGCGCACAAACTCCTTCAGCGACGGCACCGCCGACGCATTGAAGTTCGGCCCCGACACACCCACATCCGTGTTGAAGTACGCCACCGCATGCGCGAGGTGGTCGGCGTGGCCCTCGGCCCATTCGGTCGAGCCCATCAGGCCCTCCTCCTCCGCATCCCACGAGCAGATAACGATGCGCCGCTTCGGCTTCCATCCCTGCTTCAGCAGGTCGCCGAGCCCATGCACCGTCTCCAGCATCGCCGCCGTGCCGCTGTTTGGGTCGACCGCCCCATACACCCACGCATCGCGATGATTGCCTGCGACCACCCAGTCTTCCTTCTGCTCCGGATCGGTCCCGTCAATCGTGCCCACGACGTCCCAGATCGTGCGCAGTTGATAGTCCTGCTCCAGGTGCATGTGCACCTTCACCGCGCCCGTGCCGCCCATGTGATAGGTGAACGGCAGGCCGCCCTGCCACTCGCGTGGCGTAGCCGCGCCTTCCAACGCCTCCAGAATCGGTGCCGCATCCTTATAGCTCAGCGGATTCGACGGGATCGACGGCTGATTCATCTTCGTCGGATCCGTGATGCGCTTCGAGTCCGCCAGATCCGGCGTCGAAGCCACGCCCGGCGTCTCCGGGTCGCCTGAGTAGATCGGCAGAAACTGCACCGACCCGCGCTGCACCGCCGAGTCCGGCCGAAATGCCCCGCGCGGATACTTGTCGCCGCGAGCGTAGCCGTCGTCGGCCGGGTCCGAGTAGATGATCACACCCGCAGCCCCGCGCTGCTGCGCGATGTACACCTTCACGCCGCGAAAATTCTGCCCATAGCGCACGAGGACGATCTTGCCCTTCACATCCACGCCGAGTTGCTTCAGCCGGTCGAAGTCCGCCAGCGTGCCGTAGTTCGCATAAACGACATCCGCCGTCACATCACCCGACGGCGAGGAGCCATTGAACGCCGGCAGAATGCGCGGGTCATCCTGGAACGGGTCGCCGCCATAGGCCTTCGGGTCGACGTGTTCCGGCGTCGGCCCGGACATCAGTTGTTTGCCACTCGCGTCGGTCGCAGTGATCTCGATCTTCACGGGCTTGTTGAGCCACACGCGGTATTCGTCGATGCGCGTATCGAGCCCCGCCGCCTTGAACTTCGCCGCAACATAGTCGGCCGTCTTCTTGTCCTCGGGCGAGCTGGCCCAGTGCGGCTCCGCAGTGAGAATCCGCAGGTGTTCGCCCGCGAGCTTCGCGTCCGGCACGGCCATGAACGCGGAGTCCCACTTCGCCTGCTGGCTGAAGTCGGCATAGCCGAAGACTTTCGATGAAGCATTCTGGGCAAGGACAGGCGGAGAGCAGCAGCCCAGGCAGAGGCCGGCGAGGCAGGTCAGACGAACGTGGGTCACCAGGGGAATCTCCTCGTCGGTGCAGGGTTCTTTGAGATGTGGCGATCTTACTAGACAGGTTGTGTGCAGAACTTGCAGCGCTTCGCGGCGATGGGAATATCGCTCAGGCACTGCGGGCATGGCTTCATGGCCGGTGGCTCAGCCTCCTCCGGGTTGAACTTCTTCAGCAGATATTGGGTCGGCAGGACGAGGAGGAAGTAGACGACCGCTGCCAGGATCAGGAAGTCGATGACTGCGGTCAGAAACGTCCCATACTGCACCTTGCCGCCGTGAACGTTCCAGATCAGGTAATCGAAGTTCGGCTCGCCAACCATCGCCGCGATCAGCGGGCTGATGATGTTCTTCGTCAGGGCTGTGACGATATTCGTAAATGCGGCGCCGATAATCACGGCCACCGCGAGGTCCATCACGTTGCCGCGCAGGATGAAGTCGCGAAATCCTTTGAACACTCTGACCTCCGTCTCGTGCAGTTTCTTTGTGTCCACTGAAAACGGCATGGCCCAACCTCTGTCCCGACCTCTGATTTGCACGCGAGTATATCGCACGCAAGGTCAAGCGTTTCTGATGCCCGTCTGGGCGCTGCCGTATGCTTTCACCATGCGTGTGCGGCTCCTCTCGTTCGGCCCCTTGAAAGCGGCTCTTCCGCCGGACGGAGCGTGGTTTGAGCTGGCCGGGGAAAACGATGCCCGGTGCGTGGCGGACCTCGTGCGCGCCCTTGTTGCCGAGGGCACGTTCGGCGAAGCGGCGATGCGGACAGCCGCCGTGGCGGTCAATCGTGAGTACGCCGGGCCGGAACACCTGCTCAGCGACGGCGACGAGGTCGCCATCCTTCCGCCTGTAAGCGGCGGCGTGTCGCCTGTAAGCGGAGGCGCCGACGATCCCGTCCAAATCGTCAGTGAGCCGATTCAGACGGAGAGGATTGTGAGCGCAGTCAAGAGCGGCGGCGACGGTGCGGTCTGCGTCTTCGATGGAATCGTGCGTGACAACACGCGCGGCCGTGCTACGCTGCACCTCGACTATGAGGCCTACGAAGAGATGGCGCTGAAGCAGATGCACGCGCTCCGCGAAGAGGCGATCGCGCGCTTCGGCGTGCGCGAGATTGCGATCGTGCACCGCCTCGGTCGGCTCTTCGTCGGTGAGACGAGCGTGCTGATTGCGGTCTCCTCCACCCATCGCGGAGCCGCCTTCGACGCCTGCCGCTACGTCATCGACACGCTGAAGAAGACGGTTCCCATCTGGAAGCGCGAGCAGTTTGCGGACGGCGCAGTCTGGGCCGACGGTGAGCCCTTTCCAGAGGATCTGGGCGGAGTCCCTCGATGAGTAAGGGGCGGTTGCTTCCGAGATGTTGGGCCGGGGCATTGGGACTGCTGATTACAGTGACTCCGGCGGCGGTTGCGATGCAGGAGCAACAACAGCCGCCCGCGCCCATCGAGCGAAAAGACGGGCAGACACCGACGATCCACGTCGAGAGCCGGCTCGTGAACGTAGCGCTCAATGTCGTCGATGAGACCGGAGCTCCGGTTGGCGGGCTCACGCGCGATGACTTCGAGATCGCCGAGGACGGCGAGCCGCAGAAGATCGCGATCTTTGACCGGGAGTCGACGACACCGCTCGAGATTGTGCTGGCCATCGACGCCAGCGAGAGCGTGCTCGGCGACGAGCATCTCGAGGTGCAGGCGGCGAAAAAGTTTGTGCAGTCGATCCTGCGCCCGCAGGACGGGATCGATCTGATGGTCTTCGCCGACGACGTGACGGAGCTCGTGCCGTTCACCAATGACGCTCGGCGCATCGACAGCGGGCTCGGACGCATCGTGCATGGCGATGCGACGGCGCTTTACGACGCGATCTATCTTGCCAGCCAGCGCCTCAGTGAAATCCCGGTGAAGGAAGGGCAGCGGCGCGTGGTGGTGCTGATTACCGATGGTGAGAACACGACGCGCCACGGCGGCTACGACTCGGCACTCGAACAGGCACAGCGCGCCGGTGCGATGCTGTACTCGCTGATTGTTATCCCGATCGAAGCCGACGCCGGACGCAACACCGGCGGCGAGCATGCGCTGATCCAGATGGCGCGCGACACCGGAGGCAAGTACTACTACGTCGAGGACAAGCGCGATCTCTCTCCGGCGTTAGCGCACGTCTCCGATGACCTGCGCACGCAGTACACGCTGGGCTACTACGCTCCGCAGAAGGGCGGCGACCTGCGGGGGCTGCGGCACATTGAGATCCGCATGAAAGACCCGGCGCTCCGCACGAAGTACAAGCTTCGCTACCGCACCGCGTACTACGGCAACCGCTAATGTTTGGATTTCGCGGCGGGCATGAGATCTGTCGCGAGTTGAACGTTATCGAAGACCGAGGGCGGATTGGCTGCGTGTGCGGCGCCGCCTGTGACATCCGTCAGTCCGACGGCGTTGCAGTTGTGCAACTCGAGCGCTGAGCCGTAGTAATCCGGCCGCTGCGCTCCCCAGCCGACGTGAACATCGCTGAGCGTCAAGCCACTTACATCAGCAGCGAAAACCCCAGCGATTGAGCGTTTGTCGACGCCAATCGCTCCGGGTGTGTCGTCGGGGCGCACGTCATAAAAGCCGCCGGGGATCTGCGTCGACTTCTCGATGAGGAGATCGATGCCGCGGAGGCTGATATCGCGCAGTGGCACCTCGCGCGTGCCGCGCAGGTAGATGCCGCTCTCGCTATGGCAGGCGAGGTTTGCAAACTGAATGCCGCGGAACTGGCCGACGGCAGCTCCGGGCGTGCGCGGCGCGGAGGAGACGAAGACCGGCTCACCGGAGCCCCACCACATCATCGTCCGCATGCGCGTCTCGATGGTCATGTCGGTGAAGAGCAGGTCCTCGACCACCTCGCCGTCGCGGTTGGTGAGCGAGATGCCGCGATTAGTGCGCACGATCGTGCAGTTCGAAACCGTAGCCGAGCGCAGTGGATACGGCCCTTCGTTCCCGATCTTGATTCCCGCTGATGAAGACTCGAGCGTGCAGTTCGTGATCGTAATGCCTTCGCACGGACCGTAGTCGCCGAAGTTACGCGAAGCCTTCAGCACGAGGCAATCGTCACCGGCGATGATGTTGCAGCCCTCGATGCGTACGTTGCGGCAGTGATCGATGTCGATGCCGTCGCAGTTCGGAATCTCGAGGCTGTTGAGGATCGAAATCCCGTTGATGTGGAGGCCGTCGCAGCCGATCGGGTGGATGGTCCAGGTGGGGCTGTTGCGGATGGTGAAGTCCGCAAGCTGCGTGTTGCGGCAGCCGACGAGAAGGATCATGCGCGGTCGGCCATCGGCTGGATTGAGCGCGGCGGCCGGATAGAGCGGATCGTAGGGGCCAAGGAACGGCGAGGGGATCGCGTAGCCGTTCGGTCCTTTGGGCGGAAAGAAGGCGGCGAAGTTGCCGTCGATCGTTCCAGTACCGCTGATGCGGATGTCGCGCGCGTCCTTCGCGAAGAGCAGCGAGCCGAGCTTGCGGAAGTGGTCGCGGTTGGGGCTGGCGAGCAGCGTCGAGCCGCCCGCGAGATGGAACTCTGTGTTGCTCGAGAGCGACAGCGTTCCGCTGAGAAACGTGTGGCGCGAGGGAAGGACGACGGTACCCCCACCGGCGCGGCCGCAGGCGTCGAGGGTGCGCTGCAGAGCGGTGGTGTCGTTGGCGATGCCGTTGCCGCGGGCGCCGAAGGCAAGCGGATTCCAGAGGCCGAACTCGCCGCGGCCTGTGAGAGAGGACGCGGCGGAGAGCTGTGCGAGCGCATGGAGCGGAGAGCAGGCGACCACTGAGGCCGAGGCTGCAAGACGCGTCAGCAAGTCACGGCGGTTCAGCGCAACGCGGTTCTTCTCCGGAGACATGGCCGAGATTGTACGTGCCTCGGCATTGGGGGCCGTACAATCGTGTGCATGGCGACAAAGAGACGCAAGGGAGCACCTTCGAACGAGACTGGACAGGAGGCGCTTTACCTGAAGTCGTTGAGCGACCGGCAGGTGAATGTGACGATCAAGCTGCGTGACGGCGAGGTCGTCAGCGGGTGGATCGAGTACTTCGACGACATGATGGTGCGGCTGACGCGCGAAGGAAGACCAAATCTGTTCATCTACAAGGCGCAGATACGGACGATTACAGAGAGCGCAGCGAGTGCGCGACGCGCTTCACGCGAGGCCGCGGAACAAGCGCGATAGAAAGACAGCAGAACGCGGTTAAAGGAAATCCAAGTGGCTGAGTTGGTAACCAAGGCTGAGGCGATTGCGCGCGAGGCAGGAGCCCTGTTGCGCGAGTACTTTCATCGCGGCGTGCACACGGAGTACAAGGGCGACGTCGACCTGGTGACGGAGGCCGACCGCGCAAGCGAGAAGCTGATCTCCGAGCGGCTGCGCGCGGTGTTCCCGGAGCATGGGATCTACGGCGAAGAGGGAACGCGCAGCGGACTGGACAGTGAGTACCGCTGGTACATCGACCCGCTGGACGGAACGACGAACTTCGCGCATGGCTTTCCGGTCTTCGGCGTGGTGCTGGGTTGCGAGCGGCGCGCGGCCGGATTGAAGCAGGATGAAGACGGCGAGATGGTCGCGGGCGTGATCTACGATCCGCTGCGCGATGAGATGTTCACCGCCGAGCGGGGTGCGGGATCGCGGCTGAACGGCAAGCCGATTCATGTTTCGAAAACCAGGGCGCTGCAGGAGTCGCTGGTGTCGACGGGGTTTCCGAGCCAGAAGCGGCACAGCAGTCCGAATGTGCACTTCTACCAGGAGTTCACGCTGCGGTCGCACGGGGTGCGGCGCGCGGGTTCGGCGGCGCTGGACCTGGCGTATGTGGCCGCGGGGCGGCTGGAGGCGTTCTGGGAGTTCAGCCTGAATCCGTGGGACACGAGCGCCGGCTACCTGATTGTGGAGGAGGCCGGCGGCAAGCTGACTCACTTCGACGGCAGCAAGTTCACCCTCGACTCGCGCGAGGTGCTGGCGACGAACGGGCTGATCCATGCGGAAATGGTCAGGCTGTTCGAGGATATGTTCGCGGGCAGGAACCTCGAGCGGATTCCCACACCCGCCGAGTTTGCAGCGCGTAGAGCGGCTGCAGGGCGTATAGGCTAGCTGGTCGGCAGGGTATTCCGAGGAGCAATGGCTAAGATTTTGACAAGCAAGAGCGCGCAGTTTTGCATCGCGGCAGTGGTTGCCGTTCTGTTCTTCCTGGTGATGGTTTACTGGGGGAAAGCAGGGGATTGCAAACCGCACGAGATTGACGGGCAGTGTGGACTTTCTACCTTCGTCGGGTTTCTCTATGGTGCCGTTGGAGGAATTTTCATTCTCCTTGCCAGCACAATTGGAATTCTCGTCACTGCGGCTCGACGACGACGCAACTCTGAATGATGAGGGAATTTTGTTGTTAGAATTAACTCGACCACCTAACAAGGATTAGGCCGCTCGAGAGATTGGAGATTGACGTTATGGCGTATGTAATTGCGGAACCGTGCATTGGAACCAAGGACCGGGCGTGTGTGGATGCCTGCCCGGTGGACTGCATTCATCCGAAGGCGGATGAGGCGGGTGGCGAGACCGTCGATCAGTTGTTCATCGATCCGGTGGAGTGCATCGACTGCGGTGCGTGCGTTCCCGTGTGCCCGGTGTCGGCGATCTTCGCGGGCGATGACCTGCCGGAGAAGTGGGAGAGCTTCAAGGAGAAGAACGCGACGCACTACGGGCGCTAGGCGATTCTCCGCTGAGAATGGAACGCGCGGCCTCTGGGCCGCGCGTTTGCTTGGCGGCCCCTGTTTTTCAAAATATTCAAAACAGATGAGTTAGGGTTGGACCGACAGCACGGTAACGGGCAGAAGAGGGTTTGTGGCTGAAGGACGGCTGATTCCGCATCATGACGAGGCGATTGTGCTGCGGACCTGGCCGTTCCATGAGGCCGACCTGCTGGTGAGCCTGTTTACGCGCGAGCGCGGCAAGGTGAAGGGCGTGGCGCGGCATGCGATGCGGTCGCGGCGGCGGTTTGGCGGGGCGCTGGAGCCCGCGACGCAGGTGATCGCTCACTACACGGAGAGGCCGCGCGAGGACCTGGTCCGGATGGACAGCTTCGAGATCGTGTGGTCTCCGCTGACGGCGCCGGTGGATGCGCTGCGCGCGGCAGGGCTGGCGCTGGTGGTCGAAGTGGTCGAGGAGGCGATGCCGGAGCTGGCGGCGGAGGACAACGTCTTCCGCCTGGCGGTGTCGGTCCTGCGGGGGATGGGGTGCGGAGGAGAGATCAGAGAACAGAGATCAGGGATCAGACACGGTGTGGGTTGCGGTGACGTACTTCTGCGTGTGGATGTGCCGGCTGATGGGCTGGTGGCCGGAGCTCGCGGCTTGCGCGGCGTGCGGATTGGATTTGCGCGGGCAGGATGCCTGGTGGTCTCCGGTGGCGGATGGCGTGACGTGCGCGGATGACCGCAGGCCGCAGAGCCGCAAGGTGAGCGCGGCGGCGGTGGCGGAGAGTTACCGCATGGCGAAGGTGTCGCTGGAGCAGGTTATGGGTGAGGTGCAGCAGGGGCGCGAGCTGTATCGGGAGCTGGGGGTTTTCGCGGTGGCGGTGCTGGAGCGCCACCTACAACGGAGAATGCGAGCGGCTGCTGCGCTTGGGTAGTGACGTTGGCCGGTGCAGGCTTTCCCTCACATCCCGCACCAGGACACCCAGGGCGAGCTTGAGCAACGCGTCCTTTCGGTGTGTTCGCACGTGGGCTGGTGGGGCTCGCTGGTTTGGTCGATGGGCTATTGGTGCGAGAGAGAGGTTGCACGGGTCTCACCGCGGGAGGTTTGGCGCTCAACGTTAATGCTTCCCCGATGTCCTGGCTGCGAGCAGAAGACGGCAGGCAGAGGAAACCGCATGCGAGTAGCGCGGATGAGACAGCAAAGCTGTTCATGGTGGAGCAGTGTACGCCAGGGCGACTTATGAGATTGAGCTTTTTGGTGCAGACTGATTGATCGGCGACAAATAGCGAGGCATACCGAGGGGCTGAAGCTCCTCTCTTGCTTTCGATCCATGAGACCCGAGGCTAAAGCCTCGGGGTACCTGGAAGCGCGGGACGGTAGGATTGGACGCATGTTGGGTCGGACGCGCGTGCGGTTTTCCATTCGTGTTGCTCCCTTTGCTCTTTGTGTTCTTTGTTTTGCGCTCGTTGTCAGTGCTCAGGCTCCGGCGCAGGGGAACCACGCACCGCGTGTGCGACTGGACAAGGGCGAGCTCTCAGGAACGCGCTTTGACTCGGCTGGGGCTGCGTTTCTTGGCATCCCTTATGCCGCTCCGCCGGTTGGACACCTGCGATGGACAGCGCCTCAGGAACCGGCACCGTGGCCGGGTGAGCGCGATGCCACTTACTACAGGCCTGCGTGTCCGCAGCTCCCAAGCCCGTGGCTACCGGAGATGCTCGGGCGCAAGGGAGATGGACACCAGCGAGGATTGCCTCTACCTGAATGTGTGGACGCCGCGTCTCCGCGCGGGTGCGAAGCTGCCGGTAATGGTGTGGATTCACGGCGGTGGCAATGTGGAGGGATCGCAGGAGTGGCCGCCGCTTGCTCCGGCACTGGCAGCACACGGCGTGGTCGTCGTGACCATCAACTATCGTCTCGGTGTCCTCGGCTATCTGGCCCATCCGGAGCTCAGCGCCGAATCGCCGGACCACATCTCCGGGAATTATGGGCTGCTGGACCAGATGGCGGCGCTTCGCTGGGTGAAGCGCAATATCCGCAGCTTCGGCGGCGATCCTGAACGCGTGACCATCTTCGGCGCCTCCTCGGGGTCGCTCGACGTCTGCGATCTCATGGCGTCTCCGCTGGCAAGCGGACTCTTTCATCGCGCGATTCTGCAGAGCGGTGTATGCGTGGACGGCTTGTCGCCGACGCTCGCCGAACAGGAAGCAAGCGGAGCGGCCTTCGCGGCAAAGATCGTCCATGACACGAAGAGCCCGTCGATTGAGACTCTGCGTGCGATTCCCGCGGATGAGCTTGTCCGCATCGCTGACAAAACAGGCGGCGTCGATTGGAACCCGATCATCGATACGCGGGTGCTTCCCGCGCAGCCGCTTGAGGTCTTTCGGCGGGGGCAGCAGGCGAAGGTTCCGGTGATCGTCGGCAGCAACCTCGATGAGGTGTCGATCTTTGCGAGCCCGCTTGTAGGGGGAAGATCGTATCGTCCGCAAACAGTGGTCGAGTACCGGAACTGGCTCAAGCGTAAGTTCGGCGATCAGGCGGGCGCGGTCTTTCAGGCATATCCGGCCGCGCAGGATGCGGAGGTTCCGTCAGCGTTCCGCGCGATGGACACGGATTACTCGTTTGGATTTGGCTCGCAGCTCCTCGCGAATGAGGTTGCGGCCTCGGGCCAGAGCGCTTATCTGTACATCTTCACCATGACGGGCCGCGGGCCGTTTGCTTCGCTCGGTGCATTTCACAGCCTGGAAAGCATGTATCTCAGCAAACATTACTGGACCGATTGGGTCAGGGACTCAGACGATGAGAGGCTGTCCAACGCCATCATCGACTACTGGACGAGTTTTGCCGCAAGCGGCGTCCCGTCGTCCGCTGGCCTTCCGGCCTGGTCTCCTTATCGCGATCGCGAAACCAGAGCCGGAGGCGCAGGAGCTGGGAAAGCACATCGGCCCGGTACGCGTGCCGCGAATGGATGCGATGAGGGTCTTCAGCAAGGTGCTGGAAGCTCTGACAGAAGGCCACGCGGCGAACTAGCTCAGGAGACCAAGCGGGGCTCGGAAACGGGTTGCGTGAGCTGGGGCGGGAGTGTGAGGGTGGGCCAGTCGCAGGGGCACACGGCGAGCGCGAGGATGGGGAGCGCGAGCCAGCAGGTTGCGTCGGCGGCGATGAGGAACCGGATGAAGGGCGCGCAGAGGAGTGTGCCGAGGGAGATCTGCGTGATGAGGAGGCGATAGTTGCGCGGGTGTGACGGCTGGGGCTCAGGGTTGCGAAGAAGGTGATCGGCGAGGAGGGGCAGCGGGAGCAGGAGGAGGGTGAGGTCGTAGAAAGGGAGGTGATAGCTGACGAGCATGGCGGTGAGGAGCGCGAGTGGGAGCGAGGGGCGCTGTCGGGCGGTCCAGAGGAGAAGCAGAAGCGAGAGAGCGACGATGAGGATGCGGCTCCAGGGGGCTCCGTTGGTGGCGAGGAAGAGCGGACCGAAGAGGTTCGGCATGAGTGACGGAATGATGCCGAAGTGGACCTGGGTGGCGCGGTCGGCGGTGATGCTGTGCGTCATGGAGAAGAGCGAGTGGAGGTAGGGCAGAAAAGCGGCGCGGCCGATGATGAGGACGGAGAGGCTGGTTAGGAACGTTGCTCCGGCGACGAAGCCGCCGATGAAGCGCCATTGTCGCCAGAGGAGAAAGAGAGCGGCGATGGGGAGGGCGATCTGGAACTTGAGGAGTGCGAGCGAAAGGATGAGGCCGGCGGCAAGATCGTGTTTGCGGCGAAGTGTGACGAAGCAGGCGCAGTAGAGCAGCAGAAGAACGAACGAGAGCTGGCCCATGATGAGCGCGATGGCCGCGGGAAGGAAGGAGAGGAAGAGCAGGAGTGGAGCGGGTTTCCAGCGGGAAGAGAGCGTCGTGAGGAAGGGTTTGAGGAGCGCCAGAGATGAGAGAAGCAAAAGCACGTTGATCACGGCGAAAACGAAATAGGCGGGCCAGAAGGAGAGCAACGAGAGCGGGACGAAGAGGAGGACGCTGAATGGCGGGGTCATCAGAGGCAGCGCGCGGGGTTCGGGACTGACGAGGGTGCTTTGGAAGCGCTGTTCGGTTGGGTAGTCGTAGAGCTCGGAGGCGTGGCCGGTGCGAAGCATGTTGCCGGCGGTGTAAGAGGTGCGGAAGTCGATATAGCGGCGCGCGGCGATGGGGATGCCGGAGACGAGAGTGCAGAGCTGGAGGACGAGGAGCGCTCCGAGATAGAGTCTGAGGCGTTTTGGTGTGAAGAACACCGGAGGCGCTCCGCTGGGGTTCGGTGAGTTGTGCGGAGTATAGCGCGGGGTGAGTTTTTCAGGTTGAGATTAGAGGGTCAGCGAACTCGGAGGATGGTTCCCTGATCGGAGCGGCGTCAGACGGTCCGTGGAGTGACGGCCACGAGGTGGAGGTGAGGACAAGCGTGAGGATGGGAAGCGCAAAGAGGAAGATGAGGTCGTTGGAGATAATCTCGGCCATCAGCGGAGCGATGAGGAACGTTCCGAGAGCACAGGCGAGGACTCGACTGCGGTTGCGCTGAAACGAAGTAGAGATTTGCGGCGCTGAGATGCCTGCAGCCTCTTCAGAGAGCAGTTGGTTGAAGAGAAGGCTGATCGGAAGCAGGAGGAGTGTGAGGTCGCAGGGATAGAAGTGATAGCTGACCAGTATGGCGAGAAGCAGCGCGAAAGGGAACGAGGGCGGGCGGGTGGTGGCCCATGCGAGAAGAAGAATTGAAGCGAGCAGGGTGAGGATCGTCGCGAGGTGGTTGGTTGGCGTGAGCGAAAAAAGGAGGCCGTATAGGTTTGCCATGCGGCGGGGAGCGACGCCGACGGCGGCCTGCAGCTCCGTTCCAGCCAGCGCGGACATCCTAAAGACCGAGTGCAGGTATGGAAGGAGGCGGTGGGCTCCGAGGATCCAGGCTGAAACGGCTCCGAGCGCTGCGGCTCCGGTGAGAAAGCCCAAAGTGAAGCGCCAGCGTCGCCAGAGGAGGAACAGGATGGCGACGGGCACGGCAGTCTGGAACTTCATAAGCGCGAGGGAAAAGACGAGGCCAGCAAGGAAGGGCTCGCCGCCTTCGAGGAGGGCGAAGGCGAGGCAGTCGATGAGCAGGATGAGGATGGAGAGCTGGCCCATGACGAGGGTAAGGCCGACCGGAAGGAACGAGAGGAACAGAAGTGGGGGAGTGGAAGGCCATCGGGCGGCGAGCGCGAGCAGGTGGGGTCGCATGACGCGGATGGCGAGGGCCAGGAGGATCAGATTGACAATGCCGAAGAGCAGGAGCGCCCAGACGTAGGGCGCATACGATAGCGGGGCGAAGAGCAGGGCGACGAAAGGCGGAGCATAAAAGGGAAGGGCGATGGGAGCGGGCGTGACGGTGGCGTCCTGGACGCGCTCTTCAGTTGAGTAGTTATAGAGGTGCGCAGCATCGCCTGTGCGGACCATGTACCCAGCGGCGTAGTAGGAACGAAAGTCGATGGAGCCACCGCGGATGGGGGAGCGGAAGTTTAGACAGGTGGCGACCTGGAGGACGATCAGGGCCCAGAGGTAGAGCTTGAGACGTTTTGGTGTGAAATACACCGCGGTGAGCTCCGTAGGGGTGGGTGAGTTGTCGGGAGTATAGCGCGGGTGGGATGAGCGCGGGGAGTCGGCGTATGGGGGATTGGCTACACTGAAGGTCATGACTTCAGCGAGTGAGAAGAAGGCTCTGACGTTTCAGGAGCTGTTGTTTGTGCTGCAGGACTTCTGGGCGCGGCGCGGTTGTGTGTTGCAGCAGCCGTATGACCTGGAGGTGGGCGCGGGGACGATGAGCCCGGATACGTTTCTGCGCGTGCTGGGGCCGCGGCCGATCTGGATTGCCTACGCGCAACCATCCCGGCGTCCTGCGGACGGGCGCTATGGCGAGAATCCGAACCGGCTCTTCCGGCACACGCAGCTTCAGGTGATTCTGAAGCCGCCACCGGAGAACGTGCAGGAGGTATATCTCGATTCGCTGCGGGCGATTGGGATTGATCTGCGCGAGCACGACATCAAGTTTGAAGAGGACAACTGGGAGTGGCCGGTGGGCGGCGCGTGGGGCGTCGGCTGGCAGGTGATGCTGGACGGTCAGGAGATTACGCAGTTCACCTACTTCCAGCAGTGCGGCGGCATGGACCTGGATCCGATCTCGGGCGAGATTACGTACGGGATGGAGCGCATTGCGCAGTTTCTGCAGGACAAGGATTCGATCTACGACATCGTGTGGTCGCGCGATCCCGTGACGGGCCGCGAACTCACCTATGGTGATGTTCGCCTGCATGAAGAGCAGCAGTTCTCGGCGTACTCGTTTGACTATGCGGACGTGCCGTCGCTTTGGAAGCATTTGGAGCTGTATGAGGAGGAGTGTCTGAAGCTGCTGGAGCGCGCGAAGGTCGTGCTGAAGATCGAGGGCTCCGATGAGTTGAGCGTGATGCGGTTCCCAACGATGGGGGCGTATGAGCTGGCGCTGAAATGTTCGCATGCGTTCAATCTGCTGGATGCAAGAGGAGCGATCTCCGTGACGGAGCGCGTAGGCGTGATGGCAAGGATCAGGAATTTGATTGTGGGCGTGGCGAAGGTGTATGCGGAGCAGGAGCGGCTGAAAGCGGCTGCGCAGAGTGAAGCGGTGGTGGGATAGTGGCGGATTTTCTTTTTGAGATCGGGTTGGAAGAGGTACCGGCGCGTATGGTGGCTGGCGCTGAGGCGGAGCTATTGCGCAGGACGGTGGCGTTGCTAGGTCGCGAAGGTTTGCTTGAGCAAGGCGTGACGCTGGATAGCGAAGCGGTGAAGAGCTACTCGACGCCACGACGGCTGGCGGTGCTGCTGCGCGGAGTGAAGGCGCAGCAGACGGATGTGACCGAGGAGCTGGTAGGGCCAGCAGTAAAGATCGCGTTCAAGGATGGAAAGCCGGGGCCCGCGGCGGAGGCGTTCGCGAAGAAGTGCGGCGTGAGCGTCGATGCGCTGAAGACCGTGGAGACGCCGAAGGGCGAGTATGTCGCGGCGAGCGTGACGAAGAAGGGACGCAGCGCGGCAGAGGTGATTCGCGCGGAGCTGGCGAAGGAGATCGCCGCAATTTACTGGGCGAAGAATATGTACTGGCGTCCGGGCAAGCCGGAGCGGTTTGTAAGGCCGGTGCTTTGGATGGTGTGTCTGCTCGATGGTGATGTTGTTCCCGTCGAGTTTGCAGGCAAGACGGCCGGGCGCGAAACGTATGGCCATCGTGTGCTGAGCGATGGCGCCGCGGTTGTGATTGCGAAGCCGAGTGAGTATGCGGAGAAGCTCGAGAAGGCGTTTGTCGTTGCGGATGTCGAGGTGCGGAGGCAGCGAATTCGCAAGGCGCTCGACAAAGCAACGCGAACCGTTGACGGCGCGCGTTGGAGAGAAGATGAGCCGCTGGTGGATCAGGTGACGCACCTGACCGAGTGGCCTTCGGTGTTGCTGGGTGGATTTGAGAGCGCGTACCTGGAGCTTCCGGAGGAGGTTCTGGTGACGGTGATGCGCGATCACCAGAAATACTTTGCGGTGGAAGATGCCGACGGAAAATTAGCGCCGCATTTCCTCGCCGTGCTGAACGTTGCATTAAATGCGGAGAACGAACAAATCATCCGGCAGGGCAATGAGCGCGTGCTGCGAGCGCGGTTCAACGATGCGCGGTTCTTCTGGGAGTTCGATCAGCGCGTGCCGCTGATGGAGAGATTGCACGTCCTCGAGAAGGTGACGTTCCAGAAGGAGCTCGGCAGCTATGCCGCGAAGACAGAACGCGTGCATGCGCTGACGGTGAGGCTAACGCAGTTGTTAGCCCTGCGCGGAACGATGCTGGATGCCGAGGCGGTGCAGGGCGCGGCGCTGCTGGCGAAGGCGGATCTGACGACGGAGCTGGTGAAGGAGTTCACGGAGCTGCAGGGTGTCGTCGGCGGACTGTACGCGCGGGCGCAGGGATTGAAGGCGACGGTGGCGGAGGCGATCTATGACCAGTACCTGCCCGCAAGTGCGGAGGACGGACTGCCGCGGTCGCTGGAAGGTGCTCTGCTGGGGCTGGCCGATCGTGTGGATACGCTGACGGGGATGTTTGGGTTGGGGATGGAGCCGACCGGATCGAAGGACCCGTTTGCGCTGCGGCGCGCGGCGAATGCAGTCGTGCGGCTGCTGGCGGAGACAGACTTGCCGCTGGGACTGGACGATGTGCTGCAGGCGGCCGGCAGTGTCTCCGATGTGGTGATGGCGCGGCTGCGGCTGTTCTTTGCGGAGCGCGTGGAGTTTTATCTGCGCGACGTGCGTGGGCAGGCGTACGACGTGGCGAAGGCAGTGATGGTCTCGGGGCAGGATGATCTGCGCGATCTTGTGGCGCGCGCCGAGGCTGTGACTGCCGTTCGCAGCGGCGAGAATGCGGCGACATTCCTCGCAGTGGCGGCGGCGTTCAAACGCATGCGGAACATCCTGGAGCAGGCGATGGACCGCAACGAGGAAGTTGCGGCGAGTGTGGATGCGGCTCTGCTGAAGGATGATGCGGAGCGGCAGTTGAATGAGACGGGCGCAGTCGTCGCGGCAGAAGTTGGTTCGCTGGCGACGCGGCGGGAGTATGGGGCTGCGCTGGAACTGATTGCAGGACTGCGGCCGGTGGTAGATGCGTTCTTCGATCGCGTGATGGTGATGGCTCCGGAGCCGGAGATCAGGGCGAACCGGCTGGCGCTGGTGGGCCGGACGGTGAAGGACTTTTCGAGGATCGCGGACTTTTCGGAGATCGTGGTCGGTTGAACTCTTCGGGGGAGTGGAAACGTGTGCGTCATTAGCGTTGAATGGATGCAGACGTTGAGGAGGTTCGATGACCCCGAAGGATCGGCCAACGGTGGTGCCGGATGCGGCGCGTGAGAGTGGTGAGGTGCGGGGCGTGCATCCGCCGGTCCTGTTTGAGAAGACGCAGAAGATTCTTGGCCGGCTGGAGCAGGAGCTGGGCGAGCCGATGCTGACCTACTGGAACTCGAACAAGGGCTCGATTTGCCAGAACGATGTAGCGGGACTTTATGGGCTGCTGCAGCGGATGGGCAAGGTGGACAGGCTGTCGATGTTCATCAAGTCGGATGGAGGGTCTGGGCAGGCGTCGTTGCGGATGGTGAATCTGCTGCGGCAGTATGCGAAGCATTTGACAGTGCTGGTGCCGTTCGAGTGTCAGTCCGCGGCGACGATGCTGGCGCTGGGCGCGGACAGAATTTTGATGGGGCCGATTGCGCATCTGTCTGCGGTGGATACGTCGCTGACGCATGATCTGTCGCCGATCGATCGCGACAACGATCGCGTGAGTGTGAGCCAGGATGAGCTGCAGCGCGTGGTGGCGTTGTGGCAGAGGCAGACGACGACGGAGAAGGCGAATCCGTATGAGTCGCTATTTAAGTATGTGCATCCGCTGGTGATTGGAGCGGTGGACCGGTCGAGCGCGCTTTCGACCAAACTGTGCCTGGAGATTCTTTCGTATCACATGGATGACCTGGAGAAGGCGCAGGCGATCAGCGAGGTACTGAATTCAGGGTATCCGTCGCACAGCTATCCGATCACGCTGCGGGAGGCGCAGAGGATTGGGCTGCACACGGAGCCGATGGCGGACGGGATCAGCCACTTGTTGTTTGAGCTAAATGAGATCTATGCGGAGATGGGGCAGAACGCATATGTCGATTTTGATGAGAGGAACTCGCACGACAACAGCATCTCGAATGTGATGGAGGCGAATGGCTTCCAGGTGTTCTTCCAGTTGAACAAGGACTGGCACTACCGGACGGAAGAGCGGCGGTGGGTCGCGCTGAATGATCGCAGTGGGTGGAAGCGCGCGCAGATGGCGGATGGAGCTGTGTCGGTGACGGCGTTCCACGTGCGGTGAGGCGTGGAACAGGCGGTTCCACGTGGAACATCTATTTGTATGTCACTAAGAATTGTTGAAAACGCATTTTTCTGTGGAGATCCCTTTGGCGCGTTTCGATTTTCGGACGTAAGGGGCTAAAGCTTCGTGTGACGGCCGCGGGTGTGGCCCTGGGCGTAGGCGCAGGTGGGTTGCAGTGGGCAGGCCGCGCACTTGGGCTTGGTGCGTTTGCAGAGGGTTTCGCCGTGGTGCTTAAGCAGGAGAAAGGCGCGCGTGCGGGCGTCGAGATGTGGTGGGATTTGTGAGTCGATGAGGGTCTGGGCTTCGCGGTAGGTGGTGGCGTAGCTTTCGTGTTCGGCGCCGAGCTGGATGCGGACGGCGACCTGCGGGGCGTTGGAGGGAACGGCTGGGAGAGGGGCGAGGCCAGCGAAGAGAAGAATGCGGTCGGCACCGGGGTCGGCGATGTTGGGGAAGGATTTCAGCAGGAGCCGGGCGTCTTTGAGCGAGGAGGCTGCGAGGGCGCCGCGCAGATCGTTGCTGCACTGGTTGAGGACGCGGTGCGCGATTTCGTGGAGGCGGCGGGCGCGGAGCTCAGGGACCATGCCGCCGGGCTGGAGGAGGGTTGTGAGTTTCGCTTCGGAGGTGTGGAGGAGGGTGGCGGGGTCGGTGCGGATGGCGGCGGTGAGGGACTGCCAGCCGCGGTTGCAGGCGGCGTCGGAGGCGGGGTAGCCGCAGTGCCACCAGATGAGGAAGTCGTAGGGGTCGGTGGGGAAGGTGGGTTGTTTAGGGCCGTAGTGCTGCTCGAGGATGGCGAGAGCTTCGGCGAGAGTTGGCATGACGGAGGAAGTGTATAGCGGGAGGTAGTTGCGGAGATCGTGCGACCCCACTCATGACGACGATGAGGCTGTCGTCATGAATGGGCCACCCGGCGTTCTGCGAATACCCGCTCATCGCGATAGAGCCGCGATGAACGGGGCACCCATGATGTCGCTGGTCCGGTAGGTGATCGGGCCACCCGGCCGGACGGGAGTCGCAAATCGATGAGTGACGCGCCGAAGAGGTCTTCCGCCGATTGCGGTGTTTTAGACTGAAAGGCCAGACGGGAACCGATGGCTCTACTTTTGAGGAGAGAGATTCTGGTTGCGGCAGTTGTTCTTCTGCCGGCCGCATTGGCGGGAGCGCAGGCGAAAGCGACGATCCAAAAACCGAAGGCGGTCAGCGTAGCCGGCGGGCGCTGCCTGCTGAAGGGGGATGGCACACTTGGCGTGAACATTGGACCCAACGCCGCGATGCCTACCCTGGCGTTCACCATAGGCCCCGGCGCGTTTATGGCCGACCAGATGCACGCGAACAAGGCCAAATTTGGCGGCCCCGGCAAGTATGACAACGAGATTGTCGCTGTCTATCTGGGCAAGACGGCGACGGAGGACAGTTACATGGGTCTCGGGACGGTGACGGTTGCCGCCGATGGCAGATCAGGCACATTCGCACTGAATGACGGCAAGGGCGCGGGCACCTTCGACTGTGGCGCCGCTCCGGCGAAGCCCTAGGTAATGGGGCACCCGGCGTTCTGCCAATACCCGCTCATCGCGATAGAGCCGCGATGAACGGGGCACCCATGATGTCGCTGGTCCGGTAGGTGATGGGCCACCCGCCACTGAAAATCTTATGCTCCTTTGAAATAGGAGAAGCTGATGCGAGACATATCGCGGAGAGAGTTGGGCTTGGGAACGGCCGCAATGCTTTTCGCCGGAACTTTGCGACAGTCGCGAGGCGCCCAGGGTGCAGGTGCGAAAACACGCATAATCCTGCTCGGGACAGCGGGAGGACCTACGCCTAGAAAGACACGGGTGCCCAGTTCGCAAGTTGTTCTGATTAATGAACGCGCCTATGTTTTTGACTGCGGGGTCGGGGTCACCACGCAGCTCGCCCACGCTGGCGTGCGCCTTCCCTCGCTCCGCCACGTTTTCATCACCCATCACCACTCCGACCACAACGCCGAGTATGGCCCGTTGCTGCTCACCGCATGGGGGAGTGGACTGCGAACTCCTGTCGATACGTGGGGGCCGCCCCCGCTTACACGAATGACGCAATTGTTCCTTGAGATGAACGAATATGACATTCGCACCCGCATGGAGGACGAAGGAAGAGTGCCGCTCGGACCTCTGATCAAGCCTCATGAACAGGAGCTGGGTGGCGTCGTTGTAAGTGCGGATGGGGTCACGGTGACATGCGCCCTTGTGGATCATCCGCCGGTAAAGCCGGCCTTTGCTTATCGGCTCGATTCGCCCGATCGTTCTATCGTTTTTTCCGGCGACACGAGGCCCTCCAAAGCGCTGATCGAGCTGGCTCGCGGAGCCGATGTACTTGTGCACGAGGTAATTTGGCCCACGGCCATTGACCGGTTGGTGGCCAACGCCTATAACGCTGAGGCGCTCAAGAAATCGATTCTCAGCCACCACACTCCCGCGGAGGACGTCGGGCGTATTGCTGCCGAAGCTCAAGTCAAAATGCTCGTCCTCTCCCATTTCGTCCCCGCCGAAGATCCTGAGATCACGGATCAAATGTGGATTGGCGCGGTGCAACGCGGTGGATATAAAGGGCCGATCGTTCTCGGTAAGGATCTGCTGGAAATCTGAGGTCCGACTCGTCCCCCTAGATCGGCTCCAGGAGATAGGCACTCTGCGCTTCCGCGCCAACCAGCTTCAGATATCTTGCAACGGCACTGCCCGCAAAGTCGGCTTTTCGGCAACTTGCTTGCGTTGGTAACGATAAACGCGCTTCTCCTCACTTAACTCCCGGTTTGTCGGCAATCCGGAAGTAATGCCTATGAGTATCTGTCGCGCGTGTTCCCTCGGGGGCTAAAGCCCCGCATCCTTGATGAGCGATTGCGGCACGGCTGAAGCCGTGCCCTTAACAAAACGCGCCTGATTTCCTGGCGAGAGCTTCGGCGAGAGGTGGCATGACGGAGGAAGTGTATAGCGGGATGTGATTGTGGTTGCAGAGCGGCGGCTTGGTGTCGGCAAC
The DNA here is from genome assembly GCA_963827415.1 of uncultured Acidobacteriaceae bacterium. Classification (GTDB taxonomy): domain Bacteria; phylum Acidobacteriota; class Terriglobia; order Terriglobales; family Acidobacteriaceae; genus Granulicella. Next base: position 308,816 of record CAWHBA010000007.1, read on the forward strand.
CTCCGTGTTGCCGGTCATCCGGGAGCCACCCGGATCAGTCCCCAGGCCCACTTATCGGGACTAATCGAATCTCTGGATGCGTGGCTCGGCGAT
>CAWHBA010000008.1:0-109660 GCA_963827415.1 uncultured Acidobacteriaceae bacterium
CTGCGCTGGTACACTCCGGTGCAGCCTTTGACTTAGTTTGCGAGGAGATTCCGCCTGATGGCCACAACCACCACAACCTTTCGCCCCTTTGTGTCTGCAGAGGAGAGTCCGAGGGAGCTCTCGGCGCGGGCGCTGATCCTTGGGTCGATCTTCGGGATGATCTTCGGTGCGGTGACGGTTTATGTCGGGCTGAGGGCAGGGTTGACGGTCGCGGCGTCCATTCCGATCTCTGTGCTTTCGATCTCCATCCTGCGGGTCTTCGGGCGAGCGTCGATTCTCGAAAACAATATAGTTCAGACCACGGGCAATGCAGGACAGTCGATTGCCTCGGGCGTGATCTTCACGCTGCCGGCGCTGATCTTCCTCGGGTTCGACCTTGAAGGGTTTCGAATCTTCGCGCTGGCGCTCTTTGGCGGGTGGCTCGGCGTTCTGTTCATGATTCCGCTGCGGCGGCAGCTCATCGTGGAAGAACACGGGACCTTAACTTACCCCGAGGGAACGGCCTGCGCGGAGGTGCTCACCGCGGGAGAGCGTGGCGGATCATTCGCCAGCCGCGTCTTTCTCGGACTTGGCTTCGGTGCTCTGTATGCGCTGTTTCAGAATGAAGGGCTGACGGCGCTCTTTCCGGCTACGCCAAAGAATGACTTCAACTTCGACCCGACCGGACAGCAGTTGATGAAGGGTGCTTCGCTCCGCGCGGATGTCACGCCGGAATACCTGGGCGTGGGCTACATCATCGGTATCCGCGTCGCAGCGATCATGCTAGCGGGCGGCGTCTTCTCCTGGCTGGTGCTGATGCCGACCATCGTCTTCTTCGGCAAGCACCTGACAACACCGCTCTATCCCGGCACCATACCCATCAGCATGATGGACCCGAGCTCGCTGTGGCGCACCTATGTGCGGCCGATGGGCGCGGGAGCCGTAGCGGCCAGCGGACTCATTACGCTTTTGCGCACCGCGCCGACGATCATCAACGCCTTCACCGCAGGTGTCGCCCAGATGCGGTCGAAGTCTGGCCGCTTAGATGTAGATGCCGGAGTAGCGCGGCGTTCGCGGATCGAGCATGACCTGCCAATGAGCGTGGTGATCGGCGGCAGCGTGTTGCTGGTGCTGCTGATGTTCGCCTTCCTTGTCTTCAGACCCGTCCCCGGCGCCCAGGTTGGCTTGCTGGCGAACTTCGCGGCATCCATCCTGGTGGTTATTTTCGGCTTTCTGTTTGTCACTGTGAGCGCGCGCATTGTCGGTATCGTGGGCTCCAGCGCGTCCCCAGTCAGCGGAATGACGATCGCGACCCTGATGGCGACAGCGGCCATCTTTCTGGTGAAAGGCTGGACGGCACCGGCCTTTGGTGCGCTGGCGATCACCATTGGTGGCGTGGTGTGTATCGCCGCCTCGAACGCGGGCGACACCTCGCAGGACCTTAAGACCGGTTTTCTGATCGGAGCAACACCGTGGAAGCAGCAGTTGGCCGTGATGATCGGCGTTATTGTCTCGACGCTCGTTATCGGCCTGACGCTGAACCTCGTGAACAAGGGGTTCGAAAGCTTCAATAGGCTTCCTCAACCAAAACAGTTGGCGCTGAACGCGCTGCCCGAGGGTGTGCAGCAACAGGGTTATTTCACACGGAATGAGGTGCGATTGAGAGCGAGCGCCTCCTCGAGCGCACCCATTGTCGGCGATCTCGCCAATCCGCACAGCTACATTCTGCTGAATGCCATCGGCTCGCCGGTGCTTGAGGACGGCAAGTATCTTTACAACCCGGCAACCCAGCAGGTTGAGGTGCAGTGGACGCAGGGAATCGGCAGTGAAAAGGCGGCCGCGCCGCAGGGGCGACTGATGGCCACGGTCATCAACGGCATCCTGAGCAGGAAGCTACCGTGGGGCCTCGTGCTGCTGGGCGTCGCGTTGGTCATCGGCGTGGAACTGCTCGGGGTGCGTTCGCTCACCTTCGCTGTTGGTGCCTACCTGTCCATTGGCACGACGCTGGCAATCTTCTGTGGCGGGGTTGTGCGCTGGCTCGCCGATCAGGCCGTGGCGCGCTCTGGCCGTGCTCCCGTGAGCGAAGTGGAGAGCGAGGTTTCGCCGGGCAGCCTGTTCGCCTCGGGGCTTATCGCGTCGGGCGGCATCATGGGTCTGGTCGGCGTCGCGTTTCAGGCCTTCGATAAGACATTCCCGCACTTTTCGCCGGATAATCCGTTGCACCATGACGTCGTAAGCGTGGTGTGCTTCGCAATGCTCGGCTTCAGTCTGTACTACTTCGCGCGGAAGCCCTTGGCGAGTGAGGCGGTACTGGAAGAGGTAGAACGCGAGTAATCGGGCCGACGCTGTACTGGAGGGCTGAGATGAGGCGATACGTTGCGGTACTGCTGATGGTGCTGACGGTCGGATGCTGCTGCGCGAGGGCGGACGAGGCATCGAAACGCGCCAAGGCCGAACAACTGTTCCTGCTGCTCCACATGGACACGATGATGGATCAGCTGATGAGCGGCGTGAAGAAGCAGGTTCAGCAAATTACACAGTCGATGCCCGGTGCGGACCAGGCGACGCCGGAGCAGAAAAAGCAGATCACGGACTTCCAGCAGCGAGTGATGGACCTGGTCAACCAGAAGATTGGATGGAAGGCGCTGGAGCCGGACTTCATCAACCTGTACGCGAGCACGTACACGGAAGAGGAGCTCGATGGAATCATCGCGTTTTACAAGTCGCCGGTGGGACAGAAGATGATGGAGAAGACGCCGCAGTTGATGACTAAGAGCACCCAGATTACGCAGCAGAAGATGAGCGAGTTGCAGCCGCAGCTCAATCAGATGGTGCAGGATTTCATGAAGCAGATGGCCGCGAGCATGGGCAAGCCGGCGCCTGCGCAGGCCACTCCGCCGGCAAAGAGCGAGCCGCCGAAATAGAAGGCGCCGCAGACCTGGCAGAATGAGGGAACACTTTCCGAGCGATCAGGTTTGGAAGTAACGAGCCGGCGTCGTGCCCAGGGCTTTGTGAAAGGCGGCGATGAACGCGCTGGAGGTGCTGTAGCCAGCCTCCAGTGCGGCATGGGTAACCTTGGCGCCGGAGCCTAGCAGACGCATTGCGTGCATCAGCCGGAGCTGCTGTCGCCATCTGCCGAAGCTCATTCCGGTTGAAGCGACAAAGAGCCTCTCAATGGTCCTGCGGCTCGCACCGCTCCTGCGTGCGATCTCGGAGAGCGGTCTGCGGTCCGAGGGGTCGGCCAACAAGAGCCGGGCGACCCGAAGCGCTCTTTGATCGCCACCCTCGTCGCCTGGCATTGGAAGCTGAAGCGGGGCTACCTGAACCATGCGCAGGCGGTCCAGGACGACGTCGAGCAGATGGCCTTGCCATCGGATTCGTCGCTGCAGGGAGCCGCAGGCGCACACCTCCAGAATGAGTTCTCTGAGCAGCGCCGGAACGTTGACCACGCAGCATTGGCGGGGCAGCGAATTCACCAGCCGGGGTTTGAAGTAGAGGGTTCGCATGGCGACGTTGCCGGACATGGTGATTGTGTGTGGCACCCCCTCGGGAATCCAAACGGCGCGATGGGCCGGCACTACCCATGCGCCATTGTCTGTGCTTACTGTCATCACGCCACATACAGCAAAGACGAGTTGGTCCCGGTCATGAAAGTGCAGAGGGATTTTATGGCCCGCCGGATAGTCGTGCGTCAGAGAGACGACCGGCGCAGTGGAGCGAGGCAAGGAATCAAGGAATCCACTTTGGCGGCGATTCGACATTAATTGACACAATATCGAATGTAAGGCAATCGTAAAAGCTCTATTCTGTGGCAGTCAGGCGGACACCGCTACGAATCGGAGTCGTCCGGATGGCCAGGAGGAACAACAATGAAAACACCGGGACTCAGATCTTCGCAAACAAGAGGAGCTCTCGCTGTCGTGCTCGTGGTTTTCCTGAATGGCTTTGCCGCGCGGGCGTTTTGTGCTGCTGATGCGGGGCCGTGTCCGAGACAGGCTGAGAGCAGGGCGTTAAATTTTTGGTTAGGCGATTGGAAGATCGCAGTTCCGAACGAAAATGCGAATGCGACCAGCAACGTCACCTTGGAACTGGGCGACTGCGTGGTGGTGGAGCGGTGGAATGGCGGCGAAGGTCATGTGGGAGAAAACATGTTCGGCTATAGTGCCGACGACAAAAGCTGGCACGGGATGTTTGCCGACAGCGCAGGCCACGTTCATGTCTTTCTGAATGGGCAGGTCCGGCCGGACTCAGCTGAGTTCACGGGCCCAAGCCGCGGCCCGCATGGGGAGACCGTTCTAAATCGGATCACAATCCGGCGCACTGCACCAAACCACGTCGAACAAGTGTGGACGAAGTCATCCGATGGAGGAAAGACTTGGAGGGCGGTATTCCACGGAGAGTACACCAGAAAGTCTTGAGCCTGATGCGGCTGCCTGGGGCTAGAGCTCGAGGATGATGGGCATGATCAGCGGTCGGCGGTTGGCGTTCTTCTGGATGAAACGCTTGAGGTCGCCGCGGATCTTGTCCTTCATAACGCCGTAGTCGCGGCGTTCTTCTTCGCTTGATTGCTCCAGGGTGCGGGCGACAATGTCGCGGGCATTGCGCAGGAGCTCGGGATCGTCGGCCGCGAAGCCGCGCGTGGAGATCTCGGGCAGGCCTTCGACCTGGCCGGTGCGTTTGTTGATCGCGATGATCGGGAGGAAGAGTCCGTCGCCGCCGAGCTGCTTGCGGTCGCGGATGACGGTGTCTTCGACAACGTCGGCGGTAGAGTTGTTGTCGATGCAGACACGGCCGGTCGTGATTTTGCCGACCTTCTCTGCGCCGTCGCGGTTGACTTCGAGCACGTCGCCGTCCTCGAGCAGGAGCACCTTCTCGGGAATTCCGGTGGAGGCGGCGAGTTCGGCGTGGCGCTTCAGGTGACGGTAGTCGCCATGAATGGGCACGAAGAACTTCGGGCGGACGAGGTTGATCATCATCCGCAGCTCTTCCTGCGATCCATGGCCGGAGACGTGAATCAGGCCGTGGGTGCCGTCATCGTGAATAACGCGGGCGTCGCGGCGCTCAAGGTGATCGATAACGCGGTAGATCGCTTTCTCGTTGCCAGGGATGATGCGTGAGCTGAGGACGACCGTGTCGCCGGCGTCGATCTTGGCAAACTTGTGGTTGTCGACCGCGGCGCGCGAGAGGGAACTCATGGGCTCGCCCTGGGTACCGGAGATCAGGATGCAGAGCTCGTTGTCGGCATACTCCTTGATCTGGCCCGGGTGGATAAGGAGCCCAGGCGGCGGCTCAAGGTAGCCAAGGTCCTGGGCGATCTCGGCAGAGTTGTCAATGGAGCGGCCGATCAGCGCGACCTTGCGGTTGTGTTTGTCCGCGAGTTCCATCGCGATACGGATGCGGTGAATCGACGAAGAGAAGCAGGAGAAGAAGAGTTTCTTGCGCGCGGCGCCGAAGATATCGTCGAGGCGTGGGCGGACGGCGCGCTCGCCGGGCGTGAAGCCTGTGCGGTCGACGTTGGTTGAGTCCTGCAGGAGGCAGAGCACGTTCTGCTTGCCGAGGTCGGCGAAGGCCTGCAGATCGAACGGGTGGCCGTCGGGCGAGGAAAGATCGATCTTGAAGTCGCCGGTGTGGAGCACGATGCCGGCAGGGGTGTGGATGGCGAGCGCGACACAGTCCACCAGCGAGTGTGTAACGCGGATCGGCATGATGCTGAAGGCGCCAAGCGTGAAACGCCGACCGGGCAACATCTCGATAAGCTCAGCGTCGTCAAGGAGGCGGTGCTCGTCGAGCTTGCCCTCGACGTAAGCGAGCGTGAACTCGGTGCCGTAGACGGGCACGTTGAGCTCTGAGAGGATCCAGGGCAGGCCGCCGATGTGGTCCTCGTGGCCGTGCGTGAGGATAATGGCGCGCACGAGCGCCCGGTTCTCAACAAGATAGCTGATGTCGGGGACGACGATGTCGACGCCGAGGAGCTCTTCCTCGGGGAACATGAGGCCGGCATCAATGACGATGATGTCGTCACCGAAACGGAGGGCGAGGCAGTTCATGCCGAACTCGCCCAGGCCGCCGAGGGGGATGATTTGCAACTTGTCTGAAGCCATGAATCTTCAGTTTAGCGCAGTAGTTCTGCGTTCACTGCCTTAGACGGCGCGAAGGACGCGCGCCGGCAGCAGAAAGAGGGCGGCGATGAGCTCAAAGACGCCGTGCACGACGATGCCGACGAGCCGGAACGGGAGCAGCACGAGCCAGACGAACGGATAGAGAACCAGCGCGAGCAGCGCGGCGGGCCAGCAGACAACGAGCAGGATGCAGAAGAGAACCAGTTTGATCACAGATTGCCTCCGTTAGAGATACGTCAGTCGGCTGAGCGTGGTTCCACGGTCCCGGTCATCTGAGTCCGTCAGATTCGAGCGAAGCTGACGCCAGAGGGACAGACGCCACTCAACATGGAGCGTCGGATTAACCCAGCGGCGTATGACGAATCGGCAGTAGTCCGTGGCCAAAGTCAGACAATTCTCTAAAGTACAGATTGATTCGAGGGGCCGAGGATCTGGAATATGTCGGTGCTTTTCTCGATTGATGTATGTGGTGGCCAGGGACGGGATCGAACCGCCGACGCCGGCCTTTTCAGGGCCGCGCTCTACCACTGAGCTACCTGGCCTCCGCTCACAACAGGCCCGGGGCAGCGGAGTAGCCGCCGGACTGCTCGTTCTGACTTCGCCTGCCTGTGTCGGGAGGGGAACTGGCCGCCCGCCTCGCACGCGCAGCCTCAGATACGAGCCTCAGTATACCAACGCCCGCGCAATGCGCCAAACGCTCCATCTGCGGTGAGAATGCTGCGGCCTCTCGTATCATCTTCAGAACATATATCTGCTGCACACATGCGCGTCACGTAGGGCGCGCCGCCGGGAGAGCTTGTTCATGGTCCGTCGATCGCTTTGCTATCTGGTTGCCGCACTGATCTCCACCGCTGCGCTGCGCGCGCAGACGCCAACGCCAGGCGAGGCGCGCGCCGAACGCGTGCTGGAGTCCGCGAAGAAAGCGGGCAATCCTGAGCTTTATGCGTTACTGAAGACGATGCCCAAGGGCGCCGATCTGCACATGCATCTTTCCGGCGCCATCTACGCCGAGACCTTCATCGCGGATGCGGCCCGCGACGGTCTCTGCCTTGCGCCGGTCGAGGCCGGCTCTCCGCCCGCGGCAGTCGGTCAGGACGCGCTGCACTTCACGCCGCCGCAGCACGGAAAGGCGAACGACTGCGCCGCAGGCCAGGTTCCTGTCGCAGACGCGTTCAAGAACCAGGCGCTATATGACCTGCTCGTCGACAGCTTTTCGATGCGGGCGTTTGTCGCCACCGAAGCCATCAACGGCCACGATCAGTTCTTCGCTACCTTCGGGCGCTGGAGTGGCATGCAGGACCACTCCGGCGAGTGGCTCGACGAGGTGGCGACACGCGCCGCCGCGCAGAACGAGCAGTATCTCGAGATCATGCAGACTCCGACGTTCACACACGCCGCTGCCCTTGGCTACAAGATCGGATGGAGCTACGATGTCGCCCACGATACCCACATCGAGTCATTCGCAAGGCTCCGTGATCAGTTGCTGGCCTCGGGACTTCGGGACGAGGTTGCCGTCGACCGCAGAGAGTTCGAGCAGGCCGAGGCAAAAAGAGAACAAATTGAGGGCTGCACCGAAGAGCGCGCGGCGCTTGATCACAAAGAGGGGCAAGCCAGGCTTCACCACGATAATCCCGGGCTCGTGAAGTACACCTCCGACTTTGTAAGTAAGCCCTGTTCGGTAAAGATCCGCTTTCTTTATCAGGTGCTCCGCGGCTTCCCTCCGCAGCAAGTCTTTGCACAGACGCTGCTCGGATTTGAGGTTGCGCAAGCAGAACTTCAGACCGGACGGCCGCTCGTCGTCGGAATCAACTTCGTGATGCCGGAGGATGGCTACATCTCGATGCGTGACTACCACCTGCAAATGCAGATGCTCGACTATCTGCACTCTGTTTATCCGAAGGTGCATATATCGCTGCATGCCGGTGAGCTCGCGCTGGGTATGGTGCCTCCCGCGGGTCTGAGTTTTCACATTCGCGAGGCTATTAACCTTGGCCACGCGGAGCGCATCGGGCATGGTGTGGATGTGCTCTACGAAGACAATCCGCTCCATCTTCTGCACGAGATGGCGGCGCGGCACATCATGGTGGAGGTCAATCTGACGTCGAATGACGTTATTTTGGACGTCACCGGCTCCGACCATCCCCTACACGCGTACCTCGCCGCGCACGTGCCCTTTGCGCTCTCCACCGACGACGAGGGCGTCTCGCGCATCGACCTCACGCACGAGTACGTGAAGGCCGCCGACGACCAGGACCTCACCTACACCGAGCTGAAGCAGTCTGCGCGTGCCTCGCTCGAGCACAGCTTCCTCCACGGCGAGAGCCTCTACGTAGCGACCGACGATTTCGCGCGCCGGAAGTCCGCCTGCGCCGCAGCCATTACCTCGAGCAGTACGCCCTCCCACGCCTGCCAGGCGCTGCTGGACGCGAGCGAGAAGGCTGCTCAGCAGTGGGAACTGGAGCGCAGGTTCGCCGTCTACGAGGCGTCGCTGCGATAACTCCCAGATTCGGAACGGTCTGCGCTACACTCTTCGCACAGAAATCAAGCCCGAAAGGATGCTCATGAAGCGCGCCATCGCCATCATTCTGGAGACGATCATCTTTCTGTTCGTCTTCCTCGCCGGCTCGCTACTGGTCGCTCTTCCTGCCTCACATCTGCCGTCGTGGGACGTGAACCTCAGCGCAAACCGGTACTTCGTGCTGGATGGCATCGTATTCATGTGCATCCTTTATGCGTTATTCCTGCTGCTGGGCGCCGCCCGCCACCGCCTGCGGTCGGCGGTCCTGACCTCCACCGTGGCGGTGGTACTCGCCTTGGTTCTGGGGCTGGCCATGAAATTTGGCTTCGCTACCCGCTGATTCTTCAAGACTTGTCGTTCGAAGCCCGAATTAATCCCCGACAATCCACACCTGTCGCTTTCGTCAGGCGAGCAGGAGAGCCCCGTTTTGATACTCTTTTCTCAAGAAATTTGCAGGGTTTTCGCGTCGTACAGGGCCGAACCCGCGTCTCATTTCAAACCCTGCACCCCCGGCGGTGCTATTGCGTACACCGTTTGGAGAAATGGATTCTCGATTGCGCATGAGTGACCCAATCTCTTCGGCCCATCAATCGTTTTCCTCTTCCACTTCCGTCGACCTTGCCGACCGCAAGATCGCGTACTTCTCCATGGAGATCGCCCTCCGCAAGGATCTCCCCACCTACTCCGGCGGTCTCGGCATGCTCGCCGGCGACACCCTGCGTTCGGCGGCCGACACCGGCGCCTCCATGGTGGCCATTTCGTTGGTGCATCGCCACGGCTATTTCCAGCAGCACCTGGATTCCTCCGGCCAGCAGACCGAGTCGGACGTCGTCTGGTCGCCCGAGACGGTCCTGCCTTCGGCGGGCACGACTATCAGCATCCACATGCAGGGCCGTGAGATCTCCATTCGCGCCTGGCGGTTTGATGTCGTCGGCTGTACCGGCCACGTCATCCCGGTCTTCCTGCTGGACACGGACATCGAGGGCAACGACACCTACGACCGCACCCTGACCGACCACCTCTACGGCGGCGACTCCTACTACCGGCTCTGCCAGGAGACCATCCTTGGCCTCGGCGGCATTCATATGCTGCATGCCTTGGGCGTTCAGCCTGAGGTCTGCCACATGAACGAGGGCCACGCCGCGCTGCTGACCATCGGCCTGCTCGAGTCTCGCCTGAGCGGTGCGCCCCTTTGCAACGCCACAGAGGCGGACGCTGAGGCCGTTCGCCAGACCTGCGTCTTCACCACCCACACGCCCGTGCCGGCCGGGCATGACCAGTTCGGCACCGACCAGATGTACTCCGTCCTTGGCCACGAGCGCGCCTCCTGCATCGAGCGTTTCGGTGCGCTGCACAACGGTCTGCTGAACATGACCTACCTTGCACTGCGCTTCTCGCGCTACGTCAACGGCGTGGCGATGCAACACGGCAAGGTCTCGCAGGGCATGTTCCCCGAGTACCGCGTGCACTCCATCACCAACGGCGTCCACGCGGCCACGTGGCTCTCGGAGCCCTTCCACAAGCTCTTCGACAAAGAGATTCCCGAGTGGCGGCACGACAACCAGTACTTCCGCTCGGTCTACGGCATCGAGCCGCACGTAATCGATGCGACGCCACGCGCTCGGCAAGCAGCGCCTCCTTGCGACCGTGAAGCAACGCACCGGCATCGACTACGATCCGAACATTCTCACGCTCGGATTCGCCCGCCGCGCCGCTACCTACAAGCGCGCCACACTCCTCTTCCGCGACGGCCAGCGTCTGCACGACCTCGCCGAGCGCATCGGCGGCCTGCAGATTCTCTTTGCCGGCAAGGCCCACCCCGCCGACAACTTGGGCAAGGCGCTCATCCGCGAAGTCTTCGCCGATGCCGCGAAGTTCCAGTCCTCGAAGCTCCGCATCCTCTATCTCGAGAACTACGAGTGGGAACTCGGCCAGCAACTCACCAATGGCGTCGACGTGTGGCTGAACACACCGCGCCGTCCGTACGAGGCCTCCGGCACCAGCGGTATGAAGGCTGCGCTCAACGGCGTGCCCTCGCTCTCCGTGCTCGACGGCTGGTGGATCGAAGGCTGTGCCGAGAACACCACCGGCTGGTCCATCGACGACTTCGACGACGAGGCTCACGAAGCCGAACAGCTCTACACCAAGCTCGAGACCGTCATTGCGCCGCTGTACGCCAACAAGGAAGCCTTCGCGCGCATCCGCCAGCACTGCATTGCGATGAACGGAACGTTCTTCAACACGCACCGAATGCTCGGACAGTACGTCTCCAACGCCTACTTCCCGCAGGCAAGCTCCATCGCCTCAACCGACCAGGAGATCACCGACGATCTCCGCGAGCCGGCATTCATCTAACCCCTCCAGGAAGCTCACAACGCAGAGGACGCCACAAAACCCGTGGCGTCCTTTGCTTTTTCTCCGCGCCCTTTGCGTGAGTGCTTTTTCCTGAACGCGCCGCCGCGCTATCCTTCACCCATGACTCCCAAACCAGGCGACCTCATCGAAGATTTCACCCTCCCCGACCAGGACGGCAACTCCCTCACGCTCTCTCAGTTCAAAGGCTCGCCCGTGATTCTCTTCTTCTATCCGCGCGCTGACACCCCCGGTTGCACGATCGAAGCCTGCGGCTTTCGTGATCAATTCGCAAAGCTCAAAAAGGCCGGCGCCGTCGTTCTCGGTATCTCCCGCGACACCGTGCGCGCGCAGAAGAAGTTCGCAGAGAAGTTCGACATCCAGTACCCATTGCTTGCCGATGCCGACGAGATGCTCATCAAGCGTTTCGATCTTCTACGCAACAAAATCATGTACGGCAAGCCCGTCACCGGCGTTGCACGCACCACCTTCCTCATTGGTCCGGATCGCAAACTCATCCATCTCTTCGAGAACGTAAAGCCCGAAGGCCATGCCGAAGAGGTGCTGGAACTCTTGAAGGGGAAGAAGAAGTAGTTCGTTTTCGACTAACCACTAACTACTCTTCTCACAGCAGCCCGCGCGCCTTGACCTCGAGATACTCGCTCACCGCGCGCACACCGATCTCTTCGGCAGTCGTCTCCACAATGAGCACGCCTCGCCGCTCGAGGTGCGCGACCGTCTCGCGCCGGCGTTCCAGCATCTCCTGCGCTGCAGCCGAGTGAAACATCTCTTCGCGCGTTGTCGGCACGCGCGCCGCAAGCTCTTCAAGTTCAGGATGTTTCAGCAGCACCAGCACCACGAGATGCCGCCGCACCAGTTCACTCGCTGCCGTCACCAGCTCCGGCTTGCCTGCAGAGTCGACGAGCTCCGTGATCCACACCATCAGCCCGCGCCGCCGCTGCAGCGTCTTCAGCCGCGCAACGGCATTCAGGTGATCGGCCTCTGCAGCCTCGGCCCTCGTCTGGCTCAGCAAATCCAGCAACAGTCGCGTATGCACTACACCCGCGCCCGGCGGAAGCACCTGCTTGATCTCGCGGCCGTACGCCATCATCGCGAACTTATCGCCGGAACCACCGACAACCTGCGCCAGCATCACGGCTGCAGTTGTCGCCTGGTCCAGTTGCGTGACGCTCATGCGATGCGCGCGCTCGCGCTCCATCACTGTCTCGCCCACCAGTTCCGGCTCTCCGCGCCGCAGTTCGAACGCAGTACGCGAAAGCCGCCCCGCATCCAGCACCACCCACACCTGCTGCGATCGCTCTGCCGTGAACTGCCGCGCCACCAGCTTGCCGCGCCGTGCCGTCGCCGTCCACGAGATGCTCCTTAGCTCATCCCCCTGCTGAAAGTCGCGCAGGCTCTCAAACTCACGCCCTGTTCCGCGCAGCTGCAACTTGCGCCGTTGCAATTCAATCTGACGCGCGCGCAGCAGAAAGAACGCCGCGCGCCCACGGCTGTCCTCGTGCGCTGGAAAGACGCGCACTCGCTGCGCCTTCTCTGAAACCGTGGCAGGCTCCGCACTCGTCCATCGCTCAACCAGCCGCAGTGCTCCGCGATAGCGCAGAAACACCTTACCCATCGCAAAGTCGCCGCGCTCCGCCGGCCAGATCGTCTGCGCGCACACCGCCTCCTCGCGAGGGAAAACCTCAATGCGCTGAACTTCAGGCTTCGCAATCAGTGCCGGATGCAGATCATCGACGACGCGCGCATCGATCACTGTATCCGCATCCATCCGCACCGCGATCTGCATTCGCGTCGGCTCGCCCAACTGCGGAGAATCCAGAAACGTCCTCCTCACCGTCAGCAACTCAGGCCGCGGGAGCCGCGCCGCATCCACCACGCACAGCACCAACAGCAGCGCATCCCACGCAAACATGAACCCAATACGTCGCGGCTGCCAGAATGCGGGAATCGCCAGCACCAGCCCCGCGCAGAAGAGCAACAGCGCCCTCGCCGTCAGGCCAAACCCAGCCCACCGTCCAAGCCGTCCCATCGGCCTCGCCGTCCCGCTCGCGAACTCTGGAATCAATGTCTGCATCGCTACTTCGGCACCGCCGTCGCCGCCAACACCTCGCTCACCACGCGGTCTGCATCCAGCCCCTCAAGCTCCGCCTCCGGCCGCAGCACCAACCGATGCCGCAGCACCGGCACTGCCGCCTCTTTCACGTCGTCAGGGACGACGAAGTCGCGTCCCTCGCGCGCTGCCATCGCCTTCGCCACCAGCAGCAGGGAAGTGCTCGCTCTCGGGCTTGCTCCCAGCGCAATCGCCGGCCACTCGCGCGTTCTGCGCACAATCGCCAACAGATAGTCGAAGATCGCCGGCTCAACGCGCACCGCGCGAATCTCGCGCCGCGCCTGCGCCAGCATCGCAAACGGCACCGCCTCAATCGGCGTGTCTGCGAGCCCCGCAGGTTCCGTCGCCGCATGATGCCGTTCCAGTATGACGCGCTCGTCCGCAGGCGCCGGATATCCCACCTTGATCTTCAGCAGAAAGCGGTCGAGCTGCGCCTCAGGCAGCGGATACGTGCCCTCAAACTCCACCGGGTTCTGTGTCGCGAAGACCGTGAAGAAGTCATCGAGCGCATGCCGCTCGCCATCCGCCGTCACCTGACGCTCTTCCATCGACTCAAGCAGCGCCGCCTGCGTGCGCGGCGGCATCCGGTTGATCTCATCGGTCAACAGAAACTGCGTGAAGACGGGGCCCTTGTGGAACGCGAACTCTCCTGTCTTCGGCGAGAAGACACTGGTGCCCAGGATGTCCGCCGGCATCATGTCCGGCGTGCCCTGCACGCGTCGAAATTCGAGTCCAAGAAAACGCCCCAGCGTCTTCACCGCAAGCGTCTTCGCAACGCCCGGCACTCCCTCCACCAGCGCATGTCCACCGCACAGCATCGTCAGTAGCGCCTGCGCGACCGCCTCCTCCTGCCCTGCGATGATGCGCCCAATCTCCTGCTGTCCGCGCGCAAACAGCTCGTTTGCTGCCACTACTCCCTCACTCATTCACTGCTCCTCGCAAACCTACATTCAATAAACTGCATCGTTACGCCACTCTGACAGCACGAGCATCCCGCCCACGTCCACTCATCGCCGCAGCACGAATCCTCTCCGCATCCTCTGTCAGCGCGCGCGAGATCGCGAGCGCCTCGCGATACGTCGGACTCTCCTTCGCCGCGTCGTTCGCCTTCTCCAGATGTAAGCCTACCGTTCTCCAGTCGCCACCCAGCCGCTCACTCAGCGCGCTCACAATTGCCTTCGGTCCTTCCTCGACGATCGCCTGCGGCACGCCCGCGTCGCGCACGATGGCCCGCAACAATCTTCGCCTCGCCGCGTCCGTCGCTGCAGTAGTCGCGCGCGCCTTCTCGTACAGATCGCCCATGGAGGAGGCAAACTCCACCGGCGAACTCCTCGGCAGCATCACCGGCGCGCGCAGCGGCCCATTCCTGCGGCTGAAGCTCAGCACCAACAGCACCCCCAGCAGAGCCACCTGCGCAATCAGCCACCATACCGGAAGCCCATGCGTCGCATCCCACAATCCCGGCACCGTCTCATGCAGCGACTCATCCCACAGAACGGTTCGTCCCTCGCCGAGGCTCAGCAGAAGCAGTCGCAAATCCGCATCCGTCTTCAGCTCCGCGTTCGTCAGCGGCACGGCGGAGCTCCACCACACGGCCTCGCCGCGTCCCACCGTCATACGCACCACGACCGCATCCTGTCCGCAGCGATGCGCAATCTCCACCTTCTGCTTTCCCGCCCACGCACCGCGGTCCACCATGGCGACACGTCCCGCAGCCGCCAGCGGACCGTCACCCGGGTAGGTGTGACACATCTCGGTCATGAAGGTCGTCGGCGGTTCCACCTTTCCTCCGGGCAGCAGCAGCGCTCCCGTCGGTCCGGTCGTGAGCACGTGCCCGCCGCGCTCGAGAAAGCCCTTCATCGCGCCTGCAATCGTCTCCTGATCGGTCGGCGAGTATGCCGGTGCCGCCAGCACCAGCATCGTATGCGACGCATCGACGTGGCCAAGATCTTCGATCGGCCGCTGCCAGCGCGATGTCGTTCTCCCAATCGCCTCCAGCATCAGGAAAGCAGCCTTCGCTCCCTGCGGTCCAGTGTTGTAGGTTGTCGGCCGCGCATCGTCGTCGTCGGTGTTCGGCGCCAGCACACTCACGACAACAATCAGCAGCAGAATCACGGCGCCCATCCACAGCACGATCCGGCGATCGCTCCAGCGCGCGTCGCTCACGCTTCACCTCCCGCGACGGATGCTCGCGGCTCGTTGCTGTCCGCCAGCCGCTCGAAGCTCTCCCTGGCCGCGCCAAACTCCTCCGCCTTCGCCTCCCGTTGCCCATACCAGCTCTGTTCGAGAGCACTCGTCAATCCGCGCAACTCACGCTGTTCGGCTGATCCCGCCTTCAACAGCCGCACATACTCGCGTGGCGTGCGCGACGGATTATGCCTCCACGCGCGCCGCCGCTCCAGGTGCACGATCGCGGCCCAGTAGAGCGCATGAATCGCCTCTCGCCATGCGCCTTTCGCGGCCTTCTCCTCCGCTTGTCTTCGCCAGTCTTCGGTCTCGCGAGCCCATGCCGCGCTCTTCGCCGGTTCGCCTCCCATGGCGACCCGCAGCCTCTGCCGCTGCACCGTGCGCATCACCCACACCAGCAATCCCACCGCCGCCGCGAGGAACAGCAGCCACTCCAGCGTTCGCCCCACCCACGGCGATTGCGTAGTGACGCGATCGATGCCAAGGAATATCCGGGTAATTGCGTTGACGAGCCAGGCCTTCGCACGATCCCACAACGTCGGCTCAGGCCGCTGAAACTCCGCCCCGGCGAGTATCTTCTTGACGGCCGTCTGCGCATGCGCAAACTCCGCCTGTTGTAGTGCAGTCAGGCTCTGGCGCGCTGACACTGCTGAGAAGCTACTGTCTCGCAAGGGAGCACCCTGACCCACACGTGTCTGTGCAGCCGCCCCGCACACACACGCGCCTAGTGCACACACGAGTGCCCACGACCGCACGCGATCGATCGTGCGATGTCGAAGATTACAGCGCTGCAGCATCGCTTGCCGGCTCACCTGCCTGCAGCGTAGGCGGTGCACTGACGCCTGTCGCGGCGCCACCAGTCCCGGCGCCAGTCGTTCCGGCATTAGCCCCGCCATCCAGCATCAGCAGCAGGTCCAGCCCATCCTGCCGCACGCGCTGGTCGAAGTACACCAGCGACAGCCCGATCATCAGCACCGGCGTCACCATCGAGTGCGCGATGAAGTTCACGAGCAGGATGACAACCTGCAGCAGCACATGCCGCTCTCCTTTGAGAGCGCCGAACCCCACAATCATCGCCAGCGGCATCTCCACCATCCCGACGACGATGAGCAGACACCACGCAATCAGGTACACCACGAAGATGCGTCCCTTCGCCCCGGCCGCCAGCACCTTGCTGCGCCGCATCGCCTTACGCACCTTCAGCTCTTCCACCACGGCAGCCTGAACGGCCAGCGAGTTCCGCAGGAAGGCGATAACGCCAAACACGAGACCTCCCGTCAGGCCCAGGAAGATCAGGACGCCCCCGGTAAATGCACCCGCCATGCCGACTTGTGCCTTTCGCATGAGCAGTGCCGCCGGCAGGACCAACAGAAGCGGCAGCCACAGGACGCTCCACGCCTGCCACAACGCGATTCCCACGAATCGCAGCCACCGCCCAACCACCGCGCGGATCGAATCCCCGATGGTCGTCCGCCGCCCGAGGTACACCTCACTCAGCGCCCACACCGTCGCCGCCTGCGTCACCGCCGCGGCCAGGAAGAACAGCAGTGTCCCGATCACGCCCCCGATCTCCCGGCCACTCACCAGGTAGCTCAGGTCGAATGGCGCCTTCGGGCGCGGAATGAAGCCCTTGTAGATCACCAGCAGAACTGCGTTGGCAACCAGCTGCACTACCGAGCTCAACGCCGCGATCCCGACAAACAGCCAGAAGTTCGCGCGGTACACAGCGAAGCTGCGATCAAGAATCTCTCCCAGGCTCAGCGGCCGCAGTGCGTACGCTGGTTGCTGACGATAGTCGCCACCTCCAGCCACTTCCGTACCATGCGCGCTCATCCATCCCCCAGAACTCATCCCGTCTTTTCCTCACTGTCTCGCGCCTGCTTGCGCTCGCGAAAACCGCAGTAAAACTTGTGTTTGCCCGCAAGCATAGCACTGTCTCGCGTTCGTCACTGCCGCTTTCGTTCTGCCACACCATCCCCCTTCGGGGGAGGGGATAACCGCTGTGGTGCTGCTAAATTGGCCACCTCGGGCAAACCTCAGCGCCCACGGGCCCCAAGAGCAACGCATCATGCGACGAGCCATCAGTTTTCCCGAGAGTTTTTTTGGAAGAGCCCTTTCAGGTGCGAGCTCTTCCAGGGCGACCCCGCGCCCAACTGTCGCGCCACGCAACACTGGCTCTCGAGCCGCAGGGTGGAGGATCGGAATGCATACGCCGAGCGGAGCCCGCTCCCGCCAGTACGGGGACCCTGTCCAGATTGCTGGCAAGGGCGAAGACCAAAGCACCCGCACGCCTTTGCGTCCTCTCCTGCTCGTTCTGCTCATCCTGTCAGTCCTGCTCGCGCTCGTAGGCCTGGCCTCGGCCTCCGCGCAGTCGCTCTCCCCCGGCGGTCCCGTCGACCTCGGCGGCGTAAACCTCGGCAACATCTCCGGCGTCACAACCCTGGTCTTCTCGGTTCCGGCTGGCGACGTCGTCACGGTCGGCTCCATCACCGCCCTCACGGAAGGCGCACCCAACAAGGACTTCGCTGTCTCCGGCCAGACCTGCGTCGGTACCATCGCCGGTCCGGCAACCTGCAACATCTCCCTCACCTTCGCACCCAGCGTCCTCGGCCTTCGTATCGGAGAGCTCTTCGTCAAGGACGGCAGCGGCACTGTAACCAACCACGTTCCTCTCCGCGGCGCCGGCCTCGGGCCGCAGATGGTCGTCTCCCCCGCGACGGCCGTTGCGATCACATCGCTCACCGGCATCACCCCAACGGTCATCAACCCCTCCTCCACTGTCTACGACGGCGCCGGCAACCTCTACATCGACGACGCCCTCAACGGCCGCATCCTGGAGAGCACCACCTCCGGCAGCGCCACGCTGTTCGGAACCATTCCTGCCTCGACCACCTCCGCACCGTTCTCCTCCATCGTCATCTCCGGCGACGGCACGCTCTACATCTCGTCCCCGAACACCGCCACCATCTACAAAATTCCTCCTGGCGGCGCGCCCGTCCCCCTCTCGATCTCCGGCGTAACCCTGCTTCAGCCCGCCGGGCTCGCGCTCGACGGCTTTGGCTACCTCTACGTAGCCGACGCAGGCGCAAACCAGATCGTCCGCATCGACATCGAGAACGGCAACGCGGCCGCTGCACTCACACTCACCGGCCTCGGCACAGCGCTCTCCAGTCCCCAGGGCCTTTCGGTCGATGCCGCCGACAACCTCTACGTCGCCGACGCGAACAACAACCGCATCGTCAAGATCGACCTGCACACCAGCACCAGCCTGACCAACCCCGCGACGGTGATGCCCATCTCCGGCCTCACGCTTTCCAGCCCGAAGGCGGTCGTCGTCAACGCCGCCGGCGGCCTCTCCATCGCCGACACCGGCAACAATCGTCTCGTCGAGCTTCCGCTCAGCGGCGCTCCGTACGTCATTACCCTGCTCAACACCACGCCGCCGCCGGCCAACTTCGCGCTCACCACGCCCGCAGGCGTCACCCTGCTTCCCACAGGCGACCTCCTCGTCTCCGACACCGTCGCCGGCCTCGTGCAGGTCACGCGCACCACCTCGTCGCTCATCTTCGCCACGTCCACGCTCGTCGGCACAGTCGACACCGTCGACGGCGACCTCGCGCTCAACGTCGAGAACACCGGTAGCTTCGCTCTGCAGATCTCCGGTTCAGGCTTCCCCATCATCAGCAACAACGCCTTCTTCACCGACACCACCGGCACCTGCCCCAACACCATCAACGGAACCAACGGCACGCAGATCCCGATCGGCGAGGCCTGCACGCTCGAGGTCGGCTTCAAACCCACCGTCGCCGGACCGAACACCGGCACCCTCAGCGTCGCCGCCTCCGGCAACGGCAACGTCAGCGCCACTGTCACGCTCTCCGGCACCGGATTCCACGTCCTCGATCACTTCACCGTTACGGTCGCGCCTTCCATCGTTACCCCCGGCCAGGCCACCACCATGACCGTGACTGCCATCAACAACGACGGCACGATCGACGACACCTACACCGGCACGATCAACCTCACCTGCACCGACCCCGCCTGCGTCCTCCCCACCGGCGCCTACACCTTCACCGCCGGCGACAATGGCACACACGTCTTTGCCTCGACGCTCACGCCCCCGCTGAACTTCAACACGCTCGGCACCTGGACCGTCACGGTCACGGACACCACCTTCAAGCCCGGCACAACCTACACCGGCACCAGCAACGTCGTCACCGTCATCACTACACCGGCAGTCACGCTGACGAGCTCCGTCAATCCCGTCAACCTCGGCGCGAACACTACGCTGACCGCGACGGTCAGCTCCCCCTACGGCACGCCCACGGGGACCGTCACCTTCATGGACGGCAGCACCGTTCTCGGCACCGGCACCCTCAACGCGAGCGGCGTCGCCACGCTCATCGTCTCCTTCTCCACTGCCGGCACGCACCCGCTCACCGTCAGCTATCCGGGCGTCGGTTTCTTCCAGGCGGCAAACTCCGCCGTGCTGAATCAGGTTGTCCAGACCTTCGCCACGACCCTCACGCTCGCGAGCTCGGTGAACCCGGTCAACGTGAACGCGAACACTGTCCTCACCGCGACCGCGACCTCAACCTCCGGCACGCCCACCGGGACCGTCACCTTTCTCGACGGCACGACCGTGCTCGGCACCGGCACACTCAGCGCGAGCGGAGTCGCCACACTCACAGTTTCGTTCTCCACGCCCGGCACACATCCACTCACAGTCACCTACCCAGCCACCGGGCCCTACCTCCCTGCAACTTCTGCCGTGTTGAATGAGACCGTCCAGAGTCTCGGCACGACCCTCGGGCTTGTGAGCTCGGTGAACCCAGTCAACGTCAACGCCAACACCGTCCTCACCGCGACGCTGGCCTCCACCTCCGGCACGCCTACCGGCACCATCACCTTCCTCGACGGCGCCACCATCCTCGGCACCGCATCGCTGAACGCAAGCGGCGTCGCCACACTTACCGTCTCGTTCACCACGCCCGGCACGCATCCGCTCACGGCCACCTTCCCGTCCACCGGCTCTTTTTCAGCCGCGACCTCGCCGGTCGTCAACGAGAACGTCCAGAATTTTGCCGCAACCGCGACGCTGAAAAGCTCGGTCAACCCCGTTCTTGTCTCCAACCCCACCGTCCTTACCGCGACCATCACCTCGCCCGCCGGCGCCCCCACCGGCACCGTCACCTTCTTTGACGGAGTGAAGTCCATCGGTACCGCCACGCTGAACTCCAGCGGCGTCGCAACGCTCAGCGTCACCTTCTCCACCAACGGCCAGCACATCCTTACGGCCAGCTACGCGGGCAACGGCCTCTATCAGCCCGCGACAACCCCTCCGCTCACGCAGGTCGTTGAAGACTTCTCGCTCGCACTCGCCACCGGTTCACAGAACTCCGCGTCGATCATCCTCGGCCAGAGCACGCAGTACAACCTGGTCGTCTCGCCCATCGGTGCCAACTCGCTCGCAGCCTCGGTCGCGCTGAGCGTCACCGGTCTTCCCGCAGGCGGATCCGCCTCATTCAATCCTGCCAGCGTCCCTGCTGCCGCCGGTATCACGCCGATCGTCCTCACCGTCAACGCACCGCCGCTGACATCTTCATCACTGCGAGAGCCCACCAATCCCGCGCATCCTTCCTCGCGCCGCAACGCCCCGGCCTTCCTCGCGCTCCTCCTGCTGCCGACGGGCTTCCTGCTGCGCCGCCGACGCGCTGTAGTTCGCCTGCTCGTCGTCTTCGTCGGGCTCGCTGCCGCAGTCGGCATGAGCGGCTGTCTCTCGAACCAGGCCACCGGCTACTACGGCCAGATGCCTGAAACCTACACCCTCACTGTGACAGGAACCTCCGGGACGCTGACCCACACCGTGCAGGTAACCCTCACCGTCGAGTAAAGCTTTGGAGACCGCCCCCACAATGCACGCGCGCCTCACCCCAACCAGCCGCCACACCCGCAGCCTGCGCAGCGGGCTCCTGCTGCTGGCGGGTATTTTCGCGCTCGTGCTGCCTGCGCCCCGCGCGCACGCTCAGGCCAGCGGCGACTTCAGCATGATGTACGTGCAGGACGCCACACGCTTCGTCGGCAGCCAGCCCAACACCTACTTCTCTCTTCGCGGCGCAACCACTGAGATCGCCTACGCTCCCTGGAAGGGCCTCGGCTTCGTCGCCGGCGGCTCGGGCACCGCGGGCACCAACCTGCGCGGCGCGGTCGACATCCACACCGTCACCTTTTTCGTCGGTCCGCGCTACACCTACAACATCGGTCATATCAGCCCCACTGCCTGGAACCGCAAGGGCTCCGTCTTCGTTCAGGGCAAGTTCGGCTACGCCTTTGCAACATCCGGCCAATATCCGGTGAAGGGTGTTCTCACCAGCAACGCCTCCTCGCTCGATCTCGAGGGCGGCGGCGGCGTGAACCTCCACATCTATCACCGCTTCGACCTCCGCCTCCTGGAGGTGGATCTCGTCCACACGCGTTTCCCCAACGGGGCTGAAAACGTGCAGAACAGCGTTCGCGTCGCCACCGGCATCAACTTCCATATCGGCTACTAGGCTCTGAACCACCAGCAGCCCTCGCGCGAAGAAGCCGCCTCGCGGCTGAAATTCAGCGCACCAATATCGCATAGCGATTTTTACAACACAACCGCATTCCGGGTTTGCCCACACCGTGCACAGCGTCGGCTCGGCTAAACTTGAGCTCTGCCGGGCCGCTGGAATCGCCATGACGGACAGAACCGCATCACCAGGAGGCGATTCGCCCTCTCTCTCGCACGCCGCCGAACATCTGCGTCTGCTCGTCGAAACCGGCCTGCTGCTCGCGCACGAGCGCTCCGTCGACATCATCGTGCAGGCGTCTCTCGATACCGGACTCAAGCTCTCCGGCGCTGCCTTCGGCGCCTTCTTCTACAACAGCGTCAGCGACGACGGCAGCCCCTACCAGCTCTACAAAATCTCCGGCGTCGACCCCTCCGAGTTCTCCCGCTTCCCCATGCCGCGCCCCACCGCCGTCTTCGGTGAGACCTTCGTCCACGGCCATATCCTTCGCTCCGCCGACATCATGCAGGATCCGCGCTACGGGCACAACGCGCCCTTCCACGGCATGCCGCCCGGCCATCTGCCGGTTCGCAGCTATCTCTCCATCCCCGTCGTCAGCCGCTCCGGCGAGACGCTCGGCGCCATCTTGTACGGCCACCCGGACCCCGGCGTCTTCACCGCGGAAAGCGAATCCCTCGTCGCCACCATCGCCACCCAGGCTGCCGTCGCCATGGACAACGCGCGCCTCACCGAGAACCTCACCTCCGAGATCGCCATCGCCGACGCCGCCCGCCAGCTTCAGCGCGAGACCTCCGAGCAGCTCGCGCAGGCCTTCGACGCCATGGCCGAGTCCTCCCGCCGTCTTCGCCAGGCCCTCGACGCCGGCGCCCTCGGCACCTGGAGCTGGGACATGGCCAGCGACCGCCTCGACCTCGACGAGCGAGCCGCCGAGCTTCTCTTCGCCGAGCCGCACACACCCATCCGTCGCGCCGAGCTCCGCCACCGCATCGTCCACACCGACGACCTCCCCAACACCCCCGCAGATCTCGGCGAGGCCGTGCTCAACGGTGGCACCTACAGCGCCGAGTACCGTGCCGAAGGCCCTAACAAGCGGCAGCGCTGGATCGCCGCCCGCGGCCTCGCCACCTTCAATGATGCGCACAAGTTCACTGGCATGATCGGCACCGTGCAGGACATCACCGATCGCAAGACGCAGGAGGCCACTCTCCGCCAGTCCGAAAAGCTCGCTGCCACTGGCCGCCTTGCCGCCACCATCGCGCACGAGATCAACAACCCGCTCGAGGCAGTCACCAACCTCATCTATCTCTGCAAGACCGACACCACCGTCCCGCCCGAAGTCCAGCACCTGCTTGAGACCGCCGACGGCGAACTCGCACGCGTCGCGCAGATCGCGCAGCAGACCCTCGGCTTCTACCGCGACACCACGCGCCCCGGAGAGATCGACCTCAGCGCCATGCTGCACGGCATCATCGATCTCTTCTCCCGCAAGCTGCAGTTCAAGCGGCTCGCCTGCCGCACGCACATCCAGCCCGGCCTGCGCCTCTACGGCCTGCAGGGAGAGATCCGCCAGGTCTTCTCCAACCTCTTCGTCAATGCCATCGACGCCTCCGAGAATACCGAGCTCACCATCCGCGCCTCCGGCCGCGTCGTCGCCGGCCAGCCCGGAATATCTTGTCTCATCGCAGACCGTGGCACCGGCGTCCAGCAGGCCGTCCGCGAGCGGCTCTTTTCACCCTTCATCACATCAAAACTCTCTCTCGGCACAGGCCTCGGACTTTGGGTCACTCGCGGTATTGTGGAGAAGCACGGCGGCTCGATTCTCTTCCGTACTCGCACACAGCCGCCGACAGGAACGGTATTTCGCGTCTTTCTCCCCACGGAAGTACCCAATCCGGAAATGCTCGACTCCTCCTCCTCGCAGAGTTTTTTCCACTAAACCTAGCCGTAGAAATTCGTTCCAATCTCTCGTCGTACCATCTGTAGCAACTGGAAAGACTTATGTTCGCCGGAGCCCACCAGCAATTCGCCCCGTTAAGTCCTTCCCTGATTAGGGACCCCCGTGATGACTCCAGTTCTTTTCAGCAGCAGTGACTCAAACAACCGCTCTCACATCTTTTCGGCCAATGGCAACGATGCCAACACCCAGAACCCGGCCCCCCGAATCCTGGTTGTAGATGACGAAAAAGTCATCGCCGATACCATCGTTCAAATCCTCAACCGCGACGGATTCATCGCCGAAGCTGCCTACGGCGGCGAAGAGGCGATCGAAAAGGCCACGCGTCACTGCCCGGACCTCGTCCTCTCCGACGTCCTCATGCCGCAGGTAGACGGTGTCGAAGCCGCAATCGCCATCCGCAGGAACTGTCCCGACACCCGCATCATCCTCTTCAGCGGACAGGCCGCCACGGTCGAAATCCTCGCCCGCGCCCGCGAGTGCGGTCATGACTTCGAGCTCCTCCCCAAGCCCATCCACCCCACCCAGCTCATCAAGCATCTCCGCGAGTACTAGCTCCGCCATCGCGCTGACTGTTGCGCTCGCTGCTGTTGCGCTTGCTGCAGTTGCCTTCTTTTTGCCATCCCCACCACGCCGTGGCGAACCTTCGCGACCTTTTCGTCAACGCCGTTGCGTTCACACCCCGCATCCGAACCAGAGACATGATTAACGACCTCTGGTACAAGAACGCCGTCCTCTACTGCCTCCACGTCGGCTCCTTCATGGACACCTCCGGCGACGGTGTCGGCGACTTCCGCGGCCTCATGCGCCGCCTCGACTACCTGCAGGGTCTCGGCGTCACCGCCATCTGGCTCATGCCCTTCCAGCCCTCGCCCATGCGTGACGACGGCTACGACATCGCCGACTACTACAACGTCGACCCGCGCTACGGCACCCTCGGAGACTTCGTCGAGTTCACCCACGCCTGCGATCAGCGCGGCATGCGCGTGCTCATCGACCTCGTCGTTAACCACACCTCCGACCAGCACCCGTGGTTCAAGTCGGCGCGCAGTTCGCCCGGCTCGCCCTTCCGCAACTGGTACGTCTGGTCGAAGAAGAAGCCCCGCAACGCAGCCAGCGGCGTCGTCTTCCCCGGCGTGCAAAAATCCACCTGGAGCTGGGACGAAAAAGCCCGCGAGTACTACTTCCACCGCTTCTACCAATTCCAGCCCGACCTCAACACCTCCAACCCCGAGGTCCAGGCCGAGATCCTCAAGATCATGGGCTTCTGGATGCAGCTCGGCGTCTCCGGCTTCCGCATGGACGCCGTGCCCTTCGTCATCGCAACCAAGGGCCCCAGCGTCCGCAAGCCCGTCGAGCAATACGACATGCTCCGCACCTTCGCCGAGTTCATCTCCTGGCGCGAAGGCTCCGCCATCGTCCTCGCCGAAGCCAACGTCCTCCCCGACACCGACATGGAATACTTCGGCGACGCCGGCGAGCGCCTCCAGATGATGTTCAACTTCCAGGTCAACCAGCATCTCTTCTACGCGCTCGCCACCGCCGACACGCACCCGCTCATCGCGAGCCTCCACTCCACCTCGCGCCGCCCGGCCACCGCGCAGTGGGGCCAGTTCCTCCGCAATCATGACGAGCTTGACCTCGGCCGCCTCACGCCGCAGCAGCGCCAGGCCTGCTTCGCCGCCTTCGCTCCTGACAAGAACATGCAGCTCTACAACCGCGGCATCCGCCGCCGCCTCGCCCCTATGCTGCAAGGCGACCGCCGCCGCCTGGAGATGGCCTACTCGCTGATGCTCTCGCTGCCCGGCACGCCTGTCATCCGCTACGGCGACGAGATCGGCATGGGCGACGACCTCTCGCTGCCCGAGCGCAACTCCTGCCGCACACCCATGCAGTGGTCAAGCGATCCGCAAGGCGGTTTCACCACCAACCCTCACCCAAAGAACCCCGTCATCACCGGCGGCACCTACGGCTATCAACACATCAACGTCGCCAATCAGCGCCGCGATCCGAACTCCTTCATGAACTGGACCGAGCGCATGATTCGCACGCGCAAAGAGACCCCCGAGATCGGCTGGGGCAAGTTCATCGTCATCCCCACACGCCACCGCGACGTCCTCATCCTTCGCTACACCTGGCACGACAACTCCGTCGTCATCATCCACAACTTCTCGCCTGACCCCATCGACCTCCACTTCCGCTCCTCAGCAAATCCACGCAACTCGAGCAGAGCAGGGAAGCCTTCCTCGCCGAGGACCAAATCGACGAAGCCGCCGCTCGACCTCTACCTCACCAACATCATCTCGGACGACCACAGCAACGCCGACTCCACCGGCCGCCACCTCATCCTCCTCGAACCCTACGGCTATCGCTGGTTCCGCGCCGGCGGCCATGACCGGGCCCCCGGCGAGCGTTCCTAGCTCGCTGGGGTGGAGGAGGACCTCTTCCACCGTTCCACCACCTGGCGTGCGATGTTCGACACGCTGCTCGCGGATATCCTCAGAAATCGCCCTTTCCCACATTTCTTAGTTGTCCACAAACCAATGTTCCACGCGGAACACTCCCGCCGGCTCCCGTAGGGTTCCTTTGCGTCCTTTGCGTCAAAGCCTTTTGCCCGATCATCCGCGAATCCCCGCCCGTCCCCGAGACGTCTTATCCTTTACTAGCGACCATGCCCAACACCCTGCCCATCGCCATCTACTACGAGCAGCCTCACTGGTTCAAACCCCTCTTCGCCGAGCTCGATCGCCGCGGCACGCCCTACGTCAAGCTCTTCGCGCCCGAGCACTCCTACTCGCCCGCTGACCACCCCGAAGAAAAATACTCGCTCGTCTTCAACCGCATGTCGCCCTCTGCCTGGAACCGCGACCACGGCGATCAGATCTTCTACACCCTCGGCTTCCTCGAGCACCTCGCCTCGCGCGGCGTCAAAGTCCTCAACGGCTACAAGGCCTTCCAGTCCGAGCTCTCCAAGGCTGGTCAGCTCATCCTCGCCGAATCTCTCGGCCTGCCTTACCCAAAGGCCCGCGTTATCCACCGAGCTGAACAAGCGCTCCCCGCAACCGAAGGCCTCCGCTGGCCCATCGTCGTCAAGCCGAACATCGGCGGCAGCGGCGCCGGCGTCAAGCGCTTCGACGGCGCCTCGCAACTTCGCCACGCCATCGCCGAGCCCGCCGGCTCTCCCGACGCACTCCAGTTCGGTCTCGACTCCACCGCACTCGTGCAGGAGTTCATCCCCGCGCAGGACGCGCACATCGTCCGCGTCGAAGTCCTCAACGGCAAATACCTCTACGCCATCAAGGTCCACATCACCGGCGAGACCTTCGACCTCTGCCCCGCCGACATCTGCCGAACGACAACCGGTGCCGATCTGAACCGCGCCGCCTGCGCCATCGACGCGCCCAAATCCGGCATCACTGTCGAAGCCTTCACGCCACCCGCCGACGCCATCCGCGACGTCGAACTCCTCATGCAGCACAGCGGCATCGACATCGGCGGCGTCGAGTACATTACTGACTCGCGTGATGGCCAGCGCTACTACTACGACATCAACGCCCTCTCCAACTTCGTCGCCGACGGCCCCCGCGTCCTCGGCTTCGACCCCTTCGCCAAACTCGTCGACTGGCTCGAAGCCGAAGCCGGCATCACCTCCACCGTCCCCGCATAGACCACACTTGCCTCTAGATGACCCTCGCGCCCGTCGCGCGGCCAGCCACGTCCGCTGGACTATGATTGTTCCACTCAAGAAGACCGGGTCCCGCAGTTTCAACTTTCGGAGGAGACTCCTATGCCGGATCAACAGGACCTTCAGCGGGACGATCTGAATCTTAAACTTCCCGCCGGCCTCGGCGACATCCTCATGCAACTCTCCCTGGTCATCGCCCGAGGCGCGGCGCCCTACGTCGGAGACATACTGCAGAAGATCGTCCCCACGATGATGGTCTCTGCCGCGCAGACGCTCCTCGCAGCCTCCGGAGCGGCCCTTCCGCAATGCCCTCTCGCGCCCCCACCCGTCGACACCTTCATTTCCATCGACGCCCGCACCAAGAGCTTCCGCATCGAGTGCAAACACTCGCCTCCCCATTGCTGGAATATGGACGGCAAGCCCGGGACCTGCTAAAGCTCGAGCGATCCGCATGCACGACGCCTGGACAAAGATCGCGCCGATGCTCCCCATGGCCGCCGACGTGGTCCTCGTGCTCGTCGCGATCATCCTCCTTGGCCTGCTCGTGAGCCCGTTACTGATGCGTGCCGCGCACGCCAGTCCCCGCACTCGCAATGTCGGGTGCTTCTTCTACTCCGCCGGCCTCTGGGTCTTCGTCCGGTGCCTCATCGGCGGACTCGGCGCTGCGCTCGGCGTCGCCGTCTATCTGTGGGAGAAGGGAAAAGACAGCGGGGCCATCAAGAAGTCTGTCGAGGACCTTCAGAACAAGGTCAGCATTGGCTGGCTGCTCGCGTTCATATGCGGCATCGGGCTTCTCGGCCTCCTCGGAGAGAAGCTGCGCAAGATCAGCGAGAAGCATCACGAGATCGCGCGCAAGGGATTCTGGAAACTCCTTGGCTCGCGCGTCCCCTCCGTTTTTCCGGACGGGTTGGGTAACGACGCCGTCGCCGTGCTCGCTTATCGGGCTGTCTGGGAGGACACCTTCAATGTGCCAGGCGCGAAAAACATCGACGGATGGACCTTTGCTGATCTTCGCGAGCGCCTTCGCCTCGTCTATTTCCTTCCGTCCGTGACGGGCGTTCTTCCGCCCACTGCGCTCGCCGGCGCAACAGTCAAAGTCACCGGCACGGGATTCACTGGAGCCCGCGCCGTGCACTTCGGTTTGGATCAGGCAGGCTCCATGCTCGTTAACTCCGATACCGAGATCACCGTCACCGTCCCTCCGGGCTCTGGCGCGGTTCCATTGAGAGTGACCAGCCGCGCTGGAGTGACCGCAACCCCCTCTGCTGCGCCCACCTTCACCTACCTGCCATAGTTGAACCTCGACCCCCATTCGCTCGATACGAGATCCTCACGTGCTGGACGCCCAGCCCGGATTCACTCGATACTGGACCCCATGCGCTACGGTTTCTGGCTCCCGGTCTTCGGCGGATGGCTCCGCAACATCGACGACGAACACATGCCCGCCACCTGGGACTACGTGCGCGACCTCTGCACGCGCGCTGAAGACCTCGGCTACGACCTCACCCTCATCGCCGAGCTCAACCTCAACGACATCAAAGGCGTCGAAGCTGATTCGCTCGACGCGATGACAACCACCGCCGCGCTCGCCGCCGTTACGCGCAAGCTCGAGCTGATGGTGGCCATCCGTCCGACGTTTCACAATCCCGCGGTGCTCGCCAAGCAGGCCGCCAACATCGACCGCATCAGTCAAGTGAACGGCGGCGGCCGCCTCACGCTCAACGTCGTCAGCTCCTGGTGGCGCGACGAGGCGACGAAGTACGGCATCCCCTTCGACGAGCACGACGACCGCTACGCCCGCACCTCCGAGTGGCTCGATGTCCTCTCCGGCTGCTGGGCCCAACAGGGAACTACCTTCTCTGGCCGCTTCTACGACGTGAAGGACAACACCCTCTCGCCGAAGCCCATGCCGCGCCGCACCTACTCGCGCGCACCCGAAGGCCTCACCCGTCCCACGCTCTACGCCGGCGGCGAGTCCGAGACCGCCAAGAACCTCATCGCCGCCAAGTGCGATGCCTACCTCATGCACGGCGACGATCCCACCACTATTGCCGCAAAGGTCGCCGACATGAAGCAGCGCCGCGCACAGCACCCGAATCTGCAGCCGCTCATCTTCGGCGTCACCGGCTATTGCATCGTTCGCGACTCCGAGGCTGAGGCAAACAGGGACGTGGAGCGCATCACCGCACAACCTGACCCCAACAACTCGCCCGCCGGTTTCGCCAACTTCCAGCAGTGGATCACCGGCTCGCAGCTCGAGAAGAAGCTCTCGCTCCGGGACTACTCGGTCTCCAACCGGGGCCTGCAATCCGGTCTGATCGGCACGCCCGAGCAGGTAAAACAGCGCCTCGCCGACTTCGAGGGCGCCGGCTGCTCGCTCGTCCTGCTGCAAAGCTCCCCGCAGCACGACGAGATGGCCCGCTTCTCCGCGCAAGTTATGCGCTGAAAATTCGCGTATATCTGATAGCTTCGTCGCCATGGCTTCGCACGGCATACCCTGGTACCAGCGCCGCGTCGGCCGCTGGGTGCAACTTCGCGCCATCCCACTCAGCCGGCTATGGATGCTTCTGCTTGCGGCCGCCCTCCTCTTCTCTGTCATCGGCTTCTATATTGACCTGATGAATCACGGCACGCTCCCCTATGCCGTCGCTTTCCTCCTCGCTGCGATCAGCGGCCTCAATGCCGTGCTCTGGATCCTCACGATTGCGCGTCTTCCCACTGTGTTCATCGCTGTACTGGTGGTCCTTCAGTTCTTCACCGGAGTCATTGAGACCAAGGCAACCAACTGGATGGTGCGAAGCTTCCATCTGCAAGGGGTCGCGCCAGAGCAGGGAATTCACTTCGCTGCCACCTGCATCCTTGTCGTCACGATCACCTCTTATTTCCTCTTCATCACCTTCATCCGCACCGAAGGCAAGCGCTCCATGCGCATTCAGAATGAACTGGAGCTGGCCCACAGCATTCAGCAAACCCTCGTTCCCACGCTGGCGATCCGAACACCTCGCTTCGAGCTCTACGGAATCTCGCGGCCCAGTGACAGAGTCGGCGGAGATCTCGTCGACGCCGTAACGCTGCCCGGCGGCGATCTTGTCGCCTTCCTCGCCGACATCACCGGCCACGGCCTTGCTGCCAGCATCCTGATGGGGCGCCTGAAGACCGCAGTCCGCACAGCGCTCCTCGATGACGGCGAGCGAGAGCCTGGGGAGACAATCCCGCTCCTGCTCAACCGTCTCAACACCGTTCTGCCGCAGGTGAAAGAGTCGACGATGTACGCCACCTTCACCGGCTTCCGTCTCGGCGCCGACGGCAACATCTTCTGCGCGCTCGCGGCCAGCCCTCCCATCATTCACTGGCACGCATCCGCACAATCGATCTCGCAGTGTGATGAGCCGCAGTTTCCCGTCGGCCTTCTTCCGTTCTCTCACTTCGACGGCTTCCCGCTGGATGCTTCCCCCGGCGATCTCATCGTCGTAGCCACGGATGGCATCCTGGAGGTCGCTGACAAACGTGGAGAGGAGTTCGGTATCGAGCGCCTGAATACTTTGATCGCCGCAGGTGCGCGGGATGCACTCCCGCAGCTCGCGACGAAGATTCTCGATGCGGCGCGCGGCTACGGCCGCCAGCTTGACGACCAGACGCTGCTGCTCGTGCGCTGCCTGTAGCGACGTTTGTCTTCCAGGAGTGACAATCTCTCGTCCTTCGACATACGCTGGTTGACATGAGCCCGTTGAACCGACGCCGCTTTCTTCGCACCACCGTCTCCGCACTTGCCATCCTGCCGGAGTCCGAGCGATCGCGCAGGCCCTCCGCTCCAGCCACATTCACTCTTCATCCGGACCGGTCCGGGCCCCGCTTCCCGCCAACTACATCGGGCTCAGCTATGAGATAGAGCAACTCTCCGATCCCTCCTTCTTCTCCGCCTCGAACACCGGCCTCATCGAGCAGTTCCGAGCGCTCTCGCCCAACGGCGTGCTTCGTCTTGGCGGCAACACCTCCGACGTCGGCTGGTGGAAGCCGACTCCCGACAGTCCGCGTCCGCAACTGCCGCCGAACGTTGTTCTGCAGACTCCCAAGGGCGAGAAGTCGCCCATGGATCTGGCCTACGCCGTCACGCCCGAGGCTGTCCGCAACCTGCGCGCCTTCCTCGACGCCACCGGCTGGACCTGCCTCTACGGCATCAATCTCGGCTCCAGCACGCCCGCCCGCGCCGCCGACGAGGCCGAGTTTGTGCACAAGACTCTCGGCGCAAAGCTCGAGTACTTCCAGGTCGGCAACGAGCCCGACGGCTTCGGCAGCCGCTTCCGCGACAAGGCCACGTGGAACGCCGATAAGTACTTCGACGACTGGCTCGCCGCAGCGAACGCCATCCGCGCGCGCGTGCCCTCCGCGCGTTTCGGCATGCCCGACGTCGCCAGCCACGTCGTGTGGTTCCCGACGATCGCCGACCGCCTCTCCGCGCTCAAGGAGCGTCCGGATGTCGTCGCGCTGTCGCATCACTACTACTTCACCGGTCCGCCGTCGAACCCGAAGGCCAACATCAACGACCTTCTTCACCCTGACCCAAAGGTGACCAACAACGCAGCGATCGCTCGCGAAGCTGCGCAGAAGCTCGGCACGCACTACCGCATGACAGAAGGGAACAGCTGCTATCGCGGCGGCAAGCCCGGATTCTCTGATGTCTTCGCGGCTACGCTGTGGTCCGCCGACTACTGCCTGCTGCTCGCCTCGCTCGGCTACTCCGGCGTCAACCTTCACGGCGGCAGCGCGAAGCAGGTCGCCAACTCGCTCGGCGGCACGCTGCCCGGCGACGCGCTCATCACCAATCCGAACGAAGTTCACCCGCGTCCCTTCTACACGCCCATCGCGGACATCGACGGCAAGTACTTCGCCGAGCCTACGTTCTTCGGGCTTCGCTTCGCCGGCTACTTCGCTGGAGGCACGATGATTCCGCTCACCTTCTCGCCCGGCGCAGTCAACGCCACGGCGTACGCCGCAAAGCTGCCCAGCGGCCAGACGGTCGTCGCCATTATCAACAAGGATGAGGCGCAGCCGCTGCACATCGATCTCCCGGGGTATAGCGTCGGCCGGGTTCTCACCGCGCAGTCGCTTACGTCGCGCACCGTCGAAGACCGCGAAGCCGGCGGCAACCGCGAGGCCTCAACCGTGCCACCGGCCACTGCGATGCTGCTCTACAGTTCGCGTTGAACTCTTCACACCGCTGACCAAAGTAACCAGGGCGCCCCATCAGGGCGCCCTTTCATTTGCGCGCGGTCTGGAGTTTACTTCGGTCCCCAGATCCGAAACTCCCCACTGCAGTGCATCATGCTCATCAGGTAGAGCAGGCCATCGTAATACCGCTGTTCGCCTGATGGCACGGGCGTGTTCCACAACTCATCGACGAACGCGCTCGCATTCTCTCCCTTGTTCGCAGCAAGGCTTCCGACTGCTCCGGTCGCGACCATTCCCGGCGAGTGCCGCTCCGACATCGGCTTGCCGTCCAGCGAGTAGAGATCGACGAACGTATGAATCCCTTGCCCGACTAAGAACTTCTGATAGCGGTCGCTCAACGTCTGCTCATCCGCGGTCTTCTTCCACCAGGAATAGTCGACCGACCAGTTGCTCACGCTTCGCCACGAGTCATACATGAAGCCCACCGGCTTACCGTCCCATCCCATCGCCGGCGTTGCATCGAAGTTCGCGCGGTCGGGAGTGAGCGCGGTCTCCGGTCCCGTGACTTTCGCAAAGAATCCGCGGCTCACGTCGGCAGCTTTTGCCCAGAACGCTCGGTCCTCCTGCGGCCCCCATCGAGCCCACAGCTCATAGAACGCGGGCAGGTGATAGCTAGGGTCCGTCGTCCGATTCTGTACGTTCGGCACAAACAGGATCATCGTGTGCTCGTCGTTGACCATCGGACCGATCGTCTCGGTCCACGGTCCGCGAGGCCGCGGAAACACCGGCGGCTTCGGTGCGGGCTCGCCCTTCGCTGCAGCCTCGGCCGCGGCTTTTGCAGCAGCCTCCTCGCGCCTCGTCTCGTTCGGGCTCGGCCACGGGTGATTAGGCGGAACAAACGGCGGGTCTTCGGGGTGGATTCGGAACGGCCCTGTCCCGCTCAGCACCGGATGATGCCGCATGCCGCGCAGAATCTTGTCCGCCTCCGCCTGGTAGTTGTAGATCCCTTTGCCATTCCCCCAGCGATGCGCCGCAAAGTACAGCGACATCACGTAGTACTCTTCGCCATCCGGGGCTGCGCCCGTCGACCGCGGCGTTCCATCCGTATTCATCGACCACGCGAAGTAGCCTACGCTCGGATTCTTCGGGTCGGTGATGAGCATGTACGTGTGCGCCCAGTTCCATATCGCATCGAACTCATGCTTCTTGTTCAGCTGCACGGCGATCATCATGCCGTAGCTCATGCCCTCGGTGCGCGCGTCATTGTTGGCCCAGTCGGTGACGTACGCCAGCGGCCCGTTGGCATTGCTTCCTGACTCGAAGTAGATCGCCTGCGTCTGCTTGTCGCCGTGGAAGAGCTGCTGAAACACCGCCTCGATCTTCGCCTTGCTCTCGGCGGCCGAGTGTCCACGTTCGGCAAACAGATCGCGATAGTGCCCGGTCTTGTAGGCTCCGTCGCCATCACTCAACGACTGTGCACGGGCGGAACTCATCATTCCCACCGCGACAGCCACTATTGCCACTCCTCGCAACAACGCTCTCATTCGCTTCCAGCCTCCGTGCAGATAGGTTGACGCTTCCACCTTACCTGCGCGGAATTTCTTGCGCCGAAAATCAAAATGGGCGCCCCGAAGGACGCCCATCCTGTTTCTCTCTTCCAGTCTTAGAAGCGAAGGAACGCTTCGAACTGGTAGATACGTGGTTGGTTTTGCTGCGACGTCACCTGGCCGAAGGTCGAGCTCGTCCAGTCAGTGACGACCGTTTTGTTGGGGCCGCTTCCACCCAGGACCGGGTGGTTCAGCGCGTTGACCATGTCGACGCGAACCTGCAGAGCCAGCGGCTCATACAGCTTCGACAGCGAGAAGTTGCGCTGTACCGCCGCATCGAGCTGGTTCATGAAGTCGCTGCGGAGGCTATCGTACCGGATCGGCAGAGTACGAACCTGGTACTGCGTTCCATACAGCCCCGGCTGCTGGCCTGTCGACGAGCTGCTGCCCGTGGTGGTTGCAAAGTTGTTCGTATTGAACCAGGTCCCGTTCGCGCTGTTCTTGAAGCCTTGGCGGCCCCAGGCTGCGCTCGCCGGGGTTCCCGGACCAAGGTACACAGGCAGCGAGGTTCCGCTGGTCTGCAGTGACGCCGGATCGAACTCCAGCGGCTGTCCGCTCTGCACCTGGTAGACGCCCTGCACCTGCCATCCGCCGATGATCTGCGAGACCACGCCACCGTTGTTCAGGTGGTCGCGGCCGGGACCAAAGGGCAGCTGATAGATGCCGCCGGTCGAGAACCGGAAGGTGCGGTCGTTCGCCGAGAGTCCATACCAGCGGCTGCGGATCGCTGGGGTTCAGGTACTGCGACGCGTCCATCGACTTCGACCAGGTAAAGGCCGAGGTCAAGCTGGCGCCATGTACAAAGCGGCGGGTGAGCTGCGCCTGGAACGAGTGGTAGATCGACATTCCGTCTGTCACATACGCCGAGACGCTGGTGAACTGCGGATAGGGCCTCAGCAGCTGGTTGACCGCAATCGTCTTCGAGGAGCCAAGCGTCACAGTGTTCGGGGCAATCCCGAAGAACGGATTCGTTACGGACGTCCCGATCGCAGTGTTCTCGTTGGCGTCATAGCCGGCCGTGTAGGTCGACAGATACTGCCGCGGAATCGCGTTGAACTCCCTCTGGATCGGAAGGTGAAGACCGTGATTGCCGACATACGCGATATCCGCGAGCCACGCACCCATCTGACGCTGAACATCGGCGCTCCACCGCATGTTGTACGGGGTCTTCGGATTCTGCGGCTGGAAGGTCACAGACTGGCCGAGGAACGTCTGCAGCCCGAGCGAATTTCCTGTGGGCTGCGCAATGCCGTTCGGGAACGGATTTGCGAGCGTGTATCCGCCGTTCGCAGTTTTGTAGGCATACGTCTGTCCCGTCCCCGGAACCGTGTTTGCGATTCCGCTGATCGAGGTCGATTGCGTAAAGCCCTGCTGCGGGAGGAGGAAGCTGGTCGTGGAACCCGAGTTGCCGCCCGACAGGTAGAACGTGGACAGCGAGTCGCCGAAGATGCCGAAGCCGGCACGAATAACTGTGTTCGGCCGCACCTGGTACGCGAAGCCCACACGCGGGAGCAGGTTGATGATCTGCGTGTGGTAGGTCTGCGTTCCGGTCAACGACGTCGCCGGGTCGCCGAGGAAGCGCAGGCCACCGGTCTGCGGCAAGCTCGCCGGCATGGCCGCCGGAAGATTCGGTATGGACGTCGGCTTGTAGAGCGGTGCCGAAGACACGTTCGCCGGGTTCGCCGCGCTGAAGTCGAAGTACGTGTTCGCCTTCTGGTTGCGCTCGTTGTTCGGTCCTTCGTACTCGAACCGTAGACCAAAGTTCACCGTCAGGTTCGTCAGCGGCTTCCAGTCGTCCTGGATCCACTCGGCCATGTAGTTTGACCGCGCTGCGAGATCGGCGTTGATGGTCACGCCAGACGAGTTCGGCAGGCCATAGAGGAACTGTGCCAGACCGAAGCCGGTGGACTGTGCCGAGGTGGACGAGTTTGACGTTACATAGGCGCCACTGTTCTGGTAACGTCCGTTGCCCTGGGTTGTGACGCCCGCATTCGTGTTGTACATGCGGTACTCATAGCCCGTGCGCAGGAAGTGCTTGCCCCAGAGTCTGCTCACCTGGACCGAGCCAAGTGTCACGTCATCATGCGAGAGCACGCCAGTGTCCGAGTTCAGCGAGGTCAAGCCCGTGATGTCGATGCGCGGAAACGACTGCGCATTCGGGCCCATGTTGTTCACGAGGTATCCAGGCATGCCAATCGAGGTCGGATTCAGCTTGCCCTGCGAGGTCACGACGTTCTGGTTGATGAACCGGGTCCACGTCAGGTGCGCTTCCAGCACCGTCTGCGGGCTGATGCTGAACACATAGCCCAGCGCCGCGCCCTTGTTCTGGTAGGTCAGCGACGTGCCGCTCACCGGAGCGAAGTACGTGTTCTTCGCCGGCTGCAAGCGACGGCTCTGGACCCAGTGACCATACAGCTGCTGCCGCTGCGAGAGGCTGAAATCGCTGCGAACGATATAGGCGTAGTAGTGATCCGGTTCCGCCTTCGAGTAAGAGTAGTTGCCTCCGCCCGGCTTGCTGGGCGTCGTATTCGCTTCGGGATAGTAAGCCAGCGCCGCCTTTGCGATCGGGTCCACCGAGCCCGCGGGGATCAGGTTGCCCGGAATCGGGTTGCGAACGATGCAGGTCTTACCGCTGCCGCAGACTCCGCCGCTGGTCACAACGCCGGATGTCGGATCGTACAGCTGATACTTGTTTTTGGTTCCCGCCGGATTCGCAGAATCAAGTGCATACAGCTCGGAGAAGTCGTAGAAGCCGGAGGTCGCCTCGCCGCGCTCCGCCTTGCTGGGGACCGTCAGCAGCTGTACGTTCGGAGTTGCCGACTGGCTGTGCTCGTAGCCCGTGAAGAAGAACCACTTGTTCTTCCAGATCGGGCCGCCCACCGCGCCGCCTTCACGCATCCACGAAGCTTTCGCGGGCTGCGCCGAGCCTGGCAGGTGCCAGTAGTTCGTGTTCAGGCTGGGGTTCTGGTAGGAGGCAAATGCCACGCCATGGAACGTGTTCGTTCCGCTCTTGAGCGACGTGTTCACGAAGCCGCCCGACGAGTGACCTTCCGTCGCGTCGTAGGAGGAGGTCTCCACCTTGTACTGGCCGATGAACTCCGTCGAAGGCGTGTACGCCGACAGACGGATGCGGTTGTCGGGCGCGCCGTCCAGCCGGTACTCAATGGAATTCAGCGTCGAACCGTTCACCGAAACCGTTGCCGTGCTGCTGTCATACGAGTGGATGTTTGGGTTCACACCGCTGACCAGAAGTCCGGGCGCCAGGGTCTCCAGCGTGAACGGATTGCTGTACACCAGCGGAAGCTCCTGGATCGACTTCTCCTCGACGATCGTGCCGAGCGTCGCGGTCGAGGTCTGCAGCTGTTGAACACCGGTCTCCACCTCCACGACCTCGCTCGTCGAGCCGATGGGCAGGCTGATGTTCTGCTGGTTCGTCTGGTTCACGTCGACCACGGTGTGCACGCGCTCAGTCTTCTTGAACCCTTCGCGATCCACGAGAATGGTGTAGCTGCCCGGATTCAGATCCTGGAAGGTGTAGTTTCCGTCCGAGTTTGTCTTTGCCTTCTGCACCACGCCCGTCGCCTCATTCTTGAGCGTCACCATGGTGCCGGGCAGAATTGCTCCGGTGTTGTCTGTAACCTGTCCCGCGATGCTGCCGCGTTCCGTTTGTGCTACTGCATAGCCTGAAACCGCGATCAGCAGTATGAGAAGAAAAGCCCGTAGAGCTCTCTGCATTGTTGTTGCCTCCAAAAATGAAACCGAAAACACCTCGCCGTACGACTCGGCTCGTCGAACGCAACCCGTTGTGCAAGGGTCGAGCGACATAGATCGTAGGGAGATGGGAGCGTATGCCCCCGGCTAACCATTATTCCTGTATTGAGAAACACCTGTCAAACAGGTTGCTCGCTCTGTCTGCTCGACGATTTGCCTGCGTCGTTTCAAGCTATTTATCATTCCATTACAGAAACAAATTCTAAATGTCGCAGTACGGTCTGACTGTGCCTGCACCAGCTCGACAGCTCTCCATCCATTACCTCCGCGCAGGCCAGACGCACCGCCGTGACCCCTCCACAGCGGACCATCCAGCTACACTCATCCATATATATGTGCGGAATTGTCGGATACATCGGCCCGAAACCTTGCGTTCCCGTCATCATGGAGGGGCTCGCTCGCCTCGAGTACCGCGGCTACGACTCAGCCGGCATCGCCGTCGCCGGCGGGCCTGAGGGCCTGCAGCTCCGCCGGGCGCCCGGCAAGCTCCGCAATCTCGACGCCATCCTGGGCCGCGACCCCGTCCACGGGACTTACGGCATCGGCCACACCCGCTGGGCCACGCACGGCCGCCCCACCGAGGAGAACGCGCATCCGCACCGCGATGGCACGGGCACGCTCGTCGTCGTGCACAACGGCATCGTCGAAAACTACCTCACGCTCAAGCACGAGCTCATCGGGAAGGGCCACGCCTTCGCCTCCGAGACCGACACCGAGATCATCGCCCACCTGATTCAGGACGAACTCGAGAACCACGCCCGCCAGCACGGAGAGTTCACCGACGCCAATGAGAGCGTCGCCGTCGTCGGCAACGGCCACGCGCCGAAGCTCGCACTTGAAGAAGCGGTGCGCCGCGCCGCCCGCCGCATGACCGGCGCCTTCGCCATCGGCGTGCTCTCGGCCAACGAGCCGGACAAGATGGTTGCCGCGCGCATGGGCCCGCCCATCGTCCTCGGCCTCGGCGAGGGCGAGTTCTTCCTCGCCTCCGATGTCCCCGGCATTCTCCACCACACTCGCAACATCTACTTCCTCGCCGACAATGAAGTCGCCACCCTCACCACCGACGGCGTCGTGCTCACCGACTTCCACGGCAACGAAAAGCACATGACCCCGCAGCGCATCACCTGGGATCCCATCCAGGCCGAAAAGGCCGGCTACAAGCACTTCATGCTTAAGGAGATCAACGAGCAGCCGCGCGCCGTCCGCGACACCACGCTGGGCCGCGTCTCCTTCGACACCGGCCGCGTCCACCTCGGCGACATGTCCGTCTCCGACGCGGACCTCCGCTCCGCCACCTCCATCACCATCGCGGCTTGCGGAACAAGCTGGCACGCCGGACTCGCCGGCAAGTTCATGATCGAAAGGCTGGCACGCCTTCCTGTAGACGTGGATTACGCCTCGGAATACAGATACCGCGACCCCATCCCTAACGCCAACACGCTCGGCCTGCTCATCACCCAGTCCGGCGAGACCGCCGACACGATTGCTGCTCAGCAGGAACTGATTGCCAAGGGATCGAAGACGCTCGCCATCTGCAACGTCGTTGGGTCCGCCGTCACGCGCCTGGCTGCCGGAACAATCACGACGAATGCCGGCCCTGAGATCGGCGTCGCTTCAACGAAGGCGTTTACGGCGCAACTCACAGCGCTGTTCACGCTCGCGCTGCATCTCGCACAGGTCCGCGGGACGATCACCGACGCGCAATCTCTCCACCTCGCGACCGAGCTATCGAAGATCCCCGGCAAGCTTGAAGACGTCCTCCGCTCCACCGACGACCTCACTGCCAACTCTCCAAGGAGTTCTATAACTCCCGCGACTTCCTCTTCCTCGGCCGCGGCATCCACTACCCCATCGCCCTCGAAGGCGCGCTCAAATTAAAAGAGATTAGTTACATCCACGCCGAAGGCTACCCCGCCGGCGAGATGAAGCACGGCCCCAACGCGCTCATCGACGAAACCCTCCCCGTCGTCGTCATCGCCACCAAGGACCCCGCCGACCCCGCCTCGGTCCTCAAGTACGAAAAGACCCTCTCGCAACATTCAGGAGGTCACCGCCCGCAGCGGCCGCGTCATCGCCATCGCCACCGAAGGCGACAAGCACATCCACCAGCTCGTCGAGCACGTCCTCGAAATCCCCGCCGCCCCCGAGCTCCTCCTCCCCATCCTCGAAGTCGTCCCCCTCCAACTCCTCGCCTACCACATCGCCGTCCGGAGAGGCTGCGACGTAGACCAGCCAAGAAATCTCGCGAAGAGCGTTACGGTGGAATAACTGCGCACTATACCGTCAGCACAACAAAGCCCGCAACTTCCAGACGGCGCAGCAACATCGAAGCCAACGAGAGATGGTCAAGGCAATCATGAGGCGAATCCTTGACGGCGTACTCATGGCCGCGCGGATTTCGAATCGCCATGGTCGCTCCGGCAAAAAGAAACTGATATCCCTTCTGCTCGTCTTTTTCTGTCACCGTGTTACATGGTGTGAGCCTGACCGCCGGATTGGTTTCGGATAAGACGGCCATCATGAGCTTGAAACCACTCTCGTTCGAATTAGCTAATCTGGCGATCTCTTTATCTACATATTTGTATGCTTCAAAAGTAGCCTGGGCGTAGTGACCATCATCGAATAGTTTCCTGACATTTACCGGAAGCGAACCGCTGATATTTCGGACTTCAAATGGATGTAGAGGCCCAGAATCCTGTGGTTCCGCATATGTCAGCTTTGCCGATGAACGAGCGATCGCCTCAAACATCTGAAGCGCACTAGGCATTCAGGAAATTCTCCTTGATGCTTTTGAAAATCTTGTCGTAGGTGTCCTGATCTCCGGTTGCGGGCAGATTGATTTCGATTCTGACGGTGAGACCTAAATCACGAGCCCGTTGGCCACTGTTCGAGCCAGACGTTGAATCAGACCCGATTTTGCTAGACGGATCCTGAACAATAGGCTTAACAATCTTCTTCACTGCATTGTTCTTCACCTTCACCTGTGCCCGGCCGGGCCTGCTTGCCGGAGTAGCAGTTTCATGGCCGGAATACGCAGAGAGCGTCCGAAAGGTGCTCGCTTGCCGCGCGCCTACGATCTGCGACGTTTTATCAGTCTGACGGAAATACGGAATCAGCTTGTCATCGCCTAAGGTCCAGGTCCCGGCGTGGTGGAGGGAAAACAGGTCAGCATACGCGGTTTCCACAGCCTTCCCAAACCCCTTCTGGAACTCAGCTTCCGCATGTAAGGTGAAGATATCTTGGCCGGAATTGGTACGCGCGTCATCTTCGCTAAGAAGCCCTAAAAATCTCAAGATATTTAGGATGTAGCTTTCATTGCCGGGCGCAAGACTCAGCTTCTTAAGAGTCTCCGAGTTGAACGTCGCCGGAAATGACTTGCGAAGATAGTCGAGAACCTGAACCAGTGCGCCACTGCTGCTGATGTATGGATGCTTGTCTGCCATTAACTCCTCAACTTTTCAGGCTGCAAACGGCTAGCTTGAGCCAGTTATCCATTCCAATTGCAATTTGGAACAAGCCTACAACAACTTTCAAATTTGTCTATTCGCAGAAGCAGATACGCTCCCCGGCGGGTGGACCACCCATGACCACCACAACTCTGGGTGCCCCATCCATACGCGGTTTCATCGCGGATGGGTGGGCTGTCGCGCGAAGCGCGACCACAGCCGCTAAACTCACCCCATGCCGCTCGGGCTCACCAGACACCAACAGGAAGGCCCATCTACACTTCGTTACCTTCAGTAGCTACCGCCGTCTCGCCTACCTGAACAACGACTCCTCCCGAATCACGTTCGGATTGACCGTCTAGGCACGTCAACGCCCGTCGCGTTGCGAGAAGACCGGGTCCTACTTCGCGAACAGCTGAACGGCAAAAGGCGGTATTGGACGGTACTGCAGAGATTCAGTCACTTTCAGCTTGAAGGATTCTGCTGAATGCGCGAATGATGAACTGAGAGCTAACTTAAAGGAGCCATGAATCATGGCAGACAAGACTGGCAGCGGCGGTAGCAGCGTTAAGGATCCAGATAGATGCAGCGACGCGACAGCGGGTGGTGCCATTGGGGGTCTTCTTATGGGCTTCGCGGCTGGCGCCTCGGGCGGGGCCGCAATAGGCAATGGCCCAGGAGCTATCGCTGGTGGATTATTGGGAGCCTTCATTGGCGTCTTTGGAGGTGCCCTAGCAGCTCAAGGGACCGCTACGGCATGCGAGCCAGTCCCGGGTGCTGGGAGTGAGGCTGGAAGCGGAAGTGGAAGTGCGAGCCGTCTCAAGGGCGACGGCTGGGCCATTATGGGAGCCCTTGTGGGGGCCGGCGCAATTGGCAGCGTCTACTCAAATGCTGCATCCCACAAACCCTCGGCCGCTGCAATCCCATATGTCTTAATCGGCGCGGTAGCGGGAGCGATTGCTGGGCATAAGTTGTCAACCGGATTGAGCTAGACACCCTGATATCGAGAGAAGCGGAGACTGCGGACTTGAGGCTCCATGCCGGAAGCCCCATTCATCGCAGCTCCACCGCGATGAGCGGGTATGCTCCCGCCGGTGTCCAAAGTTCACCCCGCGCTACAATCGCCGCGAGGTGAACCATGATCAAAGTGGCATGGGACCGCGTGACCCGTGACAACGTGTTGCGCGCGTTTTCGGCATTGATCTTTATCGGAGCAGCCTGCTTCGCCTTCGCGGCGGATGGAGGCACCAACATCACGGTCTACGGTTGGGTCATTGATTCGGCATGCGCCTACACCAAGGGTCTCGACAAACCCATCGGCGTAGCGTGTGCCAAGGCATGCGCAAAAAACGGTTCTACACTCGTCGTCCTTCGCGACGATGGCACCATCTTCCTCCCCATCGACAGTAAAACGCCCTCCTCTTCGCAAAACCCGAAATTGATGCCGTTTGCCGGGGAACATGTAACGGTCACCGGCAAAGAGTATGTTCGCAATGCTTCGCATGCACTGGTCATCGATAAGATCTCCAGGTAGCGGGATCGGCTGGGCCCGGAGCAGTTCTTCTCTCGGCATGGTTTCGGCCCGACCACGACCTATGACCTGGTCTGGAACAAACGCCGTCACCCACCCAAAGCGATTCTCGGCACGGCGTATGAATTCGCCACGGGGAAACGGCTGGACTCCGCTGACTTCGAGGGCGGGAAGACCGGCGCGGTAAGAGTGCTTGAAACTCTGGGATTCAGCGTCAAGAAAAAACTGACAAGCTGACGGCCGGGTGCCCCATCCGTACGGAGCTTCATCGCGGACGGGTGGGGTAGAAGTGAACCGGCGCAACCGGCTGAACCTTCGTGTATAGTCTCCGGGTTCCTCGAAATCGGGCCTCCAATCGATTGACCTGGAGGTAATCCATGAAACTAAGAACCATCTTCTTGACTCTTGCCTTAGCCCTCTTCGGCGCACACCTGTGCTCCGCTCAGGACAACCTCGGCTCCTGGAAACTCAACGAAGCCAAGTCCAAAATCCCCGCCGGCATGGCCCACGTAGTGATGTCGACCTATGCAGCCCAGGGCGATCAGATCAAGGCCGTCGGCGATGGAGTCGACGGCAGCGGGAGCCCCATGCACGCCGAATGGGTCGGCAAATTCGACGGCAAGGACTATCCCGTCACCGGCACCAGCGTCACCGATTCCCGCTCCTACAAGCAGGTGAATGCCAACACCCTCGCCCTCACCAACAAAAAGGACGGCAAGACTGTCAGCACGGCCCGCATCGTCACTTCAGCAGACGGCAAAACCCGTACTGTGCAGATCACCCAGATGGGCTCCGACGGCAAGAAGCTCTCGGGCACCGCTGTATATGACAAGCAGTAGCGCTGGACAGTGACTCACTCGTCGACCCGTACCCTGGGCGCCCCATCCGTACGCGGCTTCAACGCGGACGGGTGGGGCGGAAGGATGCCTGAACTCCCCGAATCCCTCCCTCAAAAGTCGTAGCACGCTCCCACCTGTGCGTCGAAAGCCGCCACAAATGGGGCACGAACTCTGTCGTCCTTTCCCGCTAGACTCGCCTCCAGCCGCTTCCCGGCCTAGTCTGGAGGACACCTCATGCCCAGTTTCAAACAAGGACTGCTCGCATTCGTCGCGGCGGTCTCGGCAGCCCCGCTCTGTTCCTCGCACGCTGCCATCATCTCCATCAGCGGTCCAAAG
The DNA here is from genome assembly GCA_963827415.1 of uncultured Acidobacteriaceae bacterium. Lineage (GTDB taxonomy): Bacteria > Acidobacteriota > Terriglobia > Terriglobales > Acidobacteriaceae > Granulicella. The sequence goes on from CAWHBA010000008.1 coordinate 44,179, forward strand.
CCTAACCAGTGCGGTCACGGCGGAGTGGTCTGCAATGGCCTCAACGCCTTCAGCCTCACGGAGCTCGAGATGGGCGTCGTACAGCTCCCCATCCAGAACAGCCAGACGCCCGAGTTCGTGATCGTCAATGACACCGGCTCCCCGGTCACCAATCTGCAGCTCCTGTTCGTCGGCCAGCTCGCCTCGAACTCCAGCATGAACTGCCAGATCAACGGCGCCGGCCAGCAGATGTTGCATAGCTGCGTCGTCATCGGCACCGGCGCCTCCGGCGATGGCACCTCTACTCTCACGGGCCCCATCGATCCTCCCGTGCAGCTGAACTTCATAGCCGCCGCCAACCAGCAGGGAATCGCACCCGGCGAATTCTTCGACATCAAGACGGCTGGATTCGCCAGCGCCGGCCAGGACCACGGATACATCACCGGCGTCGCCAGAACCGGCGAAGGCCCCCCGTCCCAGTAGGGGTGGGAAGAAGATGACTGAACAATGAAAAACCCCCGGGAGCATCACTCCCGGGGGTTGTCGTCTCTACTGCACCTTACTTCTTCAGTTCGATCAGCACCGCGTCCATCGACTTATCGCCTACGTTCTCCGGCATATGAACCGTATGCGGCGTGTACCGCGCGTCACCCGGTTTCATTTCGATGATCTCGCTCTTTCCATCCGGATAGTTGAACTTGGTCTTTCCGCCATTCAGGAAAACCACCACCCCGTCCGGATGACTATGCATCACGGATTTTTCATGCGGACCGTAATGCACATGAAGGACGCGAACCTGTTGGTTCTCGCTGAGGACCTTGTAGTGCGCCGGATCAACCTTGGCGGCGTCCTGTGCTGCCAGAAGAGTGGTGCAGCCGACAGTCAACCCGAGGCACAAAAATAGCCGTGGAACACGCATGTTCTATGAACTCCTTCTTGGATTTTTGATTCAAGCTCTTTGGAGGAACGCCCAACCCTAAGTCCCTCATGCAGACATGTCAAGATATTCCCTGCGGATGGCCCACCCTGGCAACGGATCTACCAACCCTTCTTCTGCAGGTGATAGCTGAACCCGATCCTCCATCCGATCTGATCCATCCCCGGATTGCTCCTCGCCAGGTAGCCATTCGACACATGGAAAAACTGGAACGGCTCCACGCGCACATCGAACCTGTCATTCAGCGCATACTGAACCCCGGCGGCAGCCTGCACATTGATGTTCCAATAAGTCGCATCCGGCGAGAACGCCCTCTTCGTGAACGCGATGACCCCCAGCTTCCCCACAAGAATCGGCCTGATCTTCTTTCCCTGTCTGAATACAAAGCGCAGCCCGAACGGCGAAATCGAGAGCCCGGGAACCACCTCCTGTTGCGGAGTGAGCCCGTTTCCCCAGTAATCTGCTACGGCTGGCTGGCTCAGGATAGTGACCGGAACAATCTCCGTCACATAATCCATCCGAATCTTGCCCACGCGGCCCCACCGCCGGTCGTACTCCACCCCAATGTTCCACACATGACACCGCACGGTCGCGCCGAACAGGCGGTAATCCCCATCGGAGATCATCCCCATCACCGCGAGTTCGCCATCAGGATTCTTCTTCGCTTTCGGCGGCTTCGGCGCGGCAATGACGCTCTCGTCCCCCACGGACGAAACCCCACCCAGCGCGTCCTCCGCCTGCTGCGCGAGAGCCATCGGAGCCACAGCGAGCAAAGCTATGAGGATCGCTGTGCAAAAGCACCCTGCATTCCAGGCAAAACCAGGACAACGCCGCAGACAGGAGAGCGGAAAGCAAGCTCGACTGCTGAGCATAGAATGCCACCGATCGCATCATACCTGCGGATTGCTGCGATGATCAGCCGCCGGTGTACTTCGGCGACGCACGCTTCATGGTGTCGACGAGCCGCTGGCCCGCAGGGGTCGCCTTCACCGCTCCTTCGCGAACGATCTCCGTCGCAGTGATCGGTTTGCCATACACCGTCTGGTTGGCGTCATCATCCGTATCCAGGCCCACACCGCCCAGGGAAGCGCCGGCGAACAATCCGCCTTTCGCTCTCGAGTAGGTAAGGACGTCGATGTTCTCATCGCTCGCTCCGACTGCCTTGGCTCCCGTCGGCCCCGCGACGGCGCTGCATTCCGCGCCCAGCTTCAGTTTGCCGGAGAGAATCTTCTGGGCGCCCGTCTTGGTCTCGACAAGCAGCACGTAATCGGTGCTGGAGCTGCCGAGCTGGACGCCAAGGGTGCCCACGTTCAGCTTGTACATCGCCGGAGCGGACCACGGTCCGGTCATGTTGTTCCCGGTGCGGCACAGGATGACACCACGGCCATAGGTCCCCCCGATTCCGACGGCGACCTTCTTGACCGTCGGGAAGACCAGCACACACACTGACCTGTTGAGAACTCCTCGAGGAATCTGATCGGGATTCGCCAGGATCTGGTTGAGAACCTCGGCCGAAGTGCCCAGGCGGTCGTCAATCTTGTTTTGAGCGAAGGCTGGAAGCACCATTGCGATGCTGACAAGAGCAACTGTTGCGGTCTTTTTCATGACCAACACGTCTCCATTCCCACACAAGCTTGTCCTCGAGTAAACGAAACACTCGCAGTATCCGCTCACCCTATTTCGAGAACCATGGAGTCAAAACTGGCAAAACTACCAGCCGAAGACTGCGCTCCCATGGACCATCTGGCGGTTAACTAAGTAACTACAAAGCCTGGTGACCAAAGAATTCGACGGTTGCGCGACATTTCTTGCTAAGGTTGGCCCCGTCGAAATCAACACTACCGAGCTTCTCCCTAAGCGTTCGTCGGCGTCGGGCCTGCCCTTGTCCCGTATATGTGTTGCGACCCGCTCCCCGACGGGGGCGCGGCGCCTGCTGCTCCCACCCGGAGCGGCCTATCGGGGCTCTGCCTCGCCCAACCACCGCATCAGGAGATTTAAATGCGCATTCGTTTCTTCCTCGCCGCCGCGGCTCTTGTTCTTCCGCTCACCATGAAGGCCGAGAGCTTCACTTACACCTACACCGGCTCTCCCTTCAATTACTCCACCGTCAACGGTTCGATTCAGAACCCTCCGGGCACGGTCGCCGCCCCCTATAGCACCAGCGATTCCGTAACCGGCACCTTCACCATCGAGGGACCCGTCGACAATCTCACCAACCACAGCTTTTTCTCCAGTGACCCCTTCAGCTTCACCGATGGCGTCCAGACTCTCTCCAGCGACAACGGCGCTCAACTCTTTCTGTTCATCTCGACCGATGGCAGCGGAGACATCACCAGCTACAGCATCGGGGCCCAGAGTACGACCGACCTCAACGACTTCATCACAATCAGTTCCCTCGGCAGCCCGGGAAGCTTCGGCAAGTTTGATACGGGGTACCAGATTGTCAGCGCGGGGACCAACACCTTCGGTAGCATTTCGGCGCCAGCCGCGACGCCGGAACCCTCCAGCCTTGCGCTTCTCGGAAGCGGATTGGCCGGGATCGCCTTCAATGTGCGCCGCCGTATGCGCCGCGCCTAAACCGCAGCGTCAACCATCCGAAGCGGTCGCTCGCCGTCGAGCGAGCGGCCACCGGATGCCCATCTGCCACGCGGCTTCGGGGGTCACAGCGAGTTTGTTCGTCGGCGCGCAGCGACCGCGCCCAAAAAGACTTTGGACCGCGCAACCCGCAGCGCATCTCCTTCCCTCTGAATCTCTTGTCGAGGAACAAAGATCACAGGAGGCACCTTGGAACCGCACGTCCATCATGTCAACGTCAGCCGCTACATCCAGTCCACAGAAGGAACGCACTCACTTCTCGTCTGGATCCTCATTGGCCTCGTCGCCGGTTACCTGACCGGCAAGATTATGCGCGGCGCAGGCTTCGGCCCCATCGTCGATATCCTGGTCGGCATCATCGGAGCCGTTGTCGGCGGCCTCATCATGGTTACGCTCGGCTATGCCGGCTCGGGCGGCTTCCTGTACACCGTCTTCATCGCCGTCATCGGCGCCATCGTGCTCACCTTGCTTCTGCGCCTGGTCACCGCAGGCCGCATCCGCAACTTCTGACCGCGGGTGGCCACACATCAGGAACCACGTTTGTGGTGCCCCTTCATCGCGACATTATCGCGATGAGCTCTTCATTCCGAATATCGTCAACCATCGTACCGAATACCGCTCACTCGGGTCGCAAGCTACTCATTCCAGATATTATGACATTAATAGTCTGGAATCAATAGCTTGCAGCCGCAGTAGACCCGTATCCCCAACATTCCAAAAGATCCATCCCAAAAAACACCCGGGTAAAGATATATGTCTGGTGTACTATTCCGCCAAACCAAACTCTTTCCCTGGTGAGCCCGTGAAAACGACTCGCGTCTGCCTTTTATTGCTGGCTGCCTTCCTCTGCCTCTCGACGCCTGAGTTCGCCCAGTCGAACGCTAAACGGGACTACGCCCACCAACACAAGGACGCTGAACAGTACCAGAAAAACCTCTTGAAGCAGCGCCGCAAGCAGGAGAAGGAGCAGGCCAAGGCAGCGCAGGCTAACCGCAAGCGTCACCAGTAGAAAGACACGCACTACGAGCGACCGAGATAGCGCTTGATCTTCTGCCTTCTCCGATAGCGCTCCGTCTCAGCAACTTCCTTGCGGATAGCAGCCACGCCTTGCAGCAACTCAGCGCGATATGGTCTCGCTGCGGGATAGCGATCGATGATGTGCTCCCTGCGCTAGAAGATCTTCGTGATCCGAGCTTTGAATTTCACCTGATATGTCGTCATTGGATATTTACTTTCTTGGAAAATCGCCTATGACAAAGGCTTCATTCATCTTGGCGAGTCCCTTGTCCGTGGGTAAGCTGATACGACATGCTCAAGGTTCTGGTAACGATCGACACGGAGACACATCCGATTACTGGTGACTGGAGGCAGACCCACCTCACCGGCGACATGAAACGGGATGTGTACGGTCAGATAGACGGCCACGCTGTCGGTCTTGAGTACCAACTCAACACCTTATCGAAGCACGGCCTCAAAGCCAGCTTCATGGTTGAAAGCCTCTTCGCTGCGGTTCCCGAGGTTGGCGAGCAGCCTCTGCGAGACATTGTTCGTGCGATTATTTCCGCGGGGCACGACGTCCAACTCCATCCTCATCCCGAGTGGATTGCGCACTTGCCGGACCTCCACGTTCCTTACCGCAGCCACCTCCTGAGCAACTACTCGCTCGCAGAGCAGGCGGCCGTTATGCGCTATGCGTCTCATCGTCTGGAACAGGCAGGTGCGCCGCGTCCCGTGGCCTTTCGCGCCGGAGGCTTCGCAGCCAATACAGACACCCTTCTCGCTCTCGAACGTTGTGGTGTTCGCTATGACTCGAGCTATAACAAGCCCTACCTGGGCGATAGGTGCCGCCAGCCGCAGCCTAAGTTCGTGGGTCACATTACTGAATACAACGGTGTGCAGGAGCTTCCTGTTGCTGTGTTCCAGGATTTCATGGGCCACTTGCGACCAGCTCAACTCTGCGCCTGCAGCGCCGATGAGATGACCCACGCACTGATCAGCGCAGAGGCCGCGGGATGGGACTTCTTCGTGATCGTCTCTCATTCGTTCGAGATGCTCGCGCGGCGCCGTCATCCAAGCAAACCGCCGGTCATACGCTGGGATGTTGTAGATCGTTTTGAACGCCTTTGCCAATTTCTCGGCGCAAACGCCGACCGTTTCCCGACCATCCGCTTCGCGGATCTCGATAAATTCAACAGCCTGCATATGCCGGATGCGCCAGAGGTCAGCATCAAGGGAAAGTTTCTGAACACGGTCTCGCGCATCGCGCAACAGGCATTAAGCCGTATTCAGACTCACTGATTCTGTTGAGGACAACACCATTGCTCCCACTCTTCGCGTGATGACGCTCAGTCGGCGATGATGAGCTCACCCGCAACGATCGGACGTGTGCGCGGCAGTCTTCCGCGTAGTCCGGCGATGCCCATGAGGAGCAGTGTGCCAGTGAAGAGCGCGAGTTTTACGACAGCGGTCTTTCGGTTCAGCGGCAGCACTTTCCATAGGACAAGCAGGAGTGTCTGCGCGGTGGTGACGCTCCACACGGCCGTGTAGAAGTATCTACGCTCCGTGCCCTCAGCCTTGGTTGAGAAACCGGCGCGAGGCAGGAAGCCTGCGACTCCGGCGATCATGACGAGGACACATGCCGGCGCGTATGCCCACTGGTAGAGCTGTTTCATGCGCCACGCGCCGGTCGCGATCGCAATCATCAATGCGAGCATGTTGATCGCTGCGAAACTGAGCAACGCATTCCAGGCGAAGGTGTAGCAGACGCGCCGATACAGCGGATTGGGTCTGTCTTCGTCGAAGCGAAGAATGTATGGGCGAGGTTCGACGCCGGGCAGTTGCCCGCGGAGACCTGCGGCGCCGGTTCCTGCGACCACAGCCAGAAGCCACGCCAGGTTCGGCCACCCCAGGCCGCCGGCGAAGAGGCGGAACGTGAGCGGGCCGGGTACGAGGAAGAAGACCCAAATCCAGATGGGCCAGTGTGCCAGCCGGTAGTGAGGTTTGTTCCATTCGCGAATTGTGCGCTCGTGCGCGAACTCCACCGGACCGCCGTATTGCATATCGGCGAGTCTCACAAACCAGCTTTGCGGCGTCAAATGCGTGACAACCTCGCACAACGATCGGGTCTATAATTCGGCCCATCAAAGCTGTAGGAGGCTTCTGTGAAACGAATCGCCGCCCTCGCAACACTCGCCTTAACCTTTACCGCTGCACCGCTCCTCGCCGAGTCGTTTACGGGATGGGTTTCTGACGCCATGTGCGCCAAGGATCCTGCCAAGGTAGCCAGCGCTGACCACGCCGCGTGCGCGAAGAAGTGCATCGAAGGTGGATCACCCGCTGTGCTGGTCGTCAATGGAAAGGTCTATCCGATTTCCAACCCTGACATGCTGAAGGGCCACGCCGGCGACAAGGTGACTGTCGACGCATCGGTCGACAACGGCACGCTGACGATTAAATCGGTGAAGTAACCGCACTACCTAGAACACTGTTTTCCGCTGTACCACGACACCAGAACGACCCGCTGTGGCCGCGCCTGGTGTCGTGTGTTCGCGTCTTGATTGTGAGAGGGAGATGGCGGAGTCGGTGATACTTTATGCAGTCTTGCCGAATACTTATGCATAAGTACATTTATAATCAATGATTTATCGGAAATTGACTTGGCCGGAAGCCAGGTCCGGGAGCAGACTGGAAGCAGCAGCAAATAAGGTGCCTTATGCTTCACAATCGACTTGCTCGCCCTGCAACGGGCTCGACTTCTCCCACTGCCTCCGCCCCTGATTCGACCCACTCCATCCATCTCGCGCAGCCGGGCACGCAGCCCGAGCAGACGCCGCGGGTGAATCTCGATCTTGTTTCCATTGTGTCGCGGCGATGCTCTGCCTTCTTCGCGGAGGCCGCCGTGCTCGTGCTCGTCTTCGGGATTCTCGACTACCTGATGCTCAAGGGCCGGATCGAACTGCCGTGGATTGTCGGTGCGCTGGCGATCTCGCTGTTCCTTCTGGCTGTGTCCATTCTCACGGACCTTACCGCCCATCGCTGGATTAAGGCACATCCTTAGCAGCGCCAGCGACAATCCAGCGGAACCTGACGATGACAGCGACTAGAGCTATATCTACGCGGGATAGCCGGTGTCGATCCATTGCTGGAGGAGCGCGACGCGCTCTTTCGGCCATGGCTCATCCGGCGGCATCACCCCCGAACTGACCGCGTGGAGGACGTGCTGCGCATTCGCGGGCACGCTCATCCATGCGGCGTCGTCGAGATGAACGCCAGCCGGTTTCATGCATTCGATGTCGCCCTCCCGGAAGAGAGGGCGGATATCCGCGGCGAAGCTGACCGCCATTTTGACTCCCTCCATTGAAGCGATGACCCGAGATGCTATGGAATGGCAGCGACCAGCCGCTTCGCGTGCATTCCCAGCACCAGGCGCGAGATTCCGCTGAACAGGATGCCGAACCCCACCAGCGTCCCGATAACCCAGGTGGCAGAGTTGGGGAGGTGCATCCAGATCAGCGCGGACAGCAGAAGGGAAACGATGGCGTCGAACAGGACCCATCCGCCACCGCGCATGCGACGCAGGCCGAACCACATGATGAGTTCGAAGATTCCTTTGATCAGCAGATAGGCGCCGAGGAATGCTGTGAGTGCGACGAGCCCGGCCAACGGATGGGCGAGCAGAAATATGCCCATCACAAGGTAGGCGAGACCGATCAGCAACTCCCAGATCAGGCCGCCGGCGGGACGCAGGTGCCATGACACGACCAGGTGGGCTATGCCGCCGAGGATCAGCAGCCATCCGAGCAAGACCGCGACCGCAACGCCCGCGATCAGCGGGGCCATCAGTGCAACCAGTCCAAGAATGATGAGCAACACGCCGAATGCAATGGTCCATCCGGCCGACTCCCGGGCGATCGCGCGCACGGGATACTCGTTCGCCATATCCATGCTGTCTTCTCCTGTGGGGGGCCCTGCAGTAGGGACAGCATACGCCTGGCTGAACAATGGGCGATCGGGGTGCGGCCGGTTTTCGGTGTCGTTGCTATGCAGCCCGTTGAGAGATGAGACAGGTCGGCTGCTCATCTGTTCCGGCCTAGCCCGCTCCCGCAATGCGCGGGAGACATCGCCTTATCCCCACTTCTTTCCGAGCTGGTCCAGACCGGCCGCCGCGAGGTCCTGTGGGGTCATGACCGGCTGCGCCTCAATGTCGGCGTTGAAGGTGAGAAACCACGGTTCCGCAAGGGACGGGATCTTGGAGGCTTCCGGAAGATCCACGATCAGGACGGCGCAGCGGCGGCCATTGTGGGCCATGAAGTAAGCGGCTTCCGGCTTTTGCTCGTCGAGGATTTTCTTCATCTTGCTTCCGGCGCTGCCGTCGCGGACCGCCGTGTTGAAAGGCTCGTTGGGAAATGTGAACCGCACCATCATGCGCATAAAAGTTCCTTTCGCCGAAGAAGCTTCGGCCGTGAAGAAAGGACCCGCTGAGTGAGAATCAGAACCTACGCCCCTCAGCGGGGAAGCGTCAAGATGGTGCGAGTGCTGTGGTGCGCTCAGGGGAGGGAAGGCCCTCCCCGAAGGTTGCGCCTACTGAAAACTCAGCAGGCGGTCGAAGAATCCCCTGTAGCGCCGGAGGGCCTGGCGTAGGTCTTCGGTGGAGACCTCGCCGCCGCGATCCCACTGCTTCTCGAGTTTCGCGCGCTCGTCGGCGAAGAGCTCTGCGATGCGCTTCACTGCAGTGGCAACCAGGGCATCGGCATCCTCGACCGCTTTTCTGGGCTCGTCGACGAACATGCCCTGCGCCTTGTCCCAGCGGGTGCGCAGATCATTTAGTTCGTTTTCCGGAAACAGGGGGGCATGCCCATCATTTGCGGCTCCATTTGTCTCGGCCGGCAGGGCAACCGGTTCATTGCGCAGGTCCGGGAAGTTCGGGTCGCGGTCTGCGTCGGTGGCTGCGTTCGAAATCTGTGTCGGCCGCGGAGAGTTCGCGATGTCGGCCGTTGTAAGGCGCTCGTCTGTAATTGTCTGGCTCATGGAAGACTCCCGTCAGAAATTCATGCGAAGGGCGGCCAACTCTGCCTGTTACCACCGATCCGCACATTGAAGTGAGATGCGTCATCGGACAAGCCATCTGTTACTCGTTTGCAATCTGTCCTGTGCAGATTTCATTGCGCTCTGATACGCTTCCGGCGAAGTCAAAACTTCACCCGGAGGTTTTCACTATGGGTCACAGCATCATTGCATGGATCATCATTGGTCTCATCGCGGGCTGGATCACAGGAAAGCTGATGAAGGGTTCCGGCTACGGTGCGCTGATGGACATTGTGGTCGGCATCGTTGGCGCACTCCTCGGAGGATTCATAGCCGAACATATGGGTTTTGGCGGGGCTCACGGATTCGTTATGACGATCGTCATTGCGGTGATCGGCGCCGTCGTCCTCACGTTGATTCTTCGACTTGTCACGGGAAATCGGTCCTCAAACCTGTAGCTGCGGTGCGGCGGGCGAGATAAGTGGGCGCGCCGCACCCGGTGAACTTCTTCTTCAGCAGTGGTTTTCGTTGTAATGTGCGCAAAACTCTTTGCGCGCGTGCCACGCGCTGCGCCTCATCCTGCATCGAAGAATGACTGGAGGGATAAAGATCGATGGATCCCAAAGTTATTGTCGCCATCATCGTAGTGCTCGCCATCATTTTGATAGCGGTTTTTGTGATCGCCCGCCGCCGGCAAAAATCTACGCACCTGAAACAACAGTTTGGGCCGGAGTACGAACGCACGCTCCAGCAGCATGGAAATGCAGCGAAGGCTGAAGCTGCGCTTGCCGAGCGCGAGGAGCGTGTTCACAAGTTCACGATTCGCGAACTGCCTGCTACCGAGCGCGCAGCCTATGCCGATGAATGGGCCGCGGTGCAGCGCCGTTTTGTCGACGACCCGTCGATGGCCGTCGGCGAGGCTGATCGTCTCGTCAACCGCGTGATGAATGCACGGGGATATCCCATGGCCGACTTCGATCAGCGCGCCAACGATGTCTCAGTGAACTATCCGGCCGTCGTGCAGAACTACCGCTCGGCGCGCGACATCTTCGTTCGCCACAGCAGCGGACGCGCTTCGACCGAGGATCTGCGCCAAGCAATGGTCTACTACCGCTCGCTGTTCGATGAACTGCTTGGTACGCCAGCGGCGGCAGATGACCGCACGGTTCTTCGGCGCGCTTCGTAGCCACAGCTTCACAACTCACGCTAAGTCGGCCCTTTCTAAAGGGCCGGCTTACTTTTTTCGGTGGAAATCTCCACCCGAATCGGGAAATCTAAGCAGCAACTGGTTCCAAAATCACCACCTTCACGGCGCTGTACCGTCTTATTCTCTAAGGAAACAAGGAGAAGGATTGCGTCTTCGAAATCTCGCATTGAACCTGGCCGCTGCCACTGCGCTTTTTGCGGCGAACGCCCACGCACAGAGCCCTCAGCCGACAGCGAGCAAGCTGTTCGAGATCTCGACGTTTGGAGGAATCAACGGAACCTATACCGGATTGAGCGGCGGTAAAAACCTTGGCCTCACTGCGGGTGTGGACGTCAGCTTCCGCTCATACTACGGCTTTCGGCCCTTTCTGGAAGGCCGCGGAACGTATCCGATTGATGGCGGCCATATTGACGCGCAGAGGAACGCACTCGGCGGAATCCGCGTCGAACGTCACGTCCTTCCCAGCCTGCGCGTATATGGCGACTTCCTGCTGGGACGCGGGCAGATCGACTATCAGAACGGTGGCTATCCTTCGCCGGGCGGAGAGTTCCTGATTCTTAAGAGCACGGGAAATGTTCTTTCGCCCGGAGTGGGTGCGGAGTACCACTTGACCGACCATCTCATCGGGGTTGTCGACGTGCAGTTTCAGCACTGGGACACGCCCGCGACAGTGTCCGGCCATTTGTGGGCGACCCCCATTATGTTTGGCGCGCGCTACCGCTTCAACTTCAACCGGCGCGGATATCCCGTGGCGCCTTGAATCAGTGGCGGTCGATGATCTTCAGTAGCGGTCGATGATCTGGGGATGGCGGCGCAACCACCAGCAGGCGCTGCTGCCGCCCTGCGGGAAGAGTGACCGGCTGCACGCGACGGTGTCGGTGCCCTCCGGGTAGTACTCCTCTTTGTTGCCCTTGAGTTCGGCAACGGTGAAGCGGCCGACCTGCACGGAGCTCATTCCGCCGCCGAAGAGGGTCTGCGCCTTCCACACGAGCCAGTCTGCAGGGTAGATCAGCAGGGCGATGGCGAAGATCGCAACGGCGCTGCGCACAAGCCAGAGGATGATGCGCGTCTCGCGAGCTTCACTCATGGCTGAGGTCTTCGATCATGGCTCGATGATGGCTAAAGGTTGAACAGCTCGCGCAACCGTCGTGTCTGCGAGCGGCTCACGGGGATCTCGGTGTTCTTACGGTCGTCCATGCGCAGCTGGTAGCTGGATTTGAACCACGGCACGACCTCGCGGATGTGCTCGATGTTGACGACGTAGGAACGATGCGCGCGCCAGAACTGATCCGGGTCCAACTGGTCCATGAGCTCTTCGAGTGTGCGCACGTTGGATTCACCTTCAAGGGTCTTTGTGACAACCGTGATGCGGCCTTCGTCGATGGAGGCGAAGCAGACGTTTCGCTGGTCGACGAGCAGCAGACGGCTCTGTGCCTTCAGGACCACCTTGCCGGAGCGTCGCGACTCGCTTGTCTCGTCGGCCGGCCGCGTCGCATGCGACACGCGATCGCCGATGGCTGCGGCCTGCTCCTCGACCATGCGCAGCAGCGCATCGAGCTTCGCTTCGGCCGCGTCCCACAGGCGATTCCGTGCCGCGCCATCCTCTTTGCGGTGACGGACCACCGTCGCCTGATGTCCGGATTTTGCCTGGGAATGTGAGGGTTCTGCCGGCGGTGCCTCATAGGGCTCGACGATAGCCTCGCGTCCTTCTCCGGCTGCGCGTGCGCGGACCTTTTCAAGGGTTCTTACGACGCGCTTGCTGTCGAATGGCTTCAGCAGGTAGTCGACCGCGTTGACCTCGAATGCTTTCACCGCGTACTGATCGAACGCCGTAGCGAAGACGACCTGCGGCAGGCGTGCCTTGCGGTCAAGCGCCATCAGCTTCTTGAGCACGGCAAAGCCGTCCAGCCCGGGCATGCGGACGTCGAGGAAGACGACGTCCGGCTTGTGCGTGCGAATGAGCTCGACGGCCTCGATGCCGTTCGACCCTTGCGCGAGAACTGTCACGTCGCCGGCGCGGTCGAGAAGGTATTGCAACTCCTGCCGTGCGAGCGGTTCGTCGTCGATGATCAGCGCTGTAAGGGGCATGAAGGCAGTGAATCGTGAGAAGTGACAAGTGAATAAGACGATCGGTCTGCTTTATTCACTCGTCACTATTCATTATTCACTACACAAGAATCAATCGCTGTAGGCGCGCAGCCGTGAAGGAGCTCCGTCCTTCGCGAGGTCGTGTCCGCACTGCGTGCAGAAGACGTCAGTGATCTTCACGCCGCGATGGCAGCGTCCGCACACCGGAGCCAACTGAAACTGGCACTGCGGGCAGAAGTTATAGCTTGCGGTCAGCGTGGTCGAGCAGTTCGGGCAGCGCGAGAGAATCGGCTGCCGCAGCATGAAATAGACCACCGCGCCGATTCCGCCTGGAAGCACGACGCACACCAGCATCCACAACCCGGGAGACATGCCGCGGCGCTTCGAGTCACGGCTCACATAGCCCAGCAGCAATGCATAGCTGGCCACCAGAGCGCCCCACGTGTAGCCCATCATCACGCGCATGGGCAACATCTCATGGCGATGGTGCGGAAGCACGCCGTGGAAGAGGTACTGCATCGCGACGAACAGGACGACGGCCAGGACCATCGACCAGCGCGGGATCATCCGCAACTCGTCGTCACCTGCCGAGGCTGTCTCTGTCTGAGGAGATGTGGACCAGGGCATCACCGGGTCACCTCACTATTTGCGCGATTGCGTCCGCGACGGATCCAGACAAAACCGAGCAGGAAGGCCGTTACGGGAAGCGACCACAGCAGCAGAATCATCATCTGGTCGCTGGCATCGGGAATGCCGGTCGGCGTGATGTCGTAACCGTCCATCATGCCCCAGGCCGCATAGCAGATGATGAGCAGCAGGCTCGAGGAGATGATGACCGGAGCCCACAGGCTGCGCTTGCGCGACCGATGCTCGCGCATGGTGAGTGCCTGCTCGCGCACGACGCGATGCGTGCGGTTGACTACCTGGGCGCGTGCGGCGCCGTGCAGGCGCGCGTTCTGCAGCAGATCCTGAGGATCGTTGGGCAGAGCGTTCACGAACGCACCTCCGAACGATGAACATGATGATGATTTTCGGTGTTGCGTTGTCCGCGCAGATGTACGAGGCGCGGCTTCAGCGACGCAAGACCACGGTACAGGCGCGATTTCACGGTCGAGAGGGGAGCGCGCGTGATGGCAGCAATCTCTTCGAGCGAGAGCTCCTCGTGGAAACGCAGCGTGAGCACTTCGCGATAGCTCGGCTCCAGCGTAAGCATGACGGTGGCGAGTTCGGCGGCATCCTCGCGGCCCTGGAACTGCTCGAGCGGTGATGGTCCGTCCTGCGCAATCTCAAACGGGCGTTCGTCCTCGCCGCCCTCGCGCATCTCGTCAAGCGAGGCCATGGTGCGTTTGCGCGAGAGGTCGATCACGAGATTGCGCGCGATGGTGAAGATCCAGGTGTCGAACCGCGCTTTGCCGTTGTATTGCGAACCGCGCTTGAGGACGCGAATCCAGACCTCCTGGAAGAGATCTTCGGCCACCTCGCGCTTGCTGGTCAGGAACATGAGGTAGCGCATCAGCCGGTGCTGATAGGTCTCGATGAGATGGTCGAGCAGCTCGGGGTCCTGCCGTTTAAGGCCGCGAGCTATCGCAGCGTTCTCACGCTGAATCTGCCGGACGGCTTCGGCGGTTAGTGTGACGGAGGTCTTCACGTTCTACAATGACGCGAATTCGGCGCAAAAAGTCTCGGTGGGTGCGCTGAATTTAAGCTTCCTATCCTTCTCAGGATACCCTGCCTCGCAAGGCGAGGAAAGCGGTTTTTTCGCGGCAATCCGCGACCTGCCTCAGCCCCGTACACTGGAGGGATGGAGGTTCTCTACGGTCTGCACCCGGTGGAGGAGGCGCTGCGCGCCCGCCCGGAGGCTGTGGACCACATTTCGGTCGCCCGCGAACGCGCAGACCGCCGCGATCCCCGGCTGGCCCGGCTGCTGGACCTGGCCCGGACCGCCCGCGTCCGGGTGGACTCCGAGCCGCGCGAGCAGCTTGCCCGGCACGTCCGCACGGAGATGCACCAGGGCGTCGTCGCCTTCCTGCGGGAGCGCCGGTTGCTGGAGCTTGAGGACCTGCTGGCGGCCCCGCCGGATGCCTCCGGGCGGCGCTTTTTCCTGGCGCTCGACGGCGTGGAAGACCCGCACAATCTCGGGGCGCTGCTGCGCTCGGCCGACGGCACGGGCATCACCGGAGTGCTTCTGCCGGAGCGCCGGTCGGCTCCGCTGAGCGCCGTGGTTGCGAAGAGCTCGGCGGGCGCCTCAGAGCACGTGCGCATCGCCCGGGTAACGAACCTGACGCGCGCGCTGGAGCAGATGAAGGAGGAGCACATCTGGATCGTTGGCCTGGACGAGCGCGGCACGCCGGACTACACGGACTTTGATCTGCGCCAGGACTGCTGCCTGGTGCTCGGCCGCGAGGGTGCGGGGCTTCATGATCTAGTCAAGCGCACCTGCGACTTCCTGCTGCGCATTCCAATGGCCGGCAGCGTCAGCTCGCTGAATGTGTCGGTTGCCGGAGCCGTTGTGATGTACGAGGCCATGCGGCAGCGACGGGCTGGTGTCCTTCCGGTCGCCGTGGAGTCCAAACCGCAGAGGCCCCGCAAAGGTTTGGGATCGTGAATTTGTTTGATCGTCGTGCGTCTGGGGCGGTGCTTCTTGCATGCGCGTGTTTTTTTGTTTCGCAATTTTCGGGGCAAAGCACAACCCCCGCGTCGCAGACGCAAACGCCCGTGCCCACTCCTGCTGCGCAGACACCCGAGCCCGCAACGCCCCATGGCAAGGTGCTCTACCAGAGCCACGGGGATGCACCCACAACGCCGGATCAGAAGGCGCAGCCTGACGACGCCGAAAAACAGGCTCCGGCGAATGGAGCGGCGCAGTTCACTGACGCCGACCGTGCGGCTGTTCGTATCACGCGCTACGATCTCGACGTCCGCATTGTGCCCGCGACTTCGCGGCTCACCGGACGCGCACGGCTGACGGTGCGCAACGCGAGCGAGAATCCTCTGCCGCGCATCGCGTTGCAGATCTCATCGACGCTCACGTGGGAGAGCGCGTCGGTTCAGGGAAGCGGGGTTCCCCTCGCGCAACATCTGCTCGACACCGACGCTGACCATACGGGCCGCGCGCGCGAGCTGATCCTGACGCTGCCGAAGCCGCTTGCGCCGGGCGAGAGCCTGACGCTCGATACGTTTTACTCGGGCACGATTGCGGCGAACGGCGAGCGGCTTGAACGCCTGGGCGCGCCATCTTCGCAGGCGCTCGAGACCGACTGGGATGGAATTAATTCGGATGGGATCGCGCTACGCGGCTTCGGAAACGTGCTGTGGTTTCCGGTCGCAGCACCGCAACTCTTCCTGCAGGACCACACACTCATTCCGGCGGTCGGCCGCGACCGCCTGGAGCATGCGGCGACGCCTGTGAGTCTGCGGCTCAGCGTCGAGTTCAGCGGCGAGGCCCCGACGGCTGCGTACTTCTGCGGCCGACGCCAGCCGTTTACTGCGCTGCATGACAACAACGACGCGCCCATCGCCTTTGGGAGCGGCATCGCGACGGTGACCTTTCCTGCGGAACCCATCGGCGCGCGACCGCTGAGCCTCTTCGTCATCGCGCAGTCGGAGAGCATGATCGCTCCGCTGCCTGCCCCGTCATCCGCGCACGGCAAGCCTGGCTCGAGTGGGCCGCCGATGCTTGCGGTCGAGAGCACGGATGATCGCGAGCTTCCTCTGCTTGCGCAATCTGCCGCGCAGGTGGCTCCGCTGATGCAGCAGTGGCTCGGGCCGCATCCGCTTACGGCGCTCACGGTCATCGATCATGCGGGACAGCCATTCGAGGACGGCCCTCTGCTGGTCGCTCCGGTCGGCACGCTGGCCGCGTCGACCTCCGCGCCGTTGCTCGCGCACAGCCTCACGCACGCGTGGGTGCAGACGGGTCAGCCGTGGATGGATGAGGGCCTGGCGGAGTTCTTCTCGTTGCTCTGGATCGAGCGCGAGAAGGGGCGCGATGCTGCGGTTGCACAGCTCGATGCCATGATGCAGCCCGTTGCGGCAGCGGATACGCTGAGCGATGCTCCAGCCAATGCTAATCCCGCTGATACCGCGAGTTCATCCAGCAGCGAGAACAGCGTCGTCGGCCAGCCGCTGATCGCGGCCTACGACGAGCTCCTCTTTCGGCGCAAGGCCGCTGCGGTGTGGTGGATGCTGCGCGACATCGTCGGCGAGCAGCCGCTGCAACTCGCACTGAGTGCGTGGCGGACGCAGAAGCCGAGCAATGACTCGGCCGAGGCCCAAGCGCAGGCCTTCGAGGCGCTGCTGGAGAAGACCAGCAGTAAGGACCTTGCGTGGTTCTTCAACGACTGGGTGCTGCATGACCGTGGGCTGCCGTCCCTCAGCATCGTCGACGTTACCCCGCGCGAACTACCTGCTGGCACCGGTCACGGGCAGGGCTGGCTGGTCGCGGTCACCGTGCATAATGCGGGGGCTGCTGCAGTCGAGGTTCCACTGGTCATTCGCTCCGGCACCTTCAGCACAACGAAGCGGATTCGTATCCCTGGGCTCTCGAACACAACCGAGCGTGTCGTTGTGGAGAGTGCGCCGACGGACGTCATCCTCAATGACGGAAGCACACCGGAGGCGGGTTCAAGCACGCACACGCGCACTGTCGTCATGCATCAGGACTGAGAACTACTTGCGCAACCGCACACTGCGCCGTGCGGGATGGCGAGGCGCGGCCACAGGCGCGGAGCACGCCTGTCCGCCACTCAGCACTCGCGTGCACGACAGCGCCACTGGACGAATCGCGTCCGCTGCGGTCGTACTCCTGGGCATTATCAGTTCGGCGTCGTCGGCGACCTGGGGCAACGCGTGCGTGACGCTCGCAAGCTGCGCCGCGCTCGCCTGGCCCACGAGCGTGAAGCTGTAGCCCGTCGGCGACGCCTGCCCGCTGAGCATCAACTCCGCGCCCGGCCCCAGGCGAACAGGCGTCGGCTTGAGCGTCGCGTTCCAACTGTCACCCGTTGAGTTCAACGCTGCCTCAAACTGCTGCTCTGGTGCGCTCGTCGTGCCCGTCGCTGGCACGAGCTCGCCATTCGCGTGGCGCGCCGGGACGGGCATCGTCAAGGCGACAGTGCCGTTCCATTCGTTCACTGGCGCCTGCGAAAGATGCACAAGACTGGCGTCGACCGTTCCCTGCACATTCGGCTCTGGGGGGATGCGCGCGGAGAAGAGTCGCATCCAACCGAAGACCCACTCCAGTGGAAGCTTCTGCGCCTGCAAGGTGGCCTGCGCAGTTTGCGGAGCGGTGAGATCCACCTGTGGCACTGAAAAGTCGACCGGTCTTGCATTGTCGATCGGCATGGTGCACGCCAGGTTCGTCAGCTGAACAGCGGGCAGATCAGCGCTGCTCGCACAGCTTACCGACTCGTCGAGCGGCCGTGCCGGCACGAAGTCTGCGCGGCGCAGGTCGACGAGCGTGGTCTTCGTCTTGAGCGCGGCGGAGCCCAGCGGTCCCTGCAGCCAGACGTCGGCGTGCAGAGTGCCGCGCCATCCTCGATCATTGCCGGAGACGAGTTTGCTCGCTTCGCCGAGCGGCGCGTCGTACCACATCGCATGCAGATCGACGGGTACATCCTGCATGCGGGCGGCGCGCTGCAGCGAGCCCTCCACACGCACTGTGCCTGGGTCGCCGATATTTGAGTCTGTACGCGTCGGCTTGCCTTCCAGGCGCACGCGCCACACCTGCGGCGACGGCAGCCACAGCGCGAAGTCGGCATCCGTAAGCGAGAACGGCATCTTCTCCTGCCCCAGCTTCAGATTGATGCGGCCGCCTGTCGCTTCGATGTACGGAAAGCGCGGAGCGGCGCCGGGGCGTTGCTGCGCAGTCGGTGCGGTGTCCACATGTGACGCGTGCAGCAAAACGGTCTCGAGATTCCATCGGCCGTCCGCGCTGCGTACAAGGTTGACGCTCGGGTTCTCGAACTTCACACTCGAGAACTCGACGCGCCGCTGCCACAGTGAACTCACGCGCAGCGTGGCGATCACCTCATTCGCACGAATCGTCGGCTCATTGCCGAAGGCCGGATCTTCACTCACTACGAAGTTTTGAAATGTGAATCCGGGCATCGGCAGCAGGTGCAGGATCACCTTGTCCAGATGCACGGGCCGTCCCAGGCTCTCGCTCATGCTGGTCACAATGCGGCGCTGATAGCGACTCACATTGAGCAGCGGCGGTGTGATGGCGAGCAACAGCAGGACCAGTATGAGCGCGAGCGCCATCATCACGCTCTGGCGGCGTCGGCCACGCGCTGCGGTGATCTGCTCGTTTGAATCCATGCGATCTCTATCCTGCAAGTTCAATTGTCTCGCGTGACTTCGCTCATGTGGCGCAGCTGCGCTTGCCGCTATTCACACGGCACGCAGGCTCATTCAACCGTTAGCGAACGATGTGGAAGGTCCGGCTCCAGCGCGTTCCGCTGAAGAAGTGCGTCAAGATGTGCACCATGAAGGACAGCCGATCACTCAGGGTGGTCTTGTCCTCCTGGTCCGCCGGAGTCTGGAACGACCAGTAGACAAACATCGGCCGCCCCATGATGTTCTCCATCGGCACAAAGCCCCAGTAGCGGCTATCGAGGCTCTCGGTGCGGTTGTCGCCCATGGCAAACACCCTGTCCGGAGGCACCACGATATCGTCACCCTGGATATGCGTCGGCAGGTCCTCGCGCCACAATTCTGTCAGTTGCGCATCGGGCCCCGGCGTGATGGCAGGGAAGTCGTCGCGGTACGGCTGGTACGCGTCCTCGAAGTTGCCGTTCTCGTTCGGCATGGCGGCGTAGGGCTCGTTCTGCGCGACGCCGTTCACGTAGACCACGCCGTGCCGCAGGTGGATGTGGTCGCCGGGAATGCCGATGGCACGCTTCACGAGGATGAGGTCTGGCGTTTCAGGATTCGGCTTGAGGAAGACGATGATGTCGCCGCGCTTCACCGGACGATAGTGCACAAACGGGGCCCATGAGGTCGGCGGCGCGAGCGTGATACGGTCCACCAGAACGTGATCGCCAATCAGCAGCGTCTTCTCCATCGATCCCGACGGGATGACGAAGTTCTGGAAGATGAAGCCCATGATGAAGAGGCCGACGACCAGGACTGAGCAGATGGACGCGAGCGCTTCGAGCGGTGTCTCTTTGATCTCCGCATCCGCGGGCCGTCCGGCAGCGGTATTCGCACTGACCACGGCGCCCTCACTGCGGTCGGCCGAGGCGCGCGCCTCAGCGCCACTCTCTGCAAGTCTGGTCAAGGTGATCCGTCTCCTGCCACAGCAAACGTGGTTCTGCCAGTGTACCTTGCGCTGTCCTCAGCGGCTTCGTTACCGCAGGACGTGGAAGCTGAGCGCGGTCCGCAGCCGGTCCCGCAGCGTCGGCGGATCGGTATCGTCGGCCGCCGGAATAACTGAGAAGTAGACTACAAATGGACGGCCCACAACGTCACCCTCCGGCACGAAGCCCCAGTAACGGCTGTCCTCGCTGTCGTTGCGGTTGTCTCCCAGCACAAACAGTTGGCCCCGCGGCACAGTCAGTTCTCCGTCGACAATACTGCGCCGCAGCCGCATCCACCAGTTCGGATCGAGGCTGGGATCTGTCCGCCGCAGCGATGGAAAGTTATCACGGAAGTCGTCTACCGCTGCGGGCGAGTAAAACGCATACGGCTCCTCTACCGGTTGCTCGTTGATCCACACCCGTCCATGCTTCAGCCGCACGCGATCGCCCGCCACCGCCACCACGCGCTTCACCAGGTGCATCGAGGGATCCACCGGGTAGTGAAAGACGACCAGGTCGCCACGATGAATGCTCGACGGAGGCAGGATCCACGAGAGCGCTCCCTCCGGCTCGTACGACTGCTTGTCGACCATTAGGAAGTCGCCCACACGCAGCGTTGGCACCATCGACTCCGACGGAATCCGGAATGGCTGCAGGATGAACGTCAGCGCAAACAGGGCAACCACGAGAAACTCAAGCAGTGAACGAAAGGTCGCCAGCACTCCGTAGTGTGCCTTCGACGCCGGCCTCGCGCGCGACGCACGAATCTGCTCCGCCTGGGCTGGATTAAGAGGCTCCAAGCGAGTTGCATCCGCCGAAATGGAGACATTCGGCATCATGCCGCGTCCTCACTTCTCGCTGTGCCGGACTCTTGCGGCAACGGTTCCTTCCAGTGCTTCAGCGCGAGCTCGGCGGCCTTCTGCTGTGCCTCTTTCTTGCTCGCGCCATCCGCGGAGGCCAGTACCGAGACCTCGCCGCCCGGGCCTTCGATGCGTGCCTCCACCTGGAAGCGCCGCTGATGCGCCGGCCCGGTCTGGTCGATGTCCGCATAGCGCAAACGCCCTACGCCGCGCGCCTGCACACGCTCCTGCAACAGCGTCTTCGCATCGCGCAGGGCGCCGCGGCCGCCGTCTCTCTTCAGTGCCGCCTGCAGCATCGCGAGCTCAGGCTTGACCAGCTTCTGCTCGACGAGCCGCCGCACCTCGCGGAAGCCGTCTTTGCCCGCTGCATTGGCGTCGAGATAGATGGCTGCCATCACGGCTTCGGCGGCATTGGCCATCAGCGCGGGCTTGCGTCGCGCCCCGTTCTGCTCCGCACTGCGGCCCACAAGAAGATGCTCGTCGAGCCCCAGTTCCACACCCAGCGCAGCCAGGCGCTGACGGCTCACGAGGCTGGCGCGCATGCGCGTCAGTTCGCCCTCACTGCGATCAGGAAATTGCTGGTAGAGCATCTCGGTCACGGCCAGTCCAAGCACGGCATCGCCGACAAACTCCAACTGCTCGTTGTCCGTTCCGGGAGTGTTCTTGGTCTCGTGCGCGGCAATGTCGCCGGGATCGGTCCGCGCCTCATAGGGGTGAGAACGATGCGTCAGCGCCAGCTTCAGCAACGCCGGCTTGGTGAACTTGTAGCCGAGAGCCTGTTCCAGCCCGGACCGCGATTTGGTCGTCCGCGCCGTGGCAGACGACCTAACGCGCCGCTCCACGCGGGGCGCGGCTGGTGACGTCTGGACTGCCGGCGATTTGGTCCGCTCGGTCCCCATAGTCTGCTGCTCCAGTTTACGCGGCTGCGGTGGGGGATGCTGCTCCAACGAAGGTGGGCGAACCCTCCCCCAAACCTCCTCCAGCCCCTACTTCGGCGCGTCCGGCTTGTAGGCCTCTTTCTGGGCCTTTCCGGTTGGATCGAAGTTCGCCTTGTCGTCTGTCTGGTCAGGCTGACGCTCACGCTTGGGCAGGGCAAAGGGCTTCTGCAGGCCGGCCTCAGCGGCCTGGCGCGTGTCCGGCCGCCCATCGCGCATCTCCAGCGCCGCCTGGTACTCCGCGACCGCGTGCTGCCGGTCAGGAGTCTCCATGGTGTCGTACAGGCGACCCAGGTAGATGTGGCTCCAGGCCAGCGTCCGGGGGTCCTTGGCCAGGGTCAGGGTCTTCTCGAACCCCTGCTTCGCGTCCTGCGCGTGACCCTCCATCAAATCCAACCGAGCCAGAAGGTATTGCGCCTCGCCGTGGTCGGCCTTCGGATCCTGCATCGCCTTGTCCGCCAGATCAGCCGCATCGGCGACGTTCCCTTTAGCGAGAGCCAGCTCTGCCAGTTCCAGTCCTTCGGGCTTGTGCGAGCGCACGGTGCCTCGGCTCAGGGGATCTGCGGGCGCTTCCTTCACGAACACAAGCTGCTCCGCGTGCTTGCGCTCACGGTCAACGTCCATGCCGTAGATCATCGGCGCGATCTCGTCGCGCAGGCCGTCGCCGTTATGCTCCATCACGCCGAGCGTCTGGTAGAAGTACCCGGTCAGCACCCATCCCTGCGACTCGTCCACATCCACCAGCCGCTGCCGCGCCAGGGCATTCGCATGGTCATAGATTGCCCTTTGCGCCTGGTACTGCTCTGTCTCGGCGCGCCCCACGGCGCCTGCTTTCGGCTTCTGCGGCGGAGGCGAGTCGATGATATACATGCGCGCCTCGATCGCCTTGATCAGGCACTCGGTAATCAGCGCTACCGCATCGCTTTTGTAGGTGAATTCAATCGGCGCGTCCTGCACGCCGCGCAGCACGGGCTGAATGCGCGCCATCGCTTGCCCGCGGCTGTACACCATCGGCTCGACCACGTAGTGCAGGTAGATGTGTCGAATCTCATTCATCCGCACCGGATCGCCCGCGGTGTTGTCCGGTGACATCACGATGATGTAGTCCGAGCCGTAGATACGAGCGTTCGTCAGCGAAGGCGACAGCATCGGCTCCAGCAGCACAAGGAAGCGCCGTCCGTCGTAACTCGAAACCGGCTGGTGCAGATAGATGTTTGTGCCCAGGAGCATCTTCACCATCGGGTCATGCACGCGCGCGTTCAGCGCTTCGTACTCAGCGCGATGATGAATCCAGATGAAATGTAACTGCACCTGCTCGGCGAAGTTGCGCAGCAGCGGCAGGATGTTCACCACTTGCGCAGCCTGCGGTGGCATCTCCGTCTCGTCGATGTTCGGCGACAGCTCCGGCGCAGGCGAGAGATACAGCGCCAGCGACACATACTGTCCCACGGCCAGCCCTTTGTCCGAGAGCTGATGCTGCGCAATGTAGTCGCACATCGCGTCCCGGCTCTTGCGCGCGTCCTCTGATTGCTGCAGCGCAGCGTTCATGTCCGCGCGCACCTCGGCCCGGACAGGCGCCGAGCGATCCAGGTCCGCGTCGTAGCCGCAGGCGTTGAGCGCCGCGGCCATCTGGAAGAGCGGCTCGCTCGTCTCCAGCGTCACCGCAGCTCCGCCGGGTTCGATCTGAGCGGCCCGCGGACGTGTCGTCGGATTCGTGTCGTCCACTGCCTGCTGCCCCGGAGGCGCCGAGGACGAAGACGAATTCTGCGCATGTGCAGCAGGGCACACCAGCCCAAGGCTGAGAGCCAACGCGCAGGCTGATTGGAGAAGAGACTTCAAAAGGGGTACCGTACCGGTTCGACGCACCCGTTTAGTCTATGGAAGCCGCATAACACCCGGCAAACGGTCCAGCTAACTGCGTAGCGACCGCGCCTATCCGCGAACAGACACACCCATATAGGTCAGCATCACGTGCCCGTCCACCGGCACGCCGAAGACCGTCGCCGGCTTGAACACGCTGGTCAGCAAGTTCTGCTCCACCTGCCGCCGGATGACCTGGTCGCTCGGCCCGTCGATGATCGTGTAGTCGTACACCCGCCCGCGCGTATCCACCTTCGCATCAATGAGAACCGGCACGTCGCGCCCGGTCTCCACTGCTGTCGGCGGAACCTGCGAGTACAGGTAGCGCGGCGCAATCAGGTGCGCCAGACCATCGTCATTGGCCTGGACCTCAACGCCCGGGCCAAACAGCCGGAACAGACCCGCCAGCAGCAGCACCGCCGCCGCCATCCCACCCGCAGTCTGCACCGCCAGCGGCGCCACTGAGGTCCGCCAGATCAGCGCAACCCGCGCGAAGAGAGGCAGATGCGTCCCGTGCTCACGTTCGATGTCCAGCGCTGCCCGCAGCCGTTGATGCAACCGGGCGGGCGGCTTTGCCGGTCCCAGGTCACTCAAGGCCGTCTGCATCGCACGCCACGCGTCAAACTCCGCCGAGCAAGGGGCACAGCCCGCCAGATGGTCCGCCACCCGTGCCATCTGGACGCCGCTCAGCGCGCCGTCGAGATACGAAGAGAACGCAGCCTGAGCGGCTAGACACTCGCTCCCGGGCTGCATCTGTTCGATTTGCGACTGCGTGTTCATCAGATCACCGCTTCCAGTGTATCGGCTAACCCTGTGGAGCCGGTTTGGGTCGCGTGTTCCAACTCTTTATTTTTCAAGCATTCACGAAGCGCCGCCCGCCCGCGAGTCAGCCGGCTCTTCACCGTTCCAAGGTTCACCTTCAGGATCTCGGCAATCTCTTCATAGCCAAAGCCCTCAATCTCCCGCAATACAACTACCTCGCGATAGGCGTCGGGCAGCAGCCGCAGTGCGGCTTCAACTCTGTGGCGGGTCTCGGTTCGCATGGCCTGCTCAAAGGGCGATGCATCCTCAGTCGCCAGCGTCTCTGCTAGGCAGGTGCACTCGCCCTCTTCGTTCTCCACCGGGGCATCAATGGCTAACTCCTGCCTCTTGTGCCGGTTCCACCACCGCCGCTGGTTGCTGCTCTCATGCAGCGCGATGCGGTAGATCCATGTCCGCAGGCTGGCCTCACCGTGGAAGCCCGAGATGCTGCGGAAGACCTTGACGAAGACCTCCTGGGTCACGTCCGCGGCCTCCGACGGGTCGCGCAAGCTGCGCGCAATCAACGAGTAAATTGGCTGGCTGTACTGGGCAATCAGCAGAGCGAAGGCTTCTTCGGACCCGCTCTTGAGTTCGCGTACGAGCTCCTGCTCCTCTGCACGGAGTCCGATCGCGCTTGCCAGATCGCTCATCGCCGCCTCAGCTCGCATGGGAGCCCCCATTCCGAGTGCCCTTTAAACTAGGCCCCGGGCGCTACCGCTGTCCAGAGACCTTTGGTTTAGACGACTGTGCCAACCCTCGCGTTCGGGTTTGCGCCTCATTTTCTGAGTGGAGGAAACTGCGCCGCCGGCGGCAGAGTGCTCGCCCACTCTGCCGATATAGACACCGCGCTATCTCCTTTTGTTCCTGCGAGCTTCCACACTGGTTTGACGCAAAGCGGAACGGCGGGCGACAATGGTCAAGTCCTCAAAGAGTGGGCCTGTGGCGCAGCTGGGAGCGCGCTTCCATGGCATGGAAGAGGTCATCGGTTCGATCCCGATCAGGTCCACCAACTTCCTCAACAACTTAGACAGGCCGAACCGTCGCAAGCGAACCGCTTGTGTCATGGTTTGTGTCATAACCCGCCATTCTGGTGCTATTGGCGAGGGTTTCCATCGCGTGTGCGCTTGGCTTCCATGCGGACGTGAGAGTACCGCTCCAGCATCCGGCGGCTGACGTGTCCGGCAATCGCCATGATCGTGCTGTCCGCCGCCCCGCTCTCGGCAAGCTGCGTGATCGCACAGTGCCGCAGGTCGTGGAACCGGAATCCCGGCAGCCCCGCTTTCTTTGTCAGCGACCGCCAAGCCGTCCGCCAGCTATTGATATGCCGGGTCGGGTCGAACCCTGTGACCTCGTAGCCGACCACGTTCGTATCGTCGAATTTGAACTTTGGAACGAACGCCGCGAAGACGTAATGCGACGGTTCCACTGGGCCAAAGGATTCCGCCCGCGTCCGCAAGCCGCGCCAGAGCGGAAGCCGCCACGCTGGTAAGGGGGATCATCCGCTCGCCTGCCGCCGTCTTGCGTCTTGCGGATCGTCACCGTGCGGCCGAAGAGGTCAATATCTGACCATTGCAGTCCCTTCAATTCGCAGCCCCGCGCGGTCGTGTTCAGGCACAGGATCGCGGCAAGATACGCCGTTTCCCACTCAGGCCGCATTACAGCCGTTTTGAGCAGCCGCTGCTTGTCATCCTCGGTCAAGGCCCGCCCGATGGTGCTCGGCTCTCTCAGGGGCCGTATATCGTCAGCAACCCGCGCCCAGAGTCTCGCCCGCTTCAGGATCCGGCGCAGAATGCCAAGTTCGGCATTCAGTGCGTCGCGCGGATCCGCACCTCACTCTTGCTGCTGCCCGCCATGCCCGGTAATCTGTGATTCGCTTCGCTGTGATCGCCTTCAGCGGTTCTTGCTTGAAGTAGGCCCGGAGCTGCACCAGCAATTGCTTCTCTTTGGCTTGGCTGGCAGGTGCAAGTTCCAATTTCCGAGCGGTCACATAGTCGTCTGCCGCCAATCCGAACGGCTGACGAGCAAGGCTAGTCGAGGTCTGGTGACAACTTCCCCTCTGAGGCTCGCGCTATCAGTTCTTTCTCTTTGGCCTGGGCCTCTCGCCAGTCCGTTGTGCCGAGGACTGCCGGAATCGTTGCCCGTTGACGACGAAATGACAGTGCCACGTCTTACCGCGTTTTTTTAGTGCCATTCGTTCTCCTCTCCTCTTTGCGTTTGCGTTGCTGCCACTCCCTCGCTGTCTTCCGGTGAGCACAATCGGAAGAGCAGAATTTCTTCTCATGGCGCAGTGCGCGGCTGAAACAGCTTGCCGGCACTCCGCGCAGAATTGATAACGGGTGGTTTTGGAACACATCCTGCCAGACCATCCAGTTAAGGGCGTCACTTAGCGAAGAGAGGCCAAGTTCGGCCCTCAAAACATTGCGTCGTCCGTCTCCGATCTACGAGGAATCGGAAGGAGGTGAGAGGCGAGAGCGAAAGCATGGGCGCAACGGTGACGGTTGCTGATTCGATCTGCTGAGGGGTCGCGCCTTCTAACCAATCCTGGAATGTCTGATCGAACCCTGATTGCAGGTCTCCCGGAATCTGGAGAGTGCTGACGCAGGGGAAAGAGAAATATTCATCAAGAGACGAATTTGCGAAGGACTCCGAAGAATTGTTTCAAAGCGCGAATCGCTGCATTTCGTTGTCTTCAACGGATGCGAGAAACCTGTACCGTCGCCTTCAGCTTGTCGCGCTCTCGATCGCTGTAGTTCTCGATAGGATCGCTGCCGCTCCAAGAATCTAGAGTGAAGCGGAGCGGACCCCACGACTTCACAAAGCCCCGAAGGGCAACGTCATCGGCTGCCTCGATTAGTTGACTGTGAGGGGTCTTCTCGTAGGCCTCATAAAAGCTGTAACGCGAGGCCGGACCGAGTTCCCATTTGACTGTCTCGCCAATGAACTCAACCCGTGAGCATCGGTACCAATATCCGCGCTCCCCCGTGTTGATATGATGTTGTACTTTCATATCAATGCAAGTTTGTGCCACTCTGTGCAAGAAGTCAAGAGGAGAGTCGCAAAATGGCAATTAGTTTTTCGGTAAAGGTGGCAGCGGAAGAGTGCGGATTATCCGAGCGCACTATCCACGCGGCAATCAAACAGGGAGCATTGAAAGTAATGCGCGTCGGACGGCGGGTGCTCATCACTCCCATAGCCTTGGAGCAATTACCTCAATGGCAAGACGGGCAAGAGCAAGGCAGGTGCCAAGTGAGCACCGAACGGCTTTTGACGCTGATGGAAGTGGCCGACATGCTCCGGGTCACCCCGCACACAGTCCGGCGCATGGGTCCGCAGGATCGTTTGCGGCCCGTCAGAATTTGCCGCAGGCTGCTTTTCGCCCCGGACGCAGTTGGAGCAGTTCGTCGAAGCCTGCGCAAATCTGCCGGAGCGAAATTCATAACGGCGCAACGCTCGAAGATGGATCGCGCCTCGATTTTCAGAGCATGAGAAAAGCGGCGGCTCATTCTGCCGAACGTTCCCTCATGTATGCACTTGGAGTTTGGGCAGAATGAATTTCATCACTGCAAAAGAGCTATTTGAATTGAAGTCTGAACCCGTCGAGTGGGTCTGCTAAGCCATGGCTTGCGCGAGAGGTAATCACGGAGTTGGACGGTGCGCCCAAGAGCGCAGGTAAGACAACATTCGCGCTAGCGATGTGCAAAGCGATTCTTGCAGGCGCAGACTTTCTTAGGTCATCCAACCGTAAAGAGCCGAATAGTTTACCTAACGGAAGAGTCAGCCACATCCTTTAGGGCTGCTCTTGAGAGAGCCGGAATAGAGGAGTCCGAAGACTTTCACATTCTGTTTTGGAAGGAAACGCACGCGGTGTGCGATGGAGAGACTACAGCCTGGGCGCGAGTGGTGGCTGAGGCTGTGCAATATGCGAAGGCAATCGGAGCGCCAGTGTTGGTGGTGGATACGTTTGCTCAATTCGCAAAACTCAGCGGCGACAAGGAGAACAGCTCCGGGGATATGCTCGCGGGAATGTTGCCACTCCAGAAAGCAAGAGATGAAGGGCTGGCCGTCTTGGTAAATCGTCATGAACGGAAGGGAAGCGGTTCTGTCGGAGAGTCGGGGCGAGGTAGCAACGCGCTGTCGGGCGCTGTTGACATCGTTCTCCAGTTGAAGAGGCCGGAGGGAAGCCACTCGGCGACGCATCGAAAGATTGAAGCTCTCTCGCGTTTTGACGAGACTCCATCGCGAGTTGACCATCGCACTCACCGCCGGGGCGTATCAGGTACTTGGGCATTCGGACGCTGTGGCCGTTCCCTTGGCAATGAAGCGCGTGATGGAGTCGCTGGGCAGTGAACCAGGAAGCAAACTCACCGTAAAGCGGCTAGAGATAGCAACAGGCACGCCACGGACGACCCTGCAATCGGCGCTTGAGCAGTTGGAAGCCGAGCACCGCGTCTTGAAAAGCGGCAGCGGGAAGAAGAATGATCCCATCCTCTACCAAGAGAAATACTGCCGAAACTCAAAGCCCTAAGAGTGATGCTCCGGCAGAATCCGAAGCCGCGTAACGCGGCGCGCGTGAACGGTCTATAGGGGAGCATCTGTCACACCCGTCACTGAAATAGGAAGGGCTCCGAGCTGGATGCTCCTCTTTCGGCAGGCTACCTTGAGGACTCCACGAATCCGGCTCCGGCCCATCCAATTGCCCGAATCGCGCCCCACGGAATGAGGAATCCAAGGATGGGCAAGAGCGCAACCAAGAGATACCTCGATGCGGAGGGGGCGGGTGCCGGAAAGAGATTTTGTCCATCCTCGGTCTGGATTAGTTGTGCCCGATAGTCTTTGCTCCAGTAAATCGTCTTGATCCCACCGCTGTTGACTTCGGACATTGGAGGATAGCTTTCGTCGCCACATTGGTTATTTGATGGGTCTTGGGCGCACGCAATCTCAATGGAATGGTGTGCCTGTTGGGCCACAGAGGATGTAGCCAGCTGCTCAAATCTGTTGTGGCTCGCCTGCTGTTCCTGGACGGGTTGCAATTCTCTGTACGAAGCAAACCCGCCAAGAATTGCCCCCGCCACTCCCAAGAGCAGCGCCAGCCGTCGCGTTCCCTCTCTGAGATTCACCGTCGCCTCTCACTTCACTTTCTTCAGCAACTCCACCATCAGATCATTCTCGGCGGCGGCATACCTGAGCGTCACATGCAGGAACAGGTCCGAAATGTCATAGAGCGAATTTTCTGAAGTGATCAGAGCCATTCCGGCGGCGGTTGCAGAACCCTGGGCGGAACTGTCCTTGAACGAGTTTTGACCCATTGCGAGGATAATGATTCGGCTGGCTCGCGCCGCGTCTAACGTCAGATCATCTAGGGACGACAGCAGACCTACAAGGACGTACATCGAAGGGCCATTCTTGCGAATTGCGCTGATGGCGGCATGGGCGGCGTCCACCGCCGCCTGATCGCCCTGTACTGTGTCCTTATCCAAATAAGGCGCGCTCGCTTTGAGGGCCTTTTCAAACCCCCGGATATTTTCATCGGCTTTGTTGGCCAACTCCAGAATCTCGGCTGAGGAAGGCATGGTGTGGAGTTGCTCTGAGGTCTGCGCGAGGCAAGGCTGGGCGAGCAGTGCTGTGAGGACAATGGACGTGGCGATCCTGAGTCTCATGCGGTAGACCTTTCCTTAGGTGGCATTGTTGGACCGTGACGCGAATTGTACTGCCAGAACGAGGGAATGCTTCCAAACGTGCCCGCAGATGAGCCACAATTGCACCATGAGTCAAGAGCGCAATCCGGAAGGGACGGTGAGCGTCGGAAGGCATCAAGCGAACTTGCTCTGTGTGCCACCACGCGCAGCGGGAAGAGATTGAGAGCTGCCTTCATCGGCTGGCGTTCCCCGGCGGCCATCGCGGAGGAATTCGGGCTGGCAGACAGGGCGAGCGTCTACCGCCACGCTCACGCGCTGGGACTCTTTGAGAAGCGACGGCGCAACATCCGGGCGGCATCTGGAGCGAATCATCGAAAAGGCTGGCGAGGTGGACGTGACTGCCTCTGCCGTCGTCGCTGCGGTGCAAGCATACGCGAAGATCAATGCGGCTGGTGAATGGATCGACAGGACGGAAACAATTTCGATGAATGATCTATTCGACCGGATGAGCACTGAGGAATTGGAATCCTACGCGCAGTCGGGAACGCTGCCGGAGTGGTTCCGGGCCACGGCTGGCGTAACCGGGTAGCGGCGGCTCTCGGTGATCATAGGATATTTCGGAAGGTGAATGGATTGGGCGGGAAGAGTATCCCGCCGTTTCCGACAACTAGCCTGAAACAAAGCCCTCTCT
This sequence comes from uncultured Acidobacteriaceae bacterium, assembly GCA_963827415.1. Taxonomy (GTDB): domain Bacteria; phylum Acidobacteriota; class Terriglobia; order Terriglobales; family Acidobacteriaceae; genus Granulicella. Next base: position 75,087 of record CAWHBA010000008.1, read on the forward strand.
AGTAGAAGATCGCTCCGACCGCCTCATTACCGTTCAAGGTGATGGTGCATGAGCCGATTGGACCAGGTACGACTGCGCAGTTGGAGGACCAGCCTCCGAAATCTGCTGGCACGCGGCGACACGGTAAGAGTCACCGTGGTACCGAGAGGGAAGTAGCCTGTGCAGGTGGTGCCCGTGCCGCAGTTCAGCGGCGGCGGTGTCGGTGCAGGTACGGTTGTAATCGTTGATGTCTTGTGCCCGCGCCGTTGCCGACCTTGTAGATCGACAGGATCGGAAGCGTGAGGTCGCCGTCGGGTGAGGAACTAAAGGTTGCTGCGCCTGTGATAACCGGGCTTCCGGTCTGGATCCACTCGGCGGTGATCGCAGTTACCCCGGCGCCAGCTTGGACGGCCAAACCCGAGGAGTTGATGGTCGCCACCCGTACATCGCTGGACACCCAATGGAGCTGTGGAGAGTTGGTGATGTCCTGGGTCGCTGGTGTGATCCCGGTGAAGGTTCCGATGGCGATGTACTGAGAGGTCTCGCCTGGATGCAGAACCGGCTGCGAGCCAGGGATGATCGTGATTGCGGTGAGTCCTGGAGCAGCCGAGGACGACACGTTGATGGTTGATGTTCCGACAATCGTCGCGCCATTCGAGGAGGGAGCGATCGCCGTGACCGTTGCTGTCCCCGAGCCGGTGGCGGTGACGACGCCGCCCGATGTGCCAGACGCCGCTGTGGCGACGCTGGAATCGCTAGTGGACCACGCAGCCTGGTTTGTTAGGTCTTGCGTCGCAGGGGAGACCCCGTGTAGTTACCGATCGCCACGAACTTGGCCGACTGTCCGAGCACCGTGATCGGCTGCGATGAAGGAATGATTGTGATCGAAGTCAGGCCGGTTGCAGAGGCCCCGGTGACACTCAATGTGGCGGTTCCAACGACGGAGGATCCGGTCGGAGACGTGGCGGTTGCAACAATGGTTGTGGAGCCTGGAACCGTGGTGGTCGCGAGTCCGGTTGAAGCATTGATCGTGGCTACACTCGTGTTGGTGGAACCCCAGCTGGACAGGTGGGTCAGATCCTGGGTTGTCGGTGAGGTGGTGTAGGTGCCGGTGGCGGTAAATTGCGTGGTCTGACCAACGTTCAGGAGCGTCTGGGACGCGGGCAGTAGGGACAGAGATGTCAGATCTCGGGTCACCAGCGTTACCTGCACGGTGGACGTACCCTGCTCGAGACCAGAGGCTCCGTTCTCCGCCGCCGTGATCGTCGTCGCGCCGGACGCTACGGCTGTTGCCATTCCAGAAGAATTGATGGTGGCCACCGAAGGGCTGCTCGACGACCAGGTCACCATCGTGGTGATGTCTGTCGTCGTTGGAGGGTGCGATCCCTGCGCGTAGGTCCCCGTGGCCCTGAATTGTGCACTCTGCCCCGGAGCCGTCATTACAGTGGAACCAGCAGAGGGCGTGACGGTGATCGAGCGAAGCGACGGTGTGGAACAGCCAGCCAGAGAGACAACGCCGGAGAAGACTAGGACGGAAAAGCGCAGGAATTTGCGGCAATCGAACATCGGTGCTCCTCAAGACAGGGAGTGGCCAGGCTGGAGTTCGAAAGTGCGCGGACTCTAGCGCTAATGCCAAGAATGATTGAAAGTCTGAATACGAACTAGACCACATACCGCGGGCCTTGTACAGAGAAAAACGGGTGTACCGAGCTCTGCCTGCAATTCCGAAGTAACTTCAGGCAGAACAGAAGTAACTCCCAGGCCGCGTGTACTTATCCCGCACGAACTCTCTGGGATAATCGGTCAGCACCATTGAGAGCTTCATAGGGATCGTCGTTTCACTGTGTCCCTACCCGCAACAGGGATTTACAGTCGATCAGGCGGATTAAATGGCTAATCGCGACTCCCACAAGGCTCTAGGCGCAACAGATTCAGGCATCAGGCCCGGACGCTTTCCCCTGGGCTCTCCGCAATCCAGAGCGGCAACCAGGGCCTTGCTGGTGGCACGGAAGGCAAGTGAAGCGGAGGATGACTGGGACAAACCTCTCGATTGCACCGGCCTTGCCGAAGCGCTCAATGCCGCCCGCCAGCGGAGGGAGTCTGGACAACGTCCGCGACAGTGGACACCCATATACATTCCGCCCGGGAAAGAGAACACGGAACGGGGAAGACTCGCAGCACGCTTAAACGCCGCGAAAGCGAGAATGAGGCAGTTTGAAGCCGAGTGATTACCCATTGCGCTCCCTGCAATCGCGGGCGGCTGCCTGGTCGCTGCTGGATGCTCGGAAGGCGAGCGCAGAGGATGAATTAGCCTTTCAGCTGGTATCAATATTGGACGGGAAGCCGGTAAACCTTGACGGTTCGGCGGGGCGAATCATCGGGCGGAAGGCGTTAATCCACAATATCCCTCGCCCGGATTCGGAAAAGTGATTCCCGCCGCGTGACCGAAGTGCCCCTGATGATTGAAGGCGACTGCACAGACGCGCTCCTTTTTCTCGTCCATGCTCTCGTCACCGTAGACGTAAATCATCACTGCACTCCACTCTTTTGCATCTTGACTCACGCACACCACACCCTTACCCTCATTTCTGAGGATTGAGACTGTGTGCCCCTCTCTTCCGGCCAAAGAATAGCCGGGGCTAAGTCCAGACCTAACCCATCAAAGCGTTTTATGGCTCGCTGATCCTGCGCCTAATTCTAGGTCTGGGAGAAAAGCGATGTCTACGAAGATCGCACTAATGGCATTTGCCTGCCTGCTCGTAGTGAATATGACCATCGGGACTAATCCGAACAATCGTGAACGGCTTGCCCACCGCGTCGGAATGGGCAGTAGCCGCGGCATCCAGATAGCTCAGAATTCCACTATCGACCCCGTTACTCTCCAAGTCCAAGGGCTGTTTGACGGTGAGCCCGATGGCGGCCTGGGATTTGTTGTATGGAACCGACCATCTTCGTTTTTGTGGAAAGGGAAGAAATCCATCGAATTCGGTGGTGAATTCCAGAACAATCGCTTCCGGGAGACCGCTGCGCCCTTTGCCAGCCAGAACGAAGTCGATCTCCTTCACCATGCGCTGGACTCCACCCCGCAATTTCGGGTTCAGTTTGGGAACGTCTCTGATGATCGCCTGATAAGCAGGCCAGAAGGCCGTATCCAGCCTGTTGGCTCTCTCGGTGAGAGTTCCGGGCGGGCGCAGAGCCCTTTGCACGATGGGCTCGCTGTTGAAGACCGTCACCCACTTTGCAAATTCATTTTTTACTCGGAGGACATCGGTTCCGTAGTGGGCTACGACGATTGTTCCGTACTGCTCCACTTTGCAGATCGTTGAATTCGCATCAACCCTCCCAGCCGATACGTCATATGCACTTCGTTTGCTGTCGATTCCGATAAAGACAGTCTTGTCGCGGGCGGCCAGGACAATCGTTGTCGGATGAACCGATGACGGAAACATACTAACGCCAAGGCACGAAACCACAATCCAGCGGCATCTCATGTGTGCGCGTATCATACCCGCATGACGACACGCTCTACGCCCAAAACGTGGGTCAATCCAGTGAAGGATCATCCGCCAAAGGAATCGGCCCTAACGACTCCGGGTGACTTCCGCGAGTTCACGGAGTTGATGAAGAAAGTCGTCAACGGGAAGCCCTCTTCCCACGTCCCTCGCGTCTCCAAAGCATTATGAAGACAACACCCGTAATCAACCCGGACTGGCTTACCAAAAAACAGGCAGCCGCCACGCTCCAGATAGCGGTTCGCACGCTGGACCGCTACATCAGGAACGGGAAGATCAAGGCCACCCGCCTCAGCAAGCGCGCAGTGCGAATCCCGGCAACCTCAGTTGAACGGTTGCTGGAAGGTATCCCGCCGCGTGTGATCTAGGGATTCATCACGCCAAGTATGCAACAGTTACGCATGAGTCCGCCGAAAGGGCTTTGCACGCGTGACAAATGATGGACAATACGCGACAAGAGAAGCCAACGCTAGTCATCTTCGCGCCGCTTTCCCCGGAGCACAAACACCCGGGAGGTACGTACTTTACGCAATGACCTATTGGGGCTGTCCCGGTGTCGGGTGGGCTTTCAAATCCTCTTCGCATGTAGGCAATTGGCTGAACTTCTCTGGAATATAAACACCCGAAGTAAGGCATAGCTGCCCGACTTGAGTATCAAGTGCGAAGTAGCCCGTCCAAGGAACGCCCATCATCTGCGCCTGCGGAGTCGGTAGAGGAACGAATCGCTGGTAGGGCTGAATGGGTTTCGTTGGAGGATGTGCGGATTGAGGCTGATTGCACCCGCTCACTTGTAGCACGGTGAGGGCAAGACAGAGGATGGCCTTCATGCCGCCATGCTACTTCTCTTTGTGCCAGCCATCCCGGGTTTCGGTGCGGAATCACCCGTCGAAATCGGCAGAGCCGTATAGCAGAGCCATATATTTGCTATTTATTTTTCTGCTCTCCCATTTTTTTCCTCCCGAATGAGCAAAATTCGTCGGAGCCATTCGCCGGGGGTGGGGGCCGGACAACCTCCGAAACTCAGGCAAGTTGGGCCTTGGGCGAATCGGTTCCCTTGGAGACTGTGTCATGGCTTGTGTCATAACCGTGCCATCCCTACACATGCGACTCTGTCTCCGGCAGTGTCACTCGGCTGCACAGAAAAGGCAGCGAACCCGCTCAAAACACGCATGGATGCTGCCGTTCTGTATCGCTTCGTAACGATTGCTCTCTACCCGGATTCATTCGCCCTACGAAATGGCATGGAAGAGGTCATCGGTTCGATCCCGGTCAGGTCCACCAATAAACCCAACAACTTAGCGGATTCGCAGAAAAACGCGATACGCTTTCGATACGTTGGTTCTCATGCTGCATCCTCCGCAGCACTTTGCGCGACATTCCTCGAACGGTCCAGAAGAACATCAACCACACGGCTTTGCGCTTCGCGCTTGGCTGAAGTCAGAGCTTTCGTGTAAATGTTCATCGTTGTGGAAATGTTTGCGTGGCGCATCAATTCCTGCACCACTTTGACATCTTCCCCGTTCGCTTTGAGCAGCGTTGAGTAAGTGTGCCGGAAAGTGTGGAAGCCGACCCACTTTGTGATTCCGGCCCGTTTTGCGGCAGGTTGCAGGAAGCGATCCAGAAGCGTATCGGCCCAGGGCGGCATTTTGCCCTGAACTCGTTCGCTGGCGAAGACCCAGTCCTCCGGCTCCCCGTAGCAAGTTTCACGCTTCCAGGCCAGCAACTCGGCAGTAGTCAGCTCATCGATGGGAACCGGCCTGCGGGAAGTCTCAGTTTTGCACTTCCCAATAATGCCGTCCACGACCGACCGGGTAACGTCCATCTGCAACGTCTTCCAATCGATGTCCATCCATTTCAGGCCCAGGACCTCGCTAATGCGCAGTCCTGTAGTCGCCGCCACGATGCCAATGACGCGCATCTTCTGCGGCAGCTCCAATATGAGCGCACGGAACTCCGCCACTTCCAAAGGTTCCGTGACCCGCTCCCGCTTAGTGCTCTGGCGGACCGCAAAGATGGGGTTCTCTCCGTCATTGAGCCAGCCGTAGCGGATCGCGTGTTGGAAAACTTCACTCATGATGCCCTTGATCTTCGCTTTGGTTCCATTCGCTAAATCGTCGATGGAGCCAAGCCACCGCTCTACAGCAACTGCTTTGATCTCCCGAAGACGGTAATGGCCCCAACGGGGAACGATTCTCGCCTTTAGATAAACAGCGTAGGTTTGCTTGGTCTGTACGACCTTCCGCTCCGATTCTTTTTCCAGATCCAATTCGATCAACCGATAGTGCTCTACCAACTGTTCGAAAGTCTCCGGCAACCCTTCAGGGCGGGAGGTGTGGTGGTTAACGTCGAGGCGCAGTGTCGAAACAGCCTTCCATGCGGCGGTTTCCGTTGGGTACTGCTTCACTGAACCAATTACAAGAGCACGCATTTTGGGTTTGCCTTTGGCGTCAATATCCCGCCATCGATAAACCCAGACTTCCGGCCCCTTCTTGCGCTGATGACGGCTGAAAAAGCCGTGTTGATACCGTGGTCGATTCAAGAGAAACTCCTCTTATTCCGACCCCGATGGCTGGTCCAATTTTACCGCTTCACACTCCAACCATCGAGAGAGTTCCGAGAGGCGAAATCGCCACATCTGGCGGACTCCACGACCTACCGGATGCGCGGGCAGATCGCCTTTCCGTGCCAGTTTGAGCACCGTCTTTCGTGACAGGGCCAGGAAGTCCGCAGCACGTTCCGGAGCGACGAACGGTTCATGCGTAGTAGGGGTATTCAGGAGTTCCATCTCTCACCTCATCGGGACATTTGCAAACGCGAACAACACTGCTTTCCTTGCCTTTCTATCGTTCGATCATTCCGCACTCCTGCCTTTGAATGGCGCAGGGTTGAAAAGCTTTGGCCGATTGAGCCGCGCCTCTCTTGCCCGGTTCTCTTCCGCCTGACGATCCAGTTCCGCCATAGCTGCCTCTCTTCGAATCTGCCATTCGGGTTTGGCATTTTGTGCGGTACCCTGATTTGCAACCGGCGCAGCGACAGCGGGCGGTGATTGCCTTTCTGCGACCGGCGCGGGGAGGTTCTTGGTCTTCGTCTTAGGCAAGGCGGGATTGCCTGTGAGCCTATTCGCCATCGCAACGAATTGCCGGTATGTTCCCTGATAGCCCACATCCCGTAATATCCGCCAGACCGCTTTCCAGGGAAGACCGACTTCTGAAATGGCGTTCAACTCCACCGCAAATCTCTTCAGCCCCCTGGCCTTGAGCGGAAGGAGATCCGTTCTAGCCCGGAGCCGTTCGGCCAGCGCCTTCACCTCAGTGACCTCGATATTTATTGAGGAGTACATTTCAATAAGAGTTTGCCATTGGATTCTCATTGATGCAAGGCGGCCCTCGATTTATCTCGTTGACGGCCCTCACCTTCTCTCACTTTGCGGCACAAGGCAGCATTCGGCCGCACTTTCCCTCATCGTCACAAGCGGTGAGGGTGAATGAGACTTTGTCTGCCAAGGTGCGGATTTTGTTGCGGTCGAAGACCGCCCTTTCAGAGGTCGGAGAGCGGTGGGGGAATTCTGGGGCGTCAGGTGTCTCTGAGGTAAAGTGCGGTAGTGGAACATAAAGCGCAGACGCACTTTGAGGACTTCGCTCTTCCATCTGATTTGTTTTGTGCAAGATATCCTGCCGCACATATGTACCTTTAGAGGGGCAATGTGCGTCACATTCAAATTGCACATCTTCGGTACGAAATTGCAGATTCAGCCTTAGCTTTGCGCTGGACCACCAAGTCCTTCCAGTCGCCCGTTCGCAGTGATCTGAATGCATGCGCTCCCGGGTGTTGTGAGCCCCGTTTCAAAACCCGCAAAGGGAGGGATATTGGATGCGTCGGGGTGGAGATTTACCTCGCATTTCTTCCGTGTTGTGGAATAATTGCAAGGTATGATTCAGCGTGCAGCCAAAACCCGGCTCCTTCAGCTTTTAGGTCAGTTCCCCGCCGTTGCTTTGCTCGGGCCCAGGCAGGTTGGCAAAACTACGCTTGCCCTCAGTCTCACCAGCGACGCTGACAATTCAGCGCTGTACCTCGACTTGGAACTCCCTTCAGATCGTGCCAAGCTTGCGGACCCAGAACTCTACCTTTCCGATTACGAAGATCGGCTCGTGATCCTGGACGAGATCCACCGTCTTCCAGGAATCTTTCAAACTCTGCGTAGCTTGATCGACCGGAGAAAGCGAAAAGGGAAACGCACCAGCCAGTTCCTTTTACTCGGATCAGCCTCTATTGATCTCTTGCAGCAATCTGCGGAGACGCTTGCGGGCAGAATCGCCTATATGGAGCTGACCCCATTCCTGGAAAGCGAAGTAGTTGGTTTCTCCCCCAATGCCGGCCAGGCTCTTTGGGTGCGCGGCGGCTTCCCAGACAGCTATCTCGCGGAAACCGAAGTTCAGAGCTTCGAATGGCGCACGGCCTTCATCCAGACCTATCTGGAACGCGACGTTCCCTCGTTAGGTCCACGCGTTCCAGCCGAGACGCTTCACCGCTTTTGGCAGATGCTCGGACACAATCAGGGCCAGATGCTGAACGGGGCGCAGCTTGCGGCGGGCTTGGGAATCAGCGGCCAAACGGTCGGCAGATATCTCGACATCATGGTTGATCTCCTGCTTGTCCGTCGTCTGCAGCCATGGGCTTCCAATGTCGGCAAGCGTCTTGTCCGCTCCCCAAAGGTCTACGTCCGGGATAGTGGACTTCTACATACGCTGCTAGGGATTCGCGATCAGGAGGCCTTATTGGGGCATCCGGTGGTCGGATCGAGCTGGGAGGGAATGCTCATAGAAAACATCTTGAGCGCGGTACCGGCCAACACACAGGCGTGGTTTTACCGCACCTCTGTCGGAGCCGAGATTGACCTAGTTTTGGAAACCGCTCCAAATGAACGATGGGCAATTGAGATGAAGCGTTCACTTAGCGATCCGAAGCCCAGTAAAGGCTTTTATATTGGCTGCTCCGACATCAAAGCCAACCATCAGGTCGTCGTTTACCCAGGGCAGGAGAGTTACAAGCACGACACAATGACAGAGATCATGCCTTTGGACAAATTACTCAAAAAGTTGTCACGGCAGGAGACCCGATGAATCTCACGCCGTATCATGCAAAGTATTTCGCGCACGAGCTCACCAAGCGATGCTCCTCGGACAGTGCGGAAAAATTGGCTGGTGCCGTCGCAAGCGCCCAGGTAGACCTAAACCCTCATCAAGTCGATGCAGCGCTGTTCGCATTCAACTCTCCGCTCGCAAAGGGCGCATTGTTGGCGGATGAAGTAGGCTTAGGAAAAACCATAGAGGCCGGACTTGTCCTCTCTCAAAAGTGGGCAGAACGAAAACGTCGCATTCTGATCATCACACCTTCGAATCTTCGCAAGCAGTGGTTTCAGGAGGTGACGGAAAAATTCTTCCTGCCCTGCCGGATTCTTGAGGCAAAGTCTTATAACTCGGAAATCAAGCATGGCAATTTCCGTCCATTTGAGAGCAGAGAAATCGTCATCTGCTCCTATCAATTTGCCTGCGGCAAGGCACCCGATGTATCTAACACCCCTTGGGATCTGGTAGTCATTGATGAGGCTCATCGGCTTCGCAATGTCTACAAACCGGCCAACATCATCGCTAACACCCTCAAACGTGCGCTCGCCCACGCACCTAAATTGCTCCTAACCGCAACTCCCCTGCAGAACTCGCTTTTGGAATTATTTGGTCTCGTAAGCTTTATTGACGAGCACACGTTTGGCGACCTGAAAAGTTTTCGAGAACAATTCTCGAATCTGAGCCAACAACAAGTCTTTCAGACACTCAAGTCCCGTCTAAAGCCTGTATGCCATCGAACCCTGCGGCGGCAAGTCACCAGCTACATTCCGTATACCACGCGACTTCCATTGGTCGAGAATTTCACTCCGGAGCAGAGCGAGGACCAACTCTACCACGCGGTCTCTAACTACCTATTGAGGGACAACCTCCAAGCTCTCCCCGCCAGCCAGCGCTCACTTATGACGCTTGTGCTGAGAAAGCTGCTTGCATCATCGACCTTCGCCATTGCTGGAGCACTAACCTCAATGGCAGATCGCCTCAGGGCCAAATTACTAAAGCGGCAACCTGATGCAGCCCTCGAAGACCATCTTGAGGAGGACTACGAGGCTCTGGACGAGACTGCGGATGAGTGGGAGGACGACCCGGTCACGGAAGACCTCTCCGACGCGACCCGCGCGGCAATCGAACAGGAGATCGCAGACCTTGAAGGTTTCGCCCGACTAGCATCATCCATCGAGCACAATGCCAAAGGGAAGGCTTTGCTCAAAGCGCTTCATATCGCCTTTGCAAAAGCCCATGAGATCGGAGCCGACGAAAAGGCAATCATCTTCACGGAGTCACGGAAGACGCAAAGTTACCTGCTCCGGGTTCTGGCGGACAGTCCGTTTGCCGACGGCGTCGTCCTTTTCAATGGCTCAAACACAGATGATCGCTCCAAACAGATTTACAGCCGCTTGGCTGCAACGGCATCAGGGAACGGACCGCATCTCTGGGTCACGAACCGCTGATATGCGTTCTGCTCTCGTGGACTACTTCCGCGAGGAAGGCCGAATCATGATTGCCACGGAAGCGGGAGCAGAGGGCATCAATCTCCAGTTCTGCTCCCTGGTCGTGAACTACGATCTTCCTTGGAATCCCCAGCGAATCGAGCAGCGTATAGGCCGTTGCCATCGTTACGGGCAGAAGCATGATGTTGTTGTCGTCAATTTTCTAAATCGCAGCAACGCCGCTGACGAACGTGTCTATCCAACTACTCTCAGAGAAATTCCAGCTATTCGAAGGAGTTTTCGGTGCCAGCGACGAGGTACTCGGTGCCATCGAGTCCGGTGTTGACTTCGAAAAGCGGATTGCCGACATCTATCAGCGTTGCCGCCAGATCCCAGGAAATCAAGGCCGCATTCGACAGCTTCAGCTTGAATTAGCCTTGAGATCAACGAGGCGATGACCACAACAGGCCGAAAGCTACTCGAAAATTTCGACGACGAGGTTCGCGAGAAGCTAAGAATTCGCGACGAATCGGCCCGCGCTTTCCTCAATCGATTTGAGCGATTCCTAATGCACGTCACAGACATGAACTCATAGGGCATGCGGAATTCCTGAGTGACTCCGCCTTCCGCCTCAAAGCCTGCCATTTACGGCCAGGGAGGCCGAGATCCCCCTGGGGCTATACGAGCTTCCCCGACGTTCGGGCGACGTCGCACCTCTATCGTCTGAATCACCCCCTCGCCGAAGCGCTTCTCGAACGCGCCAAAGTACGTGAGCTCCCCCAGGGCGAGGTCAAATTCGACTACAGCGGACGCACCGGAAAGGTGTCCCTGCTGGAGCCGTTGGTGGGAAAATCTGGCTGGTTGAGCTGTCATGCCTTTCAGTTGAGGCACTCGACCAAGCAGAGGATCACTTGATTTTCGCCGGGATGACGGAACTAGGAGTGGCACTGGATCAGCAGGTAGCGGCGCAGACTCCTGAGCTTACCAGGGATCGACTCGGAATCGAGGTCGTAACGCAACCAATAGATAGCGCCCTCTCCGCCCAGACTGAGGAACGGCAGAAGAAATCAAGCGAGAGATCTCCCAGCGCAACGCCCAATTTTTCGCGGAAGAGGCAGACAAGCTGGATGGCTGGGCAGACGACCTGAAGCTCGGGCTTGAACGAGAAATCAAGGAGCTGGATCGCCAGATCAAGGAAGCGCGACGAGCCGCAACGTCAGCCCTTACACTTGAGGAGAAGCTCTCCACCCAGAAGCAGATACGCAGTTGGAGTCGCAGCGAAACGACAAGCGGCGGTCTTTATTCGATGCCCAGGATAAGGTTGACAAGCAACGTGAAGACCTGATCCAGAAGATCGAAGGCAAGCTGAAGCAGACAGTTACTTTGAAACGCCTTTTCACAATCCGATGGCAACTGAGAGACCATGCCTGATAACGACGCGCTCAAAATCCAGATCAAAGAAGCCTTGAAGGCTCGCTACTTCTCGATGATCCAGGCACCTGCCACGATCACCGAGGCGGAACAGCAAGAAAAGAATCGACTCAGCAGGTCCTTAGCGGCCTTCGCGATTCAGAAACTCGCGAATGTCGCTCCAGCTCAAGCCGTATTTGCCGTGGTTGACGGTTACGACGACAACGGAATCGATGCGATCCACTTCGATCACGTTCAAAATCGGCTCTTCGTAGTGCAATCTAAAATCGGTGACGCACCGGATCAGGGAGAAAATAGAAAATTCTGCGGTGGCATAAAAGACCTGATTGAGGGTCGATACGAACGTTTCAATGCGGACTTTGCCAGGGTGCAACCCGAAGTTGAAGATGCTTTAGATACCGCAGGTTTAGTGGTCGTCGGATTTCAGGCTCATCTGGGCACGAGTCTAGGACCTCACGCCATCTCGGACCTGGACGCTCTTAAAGTTGAGTTGAATCAGTTTTCAACTCGTTTCGAATGGAAAGATTCCGGGGCGGCTGCGGTCCATCTTTGGCTGACAGCGGAGCATTTGGTCGCGCCCGTCAACATTGATATGACCCTCAGGAGCTGGCACGGTGTAGATGCTCCTCGCCGATCATTTTACGGTCTTGTTTCTGCTGCCGAACTCGCTGTTCTATATAAGGATCATGGAACGGGACTTTTTGAGAAGAACATTCGCCATTTTCTAGGATCGCAGCCTGTTAACGATGCCATCATCGCCACACTCATTGACAAGCCAAGCGAATTGTTTTATCTGAACAATGGTCTCACCGCCATTTGCACCTCCATCGTTCCAAAGCCTGGTGCAACACAGGCGCAAGGGATCTTCGCCTTAAAGGCACTTTCAATTGTGAACGGTGCGCAGACTGTAGGCGCAATCGATAAATCCGCCACGACCTCAGGTGCCGTTTCCAATGAAGCGTATGTCCTGATAACTCTCATTGAGATTGGAGAGGCGGACGGTGCCCTGGGGCAAAGTATTACCCAAGCTCGCAATACACAAAATGCGGTCAGTGGAATCGACTTCGCCGCGCTCGATCCCAACCAAGAGCGATTGCGGAGAGAGCTAATTCTTTCTGGTATCACGTATCTGTACCGTCCGACCGGCCAAGTCGACCCTGATAATGCCAACGTCATCACAATCCAGCAAGCCGCGCTGGCTCTTGCCAGCTTGAAAGGCCGAACTGAATTGGCGGTCATTGCCAAGAAAGAGCAAGGCCAGCTCTATGATCGCAATGCTCCCTACTACGCCTTGCTCTTTAGTGATTCTCTTTCGGGGATCGCTCTCGCTAGGCGAGTAGCGGTTTTCAAGTACCTTGCTGAAATCCTCAGGGGCTCCGAACGTGCCGAGACCGCGCAATCACGTCGAATGATGTTTTACCGACATGCTGTCTTCTTCATCCTGCATGTCGTTGCTAGACGTCATCGCGACATCATCGACAAGTCAGAAATAGTTCTGACCACCGAGGATCAAGCCTCACTGTCCCGAAACACACTCGAAATAGCAGAGACGATCTACACGCGAGCTGAAGCAATATTTGATCAGACTCAGGGATACCTTGCCATCTTCCGAAATTTGAACTCTGCGCTGACATTAAGCAGAGATGTCATGACTCAACTCTCGCAAGCAAACGTTATTGCCAGTGCGACACCAGCACCGACAGTGGCAGTGCCGAACGAAGCGGCTAGTCCTGCGGCAGAAGGACAGACGGAATGAGTAAAAAGCAGAAACTTGAGCTGACTTGGATTGGCAAAGAGAACCGGCCGAAGCTGGAGCCGCGCATCCTGCTCGAAGACCCTGCACAGAGCTATCACGCAGCACACCGTTTCACAGAAAGTGACATCTTCGATAACCGCCTCATCTTCGGTGACAACCTACTCGCATTGAAAGCCCTAGAGCAGGAATTCGCTGGCAGAGTAAAGTGTATTTTTATCGACCCACCGTATAACACTGGCTCTGCCTTCACCCATTATGAGGATGGCATTGAGCACTCACTTTGGCTGTCACTAATGAGGGATCGCCTGGAAATATTGAAGAAACTTATGTCTGACGATGGCAGCATTTGGATTGCCATTGACGACCATGAAGGTGCTTATCTACGGGTCTTATGTGACGAGGTATTCGGCCGATCAGCATTCGTGTCGACCGTTGTGTGGGAAAACTTTTACGGACGAAGTAATGCTGCTGCAATTTCTCCAGCACACAACTATATCCTGGTCTATTCACCTCTAGGGCTTGATTGGAAAACGAAAAGAGGTCTATTGCCGAGGGAGGGGAAGAGCTTAGATAAATACACAAACAATGACGACGACCCCCGTGGCCCATGGAGGTTAGGGCCAATTTTCGCCGCCGAAGAAAGACATGCGGGGTTAATGTACGAGATTACCACCCCCTCCGGTAGAAAAGTTTCGCCCCCCAGGGGGAGTCATTGGAGAATGGTAGAGAGTGAATTTTGGGAGCTAGTTAAAGATGGGCGAATCACTTTTGGTAAGGACGGAAGCAATATCCCCGCCATTAAGTTGTATTTACAAGATGTTCAGGACGGCGTTGTTCCCCGCAGTTGGTGGCCTCATACCGAGGTAGGTCATTCACAGGAAGCTAAGAGGGAGGTACAGGCGCTCTTTCCAGGAGTTGAACCTTTTGGCACACCCAAACCGGAACGTCTCATCGAGCGAATTCTTCGGATTGGGACCAAACCGGGCGATGTTGTTCTCGATTCTTTCGCGGGTTCTGGCACCACTGGAGCGGTAGCGCACAAAATGGGCCGTCGCTGGATCATGGTCGAACTTGGCGAGCACATCCACTCCCACATATTCCGCGGATGAAAAAGGTCGTCGATGGTGCAGACCCCGGCGGTGTGACAGAAGCTTCCGGGTGGAAAGGCGGCGGCGGATTCCGTTACTTCCGTCTCGCTCCGTCGCTGCTCACAAAAGACAAGTGGGGCAACTGGGTCATCAGCAAGGAATACAACGCCGCCATGCTAGCCGAGGCCGTCTGCAAGCTGGAGGGTTTCACCTACGCTCCGAGCGACACGATCTATTGGCAGCAGGGCCACTCCACCGAGCGAGATTTCATTTACGTCACGACCGCACAATTGACTCCGGAACAGCTCCAGCAATTGAGCGATGAGGTAGGCTCGGAGCGTAGCCTGCTGGTGCTCTGCACCGCGTTCCGTGGCAAGGCGGATCGCTATCCCAACCTCACCGTCAAGAAGATTCCGAAGCAGGTTCTTTCACGTTGCGAGTGGGGCCACGACGACTACAGCCTCCAGGTGGAGAACCTGCCGAAAGCGCCCCCGAAGCCCGGCCAGCAGATCGCTCTTTGACAGCGGAGGTGGACGAGTGAACCGTCAGGTCAACGCCATCGCCGGGCGCCTGAGTCTCCGCGCCGCCGCAGCGCCATTCGCTGGAAATTCTGGACCGCATGACGGAAATCGTCCCGCCGCGCAAGGATGCGGACATTGAAGCCGCGCTGGCTGCGATCCGCGCCGAGTTCCCGTCCGTCACCGATTTCGAGCGCGACTTCCCGTCGCTCTGCTTCGCGCTTGGCACTGGCGTAGGCAAGACGCGCCTGATGGGCGCGTTCATCAGCTACCTGCATCTGGCCCACGGCATCAACAACTTCTTCGTCCTGGCGCCGAACCTGACGATCTACAACAAGCTGATCGCCGACTTCACGCCCGAACACGCCAAAGTATGTCTTCAAGGGCATCTGCCGAGTTTGCCACCGATGCGCCGGCGATCATCACCGGCGACAACTACGAAGTCGATGGCGGCGACACTCTTCGACTCAGCGCTCCGCTGCAAGATCAACATCTTCAACATCTCGAAGATCAACTCGGAAGTCCGCGGCGGCAAGTCGCCGCGCATCAAGCGGCTCTCGGAGTACATCGGCGAGAGCTACTTCGAGTACCTGGCCGGACTGCCAGACCTCGTTCTGATCATGGACGAATCGCACCGCTACCGCGCCTCCGCGGGCGTGCGGGCGATCAACGAGCTGAAGCCGGTCCTCGGTCTGGAGCTGACGGCCACGCCGTTCGTCGAAACCGCCAAGGGGCCGGTCCCGTTCAAGAACGTCATCTTCGACTACCCGCTCGGCCAGAGCGATGGAGGACGGCTTCGTCAAGGAGCCAGCCGTCGTCACGCGCAAGAACTTCGACCCGGCCGGCATGTCCGCCGAGGAGATCGAGCAGCATGAAGCTGGAGGACGGCGTCCGGCTTCATGAGAGCGTGAAGGTCGAGCTGGAGACCTATGCCCGCGAAACATGCCCGCGACATCGTCAAGCCGTTCGTGCTGGTCATCGCCCGGGACACGACGCACGCCAAGCAGTTGCTTGACCTGATCCAGTCGGACAGCTTTTTTCAAGGGGCGCTACAAGGACAAGGTCATCCAGGTCGACTCCAGCAAGACCGGCGCAGAGGAGGAGGAGATGATCGCACGGCTCCTCAAGGTCGAGCACACCGACGAGCCGACCGAGATCGTCATCCACGTCAACATGCTGAAGGAAGGCTGGGACGTTACCAACCTCTACACCATCGTCCCGCTGCGCGCCGCCAATGCGCGCATCCTGATCGAGCAATCGATCGGCCGCGGTCTGCGTCTCCCCTACGGCAAGCGCACGGGCGTGACGGCGGTGGATCGCCTGAGCATTGTCGCGCACGATCGTTTCCAGGAGATCGTGGATGAGGCAAACAAGGCAGACTCGCCGATCCGCCTGAAGGCTATCGTCCTGGATTCGGGCGATCTTGAACAGAAGACCAGGACGGTGGTTTCGCAGTCCCAGCTCGCCACCAAACTTGGCATTGTCCCCGCTCAGACAACGAGCAATACCACCGTCGCGGGTGCAGACATTCGCCCCGACTTTCTCAAAGCCTGAGGAGCAACGAGTTGCTCAGATCGCGTATGCGGTAATCAAGAACCTTGAGAATCAACCGCAGAGAGCGCCTTCGCTGGCGGCATTGAGTAAGCCGGACATCCAAGCCGAGATCATCAAGGCGGTGACAGAACAGTTCCGCCCGGCGCAGCTCGAACTGGAAGGAGTCGCCGAGCAGCCGGACATCGCTTCGGTCGTCGCCAAGACGACGGAGCTTGTCCAGCAGCAGACAATCGACATTCCCCGCATTCAAGTCGTTCCCACCGGCGTGGTGAGGTCTGGCTTCAGCCCGTTCGATCTCAAGCTAGAGACGCTGCGGTACCCGGTTCCTTCCGAGGAACTGTGGAGCCAGTACCTTCGCACGGGCGAGCGTGAGGTTCTATCGCTCGGGTCAGGCGGCATCGAGGAGAAGCGGCTGGAGAACTACGTCGTCAGCGGCCTGGTGGACTTCGACGACATCTCCTACGATGACCATGCAGACCTGCTCTATGAACTTGCTTCACAGACCGTGAAGCATTTCCAGGGCTATCTGTCTGAGAGCGGAGACAGCTAAAGTTCTCCGCTGCCATCAGCGCGAGATCGCCCGCTTCATCCACGCTCAGATGCAGGAGCACTTCTGGGAGGAAGTCGGCGGCTACGAAACGAAGATCAACAAGGGGTTCACCGAGCTGAAGCCGAGTGCTTACACGGTGTCAGCCAACGACTCTGTGCTGGATTTCCGCTATCCGCCTCCAGACAAGAACAACATGGCGAAGTATCTTTTTGGCGGGTTTGAACACTGCCTGTATTCAGTCGAGAAGTTCCAGTCGGACACTGAGCGCAGACTCGCAGTGATATCTGGAGCGAGAACGTGCCAAGTGGTTCAAGCCTCGCAAGGGCCAGTTCCAACTTTTCTACAAGTGGGGCGCAGAGCAGCCGGAATATCAACCCGACTTCGTTGCGGAGACTATGGGCGGTATCTATATGCTCGAACCGAAATCGAGAGCAGAACTTGATGATGACGAGGTAAAGCTAAAGCAGGAAGTTGCCGTGGAATGGTGCGCCCACGCAACCGAGTATGCGTCAGCAACGGGCGGCAAGCCGTGGAAATATGCGCTAATCCCTCATGATGTGATCAATGACAACATGACGGTCCTGGGGTTGGCGGAGCGTTATCAGCGCGGCTAATGCGGGGTTGGATGGTTGGGTAGCAGGCGAGAAATGCTGAAAACGCACAGATCACAATAAGGAATGAGCCGGTTATCGAAATCTGTTGTATGCGTGATACTCGATGTTTTCTGTGAGGGGTCTGAAGGTTAAGTTATTTGGTTCGCGTATC
Source organism: uncultured Acidobacteriaceae bacterium (assembly GCA_963827415.1). Classification (GTDB taxonomy): domain Bacteria; phylum Acidobacteriota; class Terriglobia; order Terriglobales; family Acidobacteriaceae; genus Granulicella. Next base: position 92,793 of record CAWHBA010000008.1, read on the forward strand.
TGTTGTCCCTCAAGTCGATAGTATTCCTTACCATTATCAAACTCCTGACGAATACGTTTGCTGACAACCACTTTACGGTCAGCGGGGTCAATGGTCAGGTAGCCACCGTCAAATAGCCGATGCAGGTCGCTGCGCATCAGAATTCCATTTGAGAGCTCGTGCCGCTGGCAAACGGAGAACGGCATGATGTGCGCCGTATCCAGAACAGGCAGCGTGCGTTCGCCAGTGATCGCACAGCGCCGTTCATAGGCTTCTGTCACCAAAACTCGGAAGGTGCCCTGGCCTAGTCGTGGATGGACAATTTGAGGTTTCCCATAGCCGTTCGATTCGATCGCCGAGAGTGTCGCGGTTGCGGTTTCGATCTGCGGCGGCGGCTGGACAGCCAGACGCTCCGATACCGCAGCCCATAACGCTTTGCCTGTACCCGATTCGGCATCGAAGCCTTGCCCCACTTGATTATTTCGACTGAATTCGGCAGGAGAGGGTATCCAAAGCTCCCTGGGCCAGAAGAATGGCTCGGCAAGCAGAATGCACCCCACATTCGGATTATCCGTAGACGCGAAATCTAAATGCCGATATTTCCCAATCCGCATTCGCATTTCTTCAACAGAGACGACGCCGTTCGCCCTACCGAAGCTTTCCCAGGCGAGGCTAAGAGGTAGATGAAGAAATCTAGTAAAGAAGCCCCCGCCGGCAATGAAATTGAGGGGAGAATGCAATTTGAATAGCATCAACTCTCCCGGCTGGAGCGCTTTGAAATTGGCTGTAGGTGACGGTCGCCAGAAGTTTACCTCGTCAACCTGCACACTTGATGCGTGCAGGTTGAACCAATCCTGATCCGTAATGGCGACGAATATTCGCATACCCAGGCCACTTTCTTTTGGCCGTGGACATAATAATAGCGGCTGATATTGTCCGATGGTGCATAGCGCACGTTGGATGAACACCTTGCCCGGAATTATTGCGCGCTAGCACTTTTCTCCATGGTTGGAGGAGGTCGAAAATCCGAGATGATCGTCTTCAGCGTTTCGAGAGGGCCTGGATGATGCCGTTCCAAGTAACGGGCGATCTTCTCATCACTGAACAGACGGTCGAGATAGGCGCATGTCACTGTGAGCGTGAGAATGTCGGTTCCGTAGGTCTCTTCGATTGCCTTCAGGTTCTGTATGATGCCATCGGTATCCTCGCCCAGGAGTGTATCAGCGGCGTCGGCATTAGCCTTGTTTTGCCGTGCCGTTGAGACCTTTGCGAGAAGGGCCGGAGGACTGATGGCCAGCCTGGTCTTTGCAAACGCTACAGTGTAGTCATTGCGAAGTACCATTAGCTCCACCGTTGCGATCTGTCCAATCGCTTTCATCTTTCGCAGTATCGGGAACAATTCCAGGCTTAGCTTCTTGTCGCGCAACATCTCTACAACCTCGGGGCAAATTCCTTCGAGCATTTGCGCCCGCCTCCGAATTGCCGCAACATCCACGTTTAGGGTAGCGGCGATGCGCTCCTCGGCGACTCCGCTCTTTAGAGCTTCCATGAGCATGAAGTGCTGGGCTACAGGTGGGATGTGGTTGACTCGCTTGTTGTACGTGTAGCTCTCATCGTCCGTGGAGAGAATGCACTTAACTTCCTCAGTCCCCAATATCTTGAGAGCCTCAAATCTGAGATGCCCATCCAGTAGCAGAAAGCCCTTCCCTTCCTGCGGATAAACGACCAGCGGCTCGATAAGGCCGATTTCGCGCACAGACGAGAGGATTTGTTTGAATATGGAGGAACGGAGCACCTCGGCACTTGCATTCCTCTGTGGAACTATCGAGCTCAGCGGCAGAGTTAGGATGTTGTTCTGAAAAGCAGAACGGAGATTGGCGGCTTGACGTTTCATTGTTGAAGCCTCCCTGCGAGCTCGGCAGGCACAGACTGGACACCTTCGGCCTTCAATAACGTTCGAAAGTTCTCGTCTGCGAATAAGACTCGGACGGCGGAAGTCAATAAAATCAGTCGATCTCTCGTGCGGTTAGCTTTCACGACCAAGGCGGTCTGCTCACGAATCTTCTGCTTATACTCCTGGACCAGGGATTCCCCGGTGAGTTTGCGCCGCATCGGTGAGGTCTTTCCTTGAAGCCTCTGCTTCTCTAACCTCTGGCTAATGACTCGGCGCGCGGCAGTGATGCGCGCTCCACGCAGATCACCCTTCTCGTATGCTTCGGACAGTGCCCTGGAAATCTCATGATTGTTGCCAGTGGCGATTTCTACAGCAACGCTGAGCGGGATACGACCGGCCTCGACGGCCAAGACAAGGAATTCTTCCCCTTTATCAATGAGGTTGCAAATTCCATAGAGGTACGCCCGATCGAGGCCGAGCTTACGGGCAATCTGCTCGCTTGAGTGCCCCCTTTCACGTAGAACCCGAACCTCAAACAAAATGGCATGGGTCAATGCCGGTCTTCTGGCTATGTTTTCGACCAGGCTCATCAACTGACGATCTTGTTCGGGTGCCTCGATGATGATTGCTGGAATGAACATTTCACCAAGCTCGACAAAAGCCTCCATACGTCCTTGTCCGCATACCAGATCGTAGCGTTTGCCGTCAGAAGTTGATTGAGGTCTTTGCGCGACGGTGATAGGGCGCTTCAAACCTACAGTTGCGATGCTCTGAACGACCAATTGCCACTTGATTCGATTGCGCGATCGTGGGTTTATGATCCGGATCTCTGATATTGGAATCGATTCAACTTGTTGCTCGTTCACGCTACATCCTCCACGGGAACTCTTCTTGCGAGGTTGAGAAACAGATTCAGGGTATCGAATCGATATAGGTCTAGTGAGACGCCATTGTCAGCGCAAGACTGAGCCGTTTCCAGAGAAGATCGATGCTCGGGAGCAGGTAGTAATCCATAACAGTCTGGTTCCCAGGATTCAATCGAGCGGCTATGGTAATGTCCGGAACTAGGCCGGCATCGAACCTGAGCCGCCAACGTGGCGACAGCGCTTTTGTCTCCTGACATCTTGAGAGAATGAGAGACGCCATGTATTCGTGATTAATCGTCAGCAGATCGGAGCGGTCGTCCACCTCTACATGCGCCCCAGTAGCTCGCAAGTCCGCAACAATGATCTGGACCAAGTCTTGATGCCGCCGACGCAATTCTCGATTCGCTTCAATAAAGCTGGAATCTCGCCGGTCGCTCCAACCAATAAGCTCGTAAGCTCTATGCAGGCCGCCGAAGCGCGACATGTAGATTGAGCTTGAGGGCATATCTTCTGCCTCATCGATGAGTATTCCCGACAGTTTTCCGCATCTCTCCAAGAGAGATCGCAACCGGGCGAGCAAGTCGTCATCTGACAAGTGAATATGTCGAGCATCGATAATCTGCCGAGCCTTCAAGAAGACATTCGTGGGAACGATTGCCTTGAATGCATCACTTCGAGAAATCCACATTTCAGGCGGATTTATCAGGCGTTTCATCTTCAGCTTGTAAGAACGGCGGTTATATACGTTGGCCCCGACGTACTTAGGATTAGTAAGAATCTGGTGAATTGTCGCTCTCGTCCAAGGTTCGTCCATGTCGGAGAGCACACCTTTGCTGTTGAGATAAAGCGCCAGATTCTTTTCCGACTGCGCATCTTCAATGAAACCGCGAGAAAAGTTCCCGCACTACTCGAATCTCGGCCTCCGGCCCAGGCACCAGGATAACGCGGTCCGTTTGCAAGCTCTTCCTTTCGCCTCGCGCTAACAATCCCTTTTCTCTGCCATCACGATCAATCAGTTGGCGTCGGAGACCGTAGCCAGCAGGGCCACCCTGCCTGAATCCGAGTTCAATGAGACGACATTGCCCCGCGAAAACCTTGACCGAGAGCTCCCGGCTGTACTCTCCTGCCATCGTCCGCTTGAGAGTCTTCATCAGTGCAGACGCCATGCTCCCATCATTTGCGAACTGCTCTCCGCAATAGTGAACCCGGATACCGGCACGCTTCAAAACATATTCGTGATACGCGCTTTCGTCTGCGTCCTGGAACCGACCCCAGCGGCTCACATCGTAGACCAAGAGGTCCGTGAAGTTTGTATTTCCTTGCTCAACATCCCTCAAGAAGCTGACTCAGCCCGTCCCGGCCCGCCAGGTTGAGGCCGCTTCGTCCATGGTCATCGTATGTCGCGACGATGTCCATATTATGAGTGATGGCATATTTCGTGATGGTGTCAGATTGATTTTGTGGAGAATACTGTTGATGTTCTGTTGACATCCGCACGTACTGAGCCGCACGGCTGGTAAGTGCGATCGAATTGTCAATTTTCGGTGTCATCGGGGGAGGCGAAAGGCCATCAGCCTCTCCGACCCTATGCTTCGTTCATGAATATCAGCTACCGATTTTGTAGCTAAGCGAGGCAAACAATGGAAATAGGCCAGATCCGTAGTAGAAATTCACGAGGCACTCGCCATCATCGACCCCCCGTACCCTTCGCTCCGGTGTCCGTCAAGGCTCTCCGCTGCGCTTCGACCGCTAGCGCGGCGCTTCGCGGCCTTGACCGACACCTCCGCTCCGGGTGATAGCTGGATATGAGAAGCATGAGCTTCTCTATTCTCAAGAGAATCGACGTCGAGAATATTTCCGCGGGCAGACGAGGCACAGTTACAAGATCGGAGCAGGCGCGCAGCAACATGTCGCAGCGTTGGGTGACCGCAAAGCGGTGTTCCTTTACCGTAGAATTGAATCATCTGTTGAAATTTTCATTTCAATAGAAATGAACAGCGCGATGATGCGCAGTGAGGTTTAGAACGGACTCTTTTTTGTTCTCAACCGCAGATCACTTCGGGCAGAAAGAGAGACGCCTTGGTAACAACAAGGAAAGCCGGTCGAAACGTGAACCGCGACGGACAGCGGTGGACGGAAGACCGGGCCGGGATGACCCTGCGTCTCCCCATTGATCTCCGGGAGGCGGTTACGGAAGAGGCGCGAGTGGCTGGCGATCTTTCGAGAGTCGTTCTTTTCGCCCTCCGTAATGTTGAACGGAAAGACGTGAAGATCACTCAGACTCGGAAAGCCGGTTTGCCGCTATCCAAGCCTCAGCTCCTGCATGTGGGGGCTGAAGCTCGGTCCGTAATCCGCGCCTGGGCGGAAGAGGAGGGCGTCAGTGTGAATGCAATTATGGTGAGTGTCCTGGAGCAATTTTTCAAGCGACTCAGGAAGAGCAAGGCGCTCCGTGAGGAGCTTCGCTTAGAACTAAGGGCTCGCCGCGGTTTCTTGCCGACTTGAGATTTCATGCGCGAAAACGCGATACGTTTTGCGATACGCCGGATCTTGACGGGGTACCAGCTTACAAGGACTTAGGGAGCCACCGGGGTCTTGTAAGTTGTTGAAAATCCTAATGTTGGGACTATGGCATGGAAGAGGTCATCGGTTCGATCCCGATCAGGTCCACCAACTTTCCCTTCAAAGTCCATATCCACCGAGACCCGTCATCAGGCTGCGTCTGTGTGTGCCTGCGCATTGGTGTTCCCTCCTTCCACCGTAAGACTGCAAAAATTGCCAGTGGAGTGGCGACATACGCCAGACTAGCGTGCTCTACACGACGACATCGGCCTCCTGATGCTGTGATCCTGCCGTCGGGAGGGTCAGTATGGCCATCGCCAAGTTGGAGCTTCCGGAGTTTGATCTGGCCCGAAAGGCTGTGCCCTGGGAAGAGCGCAGGGCCGAAGGCAAGAAGCTACGCAGAGCTATACCGCGCGAATCCCACGCCGAATGGGCACCGACGAAGAATCGGCCTGATCCCATAAAGACCGTAATGGCCAGCAATCTGGGACGGCAGAAGAACCTTGTCCCACTGCGCATGGGACGAATGGCCGCATCGCCATTCGCTTTTCTGCGAGGCTCCGCTTGTGTCATGGCTCGTGATCTTTCGACGACGCCGATCACCGGCATCGCGACCGTCATGGACGGAGATGCTCACCTGAACAACTTCGGGATGTACGGCACTCCTCAACGCGAAGTCGTCTTCGACATCAATGACTTCGATGAAGCCATCGTTGGGCCCTGGGAATGGGACCTGAAGCGCCTCGTGGCGAGTGTCAACGTCGCCGGCCGCCAGAACGGTTTAACTGCGCGCGAACGAGCCGCTGCCGTCCGCCGCTGCGTCGAAGGCTACCGATTCAACATGCGCCGGCTACAGTCGATGGGTGTTCTCGACATCTGGTATCTCCACGCCTATCCCGGACGAGATAATCCGCTCGTCAACCCTGATCCAAAATCGAGAGCAGTCGTTCGCAAAACACTTTTGAAGGCAATGCACACCGACAATCGTGCGTTGCTTCGAAAGGTTACAGACCACGACACCAACGGCTCATGGACCTTCCGTAATGACCCGCCCGTTCTGACTCAAGTCGACAAAGCCACGAAGCAGAAGGTCATCAAATCGCTCAATGACTATGCGCTTACGCTCTCGCGCGAACGGCGCATCATGCTCAATCGCTATCACGTCATCGATGTAGCTCACCGTGTCGTCGGGGTAGGTTCTGTCGGAACCAGGGCCTACCTTGTGCTTCTCTTCGGCAACGGAGAGGACGATCCGCTGTTCCTGCAGGTCAAAGAAGCCTGCATTCCGGCGCACGCGCCGTTTGTTCCGGCGCTCCCCAAGGAGATGAAACACAACGGTTGGCGTGTCATCGTCGGCCAGAGAGCTCTGCAGGCATCGTCCGACCCGATGCTCGGCTATACCACCATCGACGGCCGCGATTATTACGTTCGCCAGATGAAGAACCTCAAGGCGTCCGTGCCCATCGAGTGGCTCACCGGTCCATCCTTCAACTTCTATGCGTGGGCGTGCGGCATCATCCTGGCGCGTGCGCACGCTCGCACAAGCGACCCCGCTCGCATCGCCGGCTATTGCGGCAACTCAGCTGTTCTCGACAACGCGCTGGCTACGTGGGCAGAAAGTTACGGAACGCAGACCGAAAAGGATCACGCCGCGCTCGTCGACGCGATTCACCGAGGCGAGGTCGAGGCGGATCTCTCCGAGAGCGAGGAATAGATCGAGAAATAGTGATGGTGCGTGAGTTCCGCGCTAGCGCACGATTCCGTCGTGCACGTCATACACAACGATGCCCAGGTCGTTCAACTCGCGCACGGTCACCTCGAGATTGCGCCGTACCTGCGGCTCAGCCTTCGCCGGCGTCTTCGTCGGTTCCTCGACGGAGATCACGCGGCCATAAGGCCACGAGCTCTGCGGAATCGCGCTCACTGCCTCATCCAGCTTGTCCAGGCTGATGTTCAGCTCCTGCTGGCGCGCAGCTACCGGCCGCAGCATGCCCCCGCTGCCCAGGGACGGATTCGGGTCTGCCAGCGTTACGCGCAGCTCGAGCATGCCGGGCTGCACTGTGATCGACGGATTCTCCCACGACTCTGCCGTGTGAATCGCCATGAAGCGGCTCTTCGACGGCGGTGGAATCATGTCCAGCTGCTGTCGCGCGCTGTCCTGCTGAGCGTGTCTTTCCGTGCGTGCCTGCTCGGCGTCTTCGCTGAACGTGCGGCTGTGACAGCCGTAAACGACACCGAGAAGCGGAACGGAAACGAGAAGGAAAAAGAGCAGGAAACTGCGGCGGGTCACACCTCAAGAATACCAGCTACGTCCCGCTCCACCTGGCCGCGCGTTTCTCCAAAAACGCCGACAATCCCTCGCGTTTGTCGGTTGTTCCACAAAGCTCTCCGAAGATCTCTGCTTCCACCCGCAGCGCATCCTCGATCGGCAGATCTTCGCCGCGCGCAACTGCCTGCATCACTGCGGAGATAGCCAGCGGCGCCATTACCGCAACCGATTCGGCGACCGTTCGTGCGCGCGTCATCAGCTCTGCCGCCGGCACGACCTCAGCTACCAGCCCAAGTCGCAGCGCTTCCGCTGCATCAACCGCAGTTCCGGTCAGCATCAACCGCAGCGCCGCGCTTTTGCCGATAAGTCGCGGCAGCCGCTGCGTTCCGCCGTAGCCCGGAATCAGCCCGAGCTTCAACTCCGGTAGTCCTAGCTTCGCGCGATCGCTCGCGATGCGGAAAGTGCAGGCCAGTGCGAGCTCACATCCTCCGCCAAGGGCGACTCCATTCACGCACGCAATTACCGGCTTGCCGCAGCGCTCGATCTGCAGGAAGACCTGCTGTCCGCGCTCCGACGCCGCGCGCCCCGATGACGAGTCGGTCTCAGCGATTGCGCGGATGTCTGCTCCTGCGGCGAACGCACGTTCGCCCGATCCCGTGAGCAGAATCACGCGCACATTCGCATCGGCGGCGAGCTCGGCAAAGGCGCGTTCGAGCTCATCGAACATCACTGCGTCGAGCGCATGCAGCACCTCAGGCCGGTGGAGCGTTACTGTCGCAATCGCGCCCTCGCGTTCGATTCGCAGCCTCGTCCACGGTGCGTTCTTCGTGTAGTCCTGCATAGACATCGCTCGCGCCCTCCAAGCCTCTCAGCAAGCTGACGATACAATCGAAACTATGATCAAGGGAATCACCAGCATCGCGCCGATTGCATCGGAGGACGCCTACGCGAAGCTCGGCAGTCTCTTTCGCTCCCTCGGCTTTGAAGAGGGGAAGGGCTGGGAAGTCGATGGCGGCAAAGGTGCGCCGTTTCTGGCGCCGCTCGGCAACCTCGAGCTCGTGTTTGGCCGGCCTCCGGCCGTGCCCAACATCCTGATCGAGGTAACGCAGCTCGACGCGGTGTACGCGGTCGTGCGGGCGTGGATGGCGGCGAACTTCCGCACCGAAGAGGCGGTCGTTCGGCTCTCATCTCCGGCGGAGACGCACTGGAACTCACGGCTGTTTACAACTGACCTCGCTCCCGGACTCAAGATCGGCTTCTGGGAATCGGAGAACCCGCTGCGCGGAAAGCCGATGGCCATCGAGGGCGATCTCTCGGCCGCGGGTATGCGCTTTGCCATCGTGGTCGCGCGCTGGAATGCCGTGATCACCGACCGGCTGCTGCAAGGCGCGCTGGACGGGCTGCTGCGTTCCGGTGCCGACTCCCAGCTGATCGAGATCGTCAGAGTTCCTGGGGCGTGGGAGATTCCGTCGGCGGCACGCACGCTGGCAGAGTCGAAGAGGTTCGCAGCGATCATCACGCTCGGCGTGCTGCTGCGCGGTGAGACGGCTCACTATGAGGCGATTTACACCGAGGTGGCGCGGGGGATTGGGCAGTCGCAGCAGGAGACGGGGGTGCCGCATGCGTTCGGCGTACTGACCTGCGAGACGCTGGAGCAGGCGCTGGACCGTGCGGGCCTGAAGGCCGGCAACAAGGGCTTCGAGGCGGCGATTGCGGCGATCGAGATGGCCTCAATCGGCGTCAAGCTCGGGGCGAAGCTCGAGAGCAATGCGGCGGAGGCCGTACGCTAATGGGAACCCGTCGCAAGAGCCGGGAACTGGCCATGCAGATGCTCTTCCAGGGTGATCTGGGCAAGCAGAAGCCGGATGAGGTGGAGCGTCTGTTCTGGGATTCACGCGACGACGTCGACGAGGAGACCAGAGGCTTCGCCGATGACCTTCACCGGGTGGCGACGCAGCGCGAGGATGAGGTCGATAAGCTCATCCAGCGGCACGCGAAGAACTGGCGGCTGGAGCGGATGCCTGCCGTGGACCGGAACCTGCTCCGTACGGCAGTGGCGGAGATGATCGGGTTCCCGAAGACTCCGGCACCGATTGTGATCAACGAGACACTGGAGATTGCGAAGCGGTATGCAGCGCCGGAGAGCCTGCAGTTTCTCAATGGAGTGCTCGACGCGATTGGGCGTGAATTGCTTGATGAGAGATTAAATCGAAGCTCGGAGCGGTAACCCCTCCCCCGTCACTTTTTGCGCAAAGTTATTCCAGGAACTGGACTTAGGCTTGGACCTAAGTGTGTTTCGCGGTTAAGCAGCTCCGCCCGGCGTGTGCCGGGCGGAGTACTTCCCACACCTTTCGATTGAATTCCGTGTCAAGTGAAAGCAGGGGGCGCGACGGGGATCGCGCCCTCCCTGATGGGCTATGACTGCAGCTTCTTCGGGTGCTGGGCGATGAGGTTGACCGGGGCGTTGCCGTTGCCGCTGGCGTTGGGCAGGGCAGGCTTGAGGACTCCGGTTTCGGTGGCGGCGGTGCCCTTGATCGAGATCAGGTGAACCTGTCCGTCCGAGGCGCCGACGTAGAAGTTGAGGTTGTCGGTGGAGAAGACTCCGGCGAGCGGTGCCGTTGCCGTCGTGGCTCCATTGCCGAGCTGCAGGTAGGTGACAGTGCCGGTCGCCGGGATGTACTCGGGCAGTTGACCGCTGGAGCCGGTATAGGTGACGAACACGAGCGCTGAGTTCGTGGCTGGCACGACGCCATCGATCTGGGTGGCGGTGATGTTCGAGAGGGCGACGGGCTTGTTCGTCCCCTTGAAATAGTCGGGCGGGATTGCGTTCGGAGGCTGCGGGCAGGGCGTCGTGACAGGAAGCGTGACGCGGATGTCATTGAGCGTCGCCGCTCCGCTCACCACGGCGGCACCGAGGACGTGCTGCCCGTCGGTCGTGGCGGTGATGCGGTCATTCTGGACGGCCAAGGAGTCGGCCAACGGGTAGTACGTGTTGGCTGTGGTCGGAGGACTGCCGTTGGAGCCGGGGGTGGTGATGGTTGTCGTCGGGCAGTAGCTGCGGCCGTCGGTTTCGGTGCCGGCAAAGTAGGCGCCGATGTGAGGAATGGTGACCGTGACGTCGCTATAGACGACGTTGGTGGGCGTGACCTGCCAGTTGTTAAAGGCCGAGTGCGTGAGCAGCGTCTGGGTGTTGGTGGTGATGTAAACGGTCAGGCTGTCCGGGGACCACGCGGCGCTGGTGCCGATGACATTACCGTAGCTGGTCTGGACTGCGCCGTTGCCGACGAGCGAGACGGTCTGGCGCGCGGGATCGGTGACGATGACGGTTGAGCCATCGGGCGAGACAGCGAGCACGACTCCGGGGATGGTCTGGTTTGCAGGGGAGACCGTGTTGCCGGCGGTGGACAGGGTCATCAGGCCCTGCGGGCTGCCGAAGTAGATGGTCGTTCCGTCCTCGCTCATGACCATGGAGTTGGGAGCGTACTGCAGCTTGATGGGCGCACCCTGCTGGCTCAGCGTGAAGTCATAGGGCACGACGTACTGCGAGCTGGTGCTGGCCATGTAGATGACCTCGCCACTGTTGCCCGAGGTGTTGACCGTGATGCCGTTGGATGTGAGCGGTTTGCCGTTGCCGAGGTAGCCGAGCTGACTGAGGGGCGACGGATTGCAGGTGCCAGGCTGGCAGACAGCGGTGATGGTCGCCGAGCCGGGGAAGCTGGGAAGGATGGAACCTGACGAGGCAGAGATGGTCTGCGGAGTGGTGGAGTTGTACTCGAGGCTGATGCCGGTAATCTGCTTGCCGTTGGTGTCGAGTACGGTTGCTGAAAGCGGCTGCGGGTTATTGAGCCCAACGTTGATGGGATTGCCGGTCTGGCCGACGGCGGTGAGCACGATGCTGGCGGGCGGGCAGGTGGAGAAGAAGCCTGCGTTCGAAGCCGTGTTCGAGTTGGAGATGGTCGCCGTGATGGTCGAAGAGCCGGGCTGGTTGGCGGTTGCGAATCCTCCGGAGTCGATGGTGACGACGTTGGAGGCGCCCTGAGCGGTGAAGGTGAGGTGACCGACCTGGCAGGTGATGTTGTGTGCCGGATCGGTGAAGCCGCCGTAGTAGACCTTGCCGGCGAGCTGTACGCGATCGTTCTGCGAGACGCAAGCGGCGCCGTTGTATCCGGGCGCAGGAGGCTCCGGTGTGGTGGTGCTGTTGGGGCAGCAGTCGCTGGTGGGATCGTTGGCGTTGCAGGAGTTGGTGCCAGACTGTGGTGTCGCAAGCTGCACGCCGGTGACGACGGGATGGATGTAGACCGCAATAGCGTTCGAGGTGACACCGTCACCGTTGGCGGTGACGAAGGCCGTGGCGTTCGTGGGCGGATTGGCGGGCGGAGTGCAGATGGTGAAATCGGGGATGCCGCTGCCGGAATTGCGATTCCATGTGCCGCCGCAGACCGAGCCCGTGTTGGGGTTAATGTCGGCGAAGTTCAGGTTGGTGCTGGAGTAGGTGTATTTGCTCGTGCTGACGCTGTTGCCTTTGCAGTCAGTCGTGGTCGCGGAGAGCGACTGCCCGATCTGCCCATAGTTGAGCGATTCGCCGATGACGGCGAGGTTGGGAGCGAGCGTGATGCTGAAGGCCTGACCGACGACGGGGCCGGAATTACCAGAGTTGCAGTAGACCGGCGGCGCGTTGTGATGGCCGCAGCCGATGACCGACAGACCGAAGGGAACCGTAAAGAAAAGCAGAATTGCCAGACCGACACACCGCCGGACTGATCTCTCGACAAACAACCGCACTCAGAACCTCCCCGCTCAACCGGAACTCAAGCTGAACGGTCGTTTGGACAACCGCAGGATCGCTGAATCTCCGAGCCTCCAGTGTAGGTGTTGGAAGGGTACTGGGCAAATGGGGAGGCAGGGAAAAGTGGTTAGTAGTTAGTGGTTAGTCGTTAGTGTGGGTGAGACGGGGAGTGAATCGTGAAAAGTGAGTAGTGAATAAAGCGAGGGAGGGGCCGAAGCCCCTCCCCTTTCTATCCAAGATCGACGGCTCAGTGTTTACTTCTGTGCGGTCTGCGTTCCCGTGGTGGCGGGCATATTGTCGGCGAACCACTTGACCATTCGTTCGTTGCGGTCGCGGATGTGCTCGGGGTTGCGGAAGCCATGGCCCTCGTCTGGATAGACGACGAGCTGGGTTTTGACGCCGAGGTCGCGGAGCGCGTGCCACATCTCGAAGCTCTGCGGAGCAGGGCACTCGCCGTCGCGATCGCCCACGATGATGAGCATCGGCGTGTTCGCCTTCTTGATGAAGGTGATGGCCGAGGATTTGGCGTAGACGGCGGGGTCGTCATAGACGCTGGCGCCGAAGAACGGAATCATCCACTGGTCGATAGAGTTCTGGCCGTAGTAGCTCTGCCAGTCGGAGAGGCCGGCGCCAGCGACGGCAGCGCGGAAGCGATGCGTCTGGGTGACGGCGAACATGGTCATGAAGCCGCCGTAGCTCCAGCCGGTGATGCCTTCGCGGTTCTTGTCGATGGGGTACGTGGCCTCGATGGTGTCCATGCCCTTGAGGATGTCGCGGAGGTCGCCGTAGCCGAAGTCCTTGCGGTTGGCGGCGGTGAACTTCTCACCCTGACCGAAGCTGCCGCGCGGGTTGGGCGAGAGGACGAAGTAACCCTGCTCCGACCACATGGTGCTGGGGCGGGGGCCGGCGGATGCGGACGGGCCGCCGTGGACTTCGACGATGAGCGGGTAGTGCTTGGTGGCGTCGTAGTCCTTGGGGAAGGTAAGCCAGCCCTGGACGTGGAAGCCTTCGTTCTCCCACTCTATGGATTCAAAGCGGGGACCGGGTGGTGTTGGTTTGCGTCGTTGAGATGCGTGAGCTGGGTGGCCTTGCCGGGCGGCGCCGACGTAGATTTCCGAGGGCTGTTGTAGGAGGAGAGGACAAGGCGATGGGCCGTTGTGGGAGCCGCTGACGGCGTTCTTGATGGGGCCGCCGCCGCCGATGTTGACTTCGCCGAGGTCGTCGGCGAGTTGGGGACGACATGTGTTGTCGGGATCAGCGTCGATGAGAAGGGTGTGGCCGCGGCGGTCTTCGACGAAGCCGACGGTGGTGTCGTTGATCCAGGCTTCCAAGCGGGGGTGCCGTCAATGCCAGAAGTGATGTCGGTGGGAGCCTTAGGCAGCCGTTCTCTTCGGAGCAAAGCTTGAAGGGACCCGGTTGCCGTTCGGTACCGGAACGATCCAGACGTCGCCGCCCGTGGAGCCCTGGTCGGACATCAGGCCGCCGATGAAGGCGATGCGCTTGCCATCAGGCGAGTACCGGGGAACGGCGATCTGGAGGCCGTGGAGCGCGGATCTTAGTGGTGCTGGGGTCGAAGACGACTTCAGGGGGACCCGGAGGCGCGCCGGCATCTTTGCACATCTTGACCTCGCCGGTGCTGTCGCAGACGGCGATATTTCCGAGCCGTGATGATATAGCTTGCGCGATCCACCAGTTGTTTTCTCCGGGAGGCGTTGCGCGGCGATGTAACGCGATGTTGTGGAGTCGGGAGACCAGGCGAACTCGTAAGTGTGGAGGTCAGGCGGGAGTAAGAAAGTTGCCGTTGCCGGAAGCGACATTTACTCCAAAACGCGCTGGATTTCGACACCGTCTTCGCCGATGACGCCTGCCCAGGGCTTCATGGCGTCGAGTGCGCCGGCGGTGCGGGTGGCGTTTTCGACGAAGAGGAAGGCGATGGCTTTGCCGTCAAGGCGACCAGGCGGGCTGGTTGATGTCGCCGGTGACGTGGGTGAGCTGCCTGACTTCGCCCGTGGATCTGGACCAGAGGTAGATCTGCGACTGGCGGGGGACGGTGGGGTCCTTGGACTCGGGGGCGCAGGCGCCGAGGAACGCGAGGGTGGCGCCGTCGGGCGACCAGATGGGGCTGGAGTAGGCGCAGCCGGTGGCGTTAGTGATGGCGATGGTCTTGTCGTCGGTCGGCGTGGCGACGGAGCTGAGATGGAGGGTCGAGCCGTCGCGGGAGCGGAGGGTCCAGGCGAGGGTTGAGCCGTCGGGCGAGAGGGCGACGTTGCCGGGCGCGTGCATGGCGTTCATGCCGCGCTGGGCATGCGCCGTAAAGGCGGCCGGAACGCTGGCGAGGACGAAGAAGGACAGGGCTGCAGAGGCTAGATGACGCTTGAGGAGCATGGAAAAAAGCGTATCACTGCAATGCCGCGTGAGGCGATGTTCAGGTGAGTCGGCGGACGGAGTAGAGCGGGAACTCGCCGCGTGGACGAAAGCCGAGCCGCTGATAGAGCGCGATGGCGGTGGTGTTCTCGGAGGCGACGTGGAGGTACGAGCGAACACCCGCATTGTGGTGATGGCGCAGCAGATAAGCAAGTAGAGTGGCCGCGTGGCCTCGGCCACGAAATTCTGGGAGGGTGCAGAGGCCGCTGATCTCGTGAAATTCGCGCTCGCGGGAGTCGCGAATGTTCATGCGCTCACCGCCCATGGCGGCGAGGCGGCCGGCGTTATTGCCGGAGCCGCCGGCGCTACGGACGCCGAAGTAAGGGCCCATCTCGCAGGTGCGGATGCGGAAGAAGCCGGGAAAGGCGATGGAGGTGAGCTCGACCATTTCTGCAGCGCCGGCACAGGTGAGGGGTTCGATGGGGAAGTTGTGTGGGATGGGAGGGAGCGGGGCGTCAGACGGCCACTCGAACTGGCGGACGCGGTAGGGGCCGGCGACCGAGATGCCGGGGATGGAAGGCAGTGGCTCGAAGGAGACGACGTAGGTGGATTCGGAGGGCTCGAGGAGGGCGTGGAGGTCTGTGAGGGCTTCGGCTGAGTTCTCGAGCAGGGCGGCGAAGGGGGTGATCTCGCGGGGGAACTTGAGGGCGAGGCCGCGGCGGAGGGCGAGTGCGGCGAAGGCGGGTCAGAGGGAGTCAAGCGGAGGGTTGGGGAAGAGCAGGGCCGGATCCGTTGCTTGCATCCCTCTCAGATGAGGGCGGTTCGCCGGCGACGCATGAATTGCCGATCAGGACGGGTGCTAAGGGTGAGCCTGCGCCGACGTGGAGCTGGATGGAGGTGACGTGACCGGGACGCCGGGAGAAGGGATCGAGGCGGCGAGCACGGTGCAGGGGCCGTAGTTCTTTTTGAGCTCCTTGACGAGGAAGATCTGTTCGCCGGGCGCGGTTTTGTCGTGCTTCTGGCGGTCGCCGTGCAGGCGGACGCTGTTCCCGACAGCGAGATTTGTGGTGGACCCGGTGAGCGTGTAGTCCTTCAGGTCCTCGGTACGGAGCTCGAGACCGCCGGGGGTGCTGAAGACGCAGCCTTTGAGGTTGTGGTGGGCGTGGTTGACCGAGACGAGGATCACAGCGGTCGCGGCCGCGCCGGCAACTACGCCAACGGCGATCGCGGCGACATTGGGACCGGTGTTCGTCGGGGGAGGAGGGTTGCAGGTGGTGGTGTTGGCACCACAGCAGAAGAGAAGGGCGAGGGCAATAGTGAGGCTGAGGGTGGGCCGCTTGCTCATGGTGCTTCCTCCAGTGAATGGATTCGAAAGCGTGCCGTAGAGCTCGGCGGGGCGTAAGGCCCTGAATTTGACAGTGTGCGTGGGCGGTGAGGAAAGTACTCCTGTCGGAGAACGACGTCAATGAGAATTTGCCGGTGTGGGCAGAGCCTGGCAGGCGCCGTAGTTCTTTTGCATCTTCTGCACGAGGAAGACCTGGTCGCCGGTGGCGCTCTTGTCGCGCTTCTGGTGGTTGCCGTGGAGGCGAAGGGTATTGCCCGGAGCGATGTCGGCCGTCGTGCCGGAGAGGACGAAGGTCTTGTTTTCAGTGGTGCGGAGCTCAAGGCCGGCAGGAGTGCTGTAGATACAGCCCTTAAGGGTGTGGTGGGACTTGTTAATCTCGACCGGGATGATAATGACGGCCGCGACGACGGCGACAGCGCCCACGGTGGCACCGACGACTTCGCCGGTGCTGGGGCCGATGTTGCCGAAGTTGCTGTTGCTGCTGTTACAGCTGCCGCTGGACGCGCCGCAGCAGACAAGCAGAGAGAGGGCGAGGGCGAGGACTGTTGTGGGCCGTTTGCTCATGGTGCTTCCTCCAGTGAATGGATTCGAAAGCGTGCCGTAGAGCTCGGCGGGGCGTAAGGCCCTGAATTTGACAGTGTGCGTGGTCGGTGAGGAAAGTACTCCTGTCGAAGAACGACGTCAATGGGAATTTGTCGGGGCGGGCGGAGCGGGGCAGGCGCCGTAGTTCTTTTTGATCTCCGTGACTTTGAAGGTGCGAACGTCGCCCTTCTTGACCTTGGGGCCGCGGTTTCCGTGCAGGCGAA
>CAWHBA010000009.1:0-119339 GCA_963827415.1 uncultured Acidobacteriaceae bacterium
CACGTTACCCTAGACGCATGTTCACAGGACTCATCGAGACGACGGGGACGCTGCTTGCCGCGAAGCCGGGCGCGGGCGCGATGCGGCTGGTGGTTGCAGCGCCGCAGCTTGCGGGACGCTGGAAGATCGGCGACAGCATTGCCGTGAACGGTGTATGCCTGACGGCGCTCGACCTGGAGAACGCCTCCGAGGCGCATCCCGGTCGGTTCGCCGCCGACCTGGCGCAGGAGACCATCGAGCGGACCAGCCTCGCGAACCTGCAGCCGGGAGCGCTGTTGAACCTGGAGCTGCCGACACCGGCGGGGTCGCCGCTGGGCGGGCACGTGGTGCAGGGGCATGTGGACGGCACCGGAAAACTGATCTCTCTGGTGCCGCTGCGGCAGGAGATCGATGGCTCCGACTGGCGCATGACGGTGCAGATTCCGGCGGGCTTGGCCGCGCAGGTGATTCCGCAGGGGTCGATCACAATCGACGGCATCAGCCTGACCGTTGCGAAGATTCATCAGCCGGAGCCGGATGGTTCCGTTCGCGTTGAGATTGCGATCATTCCCCACACGTACAAGAGCACGAACCTGCACGCAAAGATGGCGGGCGAGACGGTGAACATCGAGACGGACGTGCTCTCGAAGTACGCCGCGCAGCAGTTGGCCGCAACCTCTGCAACATCTCAGGCCGTGGAAGAGCGCGCCGAGGTTGCAACGAAATCGAATTGGCTGACGACTGAGTATTTGATCGAGAACGGCTACTGAGCCCGCATTAACGCCGGCAAGGAAAGATTGAAATGGAACTGAAGCTCCCCGAAGGCAACTTCAAGGCCTACCTGTTTGATTGCGACGGCACGATCGTCGACTCGATGCCGCTGCACTACGTGGCGTGGAAGCGTGCGCTGGGCGAACAGGGCTGCCCGTTCCCGGAGGAGCGCTTCTACGCGTGGGGCGGCATGCCGGTGCGCGCGATCATCTCGGCGCTGAATGAAGAGCATGGGTTGTCGATGCCGCTGGAGCAGACTGCGCACGTGAAGGAGCAGTACTACACCGAGATGATCGAGGACCTGAAAGCGATCCCCGAGGTGCTGGCGCATATCGAGGACCAGCACGGAAAGATTCCGTTTGCTGTGGTCTCGGGCAGCACGCGCGATTCGGTGGAAACCTCGCTGTCCGCTCTGGGACTGTTAGCTCGCTTCGACGCGTTCGTTTGCGCAGGCGATTATGCGAAGGGCAAACCTGACCCCGAGCCGTTTCTGACAGCAGCTCGACTGCTGGGCGTGAAGCCCGAAGAGTGTCTCGTCTTTGAGGATGCGGAGACGGGAGTTGCTGCGGCGAAGGCTGCGGGGATGTCGGTGGTGAAGGTGCCGCTGCCGCACGAGCGCAAGGCGTACCAGATGGCATGCGCCTCAGCGTGAAAACTCACAGGCGAATTAGTGCGTTCTCCATGTCTGACCTCCTCTCTCGGGCCGTCGCCGCCCGACATGGAGTTGTGTTTGCGCGGAACGTGCAACACTATTGTCTGGCTCTCGGTGAGTTGTCGGTAGTCTCGTCGACAACCTTGTACTCGGGCGGGACTACGAACGTCTCAGCGGATGGTCGGCGCTTGCACGTGTGTGACGGCGACGAGTTGCTCGCCGGTGCGCGGATCGTCGTGGCGGATGGTCATGTAGATCGCGAGTTCGGGCGAGTACCAGTAGTCGTCTGTAATCACGACAGGCTTCCCTGTTCCGCTCATCTCCGCGGGAACGGTACGCTGCTTGCGAATTCCCTTCAACTCCAGGCCGTTCATCTGTTGCGATCCGAGATCAGTTTCGGTGACGCCGGGCAGTTGGGCTGTTGCTGCGGAGGAGCGATGCAGTCGGCGTCGGTTCGGGCGCGCGCAGCGTAACCTCGCGGGCCAGGTGCAGGTTGGGATTGATCATGATGCTTTGCCGGCTGGAGGGATCGTAGATGTGGGCAGAGAGCAGCATGGTGTGCCCTGAAGACCGGCCGGCCGGAGCGCGCGGCGTTCGTTGTAGATGCGGCCCGAGGATGTTCGCGCGATGTGGTTCGTCGTGGTGACAACGTGTTCGCTGCCGTCCGGCATTGGAACGTGCGAGACGATCTCGACGTCGGCGGTGAAGGGAAAGTTGGGAATGGGCGTGACGAAGATGCCGCCAATGTTCGTCTGGACGCCGCGGTAGTCGCGGGGCATAAGCTGGCCGGAGGTCTGCGCTGGGGCCGGCATGAGGCAACGTCAGGCAACAAGCGAACAGAAGTTGAACTCTGAGGAATCGCATCCGCTCACCTCGCGCAACAGCATAGCTTCGCGGGCGAAATCTGCGCCAGAAAACCGGGCTCCGGCGTTTTCGGACGATATTCGGATGGCGGTCAGCAGCGATCCACAGAAAACGTCGTTTCCCACATTTCTTAGTGGTCTGCAACTGAATGTTCCACGGGGAACACTCTTGTTCCACACCGCAGCAGGCCCCGTGAAACAGAAAGGCGCGGCCTCCGCGCCGCGCCTTTGCTGCTTCTCCGCACTTCAGCGTCGCTACTAGAGCGAGCTCATGTTGTGCAGGAACTCCTGATTGTTGCGGGTCTTGCCGAGCTTGTCGGAGAGAAGCTCCATGGCTTCGACCGGCGAGAGCGGGTTGAGGACCTTGCGCAGAATCCAGGTGCGCTGCAGGTCGTCCTTGGGAATGAGCAGCTCTTCCTTGCGGGTTCCCGAGCGCTGGATGTCGATAGCCGGGAAGACGCGCTTGTCGACGAGCTTGCGGTCGAGGATGACTTCCATGTTGCCGGTGCCCTTGAACTCTTCGAAGATGACCTCGTCCATGCGCGAGCCGGTGTCGATGAGAGCCGACGCGATGATGGTGAGCGAGCCACCTTCTTCGATGTTCCTGGCCGCGCCGAAGAAGCGCTTCGGCCGCTGCAGCGCGTTGGAGTC
Source organism: uncultured Acidobacteriaceae bacterium (assembly GCA_963827415.1). GTDB lineage: Bacteria > Acidobacteriota > Terriglobia > Terriglobales > Acidobacteriaceae > Granulicella. The sequence continues at coordinate 2,917 of CAWHBA010000009.1, forward strand.
GACACCGCCGGAGAGCACCTTGCCCGAGGGCGGGACAATGGTGTTGTAGGCGCGTGCGAGACGCGTGATGCTGTCGAGGAGGATGACGACGTCGCGCTTATGCTCGACGAGACGCTTGGCCTTCTCGATGACCATCTCGGCGACCTGGACGTGACGCGCGGCGGGCTCGTCGAAAGTCGACGAAATAACTTCACCCTTTACAGACCGCTGCATGTCGGTGACCTCTTCCGGGCGCTCGTCGATGAGCAGAACGATGAGGACGACCTCGGGGTGGTTCGCGGTGACGGAGTTCGCGATCGCCTGCATGAGCACGGTCTTACCGGTGCGCGGCGGAGCGACGATCAGACCGCGCTGGCCCTTGCCGATGGGGCAGAGGAGATCCATGACGCGGCCGCTGATGCCCTCGCGCACGGTCTCCATCTTGATGCGCTCCTGCGGATAGAGCGGCGTCAGGTTGTCGAAGAGAATCTTGTTGCGGGTCTCTTCGGGCGACTCGAAGTTGATGGCTTCAATCTTGACGAGCGCGAAGTACTTCTCGCCCTCGTGCGGCGAGCGCACGTTGCCGGAGATGGTGTCGCCGGTCTTGAGGTCGAACTTGCGGATCTGCGAGGGCGAGACGTAGATGTCGTCGGGGCCGGGCAGGTAGTTGTAGTCGGGGCTGCGGAGGAAGCCGTAGCCGTCGGGCAGAATCTCGAGGACTCCCTCGGCGAAGATGTGGCCTTCTTTTTCGCTCTGCGCCTGAAGGATCTTGAAGATGAGGTCCTGCTTGCGGAGTGCGCTGGTACCGGGAATTTCGAGGCCGCGGGCGAGTTTGCCGAGCTCGGCAATGCTCTTTTCTTTCAACTCAGTGATTGTCATGGGTTTTCTTTGTGGACTTTCGTTCGATGAGAGGGATTTTGGATGTTGCGGGAATGTGGTGTTGCGGGGATGTGAGGTGCGGTGCGGACTCCGTGCTCAGGGGGTGGAGCGAAGAGCATCGCGCGCGGGAGCGGTGAAGCGGGGGGAGAAAACAGAAGGGCTTACTGGAAGGACGTCACTACAGTATCAGAATTGTGGACCGGAGGAAAACACAGTCCGAAAAGGGGCCGGGCCCGCCGCGGCGGCCTTTAGGCCGCGCGGCGAACCGTTGTCACTGTCTCTACGGGCTCGTCGGAGGAGATCTCACCCATGGGGATGGAATCCTTGAAACGATCCAGCACCTCGTTGGTGGTGTCCTGGAGACGGGTGTTCGGCTTGTGGAGCTTGCGCGTCGCCTTGGAGGCGAGCTGGCAGAGCTGGTAGCGGTTGTTGACGTGGGTGAGGGCTCCAAAAATCAGATCTGAGCGCATAACAATATCTCTTTCCTCTGCGAAAGTCTTAGGTGGCTGGCCCTCAATACTCTGAGCTCCACTCTGGTGTGGCCTACGTCATGGATTGAGGTCCGCCAGTCGCAGTCCGGCACAGGTCCCCATCTGTTTAGACGCAGTCGGCCCGGAACGGATGCATCGATTCCAACGCCGATAAAGCTTTTTTCAAGTCGCGGCGCTTGAAGGAGTTAGCCTCAAACGCAGCGTTAGGCCCATCCTGCGGAGAAATGCCTCCGCAAGATCAGGAAGGTCCCCAGTCACTACCTGGATGATTCCGGAACGGCCGCCCGCTCCGATGGGATGGTGAACGCACCGGTCAAAATGCACCGATTTTCGCGTTCCCAAATGCACATTATCTTCAGCGGAACGGTGAGTCAATCCTTTTTTTTGAACAGGGACAATGTTTATCTCCAAAAAACGGTATATCGCGTTGGGACAAGTATAAGTTACTGATAAAAATGGGCATAGGAGCACTGCTGGAACGACATTTTGATAGCCGATTATCGAGCATGTCGGGCGACGATTTCGCACGACGAGACGATTCGCGGCCGGTAACTGCGGCCGGGAGTGCTCCCTGATTTCGAATACGAGCCATACGCGAGCCTTTAGGCAATCGTGTGACTACTATTTCTGTGCGTCGCGGGCGGTTCGAGCGCGGATGAAGGTGGGATCGAGTGCGAGGGCGCGGTCGAACTCGGAGTTGGCCTCGACCGATTTGCCCTGCTCCTTGAGGGCCCGGCCGAGGCCGAAGTGCGCGCGGGGAGACTGCGGATAGTCGGCCACGTTCTGCGTGAGCAGTGTGACCGCGGTGTTGGCATCGCCCATCTTGAGGCATTGGTAGCCGACGAAATCGACAGCATCAGCGGTTGAGATGCCGGGGCCGATGACCGCTTTGAAGTCGCGGTAGGTCTGCATGACCGCGGCGGGATCGGTGCGCTCGTCGTAGATGCGCTGGATCATCTGCTGCAGGGGCGTGCGCTCCCATGTGGGCGGAGAGAAGATGGCGAGCGGAAGTTCGGGATTGATTTCGACGGACTCGAGGGTGCTCTCGTCGAGAACTTTCCCAGTAGCAGTGTCGACCTCGCGGGAGCGGTGCGGCATCATCACGCCGCCTTCGGGACGGTAGTCGCTCATCTCCATGTGCGTGGCGTAGTTGGTGCCGAAGGCGTGGAAGGGCACGGTGCGGGCGTAGCCATCGATCAGGTACGTCTTCGTGTCGACGTAGATGTCCTCGCGGAAGCCATCGGCGAGGGTGACGTGCAGGACAAAGGCATGGCTGCCGGCGAAGTCGGCAGTGCCGCCGAGGACGATGGTCGTGCCGTGCTGCGCATAGTCCACGAGCGCATCGTCGAACATGGAGGTGTGGCGCGTGGCCGTGGCGGCGGCGCCAACGGTGCGGACGACGATGCCGGGATCCGGGTAGTACTCCCAGGCGCTGCCGTCGTAGCCCTCGTGCTGATGTTTGAGCGGCTGATCCATGCTGCCGATGACGCGGTAGAACGGCCGCATCTGCGCAACGTAGGTCTTCCCGTTGAGGTCGCCCTCGTGATACGTGCCGTGCAGGACAAAGCTGTGCAGGGCGTGGATCCTGTCAGCGCCTCCCAGGGCTGCGATGTGCGCGTTCACAATCTCGTCGACGGTGGGAGGCGCCTGCGCAGCCGCGATTCCCGTGCAGGCGCTGAGGAGCGCGGCAAAGAAGAGATTCATCTAGGGTTCCTCTGATTGCTCAGGACACAGCCACGCACTGATGGTTGCGCTCGCGGAAGGATAGAACGATTCGTTTTGTGACGAACGGTTGCGCGCGTGGGCCGAACAGCTCTTGCCCAGTAACTGCGAGCTATGACCAATAACTGCGGTCCAGGGTGCGGTACTGAATGGCCTCGGCGATGTGTTTCACGGCGATGCTGTCGGAGGAGTCGAGATCAGCGATGGTGCGCGCGACCTTGAGGATGCGGTCGTGGGCGCGGGCGCTGAGTCCCTGCTGCTGCATGGCGCGCTCGAGCAGTTTTTCGGCGTCGCTGGAGAGCTCGCAGTGCGTGCGAATCTGCCGGGTCGACATCTGCGCGTTGGAGTAGACAGCGCGGCTGGCGGCGCGAGGACTGCCGTTGGTGCGAGCTCCACTCTCGAGGAAGCGCGCGTGCTGGCGCTCGCGGGCCTTCATGACGCGGGCGCGGATCTCGGCGGAGCCTTCGGAGGCCTGGCCGCCGCGGAGCTCTTTGTACTGCACTGCGGGGACCTCGATGTGGATGTCGATGCGGTCGAGCAGAGGGCCGCTGACCTTGGAGACGTAGCGCTGGATCATGGGCGGCGTGCACATGCAGTTGCGGCTCTTGTCGTTGAAGTAGCCGCAGGGGCAGGGGTTCATGGCGGCGGCGAGCATGAACCGCGCGGGGAACGAGAGCGACATGGCGGCGCGCGCGATGGTGACGTGGCCGTCTTCGAGCGGCTGGCGGAGGACCTCGAGCACGTTGCGCGGGAACTCGGGGAGTTCGTCGAGGAAGAGGAGGCCGTTGTGCGAGAGGCTGACCTCGCCGGGGCGAGGAACCATGCCGCCGCCGATGAGGCCGGCGTCGGAGATGGTGTGATGCGGCGAGCGGAAGGGGCGCTGCGTGACGAGGCCTTCGTCCTTATTGAGCACGCCGGCGACGGAGTGAATCTTGGTGGTCTCGAGCGCCTCTTCAAAGCGCAGCGGCGCGAGGATGCTGGGCAGGCGCTTGGCGAGCATCGTCTTGCCGGAGCCGGGCGGGCCGATCATGAGGATGTTGTGGCCGCCGGCGGCGGCGACCTCGAGAGCGCGCTTGGCGACGTGCTGGCCGCGAACGTCGCGGAAGTCGGCGATGTGATCGAGCGCCTCTTCGAGCAGAGCGCGTGACTCGACGCGGAGCGGCTCGGCCTTGACAGGACCGTGCGCAGCGGAGTTGAGGAGCTCGCGGACTTCGATCAGCGTGCGGACTGGATAGACGCTGACGCCGTCGACGACTGCGGCTTCGCGCGCGTTGGCGGCGGGAATGATGAGGTTGCGGATGCCGGCGCTCTTGGCGGCGATGGCGATGGGCAGCATGCCCTGCACAGCGCGGATAGTGCCGTCGAGGCCGAGTTCGCCAACGAGGACGAAGTCGCTGACGTCGCCGATGGCAAGGCCGCCGTAGGCGCCGAGGATGCCGACGGCGATGGAGAGATCGAAGCCGGAGCCCTCTTTCTTGAGGTCGGCGGGCGCGAGGTTGATGGTGATGCGGGTGGGCGGGAGGTCGAAGCCCGAGTTCTTGATGGCGGAGCGGACGCGGTCGCGGCTTTCGCGGACCGCAGCGTCGGGCAAGCCGACAACGCTGAAGGTCTCCTGCTCCTGCTTGACTCCGGAGAAGTCGACTTCTACATCGATCAGATGCGCGTCGATCCCGTAGACCGCAGCGCTGCGCGTCTTGAACAGCATGTCCCGCCTGGTAGAGCCCGTGAGGCCGTAAGTTGGCCCAGTCTAGCATCCGGCCTCGCGCATCAAGCTGCAGACGAGTACCACTTCTGTCGCGGAGATGAAGCGAAGTTCATGGGCGAGAGAACAACCTCGTGGTGCCCATGTGCGTCCTAAATTCTGTCTTCTGTGTAGTTTGCGGTAGCCGTCGCCTGTCTGGGCGAGCGCATCGGCATGGCTGACCGCGAGAGGGAGCTCCAATGAACTCACGACGATTGATTGCTTCGCTTGCACTGATTCTCGGCGGCCTTCTACTGCGCCCGGCCAACGCACAGGATGCAACGCCACCACCGACTCCGGCGCAGCAGACGCCGGTGCAGACCGCGCCTGCTCCGCAGCCGGGGGCCCAGGAGAGCAGGGCAGAACTTTGAGCCGAATGAGATTCGCGCGTGGTCCATGCTGACGGACGCGGCGAAACCGGGCCAGAGCGCGCATGACCGCGTGCAGGCTATGGCGGCGCTGGGCACGATGGGCAACGATGAGCGCGCCGCACGGTTGATCGAAGAGGGATTCACGGCGAAGGACTACGACGTGCGCATCGCTGCAGTGCTGGCCGCCGGGCTGACGAAGAATCCGAAGCTGATTGAGCCGCTGCAGCGTGTGCTCGACGACGACAACGCGATGGTGGCCTACACGGCCGCGATTACGCTGTGGAAGATGCACGACTACTCGGGCGAGGACCTGCTGATCGCGGTGGGGCTGGGTGATGCCAAGGCGAAGCCGGGGCTGATCAAGAGCGAGAAGCATAAGGCAGTGAAGGAGCTGCGCAGCCCGAAGACGATGAGCATGATCGCGATCAACCAGGCGTCGGGCTACTTCCTGGGACCGTTCGGCGTGGGGCTGAAGGCGATTGAGATGGTGAGCAAGGACAGCGGCGCGGCTCCGCGGGCGGCGGCGCTTGACCAGATAGCACATCAGCACACCGACCAGGTGCACGCAGTGCTGATCGAGGCCTTGACGGAGGGTGAGCCCGCGGTTCGCGCTGCCGGTGCCAAGGGCCTGGGACGATGGCCCGATGCCGAGACAGAGAAGCAGATGCTGCCGATGTTCGGCGACAACAAGCTGGCGGTGCGGCTGACCGCGGCGGCGACCTACCTGCGAGCGCTCCATAACATCCCGACGCCGCCGGATGGGGAGTGCGAGTTCTAAAAAGTGCTTGCTGGAGCGCTTTGCAGCGCGTACCGTGTCCACCCAGCTCTTACGGGCCCAATTCACGAATCTACCTTCAGGGACGGACCATGCACGCTTCGCGCAAAACGTTCACACTCGCTTTTACGCTTTCGCTGACGTTCGGTGGCACATTCATGCTCGCGCAAAGCAGGTTTCGAGTGCCGACGGCAAGATCGTCACCTCGGCTTCCGCCGCGCAGGCACAGGAAGAAGAGCCGGAGCTGAAGTCGACAGCGCCGAGCGTCGACGCGGCGTGGAATATGCTGACGACGGCGTCGCAGAAGGCCACCCAGACGCACATCATCGGGCTGGCGGCGCTGGGCACGATGGGCTCTGATGCGCGCGCAGCGAAGCTTATCCGCGAAGGCATGAACGACAAGGAGCTCGAGGTGCGGACGGCCGCGATCGTGGCGGCCGGACAGACGAAGAATCGCGCGCTGATACCGGCGCTGCGCGAGCGGCTGCACGACCCCGAGCCGGGAGCTGTCTTCACCGCGGCGGTAACGCTGTGGAAGATGAACGACCGCTCCGGCGAGGCGTTCCTGCGCTCCGTGGCCTACGGCGATCGCAAGGCCAAGCCGGGCCTCGTGCACGGTGCGAAGAACGATGTGAACAAGGAACTGCACGACCCGCAAGGCATGGCCACCCTTGGCGCGACGACGGGAGCATCCATTCTGCTCGGTCCGTTCGGCTTCGGCATCAAGGCGTTCGAGTACATGCGGAAGAGCGGCAGCGACCCCGCACGTGCGGCGGCTATCGATCTCATTGCCGAGAGCCACACCGCCGAGATTCGCACGGAACTCATCGACGCCCTCGACGACAAGGATGCGGCAGTCCGCGCAGCGGCCGCGAAGGCGCTCGGACAGCGGCATGATGCCGGCGCGATCAAGCCGATCGGAGCGCTGCTGAATGATCCCAAGCTGCCCGTGCGGCTGTTCGCCGCGGCTGCCTATATCAACTGCTCGCACGGTCGAGCGCGCAAAGCGTAGAGGATGGATTGAAGTCAGGGCCGGGTGTTCGCGCCTACAATAGCCACGGATGAACACCAGCCTCTTCGAGCTCTTCAAGATCGGTATCGGCCCCAGCAGCTCTCACACTGTCGGCCCCATGCGCGCGTCGCTGCGGTTTCTGCGCGAGTTGGATGCGCGAGCTCTGCTCGACCAGGTGGAGTCGATCACGATCGACCTCTACGGATCGCTTGCGCTGACGGGGCATGGACACGGAACAGATCGCGCGATCCTCCTCGGCCTGCTTGGTCAGTCACCAGATACTGTTGCGCTGGATCAGATTGACGCGATGCTCGGGCGAGTTCGCGGTGAGCACCGGCTGAGGCTGATGGGACGCCGCGATGTTCCGTTCCTCGAGGGCGAGCAGCTGCGCTTTCACCGCGACCAGATGTATCCCGACACGGATCATGTGACGCATCCGAATGGCATGCGCTTTACGGTCTTCGATGCTGCGGGGAACGCGATTGCGTCGGATGTCCTCTACTCGATCGGCGGTGGGTTCATTTTGTCGGCGAGGGAGTTCGAGCAGTCCTCTTCTTCCAGCGCAGCAGCGAAACGGGATGTGCCGTATCCCTTCTCGAGCGGAGCGGAGTTGCTTCGTCTTGGAGAAGAGCATCAGCTCTCGATTCCGGAGATCATTCTGCGCAACGAGATTGCGCTGCTGAATGATCCGACGATCACGCGGCGCATCGACCGCATTGTGTCGCCTGCGCGGCCGGATAATGAGGCGCCGCCGGACATGGCGTCGCTGACGCCGGAGCAGCAGATCGAGGCGGCAATCCTGACGCTGTGGCACACGATGGAGCAGTGCATCGAGCGCGGGCTGCACACGGAAGGCACGCTGCCCGGCGGGCTGAACGTGCGGCGACGGGCTCCGGGGCTGGCAGCGCGCGCAGTGAGACTAGAGGCCGAGGGCAAGACGCGGCGATCCGCTGGCGCCGCTCGACACAGTGACGATGGTGGCGATGGCGGTGAATGAAGAGAACGCTGCGGGAGGCCGCGTCGTGACTGCGCCGACGAATGGCGCTGCGGGCGTGATTCCTGCGATTGCGTACTTCTACCTCCATCACGCTAGCGAAGGTCTGAGCGACACAGAGAGGCAGCAGGGCCTGTTGCGCTACTTTCTTGCGGCGGCGGCGATTGGCATTCTCTACAAGGAGAATGCGTCCATATCAGGCGCGGAGGTCGGCTGCCAGGGCGAGGTGGGCGTTGCCTGCTCGATGGCCGCGGGTGGACTCGTCGCGGCGCTCAACGGTGACAACGCCGCGATTGAGCACGCGGCCGAGATTGCGATGGAACACAACCTCGGCATGACCTGCGATCCCATCGGCGGGCTGGTGCAGATTCCGTGCATCGAACGCAACGGGATGGGCGCAGTGAAGGCGGTGAACGCGGCGCGGCTGGCGATGAATGACCCCGGCACACACAAAATCTCACTCGACCAGGTGATCGAGACGATGTACCGCACGGGAATGGACATGCAGTCGCGCTACAAGGAGACGTCGCTGGCGGGGCTGGCGCTGAACATCATCGAGTGTTGAGTTCTTAAACCCTGCCTGCGTTCAACCAGCAGCGCGTCTCCCAGGTGACGGCGCCGTTCTTCTGGTAGCGGTCGAAGAATTCCTTCAGAACGTGCTCGAACTCAGGAAAGCGTGGATCGCCGATGCGCGGCGTGTGCGACAGCGAGAGAGCCATACCGCGAAGGTGCTGCCAGTCCATGCGCAGTTCGCCGCCGCGTTCATAGTGGTGGAACTCGGCGCCCTCAAAGAAGTTCTTCATCCGCGTGTATGCGGAGTAAGCTTCGAGTCTTTCCTTCGCGCTTCCGCTGAACTGTTCGAGCACGCGCACAAAGGCCTCGTTCTCCTCACGGCCGAACTCGGTGCGCCCGGCCGCAACGCTCACCACCCAGCCGCCGGGGCGCACGACGCGCCGGAACTCGCGCATCGCAGCTTCGAGATCAAACCAGTGCAGAGCGCGCCCGGAGCAGATCATGTCGACGGACGCAGCGGCAAGACGCGTTGCTTCCGCGGTGCCTTCGCGGATTTCCAGCCTGGGTTCGTTCGCATGCAGTTGCGCACAGGCCGCGCGCATCTCCGCGTTGGGCTCGATCGCAATGACGCGATTGCCATTTGTGAGAAACACGTCGGAGAGCATTCCGGTGCCGGCGCCAACGTCCGCGACAAGCCACTCCGGCGTGAGTCCACACCAGTCACGCAACGGCGCGAGAATCTCGTGTGCGTCGTAACGTTCGCGATAGAGATCGTAGTCGGCTGCCCGGCCGTCGAACCGCTTCACAGTGCTCTGCATAGGATCAGCATAGAACCATGCGTGCGGCTGATTGTTCGCCGCTTGTTATAGTTGGCGCAATGGCTCTTTCTTCGCCGAGCGACTCCTCGCCGCGCCCGCACAGTACGCGGCTTCTGCTCTTCGTGGCCATCAGCCTTTTTCTAGCAAACGTTGCTCAGTGGGCGCTGTGCCGCCTTGCGGGGCTCGGCAGTCCGGGCGGAATCAAGGCGTTCTTTCTGCAGTTCGTGCATGTGCGGCAGTGGACCGACTCGTGGCTGCCGATGCTGAAGTCGCTCGATTACTTTCATGCGCACCCAACCGAGCCGATCTACTACGCGCATCTCTACGACACGCTGATCTATCCGCTTGCGAGTCTGCTTCCGCTCGCCGCGTTACAGAAGCTCGGGCTGACTGAGTCGGCAATTCTCGAGATTCTCGCAGTCACATCGTGGCTCGCAGTTTTCGGTGTTGGGGCTGTGTCACTGTGGATGGGCCAGCGACTGTTGCGGCGGCGCAATGTTTCGCTCGACTGGCAATCGATCCTCGCCGTAATGCTGGCATGCATCGGGTGCTATCCGCTGATCAAAGGCTACGCGCTCGGGAACGCGCAGACGTTTCTGTCGCTTCTGTTCACCGTTCTATTACTGCTGTGGACGACAGGGCGAGAGCGCTCCGCTGGCGTTGTTGCTGCGCTGCTCGCCTTTGTGAAGCCGCAGTATGGGCTGCTGTGGATCTGGATGATTGTGCGCCGGCGCTGGAATGCAGCTGTTGCATTTCTCGTCTGCGCGATGGTGTTGATTGCACTCTCGACGCTCGTGTTCGGTTGGCACAACAATCTTGACTACCTTCACGTGCTCTCGAGCCTGAGCCGCAAGGCGCAGTCGCACTACGCCAATCAATCGATGTTCGGCACGTTGAATCGCGTGATCGGCAACGGTGAGAACATCTCCTACACACCGCACCTCTACACGCCGTACATTGCGTGGGTGTACCGCACGACGCTCATCACGGGGCTTGTGCTGATTGGCGCAGCGTTGCTGTTTCCATGGGGTAAGCTGCGCGGCTCGACGGCTGACCTGGCGGCGACCGGGTTGGCATCGGTTGCGTCGTCGCCGATGGCGTGGGAGCACCACTACGGCATCGTCTTCGCGATCGCCGCGTGGGTGTGGTTCGGGTATGGATGCTGGCAGCAGCGGCCACCATGGCTGCTGGCGGTCGCGAGTTTCCTCACGCTGAACGCACTCACAGCGACGAACTTCCTCGCGCCGTATCTGGGTTGGAATGTGTTGCAGTCGTATATGTACTTTGGTTCGCTGCTGATGTTGTTTGTGTTGATGCGGCTGGCGCGAAATGTGACAAACAACGTCGTCGATCCGGCCCCGTAAAGGGTCTTCCCCGAAGGTGTAGAGGCAACCGAGGCGGAAATACAGGGGTCTCTCCACTGCGCGAACGATGAAACCGTTCGCTCCGGTCGAGATGACAACTTTATAGCTATACGGAGATGGCTATAAAGCAATAAGCGCGGCGCCTAAGCCGCAGACTCGTTTTCGAAATACAGATACTTTCGCCAGGCGGCGTCTGCACTGCCGATCATGCGCATGATGTGCCGGCTGGTGTGCAGCGTGAACGGCCGGGGCTCACGCAGCAACCTCATCTCCTGGAGTTCATGCAGCATGTGGTTGCCCTTGCGGCGGTTGCACTCGCGGCAGCATGCGACGAGGTTCTCCCACGTGGAGAGCCCACCGCGCGAACGCGGCACAACGTGATCCAGCGTGAGCTCTGCCGAGGTCATCACAAGCTGGCAGTACTGGCACGTGTTTCTGTCGCGCAGCAAAATGTTCTTACGGCTGAGCGCTCGCGTCTGGTGCGGAATGCGGCGGTATTCCAGCAGCCGAATGACGCTCGGCATCTGGATGGTCATCTTGTGCGAGTGCAGAGTGCTTCCCTGCTCCTCTTCGGTGCGCGCCACGCCCTTCAACACCAGCACCAGCGCCCGCCGCGCGCCGCAGATGTTGATCGGTTCATAGCTCGCGTTCAACACCAGCACCGGCGTCTGCATGGCCGGTTGCCGGAAGACCCCTGCGCGAATCTCCAGCGCCTCCGCGCGCGCGGTCCCCGGTACCGGCTGCGTGGTGTGGTGTCGATTGCGCTTCCCTCTCATCTTGCCCGTCTGCATCACAACCCTCCCCGAAAAGGTTCCGATCGCCCTAACAACCCTGCCTGCGCCCCCGCGTTCAACACAGGCCCAGCATCCCAGCGAGCCACCATGGAGTCATGGGACTCGCCGAACGTATCTGCACGCGGAACTCTTACACTCTCCGGCTGCGCCTTCGCGACCGTCGCCACCCAGACCTTCGCGACACCGGCGCGCAAGAGCACTCGCGCGCACTCTCTCGCCGTCGCTCCGGTGGTCATGATGTCGTCAATCAGCAGGACTTCGCGGCCTCGTATGGCCTCCGCGTCCGTCACGCGAAAGGCTCCGCGAAGGCTCTTACGCCGCTCGTGTGGCTGCATCGTAAACAGTGCATGCGTATCCTTCACGCGGGCGAACGATTTCGTGTCGATCTCGAGCTTCCATCCGAACGACGCAACTTGCGCAGATGTTTTACCGCGGCCTCTGCGAGCAGCGTCGACTGATTGAAGCCGCGGCTGCGTTCGCGTGCTGCGAAGAGCGGCACCGGGATGACGACCAGCTCGCGTCCGGCCTGATCTTCGAGCTTCAGAACGGCCTTCGCCAGATACTCGCCGAGCAGATGGCCGGCGACCTGGCGCACGCCGTTGAACTTGAGCAGGTGCAGCATCTCGCGGACTTCAGCGTCGTACTCCGCATAGGCTACCGCGCGCGCAAACTCCGGCGGAGCCAGCCTGCACATCGAGCACTCGGTAATTCCCATTGCGGCAGCGAACCGCGCGGACTCCATGCCCAGCGCATCGCCACACCGGCTGCAGAGCGTATTCAACTGGTCGTCTTGCGGCTTCACGCTCGCAACACAGACTTCGCAGATGCCTGCCCGGCTTATCGAAATCATCGGCCCGCCGCACAGCCGGCAGTCCCCCGGCCAGACGGCGTTCACTACATTAAGGACAACCCCACCCACCGCGGCTTTCAGGAATTGGCAACTTCGGAGTACGCGCGTGACAGCGCGCCAACTTTCGGCCGCACCTGCCTGGTGACCAGGCGGCCCCACGTTCCCGAGCCGGACATCCTCGACGCTTACGCTGAAGACGGACCTCACCCGTGGCACAGCATGAAGAAACACCAGCTGTGCCCAATGCCTGCAGTATAGCCCTGCCCCGAAAACGCTGCAATCCCGGTATGTCGCGCGCTAACCGCACCTGAACCATGCGTGATGCCATCCGGCTAGGCTAAACTCGGCGCGAAGCCATGCAACCACTTACCCAGCTCTCCCCCGACGAACAGCTCTTTCGCTCCACCGTCCGCGACTTTGCGCGTACCGAGATCGCGCCGCTCGTCCGCCAGATGGACGAAGAGGCGCACTTTGACGCCGGCCTCCTGCGCAAGCTGCACGAGCTGGGCTTTATGGGCATCCAGATTCCTGAGGAGTTTGGCGGCGCGGCGGGGACGCTCTTTGAGGCGGTGCTCGCGGTCGAGGAGATTTCCGCGGTCGATCCGGCGGTCGGCGTGCTCGTCGACGTGCAGAACACGCTCGTGATCAACGCGCTGCTGCTCTGGGGGACCGGAGCGCAGAAGAAGAGGTACCTGCCGGCGCTTGCGAGCAAGGCCACGGGATCGTATGCGCTCTCGGAGGCTGCGTCGGGTTCCGACGCCTTTGCGCTGCAGTGCCGCGCGACGCGCGATGACGGGACGCGGCGACTACGTTCTTTCCGGTCGCGAAGCTCTGGATCACGAATGCGCTGGAGTCCTCGATCTTCCTCGTCTTCGCGACGATCGATCCCGCAGCCGGCTACAAGGGCATTACCTGCTTCATTGTCGAGAAGGGTATGTCCGGCTTCACGATCGGACACAAGGAAGACAAACTCGGCATCCGCGCGAGCTCGACCTGCGAGCTTCGCTTCGACAACTGCCGCGTGCCTGCCGCGAACGTGCTTGGCGAGCCGGGCAAGGGCTACAAAATCGCCATCGAGACACTCAACGAAGGCCGCATCGGGATTGGCGCGCAGATGCTTGGGCTGGCAGCGGGCGCGTGGCGTCACGCGGCGCGTTACGCGAAGGAGCGCAAGCAGTTCGGCAAGGCGCTTGCCGAGTTCCAGGCGATGCAGTTTCAGCTCGCGCGCATGGCGATGGAGATCGAGGCCGCGCGGCTGATGGTCTACAACGCGGCGCGACTCAAAGACGCAGGCGCACCGTACCTGAAGGAGGCCGCGATGGCGAAACTGTATGCCTCCGAGGTGGCCGAGCGCACGGCATCGCTTGCGGTTGAGGTCTTCGGCGGAGCGGGCTTCGTGAAGGACTATCCCGTCGAGAAGTTCTATCGCGATGCCAAGATCGGCAAGATCTACGAGGGCACGAGCTTCATGCAGCTCGCGACCATCGCCAAGATCGTCCTCGCCGACGCGTAATCGCAGTGGCGTAGAATTCACCCGCGAGCGAACGATGTCCACTACCAATCAGCGCCCCGTCGAATCCTCCATTGTCAGCGACTTCTCGAATCGCCTCAGCTACTCGGGCTATCTCTCGCTCGAGGGCCTGCTCGCGCAGCAGCATCCGCTCTCGCGGCCTGAGCATCACGACGAGCTGCTGTTCATCATTCAGCACCAGGTTTCAGAGCTGTGGATGAAGCTGCTCATCCACGAGCTCACCTCGGCGATCGATCACCTGCGCCATGATCGGCTGCCGCCCACGCTGAAGATTCTCTCGCGCGCGAAGCTCATCCAGATGCAACTCTTCGACCAGTGGGCCGTGCTTGAGACGCTGACTCCGTCGGAGTACATGCAGTTTCGCGGCGTGCTCGGCAATGCGTCCGGTTTTCAGTCATTCCAGTACCGCAAGATCGAGTTTCTGCTCGGCAACAAGAATGCCGCGACGATTAAAGTCTTCGAGCACAATGCTGAAATTCACGCCGACCTCAAGCGCACGCTCGATTCGCCGAGCCTGTACGACGAGTTCCTGCGCTATCTCGCGCGTCGCGGCTATGCGATTCCCGCGGAAGCGGTCGAACGCGACTGGTCGCAGCCCTACATCGCGCAACGATGCAGTCGTCGCCATCTTCCGCGAGATCTACGCCGACACGCGCAAGCACTGGGAGGCGTACGAGATGTGCGAGAAGCTCGTCGACGTTGAAGAGTACTTTCAGCTCTGGCGCTTCCGCCATCTCAAGACCGTCGAGCGCATTATCGGCTTCCGCCCCGGCACCGGCGGCTCCTCCGGCGCGAGCTTCCTGCGCCAGGCGCTCGATCTGACGTTCTTCCCCGAGTTGCTCACCTCGCGCACCGAGGCGCCGAAGGAATGAGCCTTGCGGAAGCCATCGCTGCGCTCGGCTCGGGTCCGCTCACCGAGGATGGACTGCGCGCGCATATCTTTCCGCTGTTCTCGCACACCATCGCACGGCCCGGCATCTATCTTGCGAACCACTCGCTCGGGCGACCGCTGAACCAGACGCAGGACGACGTCCGCGAGTGCATCGAACTCTGGCAGTCGCACCTCGGGGACGCGTGGGATGGGTGGATGGCCGAGCACCACGCGCACCGCTCGCGCCTCGCGCAGCTCATCGGAGCGACGCGTCCCGACTGCATCATTCCGAAGACTTCCGCGGGTCAGGGTCTGCGCACCGTGCTCAACGCACTGCCCGGCACTCCGCGTGTGCTCTCGACCGACGCCGAGTTCGATTCCGTCGATGTCATCCTCAAGCAGTATGGGGCCGTCGGGCGCATTCAGCTCGAACTTGTGCCGATCCACGCAGCAGACGGTAGCCTCGATCTCTCGCCGCTCTTCGACAGGATCAATAAAGGTGTTGACCTCGTGGTCGTCTCGCAGGTGCTCTTTGCAACAGGCGAGCTCCTGCCTACCCTCGACGCGCTCGCCGCGCACTGTCATCAGCACGGCGCTCGTCTGTTCGTCGACGCGTATCACGCCGTCGGCGCGCTGCCGGTCGACGTCACCGCCATGGGCGCGGACTTCATGATCGGCGGCAGCTACAAGTATCTGCGCGGCGGCCCGGGGGCGTGCTTTCTCTATCTCTCGCCCGATGCGCTCGCATCCGGCCTGCGCCCGCTCGATATCGGCTGGTTCGCCAAGGACCAGCCTTTTCTCTTCGAGCGACCCATTCCTCCGCGTTTTGCCGCCGGCGGCGACGCCTTTCTCGAGTCAACGCCCGCCGTCCTCAGCTGGTACCAGGCGCGCGCCGGCCAGCAGTTCACGCTCGGCC
The DNA here is from genome assembly GCA_963827415.1 of uncultured Acidobacteriaceae bacterium. GTDB lineage: Bacteria > Acidobacteriota > Terriglobia > Terriglobales > Acidobacteriaceae > Granulicella. The sequence continues at coordinate 18,538 of CAWHBA010000009.1, forward strand.
TTGGCGTCGAGCGACTGCGCGAATACAGCCTCGATCGCCTCCGCCGCCTGAAGCGCTACCTGGCCGCGCATGGTGTTGAAGCGCAAGGCGCAGATGACGCTCACGGCGCCTTCCTCACGGTCGAACAGCCCGGGGCGCCCGCGCTCGCCGACGCGCTCCGCGAGCACGGCATCCTCACCGACGCCCGCGACCGCTGGCTGCGGCTCTGCCCCGACTGCCTCACCCTGGACGGCGCGCTGGCGGACGCGGCGACAGCCCTCGCGGCAGTTCTCCGCGCCAGCTAAGCCGCCGTATTCGCGATATCCTTAAAAGCGGTGTCCGTCTCCGCCACATCCACGGCCGTCCGCGCGCGCAGCCACAGCCTGGGCATGCTCTCGGACTACTTCATCCTCACGAAGCCGCGCGTCTCGGCGATGGTCGTGCTCACGGCGGCGGGCGGGTATTTCCTCGGTTGCCTGCGCTCGGGCATCAGCCCGTTCTCGATCAATCTTGTTCAGGCGCTCTTCGGCATCGCGCTCGTCACGGCGGGCTCCAGCGCGCTTAACCAGGCGTTCGAGCGCGTCACCGACCGCCGCATGCCCCGCACCGCGCAGCGGCCGATGGCGCAGCATCGCATCGGTCTCCCCAGCGGGCTCATCACCGGGTTCCTGCTTACCTTCTTCGGCTCGCTCTATCTGGTGTGGACGACGAACCTTCTGACCGGCACGCTCACGCTGCTCACCGCGGTGAGCTACGTCGGCATCTACACGCCGCTGAAGCGCATCACGAGGCTGAACACGTTTATCGGCGCGTTTCCCGGCGCGGCGCCTCCGCTGATCGGCTGGACCGCGGCGCGTGGCGTCATCGAGTGGCCCGCCATTGCGCTCTTCGCGATTCTTTTCGTCTGGCAGTTCCCGCACTTCATGGCCATCGGCTGGATGTACCGCAACGACTACGCCTAGGCCGGCATCCGCGTCACCGCAACACAGCAGCCCGTCGCGACCGCGGCACGGAGTTCAGTCATTCAGGCGCTGCTCTACGCCGTGCTGATGATTCCCATCAGCTTGTGGCCCACCTATCTGCACGTCACCGGCATTCCCTACGCCATCGCGGCGTTCGCGCTCGGGCTCTGGTATCTGTACGCGACCGTGCGCTTCGCGCGAATCGTCCGCAACCCCGAGGATCCCGCGAACCGTGCCGCTGCCCGCAATCTGTTGAAGGTTTCGGTGATGTACCTTCCGCTGCTGCTGCTGGCGATGGCGCTTAACGCGCAGGGGCGGTTGTTTTTCTGATGCCCACGATCACCGCGCAGAATCCCAACTACCGCACACCAGCGTCAGTCATCTGGAGCATCATCGGCGTCAGTGCGCTCGCGTCAGCGCTTCTTGCGTGGATCGTCTACTTCCATCCACCAACTGACGTCACCGGCACGCATCTCGCGTTTCTTCCAGCGCTCGATGCTATCCTCAACGCGGTCTGCACGGTGTTTCTCCTCATCGGATTCCGCTTCATCCGCCGCGGCAACATCACAGCGCACCGCAACAGCATGTTCGGCGCGTTCATCACATCGTGCGCGTTCCTCGTCGCATACGTCACCAACCACGTGCTGCACGGCGACCTTCTCTTTCCAAAGGCCTACCCCACCGCGCGCGCCATCTATCTCTGGGTGCTGCTGACGCCGCACATCCTTATCGCGACGATCTGTCTGCCGCTCATCCTCATTACGTTCTTTCTCTCGCTCAGCGGAAGATTCCCCATGCATCGCCGCGTCGCGCGCTGGACCTGGCCTCTGTGGCTGTACGTCTCCGTGTCCGGCGTTATCGTCTACGCGATGCTCGCCGCGTATCGTTGAACACGCATGCAATCTGACACTCGCAAGATTCTCAAAGTCGGCTCAATCCTCATCCTCACCGGAGCCATCGCTGCTGCGTTGATGCTCACGGTCTTCGGCGGCGTCACGCGCCAGGGACCGCACACCAACCTCGGCTGGATGGCGCTCATCGTCACGATGGGCTGCCTTCCGCTCGGCTGCATCACGCTGCTGCTCGGCGTCGCGAAGCTGTTCGGCAATCGCAGCAGCAACTAGCCTCCGTCAACCAGCGCGATACCCCGCGATCGCTTCACCCTTCGCGGAGAAGTCTCCTGCCAATGGATCTTTCGGCAGAGCCTTCAGTCCGGACACCACGCTCTCCGCGTTCATGATCGCGCCCGCTGCGGTCGTGTGCGTATGCGGATCGCCGAACAGAGGCTCGACCGCTGCTTCACCGAGCGCGTCATACTTGCGCGCCGTGATCTCGTTCAGGTCGATGAAGTCCGTCTTCGTCGCGTCGGCCACTTCGCGCGTCCAGCCGGCGTACGTGTCGGTGTTGCGCACGATCTTGCCGTCCTTCCAGGTTTTGCGCGGAATCAGCGAGCAGAGAATCGGCGTGGCACCCTTCGCACGCGTGTCGGTCACATACTTGCGCATGTACCAGCCGAAGGTGTGCACCGTCTCGTGCTGCTTCAGAATCGGGTTCTCGATCTCCTGCGTCTCATCGCCCACGCCCGGCAGAGAAGCCCGCGCGCGCGACGGATCATCCGGCCGGCCGCCGTCGTTGTGGCCGAACTGAATCAGCACGATGTCGCCTGGCTTGATCATCGCGAGTACCTCATCCCAGTGCCCCTCGGTGATGTAGGTCTTCGAGCTCCGGCCGCCGATCGCGCGGTTCACGAGGTTCACCTTGTTCAGGTCGAGGTACGGTGCCAGTTCATCGCCCCAGCCCATCTGGTTGTTCGCTCCGTCGCCGCGCCCGTTGCGCACGGTGGAGTCGCCCACCAGCCAGACCGTCGGAATCCCCGGCTTCAGAACCGGCGGAGCGAAGCGCATGGTCCGGCCAGGGTCGGTGTTGACCGCCGGAACCGGCGCGGTTTGCCCCTGCTGACTCGCCGCCTGCGCGGCTGCAACTCCCACAATTCCCAGCATCACGAACAACATCGCGGCCCATGGGCCCACACGCAGCAAACTCTTCACGGGTATTCGTCTCCTTCGCCTGACTTCAGTCCTATCTTCGCGAATCCAATCGCTTTTGCACAACCGAAAGGGTTTGCGCCGATTCTGCTATCCTCAACTCCGGAACGGAGTCAGCATGGCAAAGGGTGTAAACAAAGTCATTCTTCTCGGCAACGTGGGCAAGGACCCCGAAATTCGCACGACCCAGGGCGGCATGACGGTCGCCAGCTTCTCGCTCGCCACCGCCGAGCGCGCCAAGGACCAGGCCGGCAACTGGACGGACAAGACCGAGTGGCACAATCTCGTCGCCTTCCAGCGCACCGCCGAGATCGTCCGCGACTACGTCAAAAAGGGCTCGCAACTCTACATCGAAGGCAAGATCCAGACCCGCTCCTGGGACGACAAGGAGTCGGGCCAGAAGAAGTACCGCACGGAGATCCTCGTCAACGACCTCCAGCTGCTGGGTGGCCGCGGCGATGGCGCCTCCTCGGGCGGCGGCTACGAACGCAGCTCCGGCGGCTACGCCACCAACCCCACCCGCTCCTCCGCGCCCAGCGCGCCGGCAAACGACTACGCCGAACAGGGCATCACCGACGAGGACATACCCTTCTAAACGGAGTATGGACTCCGTTATCTAACCATGCGCCGTCTCTTTGCTTTTACCCTTGCGCTCGCTGCCGCGGCCGTTCCCGCGTGCGCGCAGCGCCACAGCGGAATCACCTCTCCGCCCACCGCGCCGCCGCCCCCACAGGCCGCCCCACCCGCGCCCGCACCTATCGTCGCGGTGAGTTCCGGCATGGGACCGTTGCAGTTCGTCCAGGCCAACGCGGCTGAGCCCGCTCCGGAAACTCTCATCGCGCAGCTTCAGGCTGAAGACGACCGCATTCGCGCCGCCGCGCTCTCGGCAATAGGCGCCCCCACCGCCTACATCTCCCGCGAACACGCGCCCGTCCCGCACTCGATGCAGGTCGAGTACGCTGCGCTCGGCAGTTCGGGCGAGCTCGACGCGATTCTCACCGTCGAGCTCGATCTCCATCTCGTCAGCGCGATCTTCGTTCCATCCGGCAGCGCGTGGCGCCGCGTCGGCACGGTCACCTACGCCACCAACTTCGCCGACCCCACCACGAACCTAGGTACCTTCCTGCGCACCGTGCGCTCGCTCATCGGACCGGATCACTACACGGCGGTCTTCCACGCCGTCTCGATCACGCCCGACGGCGACCTCACCGAGCACGAGGCCCACCTGAACGTCTTCAGCGGCCATGCCGCGATCACCATCAGCTTTGCCTCCGCCGAGCGCGTCTGCGAGACGCCCCACCTTCAGCCACACACGCCGCGCGGTGAGTGCGACCTCACGGAGCGCTGGCTGCAGGGCGAGGCCGCGCAGAGCAACGGCGCCGCGATCCTTGTGACCGCGACCGGCCACGTGGGCGCGCATGACGCTATCGATCCGGTCTCGCGCATGCGCCTCTTCGACTTCGCCCGCACGCGCAACTACGACTGCCAGCCCTTTCAGTTCAACGACGAGACCTCGCACTACGAGCCCTCTGCCAATTCTGCTCCGTGCTTCGATAGCAACAGGCCGCCGGCGGCCTCGACAACGATAAAGCCGCAGCAACCCACAACCTTAAAGCCCGACAGGTTCTCCAATGGGACACCGCAACCCGGCGGGCCCCGGCTGCGTACGCAAAGCTAAGCACCTCTCCCTCTGAAGACCCACAGCGTTTTTGGTGGAACCACATCGCGCACTCGACGCGTCCAATCCTTCGTATGTCTTTGAAGCCCTTCGCCTGCTGCCTCGCTGCGGCCCTGTTCTGCACCGTCGGCCTCCGCGCGCAAACCCGCGACCAGACTCTTCAGCCCCACACGCTCGCGTACGCGCCGGGCAAATCAATCACGCTCTCACTGCCCGCCAAGCTCGACATCAACGTAGCAGCCAGCGGCCTGCGCCGCGTGCGCTTCCTCGCGCAGTCGCCCGACGGCCGCATCTTTGCCACCGGCATGTACAACCTCGCTGACAACACGCGCGGCAGCGTCTTCATCCTCGACGGCTGGGACGCGAAGACTCACACCTTTACACACGTCGTCCATTACCTCGATCACCTGCGCAATCCCAACAACCTCGCGTTCTGGACCGACCCGGCGACTCACCAGTCGTGGCTCTACCTGCCGCTGACCGACCGCCTCGTCCGCTACAAGTACAACGCTGGCGACAACGCGCCCTCCGGACCGCCGCAGATCCTCGCGCGCTTTCCTGACTACGGCCTCAACTACAAATACGGCGGCTGGCACCTCACACGCACCATCGCCTTCGCCACGCTGCACGGCCGCACGCGCCTCTACATCACGGCAGGCAGCTCCTGCGACTACTGCCGCGAACGCGAGGTCATCCGCGCCACGCTCTCCGTCATGGAGCCCGACGGTAGCCACTGGCAGATTCTCGCGCATGGTCTCCGCAACGCCGTCGACCTGCAGCACACGCCTGAGGTCGACGGCGGCGCGCTCTTCGCCACCAATATGGGCGACGACCACCTCGGCGACAGCCTGCCTGAGGACACCTTCTTCGAGCTCGACTCGAACGCCCGCCCCGCGTCTGCCCATATCAACTACGGATGGCCCACCTGCTACTTTGCGCAAGGCAAGCCTGTCCTCGACAAAACGCCGCTCCCCGAGATGCCCACGCCCGGCGACCTCAATACCGAGTCCGAGCGTCCCCGAAGGATGCCGGCGCCGCCAGCCACAGCCGTCCGCCCGAGGACACCGACTCCGTCTATGGCACTCAGGCTGGAATGGCGAAGCAGGGCACAATGCTCGCGGCCGGTGGCGGGAAAGACTATTCCCCGATCCGGATGCCAAGCTCGGTAAAGTGCCTGAGCCGCTGACCTCCTGCAACAGCGTTCCCGCGGCCTATACCACTTTCACCGCGCACTCCTCTCCGCTGGGCCTCGCCTTCTTCGGTGCAGACAATCCCATGCTCCACGACACATTCCTCGTCGCGCTCCACGGGGCAAGCCATCCCCGCGTCGGCGCTGGCTACCGCGTCGTCGAGTTCACGCCTGCGGACCGCACGCCGCGCCCGTTCCTCACCGGTTTTCTCACCACAGTCGCAGGCAAGGCTGTCGTCCACGGCCGTCCTTGCGGCATCCTGCGCATCGGTCCCGATGCCTTTCTGCTCACGGACGACTTCCTGGGGCTCGTTTACTACATCCACCCCAAAGCCTGACCTCGGCCTACTCCGCTACACTTAAATCCAAAGCCATGCTTGACGAAGCCACCTTTCGCCGTGAGTCCGACTCTGCCCTCGAAGCGCTAAAGCAATCCCTCATTCGTGCCGAAGAAGCAGTTGGAGGCTTCGAGGCCGAGGAAAAGAACGGCGTCCTCAACATCCTCTTCGATGACGGCAGCGCAAAATTCGTCTTCACCCCGAACACCCCCGTTCGACAGGTCTGGATCTCTGCCCAGTCCACCTCCTTCAAACTCGAATGGAGCGACTCTACCCATGCCTTCACCCTTCCCCGCACCGGCGAAGACCTCCGCTCTCTCACCGAACGACTGCTCCGCGAGCAGCTCGACGACGCCTCCCTCAAACTGGACTAACTCCGTGCACCGAGACTCTAATAGTTCGGCTGTGCTTACCGAGTCAACATCCACGTACTATCGCTTCACGAGCACACCGAAGATGCCACTGCTCTCTGTCGCGATCATTACGCGCAACGAGGAGTCCAACCTCGCTCGCACGCTTGCCAGCGTCTCCTGGGCCGACGAGATCATCGTCGTCGACTCCGGCTCCACGGATCGCACCGCCGAGATCGCCCGCGGCTTCAACGCCCGCGTCATCGAGCACCTCTGGACCGGATTCGCCGCGCAGAAAAACTTCGCGCTCTCACAGTGCACCGGCGAGTGGGTGCTCTCGCTCGACGCCGACGAGGAGCTCTCCACCGAACTCCAGTTCCAGATGCAGTCGATGCTGATGTCCAAGCCCACCGCCGACGCCTACTTTCTCAAGCGCCGCAATCTCTTCCTCGGGCGCTGGATCAAACACGGCGGCTTCTACCCGGATCCCAAGCTGCGCCTCTTCCGCCGCACGGCAGCGAACTTCGTCCGCACGCCGCAGTTTGAAGAGCGCCCCGTGCACGAGACGATCGTCTTCGACGGCATCTCCGCCACACTCGACTACGACCTCATCCACCACGCCTACCCGACGCTCACCACCTACATCGAGCACATGGATCGCTATAGCTCGCTGGGCGCCGACCTGCTCGTCTCGAGAGGCCGCACCAGCGGCTCCGCCCCGAGCTTCGCCTTCAACGTCTGGTTGGTCCCGCAGCTCACCTTTATCTGGAATTACTTCTTCCGACTCGGCTTCCTCGACGGCCGCGAAGGCCTGCTGCTGCACCTCTACCACGCCATCTATACCAGCTGGAAGTATGCGAAGGCCTGGGAGTACGCGAGGAAAAAGTGAAGTGAGTGAATAAAGCAACGGCAAGAGCTTCGGTGTCTTTGCCTTATTCACTATTCACTACGCACTGCCTTCCCTCACCACGGAATCATCTCCGACCCATGGAAGTACCCGCCGGTCGGCCCATCGTCCGGCAGCGTCGCCAGCTCCACGATTGTCTTCGCGCCGTCCTCCACGCTCAGCGTCGCCGCACTGCCACCCATATCGGTCTTCGCCCATCCCGGATGCGCAGAGTTCACCTTGATCTTCGTTCCGCGCAGCTCGTGCGCCAGGTGAATCGTCAGCATATTCAGCGCCGCCTTCGACGAGTTATACGCAAACAACTTTGTTGTATAGGTCGGCGATCCCTTCGTCCCCTGCAAAGTCACCGAGCCGAGGATGCTCGACACATTCACAATCCGCCCGGCCTTCGACCTCTTCAGCGCCGGCAGCAGCGCCTTCGTCAGCGCAAACGGCGCCACCACGTTCGTCTCGTAGGTCGCGCGGATGTCGTCGGTTTTCAGTTCGCTGGTGATGTTGTTCGTCCAGCTCTTCTCCACCATTAGCCCGGCGTTGTTCACCAGCACATCCAGCACGCCGCCGAACTCCTCGTTGATCAACCGCGCTACCGCATCAACGTCTGCCTGCGAGTTCACGTCCAGCTTCACCGCCACAACATCCAGCCCCTCACCACGCAGCTTCTCCGCCGCGGCCTTGCCCTTCCCCGCGTCGCGCGAACCCAGCAGAATCTTGAAGCCCATCCTGCCCATCTGACGCGCCGTCTCGAACCCCAGACCCTTGTTCGCTCCGCTGATCAGCACCACACCCATCTCGTCCATCGCGCTACTCCTTGCTCTCTTCCTTCGCTCTGCCGGCCCCATGCAGTAGCGACTGAAACTGCTCCGCATACCGCCCCGGCATCTCGCGCCGCTTCATGTCGCGCCCGACCACCAGGTGCACCGTCTCTCCCTCGCACAGCAACAGTTCATCGTCCGCGCGCACCACAGCATACCTGAACCGCACGATCGACCCTCGCACACCCGCCAGCGTCGTTCGCACAATCAGCTCATCGTCATACCGCGCCGGAGCCTTATACCGCGCCGTCGCCTCCACCACCGCGATCATCGCGTTGTCGTCCTTCTCCATCGAGCGGTAGTCCAGCCCCATCTGCCGGATGAACTCCACCCTGCCCACCTCAAACCACACCAGGTAGTTCGCGTGGTACACCACACCCATCTGATCGGTTTCCGCATACCGCACGCGAACCCGCGTCTCTGCCATCATCATTTACTCACCACATCACCGCGCACGAGCTCGACGTCCTTCGCGTGCTTGCCATTCACCTTGAGGTGCGCAAACGCGGCGGGCAGCCCCTCGCTGCCGTTCAGGTCCGCCGACGTCTGCAGGGAATACTCCAGCCGCGGAAACTGCGAGTCGCCGCTATTGCCCACCTCGGCGATCTTCTCGCCTGGCTTCACGCGATCGCCGATCTTCACCGTCACGCTCCGGTGCTTCAGGTGCGAGTACATGCTGAACTCGCCGTCGCCATGATCGATCACCACAACATTTCCATGCTTCGCATCCGCGTCCGGATGATAGGGCGCATTGTCCAGGTAATCGTCCATCACCTTCGCGACCGTTCCATTCGCATCCGCAAGCACCGGCTGGCCAAACGCAAACCACTCGTCGTTCGTGGCTCCGTTGTGCGTGAACATCTGCCCCGTATTCAACATCACCATCTCATACGAAAACCGCTCGTTCTTTGTGGCCGCGTGTTCGTTCTCCGGAACCATCAGTCCGCCCTGGTAGATCGTCCATTCGCCGTGCAGCGGAAACGACAACTTCGTCCTGTCGTGGTAGTCCACATACTTCGAGTCCGCGGCCGGTGGCACTGCCTTGATGTGGAACTCCTCAATCGTCCCGGCGCCAGTGAACGTAAAGGTCACCACCATCAGTTCGTCGGTCTTCGAATACCTCACGATCCTCTGGTACTGTATGCCTGCCGGGGGGACGAACACCGCGTCCTCGTGGATCACCTGTGCCTCTGTGCCGAAGTTCTTCGCCATGTGCTCCGTAAAATTCTTCAGCACCTCCTGGCTCTGCACTGCCGCCCGCATCGCGGCCGACATCTGCGTCCACAACGCCACCTCGTCGCCGTCATAGAACCGCTGAGTGTCTTCACCGCCCAGTTCCATCGCACGCTCCGGCGTCAGCATCAGAAACGCCGCCCCGCCACCGTGCATCTCCGCCCCGGGCGGCATCTGCTGCTGCTGAGCACCCGCATATCCCACCGCCAAAGCCAGAGCCGCCGCATACACACACTTCATGCGAGCAGCTTACCAGTGCGTGACGTCAAGCAGACGCGCCCACGCTCCACGCTCGATTCCCCTAGTTTCTGCCCCACACCGGCTTCCTCTTCTCCAGGAACGAGGCCACACCCTCGCGGAAGTCCGCCGTCTGCCGCCCCTCGGCGTTCGCCTCCATCGCCTGCTCCAGCGCAGACTCCATCCACTCGCGCTGCTGCGCCCGCAACAGCCGCTTCGTCGCCCGCATCCCCTCCGGCGAGTTTCGCATCAGCTCTGCCGCCAGTTCCATCGCCCGCGCCCGCAGCGCCTCGCGCGGAACCACCTCTGTCACCAGCCCCAGCCGCCGCGCCTCTTCCGCGTCGAAGATCCGCGCGCTCAGCAGCAGCTCGCGCGCCACTTTCGCCCCTACCTGCAGCGACAGGTACGCACTCACCAGCGCCGGCACAAACCCGATCCGTACCTCCGTGTAGCCGAACCGCGCCTCCGGAGCTGCCAGGGTGAAGTCGCACATCGTCGCGAGCCCCGTGCCGCCAGCGATCGCCGGCGCCTGCACCACCGCAATCGTCGGCAGATCGCACTCCCACACCGCGCGAAACATCTTTGCCGTTCGAGCCGCCTCTGCATGATGCTCTACCGCGCTCTTGCCGGCCATGTCTCGCAGCACCCCCAGATCCAGCCCCGCGCAAAACGCCTCGCCCTCACCCGCAATCACCACCACGCGTGCGCCCGCGTCTTCCGCACCTTCGAACGCCGCGATCAACTCATCCTGCAGCTCCGGCGTCAGCGCGTTCCGCTTCTCCGGACGATTCAACGTGATCGTCCGAACCCCACCGTCATCCTCCACGCGCACCAGAGCCATCACTGCACCGCCTGCCCGTACCTCTTTCCGATCTCGCCGCTCCGCTGGATCAGCGCCTCCAGCGGCTCCAGCTCCGGCAGCTCGGCATTCATATCGCGCAGCGTTGCCAGCAGCACCTCCGTCGGCAGGTTCCCAACCAGCGCATCCTGCGCAAACGGACACCCTCCCAGCCCTGCAATCGCTCCATCAAATCGCCGGCATCCTGCCTCGAACGCTGCTCTCACCTTCGCCGCGGCCTCATCGGGACGCGTGTGAATATGCACGCCCACCTCGAGCCCCTCGTGCACATCCAGCACCAGCCGCATCACACCGCCGATCAGGTCCGCGCCCGCCACGCCCGCGGTGTCCGCCAGCGACACCTCCGCCACGCCCGCGTCCACAAGCAAGTCAACGGCGCTGACGACCTCATCGATATCCCACGCGTCGCCATACGGATTTCCGAACGCCATCGACAGGTACGCCACCACATCCAGCCCCGACTTGTACGCAATCTCGCCAATCTGCTCCAGTTGATCCAGCGCGTCCTCCGGCGTCTGCCTCTGGTTGCGCTCCAGAAACGTCGGCGAGATCGAGTACGGAAACCCCAGCGTCGTCACGTGGCCCGTCTTCACCGCGCGCTCCGCTCCCTTGGCATTCACCACGATGCCGATGATCTCCACATCGTCCGGCGGGTCCGTCAACTCCAGCACCGCCTCCGAGTCAGCCATCTGCGGCACAGCCTTCTCGCTCACAAAGCTCGCCGCATCGATCTGCCGAAACCCTGCGGCGATCAGCGTGCGCAGATACTCCGCCTTAACCTCCGCAGGGATCACCTTCGGCAGCCCCTGCCACGCATCCCGCGGACACTCGATGATCTTCACTTGCTCACTCATCCGAACCTCGACATCACCACTCTACGACCCTCATTCCTCGAAGCTCCAACTCGACCCGCCGACATTCAGCTTGGGAAGCTGAAGTTCTGACCTACAGCTTCGGAGGCTGTTGCTCTATGTTCAGGTTGCGTCGACAACCTCAACATCGCTGAGCATACACAGGCCGTCATTGCCCTCATGTTCGTACCCGAGAATGACGCCTCCATCATCCATGAGCTCCGCCTGAATTACCTCTACTTCCGTACCAGCAGGTGGACGCCCATCGTCATCTTCATCCGTGTTCACAAACCTGACGGCTACCGGCAGCGGTCTTCCGAAGGAATATGGAACGCTTCGATTGTCAGGAATGAAGAAGACTGCGCCTCCCGGGTGCACATCGGCTTCCGTCGCAACGCGCCCATCAATCACTCGATTCGAAGAACTCACGTCTGAATCACCCCCGGATTAAACCTCTTCACCTCCGGATTCAGCGCGCACGCCTCGAGCGCCGTCATCAGCACCTCGCGCGTCTTCGCCGGGTCGATGATCGCATCCACCCACAGCCTTGCGGCGCCATACCGCGGATCAGCCTGCGCATCATACGTGGCTTTTATCTCGTCGTAGAGCGTCTTCTTCTCCTCATCGCTCAGGTGCTTGCCGCCACGCTCCATCTGCTTCACCCGAACTTCAACTAACGTGTTCGCAGCCGAAGCCCCACTCATCACCGCATACCGCGCCGTCGGCCACGCAAACATAAACCGCGGATCGTACGCCTTACCGCACATCGCATAGTGCCCCGCACCAAAACTCCCGCCGATGATGACCGTGATCTTCGGCACGACCGAAGTACTAACGGCCGACACCATCTTCGCGCCCGCGCGGATGATGCCCGACCACTCCGCATCCTTGCCCACCATGAAGCCGTTCACATCGTGCAGAAACACCAGCGGCACCAGTTGCTGATTGCAGTCCATGATGAACCGCGCCGCCTTCTGCGCGCTCTCCGTGTAGATGACGCCGCCAAATTCCGTGCGCTTCTCTCCCTGCTGCGGGCCCATCGCCACCGTCATCTGCTGATGCATCTTCTGGTTGGCAACAATCCCCACCGCGCGTCCGCCAATGCGCGCATACCCGCACACCACGGTCCGCCCAAACTCCGCCTTGTACTCATCGAACTCCGAACGGTCGACGATCCGCGCAATGACGTCGCGAACCTCGTATGTGTTCGTCGCCGCCTTCGCAGGGTCGGGATCCATCAGCCCATACAGGTCCGCCTGCGCATACAGCGGCTTATCGCGGTCAGCATCGAACTCCACGCGCGAGAACGGCGCACTCGCCCGCTCGCCAATCTTCCCGACTAAACTCCGCAGCCGCTCAATGCACGCCTCGTCGTTCTTCTCCTTGAAGTCCACCGTGCCCGAAATCTCCGCGTGCATTGCAGCGCCGCCCAACTCCTCGGCCGGCGTCTTCTGCCCAATCGCCGCCTGCACCAGCGCGGGGCCGGCCAGAAACAGCCCCGAGCCCTCCGTCATCAGCACCGTGTCCGTCATCACCGGCAGGTACGCCCCGCCCGCCACGCACATGCCCATGATGGCGGTAATCTGCGGCACGCCCAGCGAGCTCATCACCGCGTTGTTCCGGAACACCCGCCCAAAGTCGTCCTGGTCCGGAAACACATCCTCCTGCAGCGGCAAAAACACGCCCGACGAGTCCACCAGGTACAGCGTCGGAATCCGGTTCTCCAACGCAATCGTCTGCGCGCGAATCACCTTCTTCGCCGTCATTGGGAAAAACGCGCCCGCCTTCACTGTCGCGTCATTCGCGATGATCAGGCACAGCTTGCCGCCCACTCGCCCCAGCCCGGCGACGGCGCCAGCCCCCGGAGCCCCGCCCCACTCGCCGTACATCCCATAAGCCGCCCACAGCCCCAGCTCGGTCCAGTCCGAGCCCTCATCCAGCAGCAGCGCGAGCCGTTCCCGCGCCGTCAGCCGCCCCTTCGCGTGCTGGGCCTCGACGGCCTTCGCGCCGCCGCCCTCCCGAATTCGCGCCTCTTCGGCCCGAACCTCTTCCAGCAGCCGAACCGTCGCCTCCCGATTCCTGCCAAACCGTGCTGCGCCTGTATCCAGTCGTGATTCCAGTACGTTACCCACCTGCGCCATGCACCTTCCTCGCAAACTTCAGAAAACTCGCGAAGGATAGCACGGCATCATGTCATACTGTCGGGCGCGGAGCGCTCACCATGACGACCCTCGCTGAAAAAACCGCAGCATGGCCCCAGACCGAGGCCACCGTCGAATCCTCCACCCAGCACCACTGCGAGATCGCCTCCGCCGGCGGCTACGTCGGGCAGGAGTACTCCATTGTCTTCCACTACGAGGTCGGCGGCCTCCACTACAAGGGCGAGTTCGAGTGCAGCCGCCCCTGGGAGGTCGGCTCCAAGTTCTGCATCCACTACGATCCTTCCGACCCCGAAACCAACTCCATGTGCGACCACCGTGGCGAGCGATGGGTTTACTACTTCCTCGCCATCGCCGCCATCCTGGCCTTCGTCGCCTACTTCTGGGTCCGCCACGCGCGCCTCGGCTACTGACTCCGACCCACGCACATGGCTCTGTACGAATCTCTCTGACGATTCTTTCGTACGCAATGTCCGCGTATGAACGCACCGTCATCCAGTGACTTTGATCACGGTTCTGCGCCTCACTCATGCGTATACTTCTCTCGCATACGAACTATGGCCACTACTGCAGACATCCTCCTCAAGCCTCGCGAAGCCGCCACCGCACTCGGCGTCAGCTATCCCACCCTCAAGCAGTGGATCCTGGCGGGAACCATCCACACCATCAAGACGCCCGGCGGCCATCACCGCATCCCCGAGTCCTCCCTCAAGCCGCTCATGAAGTCGCGCCCCACCGGTAACCCCAAGGCCTCGCGCGACCGCTTCCGCGCCGTCAGCGCACGCAATCAACTCGTCGGCCGCATCGTCGAGGTCAGGATCTCCGGCCTGCTCGCCAAGGTCGTCCTCGAGATCGGCGACCAGCGCATCACCTCCATCATCACCTCCGACGCCGCCCGCGAGATGCAGCTCCGCAAAGGCCAGACCGCCGCCGCGCTCATCAAAGCCACCGAGGTGATGATCGTCCGCGTATGAGTTCGGCTTACCCCTCGTTCAATCCACCGAGATTATGATGGTGCGCGTGGAATGAGGGCCCGCCATGAGCGACAGGGGCAGCCGCAGATGGAAGCGAGCCAGGGCGACCGTCGAACTCTGTGAACGCCGGCGTCGCCACCGCGACGGCACGAAGATCAACCCGCGCGAACGCTACCGCTACGCCATCACTATCAGTTACCCCGTCGAAGGCGACCTCTACCTCACTGACGTCGTCAGCAACAGGCCACTCAAAGAAGGCTCGCGCGTCACCGTTCAGTACGACCCCATCGACCCGCGCCGCAACAGCCTCAATCATCCGCGCCGCGAGCGCAAAGCCTTCCTCATCGCCGTGGCCATTGCCGGCGTCTTCGTCCTCATCCTTTTTGTGATCGCGCTCTTTGGCCTATAGCCAAAACTTACTCGCCCACCTGCTCACGCCCGCGCGACGGCGTCATCCTGCGCAGCACAAACTCCTGCATCACATTCGCGAAGCCGTCGAATGCCAGCGCCGACAGCCCGTTCTCCAGCACCAGCATCCCGCCGCGTTCGCCGCCCGGGTAGTACAGCCCCGACACCGCGCCGGAGCCGAAGCTCCCCAGCACATTCGCATATGCCGGCTGCCACCGTCCGTTATCGCCCTTGCACACCAACGTCGTCTTCAGCGCGTACCACGTCCGGCTCACCCTGCTGCCCGAGCCCCTGTAGAAGTACCGCGGGTCCTGCCGGAAAACCATCGGCAGCACTGAGCCCGTCAGCATCGTTCCCACTGTCGCGTCCGCCATCCCCGCGCCAAATCGCTTGCTGTACCCCTTCACTCCCTGCCTGTATTGCGGAAAGGCATTCTCCACCTGCTGCGCGCCTGCGATCACTCCCACGAACATCACGTTCGCCGGGTCCACCACCGACCTCCATCCCAGCTCGAACTTCAGCTTCTTCGTCATCGGCTGCGGGTTTGCGTCGTACACGACGTAGTAGTTCGGCAGAATCCCGCCAATCCTCTGCGTTTCTTCCTGCCGCACCTGGATGCCCGCCATCTGCTCCTGCGTCACTGCGGTCACGGACATCACTGCACCCGCGCGCAGCATCATCGGCTCCAGTTCCATCTGCTGAGCGGTATCCAGCGTGCCCTCGCGAACGCCGTCCACCATGCCCTGCTCGCTCGCCGTCACGGTAAACGAGCCCGCCGGCACGCCATCAAAGCAGAACCGTCCATCGCTTCCGCTTGCCAGCCGATGGCTCGCCCCCTCAGCCATCAGCACGACCTGCGCTCCCGGAATCAGCGCTCCCTGCTCATCCTCAATCACTCCGCTCACGCGCCCGGCATTCGGAGCGGTCGCCGCGGAGTAAGGCCCCTGCGTCCACGCGAGCGCTGCAGCGGCGAGCATCAGCCCGACCAACACGCCCAGCCGCGCAAACGCTCGTCCGATTCGGCCCGCACGATTCACCCGCCCAGCCTATCGAGGGGGGATCACCGAAGCCATCACCCCTCCGTACAATCAGGTAATGACTCTTCGGCTCGCCCCCACAGACGTGCTTCTGGTCATCGACATGCAGCGCGACTTCCTTCCCGGCGGTGCCCTCGCCGTCCCGGACGGCGACGCCATCCTCCCCGGAATCAATGCCATGGCCGCCCGCTTCCCCCACGTCATCCTTACCCAGGACTGGCACCCTCCCAGCCACATCTCCTTCGCCAGCTCCCACCCCGGCAAGCGCCCGTTCGACACCGCCGAAGTCTCCTACGGCACCCAGCACCTCTGGCCCGACCATTGCGTCCAGGGCACCCTCGGCGCTGAGATCGACTCCCGCGTCCAGATCCCGCAGGCCGAGCTCATCCTCCGCAAAGGATTCCGCCGAAACATCGACAGCTACTCGGCGTTTCTCGAAGATGACCACAAGACACCAACGGGCCTCGCCGGCTACCTCCGCGAGCGCGGTCTCACCCGCCTCTTCCTTTGCGGGCTGGCCTACGACTTCTGCGTCGGCTTCTCCGCCATCGACGGCGCCGCCCTCGGCTTTGAATGCCACGTCCTCGAAGACCTCTCCCGCGCCGTCGATCTTCCGGCCAGCTACGACCGCCCCGGCTCCGTCGAAAAGACAAACACCTGCTTCGCCGACGCCAGCGTCAGGCGCACGCACTCGTCCACGTTATGATCTCCCTGCACTTTCAACTGTAGGAGAGTTCGTGCTGGACTTTGTCGAATCGCTCTTAGCCCGTTGGACAGGCCGCGCGAAGTGGCCCACAACTAAGGCAACCCTCGAATCGCGTCTGCAAATGCAGGGCCCATCAATCGCCACCAGAACGGCTGGCAACCCCACCGATACCGCAGACATTTTTTCTTACGAGGTGGATGGGCGAGTGTTCGTAGCAGCAATTCACGAGATTGCTGGCCGCAAAGATATCTCGGGTTCTATCGGACACACAGTGCGCATCCGATACAACCCAAACCGGCCAAGCCAGATCTACTACGCTCCGGCGCGCCAGTTGATGGGACGAGCCTACGTTGTCGTTGTGCTGGTCGCCGGTGTGCTGGCCATCACTCTGGCAATCCACCTCCACGGCTGAACCCGCGCGCCCGCATCCTGCCCATGCCGAAGATCACCCAATCCGCTCGCGACACCTGGCCCGAAGCCATGGCCACCGTCACCGCCTGCAAGTACGAGTCAAGTGCCGGCCGCGCCATGGCCTTCGGCCTCCCCACCACGCGCTACTTCCGCATCACGTTCAACTACTGGGCGCCGAACCCCGACGGCACACCCGAGCTTCACACCGGCGAACTCACCGCAGCCAAAGCAATGCCGCAAGGCACACTCTTCCCCATCCACTACAACCCCGAAACACCCCACGAAAACACACACTCCGCCGCCGAGCCCGCGCTGACCCGCACCCCACTCCTCATCATCGGCATCCTCGGCTCCGCCGTACTCTCGCTCGCGTGGCTCCTGATCCTCCGCGGCTGCACGGGACACTAACATCTAAAATCTGACATCTAAAATCTCCCTCACCCCTTCGGCGCATACTTCTCCAAAAACTTCTTGATCGCCTCCTTGTTATATCCCTGGTCGATCTTGTGATTCGCCTCCAGCTCGCCGGTGTTCGTCTCCGCCTTCAGCATCTTCCCTGTTGGCGACAGCACATACCACGTCGGAAATCCCACCGGCTCCGGATACCGCTTCAGGAACGCCTTGTTCTCGTTCTCCTTCGACCAGTTCACATGCATCACCACATAATTCTTCTCGAGCAGCGCATTCAGCTCCGCGTCCCCGTGCAGCGTCTCCTCGAGCACCAGGCACCACTCGCACCAGTTCCCACCCACATCCATCAGGATGTTCTTATGCTCGGCCTGTGCCCTCTGCATCGCCGCCTGCAAATCCTTCGCCGGATCACTCGCCGGATTGAACGGCTTCTCCACCGCCCACGCCGCCGCACTTACCAACATCACCGCGATACCAGCAACCCAACGCCTCATCTCTGTCATCCCTAACTCCCTAACTCCTCATTCCCTAACTCTCTACAGCCCCAACTCCTCGGCCCTCGCCTGCATCGCCGCCAAGCAATTCCCAATATGCTCCTCCAGCGGAATCCCCAGCAGCTCCGCGCCGTGCGTAATATCCTCGCGCTTCACCGCCCTTGCGAACGCTTTATCCTTCATCTTCTTCTTCACGCCCGCAACCTCCACCTCCGCAATCTTCTTCGAAGGCTTCACCAGGGCACACGCCGTCAGAAATCCCGCCAGCTCATCGCACGCATACAGCGAGCGGTCGAGATGCGTCTCCGGCTTCACACCTGAATAGTCCGCGTGCGCCAGGATCGCATGCAGAATCTCCTCCGGCCATCCCTGCTCGCGCAGGTAGTTCACACCCACAAACGGATGCTCGTCCGGCGTCGGATGCTTCTCGTAGTCGAAGTCGTGCAGCAACCCAGCGCACCTGTACTTCTCCGCAAACTTTTCGGCAGGTTCATCATCCAGATCCATCGCCGCCGCTTCGCGCACGCCGTAACTCTCCGTGCACGCCGCCACCGCCAGGCAGTGCTTCACCAGCGACTCACTCTTCGTCCACTCGCGCAACAATTCCTCTGCCTTCGCCGCACCCAACTCACTCATCAACACCGCCTCGCTTTTCACTAACTACTAACGACTAACCACTAACCACTGCCCTACCTGTTTACCACCTTGGTTCAAACTCCGCTTTTCTCCGGCTTTTCTGCCTGAATCTTCCGCGATACCCCTTGACTCTTCCGGCACCGGGTGTCACAGTAGGCACATCGCTCACCTCTTATCGGACGTGACGCGCTGCGGTGCCCGCTCTGGCAGCCGCCCGCAACACACAATATGGCAACTGGAATGGCACCAATCGCCGTCCCCACGCCCCAACCACAGGTCGTCGCAGGTACTGAACGCGAGGTCCTTCGTTGCGAGCACTGCAAGCTCGTACAATTCCGCACCGCCAACGACGTCTGCCGCAAGTGCAAAAAGTCCCTGCTCCCTGACCTTCCCAAAGTTCAGCCCATCGCCATCGTCGCCGAGCCTGACGCTCCGCGCGCCGAAGGTATCCAAGTGGCCGCTGCCGTGCGCGATCTCCGCCACGTCCGCAACCTCTCGCAGCGGCAACTTGCCACGCGCATGAACGTCCCGCGCACCTACATCTCCAAGATCGAGAACGGCAAGGCCATGCCGACCTTGTCCTCGCTCGACCGCCTTGCCCGCGCACTCCAGGTGGACATCTCGGCCCTGCTCCGCGACGCGCCCACGCGCCACAAGGACGAGACCGCTGTCCTCATGACCGACCCCTTCCTCGCCGAGATCGCGAAGTACACCGCGCATCTCACCATGACGCAGAAGTCGATCTTCCTCAACCACGTCCGCGAGATTGCACAAGGCCGCACCCGCAAGCTCGCCTAACGCACCACCGGCAGCACCGAGTTGACCTCCAGGCGTCGCACGTTAGCCCGCATCCGCAGGCAACGTAGCGACGCCTCTCCGCTTTAAGGCGATACTCGTATCGCCCAGATCGCTTCCAGGGAGGACGCGCTATGCCCTACAGCATTTCAACCTTGCTCGCACGGAACCTTCAGGACGTCTTCGGTGAAATCGACCCGCAGCGGAGACGCGCAGCGATTGACGACCTCTACACCGAAGATGTCGTTTTCTACGATCCCAGCAAGGGTGTCTACCGTGGCCGCGACGAGATCGATCGCATCGCAGGCGCAATCAAGGCGACTCATCCCGACTTCAGCTATCAGCTGATTGCCGAGCCCGAGGAGGTTGGCGATGGAGGGCGGGTCCCATGGGTATCGGGCCGCCCCGGCGATGCACCAGCCTACGCCGGGACGGATTTCATCATCGCCCGGGACGGCCGGATTGCCGCCATTTATCTCTTCTTCGACAAGCTGTCCTGAGTCCGGACCACCACAATTGCCGTGGCGTCCTTTGCGTTAAAGCTTTTCGCCTTTTTATCCGGCCTCTATCCCCGCCTCGCTCGCATCGTCTATCCTCATAAGCGAGCCGTTCCGTGCCATCCTCCCCGACAAGCCGCGCCTATCAACGCTCCAACCGGGCGCACGAGCTCTCTCCCGAGGAGCGCGCGGTCTACGACACCCTCGACCTCACGCGCCTCCCGCAGCACGTCGCCATCATCATGGACGGCAACGGCCGCTGGGCCGGCAAGCGCGCCCTGAAGCGCTTCCTCGGCCACCAGCAGGGCGCCGAGTCCGTGCAGTACGTCGTCGAAACCGCCTCGCGCATCGACGTCCCCTGGATCACCCTCTACGCCTTCTCGCTCGAAAACAATCTGCGCCGGCCTAAATCGGAAGTGACCTTCCTGATGAAGCTGCTCAAGGCCTACCTCGTCTCCAACGTCGAGCGCATGAACGCCAACAACATTCGCATGGCCTACATCGGCCGCACCCACGAGCTCCCCTCCGAGGTGCAGGACACCATGCGCTGGGCAGAAGCCGAGACCGCCAAAAACACCGGCACCACCCTCACCCTCGCGCTCAATTACGGCTCGCGCTCGGAGATCGTCGACGCCGTCCGCCGCATCCTCACCGATCTCACCACCGAGGCCCACACGCGCGGATGCTCGGTCGAGGACATCCTTGGCGCCGGCGCGCTCGACGCGCTCGAAGAGTCCACGATCTCCGACGCGCTCTACACCGCCGGCATGCCGGACCCCGACCTCCTGATCCGCACTTCGGGCGAGCAGCGCATCTCCAACTTCCTTCTCTGGCAGATCGCCTACGCCGAAATCTTCATCACCGACCGCCTCTGGCCCGACTTCCGCGGCCTCCACCTCATCGAGGCCATCGCCGACTACCAGCGCCGCGACCGCCGCTTCGGTGGACTGAGCGAAAACTCCGACGAGAAGATCGATACTCTGCAGCCCGTCTCCGAACTCGAGACCGAGATCGCCAAAGAGCTGCAACCGCCACCCGCACTGACCCGCCGCTAGGGTTCGGGTCGGTTGCGGACTGCAGCGATTGTCAGTTGCTTACATGAGAGCTCGGTGAGAGCGAAACGAGGCTACCCTCGCCTTGCTGCATCCGCCTCCTCCGCCAGCTCCGTCATAAACCGGAAGAATGCCCCGGACTGCCCTTTGAACAGCCCCATTGCCGTTAGGAAATTGACCACATTCATCGCGATCCCCTTGGTCTCCGTGGGACGGATGATCGAACACGGCGGCAGCTTTCGACTCAGGAATGGGCAGGGTTCCGGCATGATCAGGTTCGTCTGGAAATCCTCGCCACCGAAGGGCGGCGAGTTCAGGTCTGGAAACGTCACCGAGACACCCGTCACCGGATCAACCGCCGTCAGTGGAGGCGCGTTTCCCGCCTTATCCGACCACGTCTGGAAGTGCATCGTCTCCGTCGGCCCAATGCTGATCAGAATCCGCAACACCTCCACGCTCGACGCTCTCTGCGCCATCGCGGGATAAAGGCTGTTGCCCCCTTGTTCAATCGTCGGGAAGTGGAACCCTGCCGTGTTCGCAATCGCCTGCAGAAAATTCGGATCCGTTGTATCGGCATCCGTCCTTGGAATCGCCGTGTGCTCCCGCACCGCGAGGTCCGGTATCGCTTGCGGGAAGGTAAAGTTGGGATCCAGGTCGGGATTGTGAGTACTGCTGCGATAACGAGTCCACCAGCTTGTATCAAGCGTCAGCCGCATCAGGTTGGTGAGCCGTAACTTCCCGCTCGAGCCCATCGCCGTGCTTCCCGGCAGCGTGCGGAACTTCTCAAGACTCACCGGGTCCGCACCCTTGGACTCCAGGTACGCATTCAGGAAGTTCTGGTGGGTGAACTCATCGTCTGTATTGTCATGGATGTACACCGCCATATCTGAGTCCAGCACCGAAAGAGCAGCGGTGTAGGCTGGATTCCCGCTCCCGCTTGGCTCTTCACTATCCACAACGCCACCGAGTTCGTTGTACTGCACCCAGAAATCCGTCTCCAGGATCTCCGCCGCCGCTGCAAACCGCAGCAGCGCCGCATCTCCCCGACTCAGGCGTCCGCCGCGCTCTTCAAAATCCTGGTCCGCCAGGGCGGTTGTGCTGTTGGTAAGGAGCCCGACGCCGGCGGCCGTCAACCCGTTCTTTACAAACGAACGTCGGCTGGTCGCGGTCTTCATACTGCTCCACATGTTTTTCATCGCAGAGCCTCCTTGTGCCAGAAGCCTGCGCTTCACTGCCGACCTAAGGTGTCAAGACAGCGTCTGCACCATGTCACTTCTTCATCCAAAGACACCTCACGTGCAGACATTTCAGAGACACCTTACGTAACCTCATTTCTTGCCACATCGCGGTCTGTAGGACTTGTCGCCACGCATCCCTGATAGATTTCCTTGCATGGCCTTCGACCGTCGCGCCTTCGTCACCGCCGCTCTCACTGGAGTAGCCGCAGCCGCATCACCCTCCGCGCTCGGCCAGTTCCTCAACGCTCCGCGCCATGGCCTCCCCGGCACGCTCAAAGAGCGCTACGCCAAGCTCGACGCGATCCTCCAGCAGCCCGTCTTCAAGCGCGAGCTCTTCAAAGAACCCGTCGTCATCCAGTCCATCGAGCTCCTCACGCGCGACAAGCAGTACATCTGCCGCGTCCGCTCCAGGGACGGCCACGAGGGCATCTCCGTTTCCAACGCGCAGCAGATGGAAGTCCTTTACCCCATCTTCACAAAACGCATCGCACCCTTCTTCATCGGCAAAGACGCGCGCGACATCGAGCAGCTCATCCCCGCGGTCACGGTTCACGAGAACAACTACAAAGCCCAGGGCCTCGCCATCTGGGTTCCCATCGCTACCATCGAGTTCGCCATCCTCGACATGTTCGGCAAGATGGCCAACCGCTCCATCGGCCTCCTTATCAGCGACAAGATCTACAACCCCGCCATCTCCGTCTACCAGGCCAACGGCGAGCGCGACATCTCCGCTGAAGAAACAATCGAACACCTCAAGCGCGACACCGCCATCTCGCACGCCAAGGCCATCAAGTTCAAACTCGGCGGCCGCATGTCGCACCCTGAGACTCCCGTCGGCCGCAGCCAGAAGCTCATCCCGCTCGTCCGCGAGACCTTCGGCCCGGACATGATCATCTCCGCCGACTCCAACGGCTCCTACACCGCTGCCGAAGCCATCCCCATCGGCAAGCTCATGCAGGAGTACAAGTACGCCTTCTACGAAGAGCCCGTCCCCTTCGACTGGTACGAAGAGACCAAACAAGTCTCCGACGCGCTCGAGATCCCCATCGCCGGCGGCGAGCAGGAGCCCTCCACGCACAACTTCCGCTGGCTCATCGCCAACGGTGGCCTCTCTATCGTGCAGCAGGACATGTTCTACTTCGGCGGCATGGTGCGCTGCATGCAGGTCGCGCGCATGGCTGCGGCCTTCGGCAAGCAATGCATTCCGCACATTTCCTCCACGGGCCTCGGCTACGCCTACATGATGCACTTCGTCTCCGCCATCCCGAACTCCGGCCCGTACCACGAGTTCAAGGAGTTCAATAACGTTCTCCCCTACCACTGCGCCACCTCTTCTCTGCGCAGCGACGAGAACGGCGTCATCAAAGTCCCCACCGGCCCGGGCTTCGGCGTCGACATCGATCCCGACTTCCTCGCCAAGTGCACCGTCATCTCCTGACCGCATTTCTTTCGTCGGCCGGCCTGCTTCAATTGCCTGTCGGAGGATCAACGTGGTCGAGCAAGATGACTTCGATCGGCGCTTTGGTGGACTTGAGACGCAAACCGAGTTGGTTGGGTAATGCGGTGAGGAGCGGCGGAGCCTCGCCGTCTGCTGCATCAGGCGAGGCGGGCTGCGGAACCGCGGTG
The DNA here is from genome assembly GCA_963827415.1 of uncultured Acidobacteriaceae bacterium. Classification (GTDB taxonomy): domain Bacteria; phylum Acidobacteriota; class Terriglobia; order Terriglobales; family Acidobacteriaceae; genus Granulicella. The sequence goes on from CAWHBA010000009.1 coordinate 42,422, forward strand.
AGACTTTGTCGCGTCCAGCGAAGTGTGAAGTTGTAAAGCCCGCTGAGGCCGGTCTGGTTGACGACAGGACGGCCTCCCACTTCGGAGTAGCCCGAGAACCAGCGCGCGAGGTCATCCAGCGAGGCCTGCTTGGCGGTCATCTGCGCGGACTGGCCGCTGTAGAAGACCATGATCCCGTGGTGCACGTCCTCGGGTTTGGACGGCAGTTGAATGGGCCCGGGGCCTTCCGGTGCCGTGGACTCTGGTTGATTTTTGCTCTCGACGAGATGCGGGTTCGGTTTGACAACAACCAGTGCATAGACGGTCAAATTCCTGGTCTCAAAATGGACCTTCAGGTGAAAACGCTCTACGAGCAAAGACTGCAGCATGAGGCTGATCTGCTGCTTCTGCTGATCGCGGGACAGCCTTTGCTGGGCCTCTGCCAAATCGCTGGGTATGCGAGCGACGATGTCGTAGCGGTTCGTGTCGAGCCATGCCGGACCGCCGAGGACGCGTTCGTTTTCCGCAAGCGTCCAGGGGATACCGTAAGCCTGCTCGATGAGGTTGCGGACGGTCACATTGGAGATGTTGACTTCTGCGGGAGATACGCTGGAGCGATGGGGCTGCGGCGAGGCGGGCTTGATGGTCGCTACTTCGAAGGATGGGAGCGGGTCGCTCGCGTGGATGATCTGCGCAGCCGAGGAGGAGGCGAGGCCAGCGCATGTGGCAACGGCCAGCAAGAGACGACTGCAATTCGCCTTCGAGGACATGGTGCAAGATACGCTGTATCGAGCCTGTGGGTTTCTCCCGGATTTCGAATAAAACTTCTGCTTGACCGGCAATCATCCTTAATGTCTACAATGTAGACATGGCTGCGCTCCTCGGTCCACTCGAACAGGCCGTCCTCCTCTCCGTGCACCGTCTCGGCGAGGATGCCTATGGCCGCTCCATCCTTCGCTCGGTCGAACTCGCCCTCGACCGTGACACATCTTCGGGCTCGGTCTACGCCACGCTTGATCGTCTCGAGCAGCAAAGGCTTCTCTCTTCGCGTCTTGAAAAAGGAACCGCCGCGCGAGCCGGACGTCCGCGCCGTTTCTATCGCGTCTCCGCCGCCGGCGTCTGCGCCCTCAATCAGGCACGCTCCGCGCTCGACCGCATCTGGCACGGCGCCGCCTCGCCGCTGGAGCTACGCTCATGAGCCCTCGCCTTCCGCCAGCCCTGCTCGAACGCGCACTTCGCCTCGCACTCCGGCCCCGCGACCGCGACACCATCTCCGGCGATCTCCTCGAGATCTACGCCGAAGTGAAGCTTCCCCAACTCGGCCACTTCCGCGCCAATCTCTGGTACTCAAGACAGCTTTTCAGCATCCTTTCGCAACGCATCCTCTCGCTCGCCGGAGGCAAACTCATGAGAACTCTCTCCATCGCCGCGAGCCTCTTCCTCGTCCTCGCCTGCTCTTGGTTCGCCGTCATGGAACTCATCCTCAAGCACCCGGGCTTCACGATCCGCGCTGGGGTCTGTGCAGTCATCGTGCTTTACGCCGCGCTCTACGCGGGCCTCACGATCGCCTACAGCCGCATCCAATCCACCCCGCTCCGTTACACCCTCTCGCTCGGAGCTTTCGGCGTCCTCGCGCTCGGCATCTATGCCCTCATCTTCGAGTTCCGCACCACCGACTTCGAGGGCTACATCTTTCTCATCGCCCTCGTCTTCATCGCCCAAGGCATCCTCACCCTCATCCATACCCTCCATCCGCCGCGCCTCCGCCCCGCGTGACAACTCCATAACAACCGCATGCGATACTTCACGCCACCATGCGCCGCGGCCTCAGTTCCTGCGTGAAGCTGTTCCTCCTCGCTCTCACTCCCGCTGCCTTCGCGCAGACACCCGCTGCACACTTCGTCGGCTCCGCCTCCTGCCGCTCATGCCACACCAAGGACTATGACGGCTGGAAGCAAACACGCATGGCCAACGTCATCCGCTCACCCAAAGAGCACCCTGACGCTGTCCTCGGCGACTTCACCAAGCCCAACCCGCTCGTTACCTTCACGCTCGACCAGGTCGCATTCGTCTACGGCAGCCGCTACAAGCAGCGCTACTTCACCAAAATCGGCGACGAATACTTCGTCCAGCCCGCGCAGTGGGACGTCGCGAAAAAACGTTGGCTCCCCTACCACGCCGAAAAGAGCGCCGACTGGTGGACAGCCTTCTACCCCGACTCCAACATGGAGCGGCCCACCGGCCCGCTCTGCGACGGCTGCCACTCCGTCAACTACAACATCGACACCCACCAGGTCACCGAGTGGAACGTCGGCTGTGAAAAATGCCACGGCCCCGGCAGCGTGCACGTCGCGCACCCCACCAAAGACAACATCGTGAACCCCGCGCGCCTCTCTGCCTTCGCCGGCAATGACACCTGCATCCAGTGCCATAGCCAGGGCCGCCCGCTCTCCAACCCCATCAACGGCAAGTACTACGACTGGCCCGTCGGCTACGTCCCCGGCAAACGCCTCTCCGACTTCTGGCATCTCGAAGAGCTCAAGCCCGGCGTCACCAACTTCCTCCAATTCGCCGACCTCACCGCCCACAAAAATCGCATGCAGGGCAACGACTTCGCACAGAGCACCATGTACCACCGCGAGATCCGCTGCTCCGACTGCCACCAGGTCCACAGTCCGCAGAACCCATCGAACCTCGTCAAGGTCGGGAACGCGCTCTGCCTCAACTGCCACACGGCGGAAAATCCCGCGGGCCTCAAGGGCACAGTATCTGAGCACACGCATCACGCCGCCAACAGCCCTGGCAGCCAATGCACCGCCTGCCACATGCCGCTCATCGAGCAGACCGTCAAAGACAACTACGTCGCTGCGCACACCTTCCGCTTCATCTCTCCGCTCGCCACCGAGCAGTCCGGCATCCCCAACCCCTGCACCTCCTGCCACGCGGACAAGTCCACCAAGTGGGCGCTCGAGCAGCTCCGCTCCTGGTCCAACACCTCTTCCTGGCGCGTCGCGAACTGAGTTCTATTCAGCAACCTGCTCACTCTTAGGTCGCCCATCGACGCTTCACCAACGCCACGCACACCGGTGCTACTATGTGCCAACTCTACAGTGGCTACTCATGTTCAACGCTCCCCGCGCCGGGCACGCCACACCACCCCTCTGGGACCGCGCTCTCAGCCGTCTCGTTGCGGCCTACACGCCCGCCCGCGGTCAAACGCGCCTGCGCAAAGCCACTAGCCCCTGGCTCGTCGGCCATCTTCCCTGCGGTGCGTGGACCCGCGTCTCCGGAGTCGTCGATGCGGAGTGGCATTTCCTTCAGGGCCTGGGCAAAGAGGATGTCACCGTCGAGTACATCAAGCCCTTCCTGCATCCCGGCTGCACCTTCGTCGACGTTGGCGCGAACGTCGGCTACTTCACGCTGCTCGCAGCCACTCTCGGCGCGCGAGTCGTCGCCTACGAGCCCACACCTTCCGTCTTCGCCCGTCTCAAGGAAAACGTCGCCCTCAACGGATTCCAGGCAGACCTCGTCAACGCCGCCGTGATGGACAAGCCCGGCACACTCTCACTCCACCTCTCCGGAGACGATCCCGAAGCCAACAGCGTCTTCGGCAACGACGGCCAGTGCGTGCGCGTTCCGGCTATCTCACTCGACGAGGACCTCCCCGCCCATGGCATCGAACACGTCGACCTGCTCAAGATCGATGCCGAAGGAGCGGAGCCCTTCGTGCTCGACGGCGCCACCCGCCTTCTCAGCTCGCCCAATCCCCCGGCGATCCTTGTTGAGGTCAACGCCTTCACTCTGAACTGCGCCGGCCTTCAACCCTCCGACATCCTCTCGCGCCTCGAGTCCCACGGTTACCACCACACCGAGATCGAAAGCGGAACCTACAAGGAAAGCTACTGTGGCAACATCTTCGCCACCCGCACCGCCTCGGCATAACGCTGATCCTCAACGAGAGCTTCCAGGTAGCTCAAGGCTTTAGCCGTGTGGTGTTTTGCGCGTTCCCATCACAGCAACATCCTCATTCCAGAGATTTTGCACAATTCCAGAGATTTTGCACACTAAATCTCTGGAATCAATATTTTGCAGGCGAGCCTCTCTCACAACCCCAACAAAACAAAGATCGAGGCAAAAACGGGAGAGGGAGGGGCGGGGTCGCGTGTCACTCCTGTGTATCCTCTTCAGAACGCATGAAGCGCATCCTCACCGCCATCGTCCTCATCGTTCTTGTTGGCCTGCTCATCTTCCTCGGCAAGCTCTGGATGGTTACCCTCTTCGCCGCAGTGGTCGCCCTGCTGGCCTCGCTCGAGTTCCGCCAGCTCTCCGCCGCCGGCGGTAATCCCATCCCCCTCTGGTGGACGATCTTCGCCATCATCCTGTTTTTCCTCGCGACCTTCCTTCTCCCGCAGGACACCATCACCGCAGTGGTCTTCTCCACGCTGCTGCTCTTCGCCTGGAACACCTTCCGCACGCCGCTCGCCCGTGTTCTGCAGGAGACCGCTGCAGGCCCGCTCATGCTCATTTACATCGCCTTTCCGCTCACCCTCATTCCGCTCATCTGGAGCCGCGCGGAGGGCGATGGCCTGGTCCTCGTCATCTTCCTCTTCCTCTGCGTCTGGTCCGGCGACATCGCCGCCCTCTATGTCGGCAAGCGCTTCGGCCGCCGCAAGCTTGCGCCCGAGCTTTCCCCCAACAAGACCTGGGAAGGAGCCATCGCCTCGGTCGCCGCCTCCGTCATCTTCGGCGTCGGACTCATCCTCTACGGCAACTGGCTCACGGAGCACGGTTCCAGCTTCACCCGCCTCCACACCAACGCTCCGTTGTGGCAGTGGATCCTCCTCGCCGTGCTGCTCAACGCCGCCGCTCAGTTCGGCGACCTCCTCGAGTCCGCGCTGAAACGTGGCGCAAAGGTGAAGGACTCCGGCACCCTCCTTCCCGGCCACGGCGGTATCCTCGACCGCATCGACGCCCTCCTCCTGGCCGCTCCCGTCCTCTGGTTCGTTCTCGTCGCCCGCGACTTCTTCGCGCTCGGCAGCTTCTAACCTGAACCTTGAGAAACCTGTCTCTGCGAAAATAGACCAGTGAAGAAGATTGCCATCCTCGGCTCGACCGGCTCCATCGGTCAGTCAACCCTCAGCATCTGTGAGTCTTATCCAGATCGCTTCCAGCCCATCGCTCTCGCCGCAGGCTCGAACCTCGACGTCGCCTTCGAGCAGTGCGCCCGTTGGCACCCGCAGCTCGTCTCCATCAGCACCGAACGCCTCGCTGACCAGCTCCGCACACGCTTGAAGTCCGCAGGAATCACCACCGAGGTCGTTCACGGCACTGCCGGAACCGTTCGCGTCGCCACGCTGCCCGAGGCCAGCTTCGTCGTCTCCGCCATCGTCGGTGTCGCCGGACTCGAGGCCACTTACGCTGCAGTGCTCGCCGGCAAGACCGTCGGCCTCGCCAACAAGGAGTGCATCGTCGCCGCCGGCGATCTCATCCTCGCCGCCGCCCGTGAACGTGGTGTAGACCTTCTGCCCATCGACAGCGAGCATAACGCCATCCACCAGTGCCTCCGCGGCGGCGCACCCAACGAAGTCCGCCAGATCTGGCTCACCGCCTCCGGCGGCCCGTTCCGCAACACCCCGCTGGCAGACTTCGAGCACATCACACCCGCGCAGGCGCTCAAGCACCCCACCTGGGTCATGGGCCAGCGCATCACCATTGACTCCGCGACGATGCTCAACAAAGGACTCGAGATTATCGAGGCCTGCCGACTCTTCAACCTGCCGCCCTCGCAGGTGAGGGTCACCGTGCATCCGCAGTCCACCATCCACTCACTCGTCGAGTACGTCGATGGCTCGATCCTCGCGCAGATCTCAGTCACAGACATGCGCCTGCCGATCCTCTACGCGCTCTCATGGCCCGAACGCATCGCGGCAAAAAAAGAGGACGCCCTGACCTTCGACATGAGTGCGTTGAAGCAGCTCGACTTCCAGACGCCCGATCTTCAGCGTTTCCCATGTTTACGCCTCGCCTATGAGGCTGCCGCGGCCTCGCAGGCGCACTGCATCGCACTCAATGCCGCCGACGAAGTCGCGGTCGCCGCCTTCCTTTCCGGGCGACTGTCTTTCCTCGGCATTCCACGTACAATCGAGTCTGTGCTTTCATTAACGTCGGTCGCCTCGCCCGCATCGATTCCCGAGGTGCTCCAGATGGACCAAAGCGCACGCGCTCTCGCAGAGCAGGTGATTGAGCAGCATCACCCGCATCTCACCACCCACTGAGGTCTTTCCACTTCTCTTATGCATCTTCTATCGGTCCTTGTTGAGTTCGGCATCGTGCTCGGCATCATGGTGCTCGTGCACGAGTTCGGGCACTTCGCCGTCGCCAAGCTCTGCGGTGTGCGTGTGGAGACCTTCTCCATTGGCTTCGGCCCCCGGCTCTTTGGCTGGCGCCGCGGCGACACGGACTACCGTCTCTCGCTGCTTCCGCTCGGCGGCTACGTCAAGATGTCCGGCGACACTCCCGGCGAACTTCCCAGCGGCGACCCCGACGAGTTCAACGCGCATCCGCGCTGGCAGCGCGTACTCATCGCGCTCGCAGGCCCCATCGCGAACTTCGTGCTTTCGTTCGTGCTGCTCGCCGCCGTCGGCATGTTCCATCACGAGGTTGACCAGTACCTCGAAGGTCCCGCGGTCGTCGACTACGTCTCGCAGAGCTCTCAGGCAGCAACGCTCGGTCTCGCTCCCGGCGATGTCATCACGCTCTTCGCGCAGGACAGGAACCCCTCGTGGGAACGCATTCTGATCGACTGCAACCTGCACATGAACGGTACCGTGCCGATCGCCTTCTCGCACAACGGCCAGGAGACCGAAACGACGCTGCGCATTGCCTATACCGGCAACGGAGATGAGTTCAGTATCGATGACCTTCTCTCGCTCGGCGTCTATCCCGCGATGCAGCCATCGCTGGGTGTGCTCAACGTCACGGCCGGTGATCCCGCAGCACACGCCGGTATGCGCGCGGGCGATCAGGTCACGCAGATCGACAACCTGAAGCTGCACTCCGTCTACACGCTGCTTGCGTATCTCAAGGACCGCAATGGCCTGCCGTCCACCGTCTACGTCACGCGCAACGGCCAGCCCCTGACCTTCAACGTCACGCCGCAGAAGCTGGATAACGGCCAGGGTGACGTGCAGTATCGCATCGGCTTCCAGAACGAGAACCCGCCGGTGAAGGTCGTCCAGCTGCCTCTTGGCGCAGCGATCGTTCAGTCCTTCAAGGACAACAAGGATGACTCGACGCTGATCATCCGCGTGCTGAAGGGAATGTTCACGCGCCAGGTCTCGGTGCGTTCGCTCTCCGGGCCGATCGGCATTGCACAGCAGATCGATATCGCCACCAAGCTTGGCTTCTGGACGCTGGTGCGGTTGATGAGCACTATCTCACTCAACCTCGGTATCTTCAACCTGCTGCCGATTCCGATCCTCGACGGTGGAATGATTCTGTTCCTCGCCATCGAGTCGATCATGCGCCGCGACCTCAACCAGGAGATCAAGGAGCGCGTCTACCAGGTCGCGTTCGTCTGCCTGATCGTCTTCGCAGTCTTCGTGATCTTCAACGACATCACGAAACTGCATCCTCGATAGCTTGGCTCTCGGGTGCCCCACTCATCACGCGAAGAAGCCTGCGCGCTGAGTGGGGTCCTAAGCCTCCCGCTGCCGCAGCTCTTCGGCGATTTCTTTCGCTGCCGCGCGTGCCTCTGCCTCACGATCCACCGGGAAGCTAATGGCGCCGACGCGTGCGTGCCCGCCGCCGCCGTAGCGCTCGCAGATTGCCGCCAGGTTCGCGAGTTCGCCCGCCGGCTTCTTCGTCCACGGATTGGTTCCCACCGCGACCTTCGTGCGGAAGCTCGACTTCGACAGGCCGACGTTGTACGTTCCGTTCGGATGCAGGTAGTACGGAATGAACTTGTTGTAGCCTTCGGTCGGCTGATCGGTGATGTCAAACGTAATCACGCCGCGCTCGCACGTTGAACGCTCGCGAATCAGCTCGATGTCCCTGCGGTGCTTGGCGAGCAGCGGCCCGAGCAACTCCTGCACAAACGGCTGCGCTAACACCTCTTCAAGAGGCATTGCCGTCAGCAGCGGAATGATGCGCTGGACGAGTGCAGAATCTGTCGCGCTCTCAATGACCATTGTCAGCTTCATCGCCGGCGCTGCCATCTCCACCGCAGACTCGGCGCTCTCGTACTTCGCGCCGTCCACGATGTCCGCCCAATAGATAAGCTCCTTAAGCGGCGCAACGTCCATGCCGAACTTCGTGTCTGCGACGTGCGCGATCCAGCCTGTGCAGCTCGTGTAGCTCGGATCGAAGAACTGCCGCATGGCCTCCGGCCCCGGCGTGCCGTCGGCGTTCTTCTGCCCGGCACGGAAGCGCGCCTCATCCTCCGGCGTAAGAAACGCAGAGAGGTGATGATCGAACCACCACGTCACGCGCGGCGAGGGAGAGTACTTGAAGTCGACGATGGCGTTCTCGTCCGCCTTCTCGAACCAGCTCTCGTCATAGAGCGCGCCTGCGCGATGCACGAGCCCTTGGTACTCGAACACGTCGGCCGTGCCGATGCACTCGCGGTGAAAGCGCGTGAACAGCGAGGCAGAGCAAGCTCCGTCAAAACAATTGTCGTGATAGAAGACGCGGCAGTTCAAACGATCAGGACCTCCAGGGAATCCGCAAGTCTTCAGGATAGACGAAGCTGCGAACGCTTCGGCTCTCCGAGACCGTATCATGCTCCAAGCATCACGATTCTTTGACAGAGAAGGGCCATGACCGAACCCTCACCTCCTTCAGCTCCATCCGATCCTTCCACGACCGGCAGTGAGCTCCAACCGAACAATCTTTTCATCGGCCCGCACGGACTTCGATCGTTCTGGAGGCTCCTGCTCTATCTTGCGATTCTGCTCACGCCGGTGATGCTGTTCACTGTCGCTGGTCACCTCGCGGGTGAAAAGGCTTTCCCCGATTCAAACGGGGTCCACGAGATCTCGCCGCTGACCATGGCGATTGAAGAGTGGCTGCAGTTCGGCTTCATCTTCTTCGCCGCCTGGATCATGAGCCGCATCGAGGACCGCAGCGTTTTCGACTACGGCCTCTCGCGCACACCTCGCCGCCTGCACTGGCTGCTCATCGGCGCGCTGCTGGGGCTGATCTTCCAGTCGCTGCTGATTGTCATCCTGTGGAGCACGCACCACCTCGTCTTCGCTGGCGTCCTTCTACGCCCGCTCTCTGCGCTGGGCTATGGCCTCGCCTTGGCGATCGCTTTCCTGGGCGTCGGGTTCTGCGAGGAGTTTCTCTTCCGCGGCTACCTGCAGTTCAGCCTCACACAATGCGTAGCGGACCTCGTCACCTATCTCTCGCCCCGCAGCCGGCACGCGGAGGCCATCGGCTTCTGGACCGCGGCCGTGCTCATCTCCTTTGGGTTCGGTTTCTTGCATGGTTTGAATCCCGGTGAGTCGCCGATAGGTTTGCTCTGTGCCGGTTGCGCGGGCCTGATGTTTGCCTTCAGCCTGTGGCGCACAGGATCGCTATGGTGGGCCATCGGTCTGCACGCCGCGTGGGACTGGGCGCAGTCGTTCCTATTCGGCGTCGCGGACAGCGGCAGCATCAGCGCGCACCGTCTTCTCTCTACGTATCCCGTTGGGGCCACGTGGGCGAGCGGCGGCGCCACCGGGCCCGAAGGCAGTATCTATGTGCTTCCCGTGATGGTTGTCATCGTGCTCATCGCGGCGTTCACGCTGCCGCAGACCCGCACGTCCTTCCTGGGCCGCTCGACGGACGAGGAAATGCATCTCATGCGAGAGGTAAACTCAGCTGAAGGATGAGCTTGACGAACGATGCGAGTGGAACGCCGCTTGAGCGGGAACATGGCGACCGGCTCGCTGCACTGAGGCCGGAGTCAGACGCTGAGCCGCGTCTGCTCACTCGCGAGGATGTCGATCGGTCCATCGTGGATGCGCCGAGGTCCCGGCCGAGCAAGAAGAGTTCTACGCAGGCTCTTCCTCGCGTGCATCATCCTCGCCATCATCGTGGCCGGGCTCATAGCCGCAGGAGCAATCTGGTCGCGTCACGTGATGCGCGCCGTGCTGCCCACCATTGACGGCACCCTGTCCGTCGACGGCCTGCGCGCACCGGTCACCGTCGCGCGCAATGGGCAAGGTGTTCCGTCCATCCGCGCCTCCAGTACGGAGGATCTGCTCTTCGCGCAGGGCTACGTCACCGCGCAGGACCGCCTATGGCAGATGGACACGCTGCGCCGTCACGCCGCCGGCGAGCTCGCCGAGATTCTCGGGCCTGGCCTCGTCCTGCACGATGAGGATGCAGCGCTATTTGCAGCTGCGCGCAGCCGCAGACCGTGCCGCAGCGTCGCTTCCGCCGGATCAACGGCGCGAGCTCGAGGCGTACGCACGTGGTGTCAATGCGTTCATCGACAGCCATCGCGACCGCCTGCCGCTCGAGTTTCATCTGCTGCACTACACGCCGCGCCCGTGGACTCCGCGCGACTCACTGCTCGTCTCGCTCGTGATGTGGCAGGACCTCTCCACGAGCTTCCCGCATAAGCTTGATCGCGAGTTGCTGGCGCGGCACCTGCCGCAATCGCTGCTCGCCGACCTCTATCCTGTCGGCTCCTGGCGCGATCATCCGCCGACACAGCCAGCGACGGACCTCACCACGCCTCGCGAGATCGAAGAGATTCCTCTGGACAAGACGCAGTCGCGGCTCGAACGCCCTTCGAGGTCCGCAAAGCCCGAGGATCTTCTCGCTCTTACCAATGCGACCACGGCATGCGCCGACTGCCGCGCGGGCTCGAACAACTGGGCTGTCTCGGGGGCGCACTCGGCTTCACGAAAGCCGCTGGTTTCGAACGACATGCACCTCGGCCTTCGCGTGCCGGACATCTGGTACGAGGCCGCGCTGCATCTCTCCGGCACTCTCGGAGGAGCACCGCCACTCGACGTCGTCGGTTTCACGCTGCCCGGTCTTCCGTGGGTCATCGTCGGGCGCAACGCACATGCCGCGTGGACCTTCACAAATCTCGGCGGTGATGTGCAGGACGTGCGCGTCGAGCACACTCGCGGCTCCGGCTCGAGTCTCCAGTATGAGCAGCCCGATGGAACGTGGTCGCCGGTGCAGCATCACACCGAGCACATCGTTGTACGCGGGGGCCATGACGTTGCGCTCGATGTCCTCAGTGTCCTGCACGTCGCGGGCACAGGGATGATGGAGAGCCCCGTCATCACGCCGATGATTCCATCCGAGCACCGCACGATCTCACTCGCGTGGACGATCTATGATCCAGTCTGCGTCGATTACTCGCTCTTCGCCGCCGACAGCGCCGCGGATGGGGCCTCACTCGTAGCCAGCTTCGCGAACTTCGGCGGCCCCTCACTCAATCTCATCTATGGCGACGACCAGGGCCACATTGGATATCACGCCATCGGCCGTATCCCGATTCGAGGACCTGCGTTGCAACATCCACGCGCGAAGCCGCAGTTTGTTCTGCCAGCACCTGAACCTGAATCTGAAGAAGACGAAAGCGGCGACTCGATTCCATCGTCGCCTGCGACCGACGAGACTGCTCCGCAGAAGCAATCATCGCCGCAACCGAAGATCGACAAGTCGCAGCCGCAGATTGCTCCTGAACAGACCGGCAGTTACACCATCGGTTCGCCCATCTCGCCGATGCCTGTTGATGCGCTGGACGAGTCACAGATCTGGTCCGGCTACGTGCCTTACAACGAACTGCCGGCGATTCAGGATCCGGCTTCCGGTCTCATCGCCACCGCCAACGCCCGCGTCACGACCGATGATTATCCGTACGCGCTCACCGACGAATGGATCGATCCGTATCGCGTGGAGCGCATCTATCGGCTGCTCCAGTCACACTCCACGTGGACGCCGCAACAAATGCTGGCGGTCGAACTCGATCAACATTCTGAGTTCGATCTCGTGCTCGCCCACAAGCTCGCGTACGCCATCGATCACTCCTCAGCCACAGCGCGAGACAGTGATTCAACGCGACTGCGCCAAGCCGCCGACCTGTTGCGCACATGGAGAGGAGAGATGAGCGCAAGTTCGCCAGCCGCTGCCATTGTCGCCGCGACACACGACGATCTCTGGGCCGCACTGCTCGTGCCGCAGATTGTCGCGCACGACGGGGGTTCACGCGCAGACGCAATTCGCTTCGCTCGCCTCTACTCCTGGGGTGAGAGCAACACCGCGCTCGAAAGCATCCTCGAGCACATGCCGAAGCGCTGGCTGCCGCGCGGCGTCACTAACTGGAACGACCTGCTGACCTCCGTCGTCGAACAAGGCCTCCACGAGGCACATGCTCCGCATGACCTCTCGAAGTGGCAATACGGTTCCATCCATCGCATTGAGATCGAGCATCCGCTCTTTGGCGGACGTCCATATCTCAACTGGCTGCTCGGCACGGCAACGGGCGGCGGTGCCCAGCCGGCCGGCGGCGGCCCGACCGCGATCGACGCCATCGAGCCCGGCTTTGGGCCGAGCGAGCGCTTCACCGCAGATCTCTCCGACGCATCCGCGACAATCGCTAACATTGTCACCGGTGAATCCGGCAATATCAGCTCGCCCTGGTACCTCGATCAATTCCAGCCGTGGCTGCGTGGCACTACTTTCTCACTTCCGCTCGAGAACGATCGCGCAGAGCATTCGCTCACGCTTGTTCCCGCGCACGAATAGAGCGCCCGTTCAGTTAGGCTGACAGCATGCATCGTTCTCCGGTGGGCTTTGCGCGAGCATGGCCTGTGATCCTGTTGCCGCTGCTGGCGCTGATTGCTGTTGCGCCTCTCATCGCGCACGGTTGCTCCTGCGGACACGACTTCGAGTTCCACCTCGAGAGCTGGCTCGACGCCGCAGCGCAGATGCGCCATGGCACACTCGATCCCGCGTGGACGGTTACGGCTGCATGGAACGCGGGCGAGCCGCGCTTCCTCTTTTATCCACCGCTGTCGTGGATCCTCGGCGCATTGCTTGCGCTGACGATGCCGCTCTCCGCAGCGCCGATCGTCTTCACCGCCGTCGCTCTGCTTGGGGCCGGAGTCGCGATGTATGCACTCGCGCGCGACTACGCTTCCACCTGGCGGTCGCGATCCTCGCGGCCGCAATCTACATCGCAAGCCCTTACATGCTCTTCACAGCGTTCGAGCGAACCGCCTACGGCGAACTGCTTGCTGCCGCATGGATTCCACTGCTGCTTCGCGCGGTGCTGCGCGAGAAACCAGGCATCGCCGGTATCGCCGTGCCGACCGCGCTGCTGTGGCTCACCAACGCACCTGCGGCGGTCATCGGCATGTACACGCTGATGGTCATCGGCGTTCTGCGCATTGCCTTCGCGCTATACCGGCGGTCGAGAACAACTGCGCAGATGCTCCTGATTCGCTTCGGAGCCGGCGGTGCGCTCGGGCTCGCGCTCGCCGCGTTCTATCTGGTGCCCGCAGCCTACGAGCGACGCTACGTGCAGGTCGCGATGGCAATCATCGCCAACATGCGCGTCGAGGACAACTTTCTCTTCGGCCATACCGGTGACGGCCCGCACGACCGGGTGCTGCACACCGCGAGCTTCATCGCCGTCGGCATGCTCATCGCCGCAGTCATTGTCGCTCGTGGCAGCGTTCGCACTGCGGTGGAAGCGCCCGCGCACTGACACGGAAGACATTGCAGCAACGCCCTTATTCGTACTCACCACACTCACTCTCTGCATCGCGTTTCTACTCGCGCCGATCTCGCTTCCTCTCTGGCATCATCTGCCGGAGCTCGCCTTTCTGCAGTTCCCATGGCGGCTGCTTTGCGTGCTCGGAGCCACGCTCGCTCTCACCATCGCGCTCGCGCTGCGTCCGATCCCCAGCACGAAAGCCTCGCTCGCATCCACAATCGTCGTCGCGCTCGTCTTCGTCGGCGGCATGACCGCCTGGAAGATCTCCGCTTTCCGTCAGCCGTGTGAGGCGACCGATCTTCCCTCCGTGCGCGCGCAGCTCTTCGCCTTGCACCATGGCGTTGAGCCCACCGATGAGTACACGCCCACCGACGCTGACAACGACGTCCTGCGCTGGGACGACCCCGACCACTGGCTCGCGAGTAATCCCGGCGCCTTCGCACCGGGCACCGTGCCCAACCCCGCCGCCACAATCATCAACTACGACGTCCCGCCGCCGACCGACCAAACCGTGAGCGGTGTTGCACCGCGTCGTCTCCAACTGAGCCTTTCGCAGCCCGAGATACTCGTCCTCAATCTGCGCGACTTCCCCGCGTGGCAGGTCTTCCGCAATGGCGCGCTTGTGACACAACGGCTGCAGCGGGACGACGGCCTGCTCGCCATCGCGCTTCCTGCCGGTGCGTCTGTCATCGACGTGCGCTGGCACCGGACATGGGACCAGATTCTCGGTAACGTGCTCAGTGTTGTTGCGCTCCTCGTGCTTGGAACGCTCCTGCGGCGCTCGCGTACAATCAAGCCTGACGCATGACCCCCGATGTGCTTTCGCTGTTGAAAACTGGCGCCGCGCTCGCTGACGACGCTCTCGAGCGTCTGCTGCCGGCTCCGACTATTGAACCCCATTCCATTCACCGCGCCATGCGGCACTCCACCTTCGCGGGCGGCAAACGCCTGCGCCCCATCCTCTGCATGGAGGCCGCGCGCATGCGTTGCGCATGAGCTGCCGCCGGCCGCGCCCAACCTTGGCGCCGCCATCGAGATGGTGCACACCTACTCGCTCATCCACGACGATCTTCCCGCGCTCGACAACGATGACCTGCGTCGCGGCAAGCCCACGTGCCACGTAGCCTTCGGCGAAGCCATCGCGATCCTTGCCGGCGACGCGCTGCAAACACTCGCCTTCCAGACCATTGCCCAACTCGCCGCGTCCCCCGCAACCGTCGTCGACATAGTGCGCGAGTTCTCACTTGCCATCGGCACCGGAGTCGGCGGTGCGCTGCCGCCAGGCATGATCGGTGGACAGGTCATGGACATCGAAGGTGAAGGCCACAAGCCCACCGCGGAGCTCGTTGAACGCATTCACCGGGCGAAGACCGGTGCGCTCATCACGACCTCCATCGTTTGCGGTGGCCTGCTCGGCCTCGATCGCTGCCTCTCCAACAACGCTGACTCAAAGCTCCCCCGCACCCCGGCCGATGTCATCGCGCGTCTTCGCACCTTCGGCGAAAAGGCTGGCCTCGCGTTCCAGATCATCGACGACATGCTTGACGTAACGCAGACCTCCGAGCAACTGGGCAAGACCGCAGGCAAAGACACGGCCACCGACAAAGCCACCTGGCCTGCTGTCTTCGGCCTCGAGCGCTCGCGCAAGGACGCTAACGAGCTCATCCAGGATGCCTTCGCCGCACTCGAGCCCTTCGGCGCCGCTGCAGATCCGCTCAAGTCACTGGCTCTCTACCTCGTCGAGCGCACGCACTAAACGGAGCTCAACATGCGCTTTCGCCCACGCCACTACGTTCTCATCGTCATCATCCTCGCTCTGGGTGTCTACAACCTCGTGCGAATGCATCGCGCATCGCAGCGCGTCATCGCGCCCACCAACGGCTCAGTCAGCGTCGGCCCCATTTCACAATCGCCCGCATGGCAGGCCTTCGACAGGGCCGCCAGCCTCCGCGATGCGGGCGACGGACAGTTTCAGCCTGCGCTGCAGCAGTTCAAGCAGCAGATCGACACCGCGTCCGCCCAGGAAAAGCCAGACCTCAACGGCTGCCAGACATGGCTGCTCTTCTATCGTCAGAACGCGCATGCGGGTTCGCAGGACGCCTGGCGCCAGCGCAGCACGCAGCACCTCAACAACTGCGTCAGTCAGCACCGCGACCTAAGCAGCTAGCCTCCCACCGATGACAGACGCCGATCTCGTCAACGCGCTCCGCGACTGCTACGACACACTGCAGCAGCGCAACATCGTTGATCTGGGCCTCGTGCTATCCGCTGCGCTTGTGCGAGACATCGAAGCTCCCGGTGCGGCCGTACGCGGCGTACCCACTCGGTACATCGCGCGCATTGCCGTCCGCGCGCCGAGTTCTGACGACACGCGCAACGCACAGCTTCGCGCGCAGATCGAGAACCGTCTCGCCGGCCTGCCCGAGATCTCGAGCACCGAGGTCGAGATGCTTCCTGCACTCTTTCCCATCCTGGGAGGCCGGTAGGCCTGACCATGGCTCCTCGCAAACCCGCCGTTCATCCCTTCGACGTCGCACACGGTACTGAGACCTCCGGCCTTATTTCTGGAACCGTCATCGCTCGCGGCACAACCGTCGAGGCCGCCGACATCACTGCCTACTACGGCATCGCGCCCAGCATCCTGCGCGGGCTGCTCGATCTCTGGCTGCGCGAGCTTCATCCGCTCGCGCCGATTGAGCGTACTGTCTTTCTCGACGTCGGCGCCGGCAAAGGCCGCGCGATGCTCGTTGCCTCGGAGTATCCCTTCCTTCGCGTCGAAGGTGTCGAACTCAACCAAAGGCTCGCCGACATCGCGCGCCGCAACATCTCCCACTGGGAAAGCACGCAGCAATCCGCGATGCTCGCTCCACTCGTGCTGCAAACGAACGATGCAACGCGCATGACTCTGCCGCAGGAGCCGGTGCTCGCGCACCTCTTTCATCCGTTCGAAGATCGACTGCTGCGCCGCTTCCTTCGTCACGTCGAAAAGGACCTCACCGCCCACCCGCGTCCCTTCGATCTCTGCTACGTGAACGCCGATCACGACTCGCTGCTCGATCGGCATCCCACCCTCGAACGCATCTGGCTCGGCCGTGTGCCGATGTCGCCAGAAGACCACGTCGCGGATCTCGCCGCCATTGCGGAGCAGAAAGAATATGGCTCGACCGGCGATGAACTCTGCGCCATCTACAGATTCAGAAAAGCTGGAACCAAACCGCCCCGTCGTACGTATAAGTAGAAATCCCCTTATAAATCAGCAGGATAGTTGGCCGGTAATCGGCTATGTTGTGCGATATTTACAATTTCCCCTGAACCTTTGGGAACTATCCCTACATCTCACGCGTATGGGTTTGTGTACGAGGCAGTCGGTTGCGACAGAAAAACGTCAGCAACCACGCCACGGGGCCCAACAACTTTACGCCAGTGAATGTGACGGCTGAGTCAAGATCTCACTACCGCCCGCACTGATGACCACCACCACAACCCCACCAGGGTTAAGCGCCGCAGTCGCTGCGAGCCTAACGAGGAGACACGTATGTACGACCTTCTGATCGCCACCTTTGCCGCTCTCACCGTGTTCGTTCCCGCCTTCATCGGCATCCGTGCACGCACCAACTCCGACTGGAGACACGCCGCCTAACTCAACTCAACAAAACAACGTTGCAATCAGGAGCGCCGCCGGCGATGCAAGTTTCGCCTCCGGCGCTCGGCGTGTTTAAGCGGTAACCTTCACTCGCACCAGCGAACCATCAGCAACCGCTCCGTCTCGTTCTCTCCCATCGTGATCGTCACCTCGGCGTCCGCCCGCGCCACCAGCGAGGGAAAGCGTTCGCCCCACTCGACCAGCACCAGCGCGTCCTGCCGGTCCAGCATCTCGGAGATGCCCAGCGCCTCCAACTGCGAGTCGTTCTCCAGCCGATACAGATCCAGGTGATACACGGTCAGCTTGCGGCCGTTGTACTCGTGCACGAGCGTGAACGTCGGGCTCGCAACATCATCCGGCTCCGCTGCTCCCAGCGACGACAGCAATTCCCTTCACCAGCGTCGTCTTTCCTGCGCCCAGATCGCCGCGCAGCAGCACCAGCTTCGGAGGCCGCAGCAACTCGGTCATCATCTCGCCCAGCGCCAGCGTGCCGTTGGGGCTTCGCGTGCGCAGCCGCTTCTCGCGCGTGAACTCAGCCATCGTGGCTGCTCCCGGCTCCCGAACGCCCGGCGAGCCCGGCAATCCACGTGACTCCATCCTCATCCTCCACGCGCGCGCGAAACGCCTGCCATAAGTGACCGACCGTATCTGTCGCCAGCACCGTGTGTTCGTCCTGTGCCAGCGTCGCAAAGTCTGCCGCAAGTCCATGCAGAAACACCGCAGCCTCGACCGCTTCGGCGACATGCTCCGGATACTGCGCCAGCATTGCCGCGACGATCCCCGTAAGAATGTCGCCACTTCCACCCTTCGCCATCGCGGGATTGCCCGTCGTATTCACCGCGACGCGACCATCAGGATGCGCCACCAGCGTGCGCCATCCCTTCAGCACCAGCGTTACGCTGTTCTCGGTTGCAAAGCGTCGCGCCAGTCCCACGCGGTCGGCCTCAACTTCCTTCACGCTTGACTCCACCAGCCGCGCCATCTCGCCGGGGTGCGGCGTCAGCACAATCGTTCGCTTCTTGCCGTTCGCGTCGGTCATGTTCGCCGCACGCTTCAACATCTCCGCCCGTCCGGACAACGCATTCAGCGCATCCGCATCAACCACCATCGGCAGCGAGACGCGCTCCACAAACGCGCGCACAAACTCCGGCGTTGTTCCCTCCTGTCCCAACCCTGGCCCGATGCCGACCACCGTTATGCCCTTCAGCAGCTTCGCCAGCGACTTCTCGCCGAACTGATCCAGCGACAATCCGTGCGTCTCCTCCAGCGGCGTCGCACATCAGCTCCGGCGCAACGGCTCGCGACCGTCGGCAGCACCGACCGCGGAACCGCCGCCGTCGTCAACCCAGCACCCGCGCGCATGGCCGCCACGCTCGCCATCGACGGCGCTCCCGCCTTGCCCAGGCTTCCGCCCACGATCAGCACATGACCGAACCTGCCCTTGTTGCCATTCACATCGCGCGGGCGCTCGGTCACTCGCTTCGCCGTCCCCGTCCAGCGCAACTCCGTGTGCGCCGGCACCGACTCCACCGGCGTACCGATCGGCGCAACCACCACTGGCCCAAAGGTGCTGCCCGGCGTCAGGTGACCAAATACATGCGCCATCTTCGGTGCGACAAACGTCACAACAGCGTCCGCGCGAAACGCCTGCGCCACACCACTGTCATCGCGCGACGTCTGCGCGGTTGAATCCGCGTCCCATCCACTCGGCAGATCCACTGCTACTACCGGCCTCTTCACCGTCGCAATTAAGATCGCGCGCCACTGCAGCCAATCCACGCAGCGGCGGCTTGAATCCCGTTCCCACCACCGCATCCACAATCAGATCTGCATCCGCAAGCGCCTCGCGCAGCGCCGCCTCATCCTGCACCTCGACGAACTCGAGGCCTTCCGTTCCTTTCGCACGCGCGAACGCAGAGGCGGCATCATCTCGCGCCTCCTCCATCGATCCAAGCAACACCAATCTGACCGGAGTCCGTATCTCCGCCAGCAGGCGCGCGGCCACAGCTCCATCGCCACCGTTGTTGCCTTTGCCGCAGAGCACAACCACCGACAGACCGGGGTATCGTTCGCGGCAAAACCACGCCACGGCCTCGCCCGCGTTCTCCATCAGGACACGCACCGGTACACCGCGATCATTCGAGTCGCGGTCGATGGCATTCATCTGCGCTGCAGTCAGAATCTCCATCCCGCCATTGTCCCTCAGATGCTGGCAATCACGGAACGAAGCAGATTGAATTGAATTTGAAAACTTTCGCTGATGAAACGACTAATTCCCCGTCGCCGTCGTCATTGCCGTTTGCGTCTGCTCCGGCTTCGGAGCGAAATAGTTCCGCTCGTACATCGCCCGATAGAACGCGCCCGTAAGTTCGGCAGCCTTCGGTCCAAAGGTCGGTCGGCCGCCCTCCAGGAAGATCACGGTCACAATCGGTCCCGTCGGCGCCTGACCGTAGGAGACGAACCATCCGTACCGCGTGCCGTTGTTCGAGCACGTGCCCGTCTTGCCGAACACCGGAAACTGCACGAAGTTCTGCTGCAAGGATCGCGCCGTGCCATTCCGGAACTCAACCGCTCCGCGCATGCCCGGAAGAATCTCCGGAATCACGTCCTGAATGTCGAGCTGGCGCTTCACCTTCGGCTCAAACGCCGCCGCCTCTTCCGGCGTCGTCGGGTGCTGCAGGTAATACAGCGTCCCACCATTCGCGATCGCCGAGACCAGCGCGCCCAGCTGCAGCGGTGTCATCGAGATGCTCTCGCCAAACGAGCACATCCTGCCCACACCACCAGCCGACTGCGGCAGCTCCACATCCGGATACACGCCCAGTTGCTCGCCCGGAATGTCATACCCGGCCAGCTCGCCCAGCCCAAACTCGTTCGCATAGTGCTTCACGCGCTCAAAGCCCATCGCGCGCCCCAGCACTTCGAAGTACAGGTTCACCGACTTCGCCAGCGCATGCGTCAGGTCCAGCGAGTAATGCCCGCCCAGGTTTACCGGCGTGTCGGACTTGATCAGCCCTTCCTTCAGCGCCGCCAGTGCCACCGCGACCTTGATCGTCGAGCAGGGCTCCGCGCCCGCGCTCAGCGCCAGCTTCTGATTCACCATTGCCAGGATGCGGCCGTTCGAAGGATCGATCGCCAGCACCGTGCCGTTCATGTTGCCCAGCGCCTCAACCGCCGCCGCGCGCACCGTCAGGTCTTCGCCTGTCGTCACATCACCCTGCGTCAGGTTGTCGGCGAAGCTGCTCGTCGTGAATCGCTCGTAAGAGCGATACACCAGCGTCCGGCGAACATAGTGCACATGTCCGTTCACTACCACGCGCTGAAGCACCGTGCGTGAAGCGTGCGAACGCACTGCCGTGTGTGGCGCCGCCTTCGCGGTAGCATGCGTCTTCGAGTGTCGAACAACGTGATGCTCGGTCGACCCGAAGGCCAGGCCGGCGCCCGCCAGCAGACTAAGAGCGATCCCTGTGATTCTCTGCTTCATGTACTCTCGTCTGCTCCCTACCTGCTCGGTCGTTGAGGCCCGTCTTTACCGGCTCCTGCGAAGGAACGCTGGAATGTCCAGTTCGTCTTCTTCAGAAGAGGAAGAGCCTCCTCCAGCATATCCTGCGAAGCTCGGAACCTTGGCCTCCGGCCAGTGCGTCTTTTGCGGCGGTGCCCCGATAGAATCCAGCTCCCGCGAGCTCTCCGTCTCCCTCGTTTCGCGAGATGTCTCCCACGACCGTGTCTCCGGCGAGGGCTTTAGTTCATCATTCGATTGGCGAAAGAAGTCATCGTCGAACACGGACGCAGGCACAGGAACCAGCTCGGGCTTCGGCTCGGCGGAGGCCGACGGCACATACGCTCCATGCATGCGTTCCGGCTCGGGCTCACGCGGCGGCGTAATCCGCAGTGGCTCGTTCGCAACCCGCACAGGCTCGCTCGGCGTCACTCGCAGAGGTTCGCTGGATGTCGCGCGCGGCGATTCAGCCGGGGTGATGCGTTGCGACTCCTCCACTCTTGCCGCAGGCGCGGGTGCTGGCGGCGGAGGCGGAGGCGGCTGTAGCAGCAACCGGCTCGCGTTCGGGAACAACCGACATCACCGACTCGCGGCCCTTTTTGCGCGGAGCAGGCTTCTCCTGCATGTCCGCTGGCCGCTCGCGCTCCTCGAACGATGCATGAATCTCGCTCGCAAACGGCGCGGGCGTCGCAGGCGGACGCTGCGCAATGCGCGGAGGTGGCGGCGGGGCCGCAGCTTCCACGCGCGAGGCCGGCAGTGCCGTTCCCTGCAGCATCCGCTCACGCCGCTGCGGCATCTCCTGACGGAAGCCCGTTGCGATGACGGTGATCTTCACGTCGTCGCCCATGCTCTCGTCCTGCACGGCGCCGAAGATGATGTTCGCGTCTTCGTGCGCGGCGTTCTGGATAATCGTCGACGCCTCGAAGACCTCGTTCAGCTTCAGGTTGCTCGAACCCGTAATGTTGATCAGGATGCCCTTCGCTCCGTCGATCGCGCCCGACTCGAGCAGCGGACTCGCCATCGCCGCCGCGGCAGCTTCCTTCGCGCGCTCTGGCCCGCTGCGCACCGCGGTGCCCATCACCGAGTAGCCCATCCCTGCCATCGTCGTGCGCACGTCCGCAAAGTCGCGGTTGATGACGCCCGGAATCGTGATGATGTCCGAGATGCCCTGCACGCCCTGCCGCAGCACATCGTCGGCAATGCGGAAGCTCTCGAAGAAGCCCGCGTCGCGCGCCACAGCCAGCAGCTTCTCGTTCGGAATCACAATCAGCGTATCGACCGACTCCAGCAGCTCCTGCATGCCGCGCTCGGCCTGCTTCATGCGCCGCTTGCCCTCGAAGCTGAACGGCTGCGTCACGACGGCAACGGTCAGCGCGCCCATCTCGCTCGCCAGTGAAGCAATCACCGGAGCCGCACCCGTGCCTGTGCCGCCGCCAAGGCCCGCGGTCACAAACACCATGTCCGCGCCTTCCAGCGCCTCGATAATCTTGTCCGAATCTTCGAGCGCCGCGCGCCGCCCGATGTCCGGGTTCGCGCCTGCTCCAAGTCCACTCGTCAGCTTTACGCCGAGCTGCAGTTTTACGGGGGCCTGCGAGCTCTCAAGGGCCTGGACGTCCGTGTTGGCCGCGATAAACTCCACGCCCTCCACGTTCGCCGCAATCATACGGTTCACGGCGTTTCCGCCGCCGCCGCCCACGCCGATCACCTTGATGCGCGCATTTCGTTGCGCTTCATCGTGGTAGTGGATGCGAATCGCATCCTCAGGCTGGTTCGACATACGCGTGTCTCCTCAGGCGATGGGGGTCACCTGTTGTGATTGTGCATGAGCGGAGGAAAAACGCCCGGGCAAAGCGCGCTACCTCGTATCTTGTTGGATTCGTGCCCGGCCACAATTTGTGGTCTGGCCTTCGCTCCGGGGTTCCCGTCGAGCACCGGAGTCCCCAGCGAACCTGTTCGCAGGGGTGGAAGCTTGCTCGCTGGGGTGGTCTAGCGTGCCGTGTGGAACACCACGCCGACGCCAATACTTTGGATGCTGTGCGTGCTCGGTCCGAACGCTGCACCTGCTCCGAGCTCAATCGCCCGGATGTCCATCCACGGAACCAGCGGGATATCCACGCCACCGAATCCCTCAACCTGGGTGAAGTTCTGGTACGCCGTCGGCTGTACTGACGCCGCGTTGGAACGCATGTACCCGAGCGAGATCTGAGCGTACGGATGCAGCCAGCGAACCGGCGTCTTGAACTCGCCACGCAGTCCGCCCAGCGCCGAGTAGTGTCGGATCTGGTCCACACTCGAAGAGTAGGTAGTCGCACTCTTGTTAGAGTTCAGGACACTTCCTCGCACGTCAACACCCAGGCGTACGGACCCCAGCGAACGAAAGTCGTAGTAGCCACCAAAGATAGCGCCGTACGGCTTCACCACGCCGCCGCTGGCCGAGCAGATCCCCTGCGGGTCCTGGCAGGTAAAGCCAGTCATCCGCTCTCCCGTCACGACGCCATAGGCGCCGATCTGGCCGTAAGCTGCGATGGAGCTGAAAAGAGAAAAGAGAAGGGCGAGGCCAAAAGCCGTCCTGCAACGAAACATGAGCTTTATTCTACCTGCCAAACGGTGGGAATCAGGTCTGGGTGCCCCATCTTCGCGCGCAGTTTGTGCGCCGCCAAGGTGGGGCCGCACGAATCTAGAAACTTCCCGCAAAGATCGACTTCAGCTTCTGCCGCAGCCCCTGCTCCTCGCTCGCCTTCCTCACCTGCGTGCGATGCGTGTACAGCAGCATGCCGATCGCCGTCGAAAACTCCGGCTGAGCCAGCTCCGCCGGCATGCGGCTCAGCGGCACCGGATACCCGATCCGTGCCGGCACACGCAGCAGGCTCTCTGCATGGTCCAGGAGTCCGGTCAGGTGCGCTCCGCCGCCCGTGAAGACGCAGCCCGCGCCCATCGCCTCCAGCACGCCGCCTCCGCGCAGATTGTCGCGCATCATCATCAGCAGCTCGCGTGCCCGCGGCTCCAGAATCTCCGCCAGGAACCGCTGCCGCACCAGCCGCGCCGGCCCTCCGCCGGTCGCCAGGTCGCCGCCCACCTCAATCTCATTCAACTGCGGAACCGCCGTCACCACGCAGTTGCCGAAGGTCCGCTTCAACTGCTCGGCCTCCTCCACGCTCACGTGCAGGCCCACCGCAAGATCGTTCGTAAAGTGGTCGCCGCCAATCGGCAGAACCGCCGTGTGCGCCACCGAGCCCTCGAAGAACACCACCAGCTCCGTCGAGCTTGCGCCGATGTCCGCCAGGCACACGCCCAGCTCGCGCTCATCCGCACTCAGCACGGCCTCCGCCGAGGCCAGTCCCTCAAAAACCGTGTCCACCACCTCGAGCCCCGCCCGGTTCGCGCACGTAATCACGCTCTGCGCCGCTGAGCCCGAGCACGTCGACATGTGCAGGCAAACCTCCAGCCGGTTGCCGACCATTCCCACCGGATCGTGAATCCCCGCCTGGTCGTCCAGGATGAACTGCTGCGGCAGAAGGTGCAGCACCTCGCGGTCTGGCGCCAGTCCAATCGACCGCGCGCGGTCAATCGCCGACCGCACATCCTCCCGCGTAATCTCCTTCATCCGCGAGCCCATCGTGATGCCGCCCTGCGAGTTCATCCCGCGAATATGCGGCCCGCCGATGCCCACCACCGCCGTCTCGATCGGCGCCTTCGTCGCGCGCTCCGCCGTCAGCGCCGCGTCATTGATCGCCGACGCCGCCGGCCCCAGGTCCGAGATCACGCCCTTCCGCATCCCGCGCGACGGCTGAATCCCATGCCCGCGATAGCGCAACACGCCATCCGCCAGCTCAGCCACCATCACGCAGCTCTTGGAGCTGCCGGCGTCGAGCACGGTAATCAGGGTGTCGGACTTCGGATTCATCGGTCACCGGCCCCAGCCTGCTTCGCGCGAGCCTCCTGGGCCCGCCGCGCCGCAGCCAGGTCAGCAAAGATTTTGCCATTGCCCGTCGTGCTTTTACCAGCAGAACTTACAGGCTTGGCCTTCGCCGGCGTAACTGCAGCATGTGGAACCGGTTTCACCGGGGCCTTCGCAGCAGCCTTTGCGGGCGCCTTGAGTACCGTGCTCGAGGCCGGAGTGGGCGCTACCGGAGTCGCCGCGCCCGGCACATCCGCCGCCGCGCCGGCATCGCTCTTCACCGGAACACCCGTCCCCGGCTGCATCTCCAGAACGACTTGCCGGTCGTAGCGCATGTCCGCCGCGGCCAGTTTCGGATACTGCACCTTCCAATCCGGCAGGTGCTGCTCAAACTCCTGGTACCGGTGCAGAAACTCCTCATCCCCAAAGTGCACCAGGATGTCGCTTCCGCCGCTCGAAACCACGGCCTTCACATCCTCCGGGTTCGAGACATCCGCCTCGCTGATCGTGCTCGAGTTCTTCTTCCCCGCACTGTCCAGTTCCTGCATGAACCGCTGGTAGATCGCCATCCTTGCCGCCCGCGTCGACAGCGGATCATTGACCGATAACCCTGTCAGCACCGGGAACGAGTAATGCGGATCGCCCGCCGCATCCGGCGGCATATCCAGCAGCACTCCGTTTGTGTCGACAAGTCCAATCTGGCTCCCATGGCGCACAAACGCCACCGGCGTCCGCTCCGTCACCGCAATACGCAGGCGGTTCGGCAGCAGCCGCATCACCGTCGCGTGAGCCACCCACGGCAGCCGCTCCAGGTCCGCCCGGCGCTCGTTCAGCGGCACGCGGAAGATATTCCGCTCCAGATCCGCGCCGAAGACGCTCAGCACGTCCGCCCGGGTCACATTGTGATTCCCCACAATCTGCACGTCGGACGAGGTCGTCATCACGAACCGGCTGTCGTGCAGCAGAGCGCTCCGCAACCCCGCCAGCCCGGCAAAGATCACTCCAACCACCACCAGAAATCCGAGCGCGAAGAAACCACGCCCCACCCAGGTCTTCGGAAGACCCCTGCGGACCTTTACTCTGAGCGACGCGCGCTGGCGTTTAAATGCTGGCTCATCATAGACATCCGAGTAGTCCGGATCGTCATCCTCTGGAATCTCGTAACTCGCCTTCCGGGACCTCGAACCCCGACGGCGCGACGACCCCACCTCATAGGGGGAGTCATCCTCCAGTGGCGCATCAAGCACCGCCGCACCGCGCTTCGAACCCATTTTCATCTCCGGTCAGCCCGAGCAAGGCCGCGGACAAATCGCCAGCCTCAACTATACCGACCGAACCCAAGCGGAAAACCAGCCTCGCACCCCGGGGTACCCCCGCAGGAACTCACACCCAAAGGTCACACATTGCGCTTCGAGATTTCCCGCACGAGCTTCAGAATGGTACCGTTCCACGACATAGCTGCAGGACACCCGCGACTTCTCAAGAAAGATGACTGCACGAAAACGAGCGCGATCCATCTTCCTGATCCTCTTTTGCGCATCTGCCTGTGCTCAAAAATGGACCGTCGACCTACGCCACGAAACAGGCTCCCCGCTCGCGACCCCAGACAGCTACGAGACGTATCGACCGGTCGATCTTCAGTTCATCGATGCGGACAGGATTTTGGTCGGCTTTGATCGGCTGGGTCATTGCAGTAAGAACAGCGCAAATAACGAGTACACCGCGTTTGTATTGAACGCCTCGAACGGACACGTGGAAGTACATCGTGACTTCCAGACATTGCCGAGATCAATGCGTCTGATCAATACGAAGTCGAACGGACCGCTATTGATTTCACAACAAGCCATACAGGTCCTCGATAAGAACTCTCTGGAAACCCAACGGACTATACCTTTGCCCTACGACCGGACGAAAGAGAACGACGCTGTCTCCAAGCTTGCAAAGTTACCCTGCTACACCATCCCTCTTCGCGTCAGCTCTACGCCAGATACAAGCAGAATTGAGGTAGCTGTCGAACCTGCTGATCATTCGATCATGTTCGTCATAAATGCGCTCTAACCTGCGAATCCAGACCATGGAATGGCCGAAGCGTATATGGGACTTCGCTATTGGGTACAAAGGCCAATTCTTTCAAACGAGTATAGGTACCTGGTCGTGGGCAGGTGGGCCAGGTCGAGTCGACGAGCGCAGCGTCTGCGATGAGTGCGAGGCACCTTGATGTGCTGTCGCCGGATAACATCATGGTTTACAGGGGTCGGGATGTGTTGGTAATGCGATGGGATGGCGAATTGGTTTCGGCACACACCTGTTTCAGGAACTCGAGATGCGTTCGGCGCGGACTATCCTGGAAAGCGTTTCGCGCTCGCTCCTTTCGAAAGGGGGTGGACTATTACAACCGCCGCCTTACTTATGTACCCACGGTGTTTGATATCGAGAAGAAAGGGGTAATGCAATTGCCGCATCTCCGGGTAACGGCAAACGACGACAGCCTTCGGCAATGCTATCGCGATGTCGGAAGATGGAAGCCGCGTGGCAGTGTTTGCGCCAAGGCCAGTTGGCTCTCTACGACATCTCGAGAAAAGGACTTCGCTAACTCTCTCCTTACTTCACCACCCCTACCGCCACCACCGAATTCAGATACCGCACCAGCACATCCCTGTGCGCCGCCCGGTACGCCGGATACCCATGCCTCAACCCGGCATCATGAAAGTTCAGCATCACAAACGGCTCCAGGAACCCGTTCTTCCGCAGCTCGAGCATCGCTCGAATCCCCGGCTCCATCTTCGCCACCGTCACCGTCCCCGCCGCCACCTTCTTCTGCACGTCGTCGAGCATCGCATTCAGCGCCGCCATCTCCTCGTCCAGCGTGTGCACATAACCGTTCGGCGTGAACTGTCCGTTGGCCGCGCTCGCCCCGGCCATTACCAACTGCCCGGGTGTCCGCGCGCCATGTGCCACTCGCACCTGCTCATACACCAGCCACGACGCATGCCCATCGCCCGTCTCTTTCTCCAGCGCCGCATCCACCTTCAGCTTCCCCTCCGGCGTCGTGAACTCCGGCCGATGCACCCGCACCACGATGAACGGCGTGTGCGTCGCTCCGGCCCACTGCTCCAGCTTCGACCACGTGCCGCCCGTGAACGGCTCCGCAATGATCGCGTCGACAAACTTCGCCTTCGCGCCCATCTTGTCGCCCGAGGCCCACAGCGCGTCGCCCCAGTACCGGTACGCCGTTTCACGCTGCGGATCGATCGCCACGGCCTTGGTGAACCACGCGCCCGCGTTCTTCCAGTCCTTCATGCGGAAGTACGAATCACCGGCATTCAACGCCGCCGTCGTACCACTGCGGATCGGCCTCGCTCGCCTTCACATACAGCGGAGCCGCCGCCGCAAAGTTCTGCTGCGAGAACGCCTGCTCCCCCTGCTGAAACAATGGCTCCGCCTTCGCCGATCCAACATGCGTATATCCCACCGTCAGCGGAAGCGCCCCCATCGGCGCGCCCACCGCCGCCCCGACTGGCGTCTTCGACGCGTTATACAGGGTCTGGACCAGCAGCGGGCTATTGTCCCCCAGTTTCTGCGCCCTGTTCAGCTCCGCGATCCCCTGGTTCTGAAGCTCCGCGCGCTCCTTCGGGTCCTGCGTCGTCTCCGCCTTCTCCAGCAGCAAGATGCCGTGTCTCTCCGCGAACAACGCAATCGTCTGGTCCTGCTCGCAGAGGTCCTCATACAGCGGGAGCGCCTCTTGATGTTTTCCGTGGACAAACGCCTCGTCCGCCTGCAGCCGCTCCGCATCGAAGCTCGACTTATGCTGCGGCGCCGGCACTCCCGGCGGCGGTGCAGCCTGCTTCGAAGCCGGCGCCTGCTGCGCCCCCACACTCACACTCAACGAAAGAAAAAACACCACACCCCAGCGCATATCGAGCACCCTCTCCTTGCACCACAGCGTTCTGATTTCCGCCCTACTCTAGCACCTGGCTACGAATTCGGTGCACGATTCATCACGCACCACAAATTGGGTGGCCCATTCACCGCGCGCCCTTTGCGCGATGAGTGGGGTCCGCGAGCCTCTCCAGCGCCACCGCCCCCGCCTGCGACACACTCCCCGCGCCCAGCGTCAGAATCAAATCCCCTTCGCCCGCCATCCCGGCCAATCGCTCCACCGCCTCCTCCACACTCGACGCATACTTCACTCTCGGACCACGAATCGCCTTCGCCAGCGCCTCGCCCGTCACACCCGCAATCGGCTGCTCGCTCGCCGCGTAGATATCCAGCACCTCGACGGCATCCGCATCGCCAAACGCTCCCGCAAACTCCTCCATCAGATCCCGAGTCCGCGTATAGCGATGCGGCTGAAACAGCACCAGCACGCGCCTGTACCCACACTCCCGAGCCGCCTGCAACGTCGCTTTAATCTCCGTCGGATGATGCCCGTAGTCATCCACCACCGTCACGCCGCGCTCTTTGCCCTTGATCTGAAATCGCCGATCCACGCCGCGAAATCCGCGCAGCGCCTCCGCAATCGCCTCCGGCGCAATCCCCAGCTGAATCCCCACTGCGACCGCCGCCGTCGCGTTCAGCAGGTTATGCCGTCCCGGAACATTCAAATCGAACGGCCCCAGCAGCAGCCCCTGCGCATCCACCTCAAACGTCGCATGACATCCCGGCCGAGCCTCCCGCACACGCAGCCCAAAGTCCACGCTCTCACTCTCGCCGTACGTGTAAACCTTGCGCATCACCCGCGGCAGAATCGCCCGCAATCGCGCATCATCCGCGCACGCCGTCACCGCTCCATAGAACGGCAGCTTGTCGATGAACTCCACAAACGCCGCCTCTACATCCTCCATATCGCGATACGCCTCCATGTGCTCGCGATCAAGATTCGTCACCACCGCCAGCACCGGGCTCAACTTCAAGAAGGACCGGTCGCTCTCATCCGCCTCGGCAACGAGATACTGCGAACGCCCCAGCCGCGCATTCGACCCCATCGCATCGACGCGCCCGCCCACCACCACCGTCGGGTCCAGCCCTCCGCCCGCGAGCACCGCCGCAATCATGCTCGTCGTCGTCGTCTTCCCATGCATCCCCGCCACGGCGATCCCGTACTTCAGCCGCATCAGCTCCGCCAGCATCTCCGCCCGCGGAATCACCGGCGTCTTCCTTGCCCTCGCCTCCAGCACCTCGGGGTTATCCTTCGCCACAGCCGAGCTCGTCACCACCACATCGCACGCCCGCGCATTCCCCGCCGCATGCCCCGTATAGATCGTCGCGCCCAGTTGCTGCAGACGCTCCGTCACTGCGCTCGCCTTCAGGTCTGACCCCGAAACCGCATACCCCATCGTCAGCAGGATCTCCGCGATCCCACTCATCCCAATCCCACCGATCCCGATAAAGTGAATCCGGTGCGACGGCGCAAACATTGCATGTTCCGGCAAACTCATCTCACAAATCCCCACTCCATTCTGCACGAGGACCGGACAGTGGATTCGACCAATGGGTGCCTCACCCTAGACGCAAAGCGACAATGTGGCTTATCGCGCGTAGTAGCGCGCGACCGCTCCTAACTACCCGGTGCCTCGGCAACCCGCGCAGCAGCACTCGCCGCGCTCGTTACGCCAGTGACGCCGATTCAGTTGGCAGACGGCTTTTCGACACGATCAACGGCGAGCACATCGACCTGCGTCTTCTCTGGAGTAAGTTTCAAGGCCCAGCTGCTCCTGGATGGCCTCGAACAGGTTCGGTGCAGGCTCAACACCATCATCCGGCTTAGGAAACGCTGGCGGGTGGCCGTTGAACATGGACTCATCCAGCGTGAACGTAACGTTCAAATCGTATCTTCCGGTCAGGCCCGTTTGATCCACCACCGGACGATCCAGAACGAGTGATTGCAGAAAATTCGTAAAACCCGTAATCGGTGCGTTGTACGCAAACAACATCGCGCCCGTCTTGGCAGCCTGCATGCCGACGCCGTGCAGATTACCGTTCGGCTGCGTCGGCTGCAGCTTTGCACCATTTTTTCCAACCGTGAGAACGAACGCCGACATCTCCCGTTTCTCATGATGGAACTTCAACTGAAAACGGCCCGCGAGCAGTTTCCGGATCATGATTCGCACCTGGTCAGCGGTAGGAGTCCCTTCCACATCAGGCGTAGCGTCAATGTCGTATCGGTCCTTCTCTATCCAGTCCGGAGCGCCGGTGATCTGCTTCATCTGGACGCTATACGCAAACATCATCAGGTCAGCCAGCGAAGAGTTGACGGTTATCAGATGGCGTCCTCGAAACGTAAGAACCTGCATCGTTCCGCCGTCTTTGTCATTCGGCTTGATCGTGGCAACCTCAACCCCAGGCTCAGCGTCAGCAGGCATCAACTTGCGAGGCGCTGGCGGAGCCGGAATCTCCCACGCCGTCTCCTTTGTGGCGCGTAAAAAGTCCAGCGGCAGTGGCGTAACGCCGTGTGTCCATGTACCGGCAATCGTGTCATTGGCCGCGTTCAACTTGCCTTCGTAGGTCGTTCCAGTCAGCTCGATCGCGAACTTCACCGTCGAGCCATCCTGCGAGATGGAGGACACCCTGAAAGGCTGCGCACTTTCGTCAAGGCTGTAGAGCTTGGCCTGCAACCGGCCATCCTCTTTGGTGACGACCAGGATCATTCGCAAATCCTTGCCTGCCTTGAGCGTTCCCTGCCAGTTGCCGGTAAGGTCCTGGGCACACAGAACACCACCCGTCAGCACTCCCACCAGCAATGCCAGCCACACGGCCAATCGCATCAACTTTTTCAAAGAAGACCCCTTCACATCCTCTCTGGATTCTAGGGGCGGGCCCCGCAGCCTTCACGCCAAAAAGAATTCAACCCTGCGCTATCCTCATCCTCACCGATGACAATCTCACGCCGCCTGCTCTCTGCCCTGCTGCTCATCGCTGCTCCTGCCTTGTCCCAGATCACCACGGTCCCCTTCGTCGGTTGCCCCGCTGACGGCCAGACCGGGCCCGTCGACCCACCCCGTGGCCACCCTAAGCAGGTTCACCTCACAACAGAAGCCGCCGCTCACCTCGCCTGGTATCAGACGTCTGAAGAAGCCAACAGCCTTGGCACACTCGCCCCACGTGGCTGGCATTGTTTCGGAACTTATGGCTCCAGCGGCCAAAGCCTTTACGTTGCTCCGGAGCCTCTCAACACCGACAACGTCCTGCTTCAGCACAACTGGCATGGATTCACCGGCCCCGCCATCGAGCTCTCCGTCAGCATCGGCGATACCTCCGGCCGTTTTGAAGTCGCTCGCGTAGTGGCGCGCGTCTTCCCAGCGCATCGTGCCTACGCGCAAAAGGTAATCGCCGAACACTTCGACTCCTCTTCGGACTATCACTTCGGTCCATTCCCGTCCGACAAACTCGTCTACAAGAGCCATGACTTCGTGGAGTTCACGACACCGCCGAACGTTGACGGCCTCGGAACGATGTCCTGGCTTCGGCCAGCCAACCAACCAATACATGGCCTCGCATCGCTCGACGCGTCCAGCGACATGAGTCTCATTCACCTGAGTGTTCGTCTTCCGGCCGAGATCGAATTCCTCGCACCTATTCTCGTCGACTCCGAAGCACAGAGTCTCCGCGATTCGAAAACGCATTGATTCGCACCAAATCTCCGCTATCCTCACCTCACCGATGACAACCACCCACCGCCTGCTCTCTGTCCTGCTGCTCATCGCCGCTCCCTCTTTCGCGCAAAAAACCGAGACCCTGCTCGCCACGCCCACCACCGTCGCCTGGGGCTACTACTCCGCGCACGCCAAGCCGGTCCTCACCGTCCACTCCGGCGATAGCGTCATCATGCAGACCGCCTCCACCTGCGGCCCGCCCGAGCGCCTCGAGCATCAGGGCGTCCCCGCCGCCGACATCCCTGCATGGCTCGACGCCCTCTACAAACAAGTCCCGCAAGCCGACCGCGGCCCCGGCGGCCACATCCTCACCGGCCCCGTCGCCATCGCCGAGGCCGAACCCGGCGACGTCCTCGAGGTTCGCGTCCTCAAGATTCAGCTCGACACCAACTTCGCCTGCAACGGCTTCGGCGCCGGCCGTGGCTTCCTCCCCGACGACTTCCCCTACGGCCGCTCCAAGATCATCCCGCTCGACCGCACGAAGATGCTCGCGCACTTCGCTCCCGGCATCGAGATCCCGCTGCATCCCTTCTTCGGCTCCATGGGCATCGCCCCGCCCGAGTCCGCGGGCAAGTGGAACTCCGCTCCGCCCTGGATGCACGGCGGCAACATGGACAACAAGGAGCTCACCGAAGGCTCCGTCGTCTTCTACCCCGTCCACGCCTCCGGCGCGCTCTTTGAAGCCGGCGACGGCCACGCCGGCCAGGGCAATGGCGAGGTCGACATCACCGCGCTCGAAACCTTCCTCACCGGCACCTTCCAGTTCATCGTCCACAAAGGAGAAGCCGAGAAAGAACGTCTCCTCTGGCCGCGCGCCGAAACCCCGCGCTACTACATCGCCATGGGGTTCTCGGCTGACCTCAAGACCGCCACCGAGATGGCCGTCCGCAACATGATCACTTTCCTCTCCGAGCAGAACCCCGACGCCCCGCATCTCTCCCGCGACGACGCCTACGCCCTCATCTCCGTCGCCTGCGACGTCAACATCACTCAGCTCGTCGACACCAACGACGGCGTCCACGTCATGTGCCCCAAAGACATCTTCACCAAACCCGGGGCACAATCCGCCTCTGGTCATTGACGACCGGACCAAAGCGCCACGCACCGCCGGAAGAACCAGCAAAGGAACAGGGATACCGGCGCACGTCTCAGTGCCCCGCAACCTGCTCACGAGTCATTTCGGCCAGCACTTCCTTAGAGGTGCGTAACAAATCTTCAGCATTCAGACGCGCGAATAGATCAAGCTCGCGTGCAACAAGCCCTGTCCAGCCCGTCTGATGGCTCGCGCCTAGCCCGGCGCCATTGTCTCCGTGGAAGTACTCATAAAACAGGATGTAATCCTTCCAGTGAGGGTCTTCCTGGAATTTCTTCGTCCCTCCATAGACTGGACGGTTCCCTGAAGCGTCGCGGAAAAAAATACTTGCGTTGCGACGTCCAATCTCCTTAGCTACTTCAAACAACGTCATGTAATTTCCGGAACGTGTAGGACATTCCACCTTAAAGTCCGGGCCATAAAACGGATACATCTGCAGAAGCCCACGTACGATCAGCGCATTCACCGGCATCCAGACCGGACCACGCCAGTTGGAATTACCGCCAAACATCCCGGTATTTGACTCCGCTGGAAGATACTGAACCTTGTATTCCTGTCCATTGACATAAAAAACAAACGGGTGTTCCTCGTGATACTTCGACAGAGAACGAATGCCGTGAGGGCTGAGAAATTCGTTCTCGTCGAGCATGTAACCCAGAACGCGCAGCAACTTCTGCTTATTGCAGACGGACGCCAGCCTCCGTCCCATATACCCACCCACACTAGGGTCGTCGGCTGTAGCTATCTTCTGCGCGACCTCCGGATGACGCTTTCTGAACAGGTCGACAGCTTTAAGGATTTGAGGGTGCGCGTCCAAAGTGCCTGCATCGAAAACCGTCGCAGCGCATAGTGGAATCAAACCAACCATCGAGCGGATCTTCAATTGTGCGGTTTCACCATTCGGAAGATGAAGTAGGTCGTAGAAAAAACCGTCCTCCTCATCCCACATTGCGTCGTGCTTTGCGCCAATACGATCCATGGCATAGCTAATCCATACGAAATGCTCGAGGAAGCGGTAGGCAAGCTCCTCATACATGGAGTCATACGCAGTCAGAATGAGCGCAATCTCCAGCATGCACAGGCAATAAAACGCCATCCACGCCGTGCCGTCGGCCTGATCCATATAGCCGCCCGTCGGCAGCGGTGCGCTGCGATCGAAGACTCCGATGTTGTCCAACCCAAGGAACCCTCCTGCAAAAACATTTCGTCCCTGCGGATCCTTTCGATTCACCCACCAGCTAAAGTTCAACATCAGCCCCTGGAAGGAATGCTCCAGAAAGCGGGGATCAGACCGTCCCAGCTCTGCTTCGATTCTGTAGAGAAATAAGCATGCCCAGGCGTGAACGGGAGGGTTCACGTCGCCGAAGTTCCACTCATAGGCAGGGATCTGTCCATTGGGATGGGCGTATAGGTTTTTCAGCATCAGCAGCAACTGCTCTTTTGCAAAGTCAAAGTCCACAAGAGACAGAGAGATGGTGTGAAATGCCAGGTCCCATGCCGCATACCAGGGATACTCCCACTTGTCTGGCATCGAGATGATGTCACTGTTCAGCATGTGGAACCAGTCGGAGTTACGGCAACTCCTCGGGTCGTCGCTCCCCATCGGATGCGCATGGTGTTCGGTAAGCCATCGATCGAGATCGAAGTAGTAATACTGCTTGGACCACAACATCCCTGCCAGCGCCTGGCGATGGACGCGGCGTTCATCCTCGCTCAAATTCTGGGGAGTAATGCGTTCATAGAATTCGTTCGCATCCCCAAGCCGGCTGTCGAAGGTCGCATCGAACGTGCTGAATGCATCGGCCGGCGGCTTGGCGCTCAAGCGCATTCGCACAACTTTACTTCCGCCTGCCGGGACTTCCACCACATAGTGGCCAGCAGCTTTCGTTCCCTTCTTCGCTGGGTTTACTGCCTCTTTCGCGCCGGAAATCACGTACTGGTGAAAGGAGTCCTTCACATAAGGCGTCGAATTACGTTGCCCCCACACGCGGTAGGCATTCGATTCGTTTTCAGTGAACAGCAGCTCCGGTGACCCTTCTAACTGCAATGTGTAATGACCGAGCGTTGGATGCGAGGCGTAAATCTTGCCTTCCTCCACCTGCTCCAGCAATGGTTTCTCAACATCTCCGCCCCACGACCACGTGTTGCGGAACCACAGCGTCGGCAGCACATGAATCGTCGCCACTTCCGGTCCTCGGTTATGAACGGAAACTCGTAACAGTGTGTCTTCCGGATCTGCCTTCGCATATTCGACGAAGACGTCGAAGTATCGATCCTGATCGAAGATGCCGGTGTCGAGAAGCTCGTACTCAAACTCCTCCCGCGACCGCCGTCGATTCGTCTCCACCAGGTCTCGATAAGGAAACTCCGTTTGCGGATACTTGTACAGGTACTTCATGTACGAGTGCGTCGGAGTGCTATCGAGATAGAAGTAATACTCTTTTACATCTTCACCATGGTTGGACTCACTGTTTGTCAATCCAAACATGCGTTCCTTCAAAATTGGGTCGCGGCCATTCCACAAAGCCACTGCAAAGCAAAGCAGTTGATGGTCGTCGCAGTATCCCGCTAAGCCGTCCTCTCCCCAGCGATAAGCGCGCGAGCGAGACTGGTCGTGAGAGAAATAGTCCCACGCGTTCCCATCTGCGCTGTAATCTTCACGCACCGTCCCCCATTGCCGCTCGCTTAGATAAGGCCCCCACTTCTTCCACGGAATCCCTTGTTCGCGAGCATCGTTCAGCCGCTTCTGCTCAACTACCTCAACATAGGAAAGGGGGACGGAGTTCTTGGATTTCATCGGGCGACTCCTTGGAGCGACGTACGGTCATCCTACCCCTGGGCCCTGCAAATAATTGTGAGATTGGTCACGCGTCTTAAAGTCGCGCTTCGACAATCGTTTCGCCGGGCGCCCAAAGGAAACGGACAGATAGATGAGTCTCGCTCGGAACCCGTCCCTGTCCCTAATGACAGTTCATCCGCTTTCCACCACGCTCACTTCTTCGAAGTTGCCCGCGTGGGGGTAGAACGAAGCCCCCTCCTGCGACCCCTCCCGCAACAACTCTCTTCGACCTGTGTCTAATCAACTGAGTCCCGGCCACGGCAAACCGCTCGGCCGGAACTCATCGGTGTACACCCGCAAACCCTCATTTAGCGGAAGGGAAGCGAGGCCACCACCGAGGGGCACCTTATGCAGATCAAGCGCACAGCACGCAACCTTTTCACAGCCGCCGCACTCGCCGGAGCAGCCCTCATCCTCACCCCGGCGCTCCAGGCCAATGCGCAGTACTATCCCGCACAATCCCAGGATTATCCAGCTCAGGCGCAGGACTATCCAGCCCAAGTTCAAAACTATCCAGTTCAGGCCCAAGGCTATCTCTCCGCCGGCTACGCTCCTCCCGCAATTCCCATGTACGATCAGCCCCCCTGCCCCGGCGACGGCTACATCTGGACCCCCGGCTACTGGGCCTGGGGACCCGACGGCTACTACTGGGTCGAGGGCGCCTGGGTTCTCCCTCCCTATGAAGATGCCCTCTGGACCCCCGGCTGGTGGGGCATGGACGCCGGCCTCTACGACTGGCACCCCGGCTACTGGGGACAAACCGTCGGCTACTACGGGGGCATTAATTACGGCTTCGGCTACTTCGGAACCGGCTTCTACGGCGGCTACTGGAACGGCGGACACTTCTGGTACAACCGCGCCTACAACCGCTTCGACGACCACTTCCGCGGCAACTTCTATAACCGCTCCTACGCGGGCTTCGACGGACGTCCCGGCGGCAACAGCTTCAACGCTCACCCGCCCGCCCAGTACGCCACGCATAACGCCGGCTTCCGCGGCTCTGAAGTCAACGGTCGCGAAGGCATCCGCGGCACCGAGGCCTTCCCTAACCGCGGCAACAACGGCTTCGCCAACCGCGAGCAGCAGGGCTATGAGAACCACGGCCAACAGCCCGGCAACTGGAACCATGGTCAGCAGCAGGGCTATGAGAACCGCGGCCAGCAGAACTTTGAGAATCGTGGCCAACAGCAGCAGCAGGGCTTTGCGGATCGCGGCGCCGTAAACACCTACAACCGCGGAGCCCAGCCCACCTACAACCGCGGCCAGAGTTTCGGCGGAACTCAGCCCAGCTATCAGCACACTGCCCCGCAGAACTTCGGCGGTGCACAACCCAATTACAACCGCCAGGCCCCGCAAAACTTCGGCGGTGCTCAGCCCAGCTATCAGCACACCGCCCCGCAGAACTTCGGCGGAGCGCAACCAAAATACAACCGCGGCCAGCAGAACTTCGGCGGAGCACAGCCAAACTACAACCGTGGCGCTCAGCCCTCGTTCAACCGCCCGTCCGCCCCGGCCGGCAACTTCAGCCACGCGCAGAGCGCACCCGCTCCGCACTACAGCGCCCCATCCGGTGGCGGCTTCCACGGCGGCGGCAACTCTGGCGGCGGAGGCGGCGGCCAGCACGGACACCGCTAAGCTTTGGCCTCCACGGGCTGGGACCACTCTCAGCCCGTTTCTTTTCCTGACCAAAAGCTCACAGCTTCAAAATCCCCACGACCGCGTGGGGATTTTGTTTTGAGGAGCTGGATCGAATGGAAATGGATCGCCGCGCTGCGATCGCTCACGCTACAGCGACGCAATCGTCGAGGCTGGCCCGCCGAAGAAGCAGTAGTCGCAAAGGCTCTCGCGATGGGCATTGATCTTCGCAACAGGGAACGGCAGCGTCTCCCAGAACTGCTCGGTGGGGCTGAAGCGCGAGCGGTGGTTCGCATTGCGGCAGGGTTTATCCAGACGATGAATCTTGGAATGCTTCTGAATAGTGGACTGGCCCATGAAGTGCCACTCGGCAACCGTGTTATCGGTATCGATGAATTGGAATTGAGGATTCTTCACCTGGTAGGTCCAGCGGATATAGGCGTTGTGCGGCAGCGCGGGACCAACGGTCATGCGGAGGGTTTCATTGAAGAGATCGTTTGTCAGCGGGCCGAGTGCACGATAGACCCGGCAGGCGACCGCGAACCGAGTGGTGGTGGGGCCGACGGACGAGGGGATGAACTGGAACGACGTGCGGTTGAGGGCGACATCGTCACTGTTGACCAGTGCGCTGCCTGAGTCGAGATCCACGACGGTCCAGCGAATGTGAAGGAAGGGATCGTCCTCCAGAGCGTCGAACGGAAGGCTGACGGCATAGAGGATACTCTGCGACACGTAATTGACCGCGATGGACTTCACACCACTCATGCTCGCCGCCGGCACTTCGAGCTTCGCTGTGATGCCCATATAGAGGCCGACGGTGTGGATCTCGAAGTCCTGAATCGCAAAGCGCGTGGGCGGTGAGCCGGCGCGCTGTACTAAGAGGAGAGGCGCCGTTCGGATTCAACTCGGCACCCTGGATCCCCAGGGAGATGTCTGCTTCGGCCTGCCAGATGAACAACTGGTCAAACATCGCTGCGGCGCCCAAGGTCAGGATGCTGCCGAAGATGTCCAGCTTATCGAGCCATGAGGCCTGATCAACGTCTACGGAGATGTCCGCCGGATAGAACGAGAGTGCGGGCCAGCTTCTCGCGCGGATGGTGATGGTCTTCTTTGTGGTGATGGGGAAGATGCCGCCGGGGATGCCGGTGGACAAGGCCGGAACTGCGGCGAGTGAGAAGTTGGCGGTGCCAACATTGTTGCTCGCGTTACCCTTCACGCGGAACTGGCCTTCCTCGCAGACGATCGACAGAGAGTTGAGAGTGGATCCCTGTGGGATCTGATCCTGGACCTGCTGACGAATCTTAGGCATCAGGGGGAGGATCGCATCCGGATTGACGACGACCCCGATATCGTTCGTTCCGGCGATGTCCTTCAATTGAGTAGAGTCTCCACTGGTTTCAAACACGCCATTGTTCATGTCCATGCCGACGAGAATCCCGGCGCCGACGATCTTGAGCGCGAAGTTACTGAACGAGTTGGCACTGAACGGTCCCAGAGCGCTGAAGTCCATGATGGGGACTTGAATGTCACCGATGGCATTCTGCAGCACTGTCAGTAACTCAGCCTTGAAGGTGTCGCCGTTGAGGAAGGCTTGCGCTGCCGTGGAGAAAGCCGCGCCGCTGAGCACATCAAACTGCCAGTTGACAAGGCGGTAAGCCGTTCTGTCGGCGTCGAGAAGGACTACCGATCCGAGTGAAGAGACAGTGGGAGTGATGAGGACGTCGGCTTGCCACTCTACGCTTCGCGTCTCGGACAGGCCCGGCGTCGTGAGCCGCAGGGAGATGGTCCCCCATCCGCTGAGGCGCAGAATTGCCTGAATCTCGTTGCTGTCGGAACAGATGACCTGCGGCGACTGATAGAAGAGGGCGATGCTGCCGACGGCGCCGGGCCGCTGACCAAAGCCGCCGCGCGCCCAGTGCGAGATCAGACCGTTGTGCCAGGCGGAGAGAAACTGGTCGTCGAAGACGTTGGTGTGGATGGTGACGGCCGCTGCGTAACCGGCATAGTCGGACATGGCGCACTCAAGAAGCGAACAGGGTTAGACGCCAAACGAAGACCCTGGTGCACCAGAGAATCTGAATCGAGTAAACGCTTCAGAAATCTTTTCGCACGTTCGTAAGAGACGTGAAAACCTCGCTGTCGAGAAACCCTGCTCGCCAGCGGATTCTAAGCACAGGAGAACCGGTGTGCAAGAAAAACGAAGGTCGCAACAGGATGGTTCGCGTGTCCCGCAACTTTCCACAGGAAATCCTTGTCAAGCCCCGGACACGCTCAAACTCGCATAAACACTGGCAAAAATCGAGACATCCTCGGCAAATTCACTCGCTCGAGTGCTTTGCCAGCCGCAGCACCATCCCCGCGATTCGCTCCAGTGCGCCCGGCCGCGCGAGCCTTTTCGCCGCCTGAGCCATTCGTCTCCGCCGGTCACCATCGAGCAGCAGGTCCACCAGCATCTGCTCCATCGCCTCCGGAGTCGCGTCCCGCTGCAGCAGCATCATCGCCGCTCCCGCGCCCGCCAGCACCTCCGCATTCTTCCGCTGATGATCATCCGCCGCCGTCGGCAGCGGCACCAGCACTGACGGCTTGCCCGCCGCGCACAGCTCCGCAATCGTGCTCCCGGCCCGAGCCAGCACCAGGTCCGCCGCCGCATACTCGCGAGGCATATCCGTCAGGAACGCCTCAACGTTCCACCGAGCCGGGTCCGCTCCACTTGCTGCGTACGCCGCCCGCGTCGCCTCCAGGCTGCGCTGTCCCGTCTGGTGCACGATCGTCAGCCCCGGCACCGCCTCCAGCAGCGGCACCACAATCTTCGGCAACGTCTCGTTGAAGATCAGTGCTCCGTTCGAACCCGCCGTGATCAGTAGCCTGGGCGCCGCACCTCTGGGGCGCTCCGGCAGCTCAAATATCTCCGGACGCACCGGCACGCCGGTCACCTCAGCATTGCGAAAAAACTTCACCGTCGCATCGAAGTTCACCGCCGCTGCGCTTACGCGCTTGCCCAGCAGCCTATTCGTCATCCCCGGAACGGCATTGGGCTCATACGCCAGCGTTGGAATCCCCTTCAACACCGCCGCAATCATCCCCGGCCCGCTCGCATAGCCACCAACGCCAACCACCACCTGAGGACGAAACTCCTTGAGCAGCCGAATGCAGTGCAGCACGCCCAGCGGAAGATCGCCCAACGTCTTCAGCCGCGTAGCCAGGCTCACGTTCTTCAGCTGCCCCGAGCGCACCAGCTCCAACCGGAACCCTGCCTCGGGCACCAGCTTCGTTTCAAGCCCGCGCGCCGTGCCGATGAACAGCACTTCGGCTCCATGCTTGTCCCTCAACTCGCGCCCGATTGCCAGCGCCGGCATCACATGCCCCCCGGTGCCCCCACCGGCAATCACCACCCTCAGCGCTTGCTGCATTTAATCAATCTCGCGCGTGACGTTCAACAGCACGCCCATGCACGCGAGCGTCACGAACACACTCGTTCCACCCGACGAGATGAACGGTAGCGGAATTCCCTTCGTCGGCAGCAGCGCGATCACTACGCTCATATTGAAGAACGCCTGAACGAGGATCGCGGTAGTAAGACCAAAGGCCAGGAACCGCGCGAACGGATCGGTCGAGAGGGACGCCGCCCGCAACCCGCGATAGCCAACGATACAGAAGGCCATCACAACGCACAGCGCGCCAATGAGCCCTAACTCCTCGCAGATGTTGGCGAAGATGAAGTCCGTATGCGGCTCGGGGAGGAAGAACAGCTTCTGGATTCCTTCAGTCAATCCGCGCCCGAAGACTCCACCCGAACCCACAGCGATCAGCGACTGCATGATGTGGAAGCCCGCGCCCTTCGGATCAGCCTCGGGATTGAGAAACGCCTTCATACGCGCCGCACGGAACGCTACATGAAACAGCTTGTAGTAAAGCACCGGCGCTGCTGCCACAATCGCCAGACCGATCCATTTCAGCTGCATCCCAGCCAGATACAGCATCAGCATCACGATCGCTGCGCACACCAGCGCTGTTCCGAGATCAGGCTCCTGCAGAATCAGCAGAACATATACCAGGGGCGGAATCACCGCAGGCAGCAACGTCTCCTTCACGTTGTCGATCGCATGGATGCGGGTCTGCAGAAACCACGCCAGGAAGAAGACGATGACCGGCTTCGCCAGCTCTGACGGTTGCAGCGACGCAGGACCAAAGTGCAGCCAGCGGTGCGCTCCGTTCATGCTGCCCCATGCGAAGACACCGAGCAGCATCAGCGCTGTCAGCGCCATCATCGGGAAGATGAGTCTCGGGTTGTTGTACTTGCGATAGTCGACGCGCATGAGCCCGAACAAAGCGACGAGGCCGAGCGCCGCCCAGATCGCCTGCCTGTACACAAACGCATACGGCGAGCCCTGCGTCGCCTTCGCCATGACCGCCGACGCCGAGAAGACGCTGACCAGACCGAACAGCACCAGCAACAAGACCGTTCCGAACAACCACTTATCGACGCCAACGCGCTTTGCCATTCCCTGCCTACTCGAGCGCGCCCACAAGCTGCTTGAAGACGCGGCCGCGATGCTCGTAATTCTCAAACTGATCGAAGCTGGAGCACGCCGGTGCGAGCAGCACCACATCACCTGATTTCGCCTCTTTCCGTGCCCAGGCGACCGCCCGCTCCATCGTTCCAGCCCTCTCTATCTTCACGACGCCGGCGAGATGCGACTCGATCTTTTCCGCTGCCGAACCAATGGTGATAACCGCCTTCACCCGCGACCGCAGCAGTGGAGACAGCGTGCTATAGTCCGAGTCCTTGTCCTTGCCGCCGAGAATCAGCCAGATACCGCCGGGAAACGCTTCGATGGCCTTCGCCGTGGCATCGACATTGGTCGCCTTGGAGTCGTTGAACCAGCGCACACCCTCAAGCTCGCGCACGAACTCCAGCCGGTGCTCGACCGCATGGAAGGCCGCAACCGCCTCTCGAATCGTCTGAGCATCAACTCCAGCCAGACGCGCTGCGCAAACCGCAGCCAGCACGTTCTCGACGTTGTGCGCGCCAGCGAGCGGAATCTCGGCGACAGGCATGATTGGCTCAACCTCGCCGCCTTCCTTCGCGCGGAAGAGGATGCTCTCGCCATGCACGAACGCGCCCTGCTTCACCTGCCGCCGCGGGCTGAACCAGTAGATCTGCGCCTTGGTCTTCGCGGCCACCAGCTTCGTCGGCTCATCCTCAGCATTGAGGATCAGGAAGTCCTCCGCTGTCTGGTTCTCGGTAATGCGAGACTTCGCCCCGGCGTACGCCTCGAAACTGCCGTGCCGGTCGAGATGGTCCGGCGTGATGTTCAGTACCAGCGCGATCGTTGGATGGAACGTTTGAATCGTCTCCAGCTGGAAGCTCGAGACCTCGAGCACGCTCCAGCTCTCCGGCGTCGACTCCGCGACCATGTCGACAACCGGACGACCGATGTTGCCGCCCACCAGCGTCGGCTTGCCGCTCGCCTTCAGGATTTCGCCGATGAGCGTCGTCGTCGTGGTCTTGCCGTTCGATCCGGTGATGGCAACGATCTGTCCCTGCAGGAAGTTCGCGCCGAGCTCCAGCTCACCGACAATTGGAATCCCGAAAGTCCGCACTGTCCCAAGCTCGGGCGTGTTCGAAGGCACGCCCGGCGAGACGACGATGAGGTCCTGCCGGCGGAAGGTCAGCAGCCCGTGGCTGCCGGTCTCGACCATGATGCCCGCGTCCAGCAGCGCCGGCAGCTCCGAAATCAACCCCGCCGGACGTATGTCGCTGACCGTCACCTGTGCCCCGCGCGCCTTGAGAAAGCGAGCGGCGGCGATGCCGCTCTTGCCGAGGCCAACTACGAGTACACGCTTGTTTTTGAGTTCCATGTTCATTCGTGAAGCTGCCCCTCGTTTATCGCAGCTTCAGTGTAGTCAGCGCAAACAGCGCGAAGACGAGCGCCATAATCCAGAAGCGCGCGATGACCTTCGACTCCGACCAGCCGCCGAGTTCGAAGTGATGATGCAGCGGCGCCATGCGGAAGATGCGTTTGCCGCCGCG
The DNA here is from genome assembly GCA_963827415.1 of uncultured Acidobacteriaceae bacterium. Taxonomy (GTDB): domain Bacteria; phylum Acidobacteriota; class Terriglobia; order Terriglobales; family Acidobacteriaceae; genus Granulicella. The sequence continues at coordinate 86,420 of CAWHBA010000009.1, forward strand.
CAGCTTGTAGCTCCCGACCTGCAGCATCACGCTGACGGCCTCCATGATGAAAACGCCGCCGATGAACGGCAGCAGACAGCTCCTGCTTGATGATGACCGCGACCGTCGCAATCGCGCCTCCCAATGCAAGAGAACCGACGTCGCCCATGAAGACCTCGGCCGGATGCGCGTTGTACCAGAGGAAGCCGATGCTGGCGCCGACCATCGCTCCGCAGAAGACGGTCAGCTCACTGACGGCAGGCATGCGCTGCAGTTCGAGATAGTCTGCGAAGACGACGTGTCCGCTGACGTAGGTGAGCACCGTCAGCGCGCCGGCGGCGATGATGGTGCAGCCAATGGCGAGGCCGTCGAGACCGTCGGTGAGATTGACTGCGTTGCTCGAGAAGCTAATGACCAGCATCACGAAGATGACGAACGGAATGAACGCGAGCGGCCACAGATGCGGGATGTGCAGGAAGGCGTCGATGGTGAGATTCGGCCGATAGTGCTTCATGAACGGCACGATGAGGCGCGTGGAGTAAAAGCCCTGTCCCTGCAGCACAATCAGCGCCACGGCAACGGTGCCGCTGACGATGAACTGCAGCAGCAGCTTCTGGCGCGAGGTGAGGCCGAGGTTGCGTTTGTTCGCGATCTTCGTGTAGTCGTCCGCGAAGCCAATGGCGGCAAACGCGATGGTCGCGAACATCACCAGCCACACAAAGGGGTTGGAGAGATCGCTCCACAGCAGCGTGGGAATGAGGATGGAGATGCAGATGAGCACGCCGCCCATCGTTGGCGTGCCCCCCTTCTTCTGGTGGCTCTCCGGACCTTCCTCGCGAATGTACTGGGCGATCTGGAACTGGCGCAGGCGGTCGATCACATATGGGCCGATGAGCAGGCCGATGAGCAGCGCCGTCAGGCTCGCGAAGACGCAGCGGAACGTGACGTAGCGGAAGATCCGGAAGTACCGGAAGTAGGGAAAGAGCTTTTGATAGAGGAGCCAATAGAGCAACGAAAGCCGCCTCGCGTGCGTTTGAATGACCGTGCTGGCAGGCCGCGGTCCTCCGCTATCTTACGCTTGGAACCTGCGTAAAACCGGGCCGAAACAAGCGGCGAACCAAGCTCGGCCCCTGCGCGGATGGGTTATTCGGCGCTTACTCTTCCAAGGCCTCAAGCGCGCGCTCCAGACGCACGCCGCGTGAGCCCTTGAGCAGGACGACGTCGCCCTTGCGGAGGTTTTGCTCGAGCCAGACGCTGGCCTCGCCGGGGCTCTCGAAGAACTGTGCGGCGACTCCCTTGGCGCGTGCGCCTTCGACGATCTCCGAGGCGAGACCCCGCACGCCCACAACGCCGTCGAGGCCGGCCATCTGTTCGCCCGCGGCGCGGTGCAGAGCGGCGCCCTCAGGGCCGAGCTCGAGCATCTCGCCGGCAATGACGAAGCGGCGCGTGGCGGGCGTCTGACGGAGTGCCTCCACCATGGACTGCAGCGCGCGCGGGTTGGAGTTGTAGGTGTCGTCGATGAGGCGTGCGCCGCGGAATTCGAGCACGCGGCCGCGCTTCTCGGTGGGGCGCATCTCCTCGACGCCCTCGATGCAGGTGTCGACGTCGATGTCGCTGAGCAGACCGGCGCTGATCGCGGCGAGAGCGTTCAACACGTTGTGGCGGCCGATGAGATGAAGATGAACGTCGCGGCGGATATCCTCCACCGCGAGGATGAAGCGCGTGCCGTCGAGGCCGGCATCGCGGATCTCCTCGGCGCGAACATAGGCGCGTGACATGGTCCCGTAGAGCAGCGCGCGCTCGCCCATGCCGCGGGCAAAGGCGGCGACGCGCTCGTCGTCGGCGTTGAGGATGGCGTAGCCGTCGGGGGGAAGTGCGGCAACGAGCTCGAACTTCGCTCGCGCAATGCCGGCGATGCCGTCGGGGAAGAACTCGAGATGTACGGGCGCAACGTTGGAGACGACGCCCCAGTTGGGCTCGGCGATCTTCGCGAGCGCCGTGATCTCGCCGGCGTGATTCATGCCCATCTCGAGCACGGCGACCTCGTGCTGCGGCTCAAGGCGCAGGAGTTGCAACGGCACACCGAAGTGGTTGTTGAGATTGCCGGTGGTCTTCAGGACCTCGAACTTTTTGGCGAGAACCGCGGCGACGCATTCCTTCGTGGTCGTCTTGCCGGCGGAGCCGGTGACGCCGATGACGCGGCCTCCCCAGACGCGGCGCACGCGGTTAGCCAGTCGCTGCATTGACGCGAGAACGCAGTCGTCTTCGGAGTCGGGCACGCGGAGCAGTTTTTTCTCGTCGACATTGGAAGGGACGAGCCAGCGCATGCTGACGACGGCCGCAACCGCGCCGTTCGCGAGAGCGGACTCGACGTAGTCGTGGCCGTCCATGCGTTCGCCGCGCACCGCGAAGAAGAGCTCGCCGGAGTTGATCGTGCGCGAGTCGATGGAGTAACCGGTGGCGGTGAGGCTCGGGTCGAAGTCGCCCTCCGCGTGCATCCAGTCGGCAATCTGTCCCAGGGTTAAGATCACGCGCGTACCTCGGCAAGCTGTTGGAGGAGTCGGGAGGCCTCGGCTACATCATCGAACGGAATCGCGCCGTCTGCGAAGACCTGTACCTTTTCGTGTCCCTTTCCGGCGAGCAGAACGATGTCGCCGGGCTGCGCGGAACGGATCGCGCGCTCGATGGCGGCGCGGCGGTCCTCTTCGACGATGAGCGGCGTGTTCGTCTCGCGAACGCCGGGAATGATTTCGTCGATGATCGCGGAGGGCCGCTCGCTGCGCGGGTTGTCGCTGGTGACGATGACGAGGTCGCTGGCCTCGGCGGCGGCCAGGCCCATCTTCGGGCGCTTGGTGCGGTCGCGATCGCCTCCGCAACCGAAGAGGGTGATAACGCGGCCGTTGTGGACGCCAATGCTGTCGCGGGCGAGGCTGATCAGATTTCGCAGCGCGTCGTCGGTATGCGCGTAGTCGACGACGACACTGAAGCCAGCGTGTTCAGAGCCGGGAACGACCTCGAAGCGGCCGGGGACCTGCTTCAGCGTTGGAGTCGCGTGTGCGATCTGTTCGAGCGTCAGTCCGCGTGCGAGCGCGGCGCACATCGCAGCCAGGAGGTTGTAAACATTCACGCGGCCGCTCAGTGGCGATTGAATGGCGACCGTTCCGTTGGGAGTGACGAAGTCGAAGCGCGTGTCACTGACTGCGAGGTGAAGGTTCGACGCACGATGCGTTACGTCGGGACCATCGAGTCCATAGCGCATCAACTGCTCCCCTGCGAAGGCATGAAGCATCTGTGGAGCGTACGCGTCATCCTCGTTTATCACCGCAACGCGCGGCGGTGGTGCACCGACTCCGGCGAATAGCTTCGTCTTCGCGCGAGCATAGTCTTCCATCGTTCCGTGGAAGTCGAGGTGATCCTGAGTGAGATTCGTGAAGATCGCAACATCGACGGGCAGGCCCCAGACGCGCTCCTGCTCGAGTGCGTGCGAGCTCATCTCCATCACGGCTTCGGTGCATCCGGCCTGCTACACCTTCTGCGAATGTCGCGTAGATGTCGCGGCTCTCGGGAGTCGTATGATCCGTGGGGCGGACCTCGCCAGCGATGTGTGTCTCGATAGTGCCCAGCAGAACGCTCTTGCGGCCGACGCTTGCAAGCAATTGCTCGAGGAGGAAGGTTGTGGTGGTCTTGCCGTTCGTTCCGGTGACAGCGCTGAGCTTAAGTTCGCGCTCGGGGTGGCCGAAGACTGCAGCGCTCCCTTCGGCCAGTGCGCGGCGTCCATGCTCGACTAGGGCAATTGGCAGGTCGGGTTGATCGCGTTGAAGCTGATCGAAAACCTCAGGCGAGTCAGTAACGATGGCTGCGGCGCCCTGCTGGAGTGCGGCGTCGACGAAGCGGTTGCCGTCTGTCGAGCCGCCGCGCATCGCGACGAAGACGTCGCCCGGGCCAACGCGGCGCGAGTCATAATGCACGCCGCCTATCTCGGCGTCCGACCCGGCGGTCTTCAGCGACCGCAACTCCGCGTTGATGCCGATCCATCTCATCGTGCCAGTCACCAATCGAAAGACGAACTCAGCGCGCGAAGCGCACAACGATCTCGGTTCCGGGCGGCACCATTGTCCCCGGCGCAGGCATCTGGTCGCGTGCGAGGCCGCTTCCGAGAGTTTCGACGCGTAGACCAAGTGTAGTCGCGCTCTCCACGACGGAGCGCAACGCGGAACCGCGGAACTCAGGCACGGCAACACGCTTACCCGCATCGACCACCACGGCGCCGTTGCCGCGCGATTGCACTTCCGGATCAACGTGAGGGGGCGCTACGACTTGCGCGTCCGTGACATTCGCGTCGGGCATCACGGAGGTAGTGTCACCGTTTGCGTGGAAGGTGGAGAGGACCTTATCCGGCAGTCCGAGCAGGCCCTTCCTCGGTGGTGGAGCGTTCGCGGCGGCTACGGCAGCGCGTTCGTCGGCAACCTGATTCTGCTGCATCGCGGCTGCAGTTGCGGGCTGGCGCAGAGGGTCGTCCGCTGGAAGGCTGTTGATCTGGTCGAACATTGAGCTCAGATCGGCGCTCTCGTCCGGGACGTCGTCAGGCTGCATGTTTGCGGCAATCTGCTGCATCTGCTGCTTCGTCTTGAGCGGCTGATCGTGCGGCACGCCGAGATACTCAAGCACCTGCTGCGCGACCTCGGCGAAGACCGGAGCACTGGCGGCGCCACCATAATGCAGCGCCTCGCCACCAGCCGTCGGCGAGTCGATGACGACAGCAATCGCGATCGCCGGATCGCTGACGGGAGCGAAGCCTGCAAAGCTGGCGACGAGCTTTGTGTGGGAATAGGTGTGCGTTGCCGGATCGATCTTCTCGGCCGTGCCGGTCTTGCCGGCGGAGCTGTAGCCGTTGAGCGCCGCGAGTTTTCCGGTGCCCTCAACGACGATGCCTTCCATCATGGCGCGCATCTTTGCAGAGGTCATCTCGGTGATGACACGATGCGAGCCGTCGGGCAGGTTCACTGGAAGCTGGAACTCGGGACGAAATGGCTCGGCCTTTAGCCGGGCGTCGCCTTTTTGCTCATCCGTCGATGCCAGCAGGATGTGCGGAGGAATGTACTCACCCCCATTCGCGATGGATGAGACCATCGTCACGAGTTGAATCGGCGTAACGCCGATTTCCTGCCCGATGGCGAGCGAGAGGATGCTGGTCGAGCCCCACTTGCGTGGTGGGCGCAGCAGGCCACGCGTCTCGCTGGGCAGTTCGATCCCGGTGCGGTCGCCGAAGCCGAACGATCGCGCATGTACTTGTAGAACTTGTCCGGACCGAGCTTGAGCGCCATCTTGGCGGCACCGACATCGGAGGAGTGCTCGAGGGCCTGCTGCACGGTGATGACGCCGTAGTGGTCGGACTTGTCATCGTGCAGCGTGCGACCGTACATCGTCATCTGTCCGCCTTGGCAGTCGACCATATCGGTCGGCTTCACGCCAGCGCCGTCGAGCGCCGCGGAATAGGTGACGAGCTTGAAGGTAGAGCCGGGCTCGTAGATATCGCTGACGGCGAGGTCGGTCAGGTCGTCTGCATCGACGTGGCGCGAGTCGTTGGGATTGAAACGCGGCGACACGGCAAGCGCAAGAATCTGGCCGGTGTGCGGGTCCTGCACGACGACGGTGCCGTGCAGCGCCTTCAGCTTGGCGACCTGTTCGTCGAGGGCGCGCTCGGCGATGTACTGAATGTTGGCGTCGATGGAGAGGACGAGGTTTTCGCCGGGCATCGGCTCGCTCTCCTCGGAGCCCATCACGTGGCGCTTCGCATCGACGGCGGTCAGCTTGTGGCCCGGGACACCGTGCAGCTCTTCGTCGAACTCGCGCTCGAGGCCGCCGAGGCCGTTGTCGTCCGTGCCGACATAGCCGAGCACGTGCGCCGCGAGATCCGCGTCAGGGTAGAAGCGCTTGAATTCTTTCTGAAAGTACACGCCCTTGAGGTTGAGCGCGCGCACGCGATCGGCAATCTCAGGTGTGACCTTGCGCGCGACCCAGGCGAAGTTGCGCGAGTCGTTGAAGCGTGCGAGCATCCGCGGCTCGGTGGTGTAGTGATCGAGCGGATCGGTGTGGACGACCTTCGCGAGAATCGCGGCGTCTGCGGGCCGGTTCTCGCCGAGCTCGCTGGGAACCGCATAAATGCTGTCGACGAGCACCGTCATCGCGAGTTCGCGCAGGTTACGATCGTAGAGCACGCCGCGGCGCGGGGCGACTTCAAAAGTGCGCTGCTGCTGATTCAACGCACGCTCGACGAATTCGCTGTGGCGGACCACCTGCAACCAGAAAAGACGGAGGCCGACGGCCGCAGCCCAGAAGCAGAAAAACATCGCCACGTAGACGAAACGTACCCGCCGGATCGGCGCGGTCATCGTCTGACGTGGCGAGGACTTCATGAATTGGTTTCCTGTTGTGTGGGAGCGAACTCCAGGGTAAGGCTTGCTAGGTCAATGCTACTGGTTTGTGCCGAAGCTGGGCTTCTGCGCCTGTGCAAGAACCGGTGTGATTCCACCGGATCCGTCGGGCCGAACGACCTGCCCCGGAAGTGGTGTGTTCAGCCCGAGCTGCTTTGCAATCTGATCGATGCGGCCGGGATCGCTGAGCTGTGCTTCCGAGAGCCGAAGCTGGCGGTTCTGTTCGCGAAGCTGCTCGACCGACTGCTTCTGCGCCTCGACCTTGTAGCCGACTTCGATCGCGGAGAAATGCTGCCAGACATAGACCATCGTGAGCGCGAAGAGCAGCGTCATGACCATGGTGAAGCTGCGCATCTCGCGGTGACGCTCGGGGTCGTCGGCCTTCACCAGGCGCGTGTTGTCCAGGTGCTTGGTGAAGAACATCTCGGGCGTGGGGCCGCGGCGGCGCGCTCGCTGCGCCTCAAAGATCTGGCGGTTCCGCTCAGCAATGCTGACGGTGCGGCCATGCGTTCGCCGCGCCTGCATCTGTTCCATTCCCTGCCCTGCCATCGCCATCGTCGCCATGTCCGCCTCCTTTCAGAGCAGCTCTTCGCTGTTCTGTTGCCCTCTCACCATCGCAGGAATTACCCGGGCCGGGGTTGCGATAGAGGAAGGGACCTTTTGTTGCGGGTTGTCTTTCGCCTGAAAGCACGGCAGGACAACCCCGGCCCGATCTCAAACCTTCTTTGCAGCGCGTAACTTTGCACTGCGTGATCGCGGGTTCCGGAGCGACTCCTGCTCCGTTGCCACGACCGGTTTCTTCGTCAGCAGCTCGAACTGGCCTGCCTTCGCGCCATCTCGCAGCGCATCCTTTACCAGCCGGTCCTCGAGGGAGTGAAAGCTGATAAGCACCAGCCTTCCGCCCGGCTTGAGCAGTGATCCCGCGCTTTTCAGCAGCGATTGGATCTCCTGCAATTCGTCGTTCACACGAATTCGGAGTGCCTGAAAGGTCCTGGTCGCCGGATGAATCTTCTCGCCTTTTATTGGCGGGGCGCAGGCCGAAACGACTCGAGCAAGTTCTGCTGTTGTCGTTATCGGCCGCGCCCGCACAATAGCTCTGGCGATTCTCCGCGACCTCCTTTCCTCTCCGAATTCGTAAATCAGGTTGGCGAGCTCTTCTTCGTCCGCCTGATTTACCACTTGTTCGGCCGTCAGTTCGCTGCGCGGATCCATCCGCATGTCCAGCGGCCCTTCGGCCCGAAAACTGAATCCTCTGTGCGCCTCATCGAGCTGCAGGCTGCTGACGCCAAAGTCGGCGAGCAGACCATCCAGCGTGCCCGGAGCGATAACCTCCGCCACTTCCGAGAACGGCCGGCTGACGTATTCAACCGCCGGCATCCCAGACGCGGTGCCAGCGCCGAGCTCTTCGGCCAGCGCCGCAAGCCTTGCTTGCGCCTTGCTCATCGCTTCAGGGTCGCGATCGAAACGCGATCAGCTTGCCCTTGGCTCCGAGCCTCCGCGCAATCTCCGCGGAGTGTCCGCCGAGCCCGAGCGTTGCGTCTGCGTAGACGCCACCGGGGTGCACAGCGAGGAATTCGAGACTCTCTTCTAAAAGAACCGGTACATGCTGCGGTCTTTCCATCTGCTACCGCCTCATGCGTCCCGCTGAGGGACCTGAAACTTACAACCCAACCACTCCCAGCGACTCGATGTCTTCGTCCGTGGCCGGGTTCTCCGTAATCTGAGCCCTGAGCCTTGCATCGTTCGCCACAACCAATCTTCTTCTCGATGCCCATCACCGCAACATCGCCGACCAGGCTTGCCGCATCGCGCAGCAGTTGCGGAATCAACAGCCGCCCCTGGTCGTCCATCCTCACTACCTGCCCGTAGTAGTTCGTTGCATCGAGCAGTCTCTTCTTCGCTCCGCTGGCCGGAAGCTTTGCCAGCAACTCTTCAACCTGCTCCCAATCCTTCAGCGAGTGGATCTCGGCCCGCTGACCGTCCCGGCTGGTGATGAAGCACTCCCTGCCCTGGGCCTCCAGTGCGGCCTTGAACTCCGACGGGACCTTTAAACGGCCCTTCTCGTCGACCCGCGCTGGATGATTGCCCCGAAACATGCCAAGAACCTCAACTGGTACTCCGTACAGAAGCTGGGAAACAGTAAACTGGAGGAGGTCGAAATCGTTCTGCTGTTCCTCTTTTTTCTACTTTTGACCACTCAACTCCACTCATCGTGCAGCGGCGGCGCGCCGGTGTAAAGGACTAATTTGTCAGTTTGGCCGCAGTTTTCCTCGCATTTTGTGGAAAACCGGGCCTATTGCGGAAGAAATTTTGGGCACCACTAGATGTGGTGTTGGCCTCGAGGATTCTTAACGAGATGCTCACTTGCCCAAACGGGGCATGCTGAGCTAGCGAAATTTAGGCGAAAGTCCCGACGTGAGTCAGGATGTGGCGGATGCCTCTTCCCGCCGACGCTGCCGACGGAGCAGCCAGATCAGGTAGGCAAGCACAACCAGATTCACGAGCAGAAGAGCGATTCGCAGCGGAGTGACATCCTTATACAGCTCGAAGCATTCCAGGGGCAGTGCCAGCGCGGTGAGGCTGACGGTGAAGTACTCCGCCCAGCGTTTTTCAAGCACGAGGCCGGTGCCTTCGACGAGGCAGACCGCGGCATAGCTGAAGGTAATCAGGCTGAAACGGCGCAGTTCCGTAGCGCTGATGAGATCGGCCTTGATCATCAGCAGGCCGATGAGATGGCTCTCCGGGTCGATTTTCAGCGCGTCGGCGACGTGCAGGACGACGCTGGCAAAGTCGTGATGGAGCAGCTTGAGCGCTCCCACACCGAGCGCGATCGACAACAGCGCCTTGGTCAGTTTGAAAAGGCCGATCAGCAACAGGCCACGCTGGTGCTGGGAGCGTGAACTACGCCCTGAGCCCTGCGCCGAGGCCGGCGATGCTGACCGATCCGTCTGCTCGCCCTCGCTGATCTTCGTCTCTAACATTCGGTCCGTTCTCAGTTGATGAGTCCTCGATAGCTTTGTCAACGCACGCCGCGGTCACGTGGTTCCGTTCGATCTGAAAATTCTTCCAATCCAGTTTCACAGTGCGCTCGTAGAGAAGATGGACGTTCTCGATTGCGGCCGCACGAGAACGCGAATTCCCAGACTTTCGAACGAAGGAATGACTATGACGAAGATCATCAGGAACTTGCTTGCATCAACCGCGGCCGTAACGCTGGCCATCGCCTCTCTCACCGCCTCTGCACAGAAGGACCCGGACGTTGGCGGCGCGCCGATGTTCCCGAACAAAACCATCGTGCAGAATGCGGTGAATTCACCCATTCATAAGACGCTTGTTGCGGCAGTAAAGGCAGCGGGCCTGGTGGATACCCTCAACAGCCCGGGGCCGTTCACGGTTTTCGCGCCGACGGACGATGCCTTTGCGAAACTGCCGGCGGGTACAGTTGATAGCCTCGTGCAGCCGGAGAACAAGGCAACCCTGACGAAAGTGCTCACTTATCACGTCGTACCCGGAACCTACAGCACAGCCAAGCTGATGAAGGAGATCAAGTCCAGCGGAGGCACGCTGAAGCTGAAGACCGTGGAAGGCAATGAGCTCAGCTTCACGATGGCCAACGGTGGAGTCAAAATCACCGACGACAAAGGTGGCTCGGCGATGATCACGACCGCGAATGTTTATCAGTCGAACGGCGTCATCCAGGTCGTCGACTCCGTTTTGATGCCCTGAACCATCCTGAATCATGTTGAGGGACAGCGAACCCCAGCGCTGTCCCTCTTTCTGCACGCGAACGTCCCTTACATCTCCGCCCACTGGCGCAGCAGGTTGTGATACACGCCGGTGAGTTGAACGGACGTCTGCTTCACCTCCGGTCTGCAGCGTGCTCTGAACGCGCCAGCCGCTGGATGCTCTCGTCGAGATCAAACAGCAGCGTGCGGTGCGCATCCTGGCGAATCATGCTCTGAATCCAGAAGAAGGAGCTGATGCGATTGCCGCGCGTGACAGGTTCTACGCGATGCAGGCTCGTCGCGGGATACAGCACCATGTCGCCGGCAGGCAGCTTCACGCTCTGGGCTCCGTAGTTGTCTTCAACGATCAACTCTCCGCCGTCGTAGTCCTCGGGCGGGGTGAGGAAGAGCGTCGCGCTCAGATCGGTGCGAATTCTCTGCCCCGTAGTGACGAGTTGGCGAATCGCAGTGTCGACATGCGTGCCGAAGGTCTGGCCGCCGGCATAGCTGTTGAACATCGGCGGGAACACACGCAGCGGAAGCGCAGCCGACATGAATCGCGGCGAACGCGCGAGGCCGGCGAGGATCAGATCGCCCAGCTCTTTCGCTACAGGCGAATCCTCGGGGATCTGCGCGTTGCGCTTCACCTCCTGCGCCTGATAGCCGGCGGTTACGCGGCCATCCGTCCACTGCGCCGTCGCCAGTTTGACGCGTGCGACCTTCACCTGCTCGGGCGTCAGTACCTTCTCAATCGTGATGAGCATCGTTCGTTCCTGATTGCTTAGAAGCGGAAGTTGGCCCCGATCAACGCGCTCAATCCCGCGCCCGGAATCAGATGGCTCGGATGCGGCTGGTCGATGTAGAAGCGGTTGAGCAGGTTGTAGACGTTGGCCTGCAGCTCGATTTTGTCCGTCACCGGCCGCCTGAGCATCGCGTTGAAGACCCAGTAGCCAGGCACCTGCTTCATCGCCGTCGCGAGCACCGGATAGCAGGTCGTCGCCGTGGCTCCGCAGGGCGCTGTCCCTGCGGCGAAGCTCTGCGCGGGACCAAACTCTGTCGGGACGTACGGAACGGTTGAGCTGGCCGTGCGCGCGGCCACATAGTTGCCTCCCAACCCTGCGTTCAGACGCCAGAAGAGGTTGCGCGTGACGAACGCATTGACGGTCTGCTTCGGCACGTTCGCCAGCGGATAGCCGATGGACGAGGGGAAGAGCTTCGAGTACGCCACCGCACTGTCCAGGTACGCATAGCCGAGGATGAGATCCGTTCCACCGCGGAATCGACCGACGGCACTTGCCTGCACACCCTTTACCAGCTGATTGCCCGCAAGCACGATGTTGTTGGAGTTCGTCGGGTCAGTCTCGCGGGCGTTGTCCTTCGTCGTGTGGAACCACGCGCCCTCGAGTTGCAGGCGCTCGTGCGCGAGGCTGTACTTCGCTCCGGCCTCGTAGGTCTCGTTCTCTTCCGGCGGCAGGACACTGGTTGCGACGCTGAGGCTCAGCGACTCCGCGGACGGATTGAAGCTCGTGCCGTAGTCGAAGTAGACGCTGCCGTGCGAGTTCGGTTTGAAGACGATCGCCGCCCGGTAGCTCGGCTGCCGCACTGTCTGATCGATGTACGGAACAGGCGCGGTCAGCTTCGCGCCGGGCACGTTTGTCGGCGGTGCGTAGAGATTGAACAGCGTGTTGAAGTAGTCCCAGCGCACGCCACCGGAGACCTCGATGAACCGGTCGAACTTCACCGTGTCGATAAAGTAGACACCCGCGCTCTTCGATTTCAGATGCGTGACCGATGCGATGTAGCCCTCGCCGCTGAAGACATCGTGCGGGTTCGGCGTGACGAGGTTCGTCGACGGCACTGAGTTCACATTGTTCTGCGTGTAGCTGTACTTCGTCGGATTCGAGATCTCCTGCCCGCCTTCAACACCTGCAGCAAGATCGTTGCGAACGCCGCCGACCTTGAACTGCGCGGTCACCTCGCCCTGATCCCACAGTTCGCCTTCTACGCTCTTCGTGCGAAGCTGGTTCCGATTCACCACAATCTGCGATGGCGGTGTCGCGAGTGTGTAGGGACATGGCTTCGAACTGTTCACTGCGCTTGTGGGCAGCGCGGCAACATATCCACCTACCGGGACACTAACGCTGGCGTTCGAACAGATCTGCGGCTCGGTAATCTGCACATCACGCGGATAGTTCGCCCAGCGCGCAATCGTGTGTACGTCGACGTTGTTCGCAAACGTGTGATTCGCCTTCAACGTCACCACATCGTCGTTCGTGCGCAGATAATTGGCATCTGGAAATCCGAAATACGAGTGCCGGTTGACGCCGGGAGCGAGTTGATTGAAGAACCACGGCAGACCGTAGTCCGGCGTATCGCTCTCGGTGAAGTGGAAGTAGCTGATCGTCAGCCGCGTGGGCTTGTTCAGGCCAAAGGTGATCGACGGCGCAACTCCGTAGCGACGATTCTCCGCATACGGACGCCCGGCGACGCCGCCTTCGGTTCCCATCGCATTCAAGCGGAGGGCCGAGCCACCGGCGAAATCATTCATCGGCTGATTGATATCGGCCGTGACGCGGCGCGTGGCATCGGTGCCAAACTCGGCGCCCACGTGCACAAACTTGTCTGCGGCCGGAACCTTGCTCTCCTGATTAATCGACGCCGCCCGTGGAGCCTCGCCCAAACTGCACGCCCGCAGGCCCTTCGAGCACCTCCACCTGGTCGTAATTAAAGCTGTCGCGGTAGTAGCTGCCGAAGTCGCGAATGCCGTCGAGGAATATGTCGTTGCGCGCAGTAAATCCGCGGATCGTGAGATTGTCGCCCTGCGCTCCGCTCTCTCCGGCAGCAATACTTATTCCTGGCACGTTACGAACGGCGTCTGTGAGAGTACGATTTTGCTCATCATGCAGAACAAAGTCAGGGACCACAGCCACCGTCTGAGGTGTGTGCAGCAGGTCCTCGGTGAATTTTCCCATCGAGACGGCCGCCGGCAGCTGTGCCGTCACGTCGACGGTGTCGGAGTGTTGCACTCCGATCGTGGCGTTGTCCGCATTCTCGAAACTGCAGTTCAGGCCAGTGCCCTTCAGCAGTTCACGGAGCGCGCCCTCCGCCGTGTAAAGACCCTGCAGGCCGACCGTGTGAAAGGTGGCCAGTTGGTCCGCGGAAATCGCAACCTTAACCGAGACGCCGCTCTGTTGCCGGTAAGCCTCGAGCGCCATGTCCAGCGTGCCTGCCACAATGTGGAACCGCCGAACGGGCAGCTGCGCGGGTGCCGGGGCCTTGCCCGCTGCGTTTGGGAGTCGGGGCAGCGAGTGCATCCAATCGGCTCGTCACCGCACAGGCTGTCATGGTGGCCAGGGTCAAAAGGCTGCGGCATCTCATATTCTTCTTCACTTCGGCTCCAAAGGTCCGTCCGCTCGCCCCGCAAAGGGGCGGCGAATCTGCATATCAGACTTCGTTAGTCCTATATCAAGGTACATGAATATAGGACCGGATTGGTGCTAGATTTGAATTTGCTGTGCGATATCCGCATTTGCAGGTGTTTCTGAGAAATGAGACATCGTTTTCGCACAACGCAGTGGCTGCCTTACACCGTTGAGTCGGTGTTCGCCTTCTTTGCGAATCCTGCGAAATCTGCCCAAACTCCACCCGGACTGGCAGCAGGCGCGTATCGATGAGATCGAACTTGCACCCTCCGTGCCGGAACGGTAGCGCGCCGCGGAGGGACCGATTGCGGCGGGTCGCGGAACGCGTATCACCCTGAGCTTCCGCCCCACACCGCTGTCGCCCGGTCCGTCTGTCCTGGGTCGCGCTCATCGAGGACTTTCACTGGAACGAGCGATACTGCGACCGTCAGCTTGAGGGCCCCTTCCTTTACTGGCGACAGTGCCACCGTATGCAGGAGTGGCAGTCAGAGAGGACGGGCGAGTCGGCACGCTGGTCATCGACACGATCGAATATGAGCTTCCGTTCGGCAGCGTTCGGGCATCTTTGCAAACCGCGTGGCCGTGCGCCGGATGCTCGAAAACCTCTTTCACCATCGCCATCGCCGCGCCGAAGAGTTGCTGCGTGAGATCAACGAAGGTGTGGAATCCCCCGCGTGAAGGTTCCGGGCGGCGCAAGAGATTTTCGGCATGGGGGCTCAGTCATATCACGCCGCCCGTTCGCAAAGATGCCTTCATGCTGCGAGATCAGGTAGTCGGCCGTGCGCGCAGCCAATGCCTGAATCGTAAGTCCGGGGTTCGCTGAGCCCTGCGTCGGCATCACCGATCCATCCATCACAAACAGATTCGGCACATCCCATGTGCGTCCGAATTTATCGCAGACGCCCGCGTCAGGCGTCTTGCTCATGCGGCATGCGCCCACCAGGTGCGCGTAGCGAGACTCCTGCACCACTTCGACCGCGCCCGCGGCCCACATGATCTCCATCACCTTGTTCTTGCCGAACTCGATCATCTTCTTGTCGTTCTCCTTGAGCCCGAAGGTCACCTGCGCCACAGGCAAACCGAATCGGTCGCGCGCATCCTGCCGTCCATCGCGGCCGTCCGCGAGTTCGATGCGGTTGTCCTCCCACGGCAGAATCTCTCCCAGCAGGCCAAGCGGAGACCAATGGTTGTAGTCCATCATGGCGCGGCGCATGCCCCAGCCCCAGACGCCCTTCGCCGCCATCATCTGCTTTGCGAACGCAATCGGCAGGGGACCCACGGTCTGCACTGCAAAGCCGCGCGCAAAGTCTCGCTTCGGATCTGTCTCATAGAACTCCTCGGTCAGCGCGTGCGCGGGCGGCGCCTTGTACATCCGCACTAGATTTTCGAAGCGCCCGAGAATTACGTTGCCCGCCTGCGCCATCAGGTATTTCCCGAGCGTACCGGACGAGTTCGCCAACCCGCGCTCGTGCCCCGGGCACGCGGAGTTCAACAGCAGCCGCGGCGTCTCCAGTGCATATCCGCACACGATGACGGCCCGCGCGCGCTGAAAGTGTTCTTTGCCTTCAGCGTCGAAGTACACGACGCCATCCGTGCGACCGTCCTTGCTCACTGACACGCGCGCAACCATGCAGCAGTCGCGGATCTCCGCGCCGTTCTTCAGCTGCATCCGGCACATGCGTCACCAGCGTCGAAGCCTTCGCGCCCACCTTGCATCCCTGGATGCAGAAGCCGCGATAGATACAGTGCGGACGATCGCCGTGTGACGCCGAGAGGATCGCCACCGGACCGCCCGCACTCACAGGAATGCCAAGCTTCGTGCAGCCAGTGATCAGCGTGTCGCCGACACCGCCCATGGGATGCGGCGCATACGGATGCCCATGCGGTTTGCCCCACGGATACCACGCCGGTCCTGCGACGGGAATCTCCTGCTCCAGCAACTCATAGTACGGCTCGATCTCCTCATACGTAATCGGCCAGTCTGCGCCTACACCGTCGCGCGTGTACACCTCGAAGTCCGAAGGATGAAAGCGCGGCACAAACGCAGCCCAGTGCACCGACCCTCCCCCCACGCCTTTGCCGCTGTTGTTCGCGCCCAGCGCGAGCGGATGCTCTCCGCCGGTGATGCGCAGGTCGTTCCAATAAAGGTTGTGTGAGCCCGCTTCGTCGGAGACCCAGTCGCGCTCCGTGTCCCAGAACGGCCCCGCCTCAAACCCCACGACCTTGAAGCCCGCGCGTGCCAGCCGCTGCAGCAGCACGCCGCCCGCAGAACCCACCCCAACAACTGCGAAGTCGATCACGTCACTGTCTTTGAATCGCCGCGGCGGAACTTTGATCTGTTGCATCGCGCCAAGGCGATGGACGTCATCCTTCGGCTTCTCGAAGGCTCCTCCCAGCGGTGCGTTGTGTTCGAACAGGCTCAATGGGTGCCTGCCTGTCCGGGGTTGACCTGATGCTCACTTCGCACCCGCGGGCAACTCTTCGACATCGCTTATCGAATCCGCAGGAGCCTTCCACTCGTAGCGCTGCTCCTCCACCTCCCACGGCTCGGGTTCGCCCTCTTCAAGACGCATGTAGCCGCGCGGATACGCAGGTCCACCGAAGCCAATCTCGTCCCACGCCCACGGATGCGCGTAGTAAACCGCGATGACATCAGAGACAAGCAGTGGCCAGAAGCGCTCGATGTTCATCTGCCCCCACAGCTCTTGCGCGGCCCGTGGCTTTGCCTGGTGGACCGATTTGAGAATCTCTTCCTGCTCACGCCTCTCGAGCTCATGAAATGCGCGGCCATGCAGCGCTTGCGCCATCTGCTCGAACGCACGCGCTGCAATGCGGTATGCCTCCTGGTCGGGCGGCATGTCTTCGAAGCGATAGCCCTCGAGCCGGTTCTCAAAGAGACGCTCATCGATACTGGGCAGAATCGGGATCCGCCGCTCGTCCGTGCGGTCGTCCTGCGGAAGAATTCGATCGACGACTGCATACATCGTGCGAGCCTCATCCGGTGTGAAGAACCGAATCGGCTTCTGTTTGGAAACTCGCTCCTCGATAACCTTGCGCGTCGCCGCATCCCAGTAGCGCTTCTGCTTCAGCGTGCTGAAGCCCGGATAGTAGCCAGGCTGCTCGCGCTTCGTTAACGGTGCGTCGGTTATTGGGTTCGCCAACGACTTGTTTTCGTTCGACATCGCTACCGCTCCCGTCGCATCAGGTACGCCATCATGCCCAGCAGACCGCACGCCGCGAACAACAGCGGTGCGAAGATCGGAGGCCCATAAAGAATGTTGTAGAGCGGCTTCTTCTCTCCGCCCGAACGCGCAAGGATGCCGCGGATGTGATAACCAAAGCCCACAACGCCATCGAGCATCAGCACAGCCGAGGCCAGCGGCAGCAGCGTGTTTGCGATGCGCGTGCTCCTTCGCGCCCCGAGCGTCGCAACCAGCATCAACGGTGTCAGCAGAATCGGCGACCATTGCACCTTGTATTTGAAGTTATCCTTGTAGTGCGAGTACCAGCTCTCCATGCCCGAGCAGAGCGTCCACAGTGCCGCGACCAGGCACAGGTGCCTTTGAAACCTTCCCGCGCGAATGTCATCGCGAAAGCCCTGCTTACGAAATCGCGTCGTCAGCTCGACGACTCGGCCGCGCACTCCACCCGCTCTGTCGAGGTCTTCCTCGCGCTGCAGGTAGGACGCAATCACACCGAGATACGCGCTGGTTCCAAAGAGCAGCGGCGCAAACAGCGGTGGACCCATCACGATGTTCGTCACCGGCATGCGCCAGCCACCCGGCTTGCGCGCGACGCCACGAATGTGAAAGCAGAATCCAACCGCACCGTCGATGAGCGTGATGTAACTCAGCCATCGCATCCATGTCGTCGCCGCACTTCGGCTGAGAGCACCTGCTCCCGCCGCGACGGTAAGCGCACCGCCCAGCGCCACAGGTGTGTACATAACCGGGTTCGAATAGCTCCCCTTGTAGTGCTCATAACCCACCTCGAGCGTGCTCACCAGGCTGCTGCCTGCCACCAGCAGCGCCATCGAGCGCTGAAAGCAGCCATGCTGGATGTGATCGAGCACCATCTCCGCGGGCTCTCGCGCACCTTTCGGAAGATTCTTCACCAACGCACGCGGTGAGGTGTCCGGAGGGTTCATCGCGCGCCCCTTTCCGCTGGCTCACACATCATCGCGATACCGCTCCGCATCTGCGCGCTTGAACTCCAATCCCATTCCCGGTCGCGAGAGATCCGGGTACATCACGCCACCCGTTGCTGCACGAAATCCATCGAACAGCATGCTCTCAATGCGCACATGATCGTGGAAGTACTCAACATGTCGCAGCGGACGCGCTGCGCACGCAAGATGCAGATGCACCGACGGCCCGCAATGCGTCGACAACGGCAGCGGATGCGCATCCGCAATCGCAACCGCATCCATGAAGCCGGTCACTCCGCCGCATCGCGTTGCATCTGCCTGGATCACATCGACCGCTTCCGCCTCAATCATGTTGCGCAGATACATCGCAGTCCATCCGTACTCACCCGCGGCGATATCCATCCCCGCAGGCGCATGGTCCCGCAGCAGACGTAGACCAGCAAGATCATCGGAACTCACGGGCTCCTCAAACCATGTCACGCTGTACTCAGCCGCAAATCGCCGCGCATACTCGAGCGCCTGCTTGCGCGAGTACGCTCCATTCGCATCGACGAACAACTCTGTGCCGTCGCCAATTGTCTCGCGCGCGACCTTCACCCGCCGTAGATCGTCCTCGGGATGCGTTCCGATCTTCATCTTCACGCGTGGAATTCCTTCGCTCACCCATCCACCAAGCTGTCCGCGAAGCTGCTCGTCCGAGTACGTCGTAAATCCCCCCGAACCATAAACAGGAGCACCTTCGCGCATCTGCCCTAACACCCAGCACAGCGGTTTGCCCAGCAGCTTTGCCTTCAGATCCCACAGCGCAATATCGATCGCAGAGAGTGCAGTTGCCGCAATCCCATCGCGCCCATAGTTGCGCTGCGCCTTACGCATCGTTGAGAACAGCGCATTCGTGTCAAACGGACTCTGACCCTCAACGTGCTTCTCCATCAACTCACGCGCCAACGGCGCGGCGGTCTTGTGCGAATAGGTGTAGCCGACTCCAGCAGCGCCCTCGCACTTCATCTCCACGACAATCAGCGTTGTGGAATCCCATGCGAAGGTGCCGTCCGCCTCCGGTGCATCCGTCGGAATCGTGAAGGAGGTCGCGGTGGTCTCTTCGATCTTCGGCTCAGAGGAGATCACACAACCTGCCGTACGGTATCGCTCGCTGCCGTGAGGGCAATGCGCATGCGATGCGGCTCGCCCTTAATCAGCGCCTCAGAGAACTTCACCGCCTGTTCCGGCCGAATCTTCGCCGGCAGCATTGCCGTGTACTGATCGACGACCGCCTCGATGATTACCGGCCCAGGCATTGCCAGCGCTCTGTCGAACTCCTGCCCAGCCGTCTTCTGGTTGTCGATGCGCACACCGCTCGCGCCCACAGCCTTTGCCAGTGCAACAAAATCAATTGGAAACAACTCGCACTGGTACTCAGGATTTCCCTGAAAGACCATCTGCTCCCACTTGATCTGGCCGAGAGTGTTGTTCTTGATAATCACGACCTTGATCGGCAACTTGTATGCGACCGCCGTGATGATCTCGCCCATCAGCATCGTGAAGCCGCCATCACCGACTACGGCGATGACCTGGCGGTCTGGAAACGCCACTTGCGCGGCGATCGCATACGGCAAACCACACGCCATGGTCGCGAGGTTCCCTGAGCACGAGTGCATCTGGCCCTTCTTCGCCTGCATGTAGCGTGCCCATACCGTCGTGTTCGTGCCGGAATCGGAAACGATGATCGCGTTTTCCTTCGTGCGCTTCGAAAGCTCCCAGCCCACAACCTGCGGCTTCATGGGCGCCGCTGGGTTAGTGCCCTCCTTCTCCACCACCGCGTTCCAGTCCTTCATGCCCCTCTGCGCGCGATCCAGAAACTTCCGGTAGCCGTTGCGCTTCAGCATCGGCAGCAGCATCTTCAGCGTCTTTTTCGAGTCGCCGACCAGTCCCACCTCAACGTCATAGCGCAATCCAATGCGCTGCGCGTTCGAATCAATCTGCACACACTTGCAGTCGCCCGGTTTCGGCAGGTACTCAATGTACGGATACGAGGTGCCGATCATGATCAGCGTGTCGCAATTCTCCATCACCTCTTCGCTCGGCGCTGTTCCCAGCAGACCAATGCCGCCAGTCGTGTACGGAGAGTCATCCGGCACGCAGCCCTTGCCCAGCAATGGCTTCACAATCGGTGCGCCCAGCAACTCGGCCAGCTGAATCAGTTCATCACCGGCATGCAAGGAACCCTGGCCCGCGAGAATCGCGATGCGCTTGCCCTTGTTGATGACCTCCGCCGCAGCCTTCACATCGTCCATCGGCGGAACGTTCCCGCTGATCGCGTTGCGCGACGACGTATGATGCGGGCGATTGCGTTCCGAGCGATCATGCTTCCCAACCTCCGCATCCTGCACGTCGATTGGAATCGTGATGTGCGCTACCTGCCGCTTCTCGATCGCCGACCGAATCGCAAGATCTGCCACCGGCTCCATGTGCGGCGCGCTCATCACGCGGTTGTTGTAGCAGGCGACATCCATGAACAGCTTGTCGAGTTCAACATCCTGCTGCGAGTACGTTCCCATCACATCGTTGAACTGCATACCCGTGATCGCCAGCACCGGCTGCTGATCCATCTTCGCGTCGTACAGGCCGTTCAGCAGATGAATGCCGCCCGGACCTGAGGTCGCAAGACACACACCCAGTCTCCCGGTGAACTTGGCATACGCGCACGCCATGAAGGCGGCCGACTCCTCATGGCGGACATGGATGAAGCGGATCTTGTCCTGCGCTTTGCGCAGCGACTCCATCACCCCGTTGATTCCATCTCCGGGCAAGCCGAAGATCGTATCTACGCCCCACTCAATCAGTTTCTCAACCAGCACGTCGCCCGCAGTCATCCGTTGCTCCTTTTAGAGGAGCCACACTCAGGCCCCTAACCGGATAGACGCCACGCCTGCGAGCCGGGGTTTGCTATGAAGGCGGATATACCGTAGCCAGGCCAAAATTTGATCAACTCCTTCCCACATATTTTTCGGTTGACGCTCCGCATCGTTGCATTATGCTCTGACCATCGGCCAAGATTTACCGTTCTGAGCCCATCCCTGCACCGAGAAACAGTACGGGGCAACCTACAACGATTCGCTTCCACGCTGATCCGTTCCTGCTTGCGTCCAACGCAACCCTCTCATATCGTTTTCAATACACTCCATGAGGCCCCGTAGAGGCCAGGCTCCGCTGTATCCGTGTAGCCCTTCGTGAACCACTTGCAGGGGGCGGTCCCAAGATGCGCCGACGTTATCTCTTTTCGTCTCTACTCGTCCTCGCCGCTCTTCTGGCGACGGCCTTCGCATCGCATGGACAGCAGACCCTCGGCGGAATCACAGGCAGCGTGACCGATCCTTCTGGCAGCACGCTCCCCGACGTCGAGGTCAGCGCCGTCGCCGAGGACACCCGGCTCACACGCAACGCTCGCTCGAATGCGCAAGGCACCTACACGCTCAACGATTTGCCGATCGGCCCGTACACCCTTACCTTCAGGCACGATGGCTTCACCACGCAGCGCTTCCCCGGCATCCTCGTTCAGGCCGATCGCACCGTCACGCTGCCCGCACAACTCAAGGTCGGCGCCGTCAATGAGTCTGTCACCGTCGATGTGAACCCCCTGCTCAACGCCGTCGACACCACGAACGGCTACGTGCTCGACAAACAGCAGATCGAGTCCATCCCACTGCCGACCGGCAGCTTCACCGGCGTTGCCATCCTCTCCCCCGGCGTCAATGCCGAGCTCCCCGGCGGCACCGGCGCGAACTCCGGCCTTGGCAATCAGCCCATCTGGGCCAACGGACAACGCGATACCTCCAACAGCTTCTCGCTCAACGGCATCGACGCCAGTAACCTCTTCAACGGCAAGAGCACCAGCCAGGTCGGCTCCGCACGCGTCATCAACAGCACGGGCGTCTCCACCAGCCTGGGCGCCGGCGGCGTCATTCAGTCGGTCGCGTCGATTTACCTCACCATCGGCAACGCGATCCCAACGCCTGCGCCGGAGACCGTGCAGGAGGTGCAGGTCAACGCGTCCATGTACGACGCACAGCAGGGTTCAACCTCAGGCGCGCACATCTCACTCAGCACGACCCCGGGCACCGACGAATTTCACGGCACTCTCTACGGTCATCGCGGCACAAACTGGATCAACGCCGCTCCATTCTTCTTCAAGAACGACGACAACATCCCCGACGATCAGAAGAACCCTCCGCTGCATCGCTGGATCGCCGGCGGCACCTTCGGCGGTCCCATCATCAAGGACAAGCTCTTTGGCTTCATCGCCTATCAGCATCTCCACGTCTCGGATCAGGAGATCGGCGATGGCTTCCTCGATGTTCCCGTGGGACTCAGCGACACGAACCGCACTGCCTCGGGCTTCGCCGACGTGGTCACCAACTCCTTCTGCTCACCCTCCGATCGGGAGGAGTTCGGCTGCTCTCCCTTTTCCGCCGGCCAGATGGATCGCACGGCGCTCGCGCTCTTCAACTCGCCCGCGCTGCCCGGCGAGCCCGGCAAGTGGCTGATCCCTAACGATAGCGGTGTGACGCCTACGCCCACACATCCCTACAACGCCTTCCTTCCAGGAACCGCGCGATTCAAGGCTGATCTCGCTGTTGCGAACATCGACTACAACGCGACCGCGAAAGACACTGTCTCTTTGAAGTACTTCTACCAGCACGATCCCACCATCGCGCCGTACGCCTTCTCCAGCGTCCCGGGCTTCACCGAGCATCTCGACTCCGGCGCGCAGGTCTTCTCCATCATCAATACCTACCTCGTGAAGCCCACCCTCAGCACCACGGAAACTATGGGCTTTATCCGCGAGAAGAACTGGGCTAACAATGAGCAGGCCTTCGGTCCCTCCAGCATTCCAGGAGGCTCTCTCGGCACAGTCGCGATCAACACGTTCGGATCGACTTACTTTCCCGGCGTCTCCATCTACAACATCCTCGGCGATTACGGCTTCGATCTTCCCTCGCCCGGCGTTCTCAACATTGGCCCCAATGCCGAAGGTCAGAGTTCCAACACCGGCGTGTTTCAAAACCGCTGGCAGCCGAAGGGCGACGCTATCTGGACGCTCGGCCGCCACACCGGGAGCTTCGGCTTCAGCTACAGCCACACGCAACTCAACACCATCGACCACCGCACGAACGCTGGCACCATTGCCACGGACGACTTCAGTCAGTTCGCGCAAGGCCAGGTCACGCCCGGCAGTTCGTCGACCGGCTTCTACGTCTCCTCCTTCCTGCAGGGCAACGCGAACCGCTACTACCGCGCCAACCAACTCGGCACTTATGTGCAGGACAAATTTCAGATCACTCCGCGCCTCAGCCTCACTGCCGGAATCCGCTACGACTGGAACGGCGGCCTCAGCGAGAAATACGGCCGCCTCTTCAACTTCGAGCCCAGCCTTTACCAGTACAGCGCTTCCAGCGATACCATCATGGACTCCGGCCTCATCATCGCGCACAACAACGCCAACGGTACGCCAGGTGTCAGCAACACCACGCTCACAGGACGCCAATGGGGAATCGGTCCTCGCCTTGGCGCAGCGTGGCAGCCCGAGAGATTTCATGGCAACCTGGTCGTGCGCACCGGCTTCGGCATGTACTACGACCGCGGCGAACTCTTCAGCTACTTCTCACCCGGCTATGCGATTGGCACCGTCACCGGCGGCCCCTTCGGTGTCAATCAGCAGCTCCCGTTCGTCACGGCGCAATCCTGCCCGAAGAAAACTCAGTATCTCTACGAGGGCTACATCCCCACCTGCGGCGGCACGGGCAACGGCGGCCCTCAGGATGCGATCAAGGGCAATCTCGCAAACCCCTACGGCGCCATCCAAACGCCGCCGCCCACTAATCCGCAGGCCTCCGACCTCAACAAATATCTGCCGAACATCGCCGAGATCGAGAACTACGGCCAGCCTGTCTCACTCGGCGTCTACGACCGCACCAACAAGCTTCCCTACACCTACAACTACACGCTCGACATTCAATGGCAGCCGCGCAAAGACCTCGCCCTCGAACTCGGTTACGTCGGCAACCTCGGCCGTCACCAGGTCATTCCTGTCCCCTTCAATCAGCCGGGCATCGCCAACCCCGGCAGCTCCATTCACGGCGAGATCTACTCCTACGGCTACACCGTCTCCACCCACGATGAATCCGGCAACGTCGTTCCGATCAACCTTCCGAACGGTCGGCCCTACCGGCAGGACTACGAAGGCGGCAACGTCGATCATCGCGTTCCCTACGTTGGTTACGCTGCCGAATCCATCTCCTACAGAGCCGCCGGCATCGACGCCTACAACGCGCTCACCGCGCATCTTGAGAAGCGCATGAGCCACGGCATCCAGCTCGCCGCCTCCTACACGTATTCACACGCACTCGATGAGCAGAGCGGCCTCGGCCTCTTCTACAACGGCAACAATCCGCTGAATCTGCGCGACGGCTACGCCTCCTCCGACTTCGACCGCACGCACGTCATCAACTTCAACTACGTCTTCCAGATGCCCAACCTGATCCACGAGCACAATCTCGCCAGTTATTTTGCGAACGGCTGGTCGCTCGTCGGCCTCACCGTTCTGCAGAGCGGCCAACCTTACAGCGTCATCGACTTCTCCGGAGCCGTCGGCAGCGTCTACTACTCGACCGCCAACGGCATCACCAATCCCATCGTCCCACTCGTCAACGGCTGCACGGCGCAATCGGCGAAGACCGGCAAGTCCGGCGCATTCGGCGATGAGGCTCTCCGGTCAGAGTGCTTCGGCGTTCCACTCATCGCACCCGGCGCCTTCAATGGCGGCATTCCATCCAACGACCCCTACGAGACCGACTTCACCACCGGCCAGCGCAACATCTTCCGCCAGGCCTTCCAGCGCCGCGCCGACGCCTCCATCGTGAAGCTCACCAAACTCACCGATCGTTACAACCTCAAGTACACCTTCGATGTCTTCAACCTGACCAACACCTCCAGCTTCGACGTTCCCGGCAACGAGGTCTCGCAGAATGAGTTCTATGACGAGGCCCCGCAAGCCGGCACACCTCCCAGCGAGTTCTACAACGCGCCCTACGGACTCGGCGTCGTCGGCCACACCATCGGCAGCGCGCGCCAGATTCAGATGTCGCTGCAACTGACCTTCTAACTGTTCAGCCGGTCGCAGTGTTCACCCACGAACGCGCAACTCCCACCATCGTAGAAGCGGTGGGTAGTGAATGAGGTGTGGACTCCCTTCACTAACGACTAACCACCATCTACTCCAACCGCATGCTACCCTCACAGGCGAATGAGCCCGCGCCTCACCCGCCGCAACTTCCTCGCGCTCACCGGCGCTACACTCACCTCGCGCATTCTTCCCGCGCAAAATCCCACTGCACGCATCAACGTCGCCGACTCCGAACGTCCGCGCATCCTCGCCGAAGCCCCACGCGCACTCGCCGCGCCCATCACTCCACTAACCACCGCAACCGTGCCGCACGCCCCACCCAACACCTTCGTCTCCGAGGTCGAGCCTGAACGCGGCGTCTCCGATCCGCACACAAGCAGTAAGCTCTTTCGCTCGCACGCCACCGCTCTCCGCAATACGTCCGCAAACGTCGCATGCCTCTCTGCCGCATACTTCCTCACAAAGGACGAGCAATATGCTCACCGCGCCGGCGAACACCTCCGCGCCTGGTTCGTCACAGAGAACACTCGAATGCTTCCCACCGGAGATCTCGCCGGGCGCGAGTACGGCTCCGAAGCCGGCACACCCACCGGCATGACCGACTTCGCTCCGCTCGCCGAGCTCATCCGCTCCACCAGCTTCCTCGTCGACTCTCAAGCCCTCGCCGAAGACGAACTCGACCTCATGAACCAATGGTTCCTTGACTTCGCCGCGTGGCTCGACACCAACCGCACCGCAAAACTCGCGCGCGACACCAGGGATCACCGCGCCTCCGCATGGCTGCTTGTTCGCTCCGCCATCGCGCGTGCCGCGCGCAAGGATCAGGACATCGAAGATTGCCGCAAACGCTTCCGCACTCCTACACTGCGCAACCAGATCAACGACGTCGGCGTCTTCCCACAGGAGGTTTCCACACCCAACCCCTACCGCAACACGCTGCTCAACTTCGATCTCCTCGCCGGCGCCTGCCAGCTCCTCGCTTCCCCCTTCGATCTCCTCTGGGACTACGACCTCCAGGACGGCCCCGGCATGCGCATCGTCGCCGCGCATCTCTACCCCGTCATCCTCCGCCCGGACAAGTGGGGCTACATGGCCGACGCCGATCACTTCATCGAGCTGCCCGGTCCGCGCCCCGCGCTTCTCTTCGCCGGCCGCGCCTACAACCGCCCCGAGTACGTCGACCTCTGGCGCAAACTCGACGCTCTACCCGTCCCCACTAACCTTGCGGAGGCCTTCCCCATCCGCCAGCCGCTGCTCTGGACCGAGCGCGCCGCCCACGGCCTCTAAAACAAAACGGCCCACACAAACGTGCAGGCCGCCGCCGAAATCACTAACGACTAACTACTTGCCTTTCCGAAACTCCCGCACAATCTCCAGATACTTCTTCGCGCTCTCCGTAATCTTCTCCGGCTTGCCTTCAGCCATCGCCTTCGTGTCGACAAGGTCCGCACCCACGCCCAGCGCAAACGACCCTGCCTCCAGGAACTCCTTCGCCGTTGCCAGCGAAACACCGCCCGTCGGAATCATCTCCACCTGCGGCAGCGGAGCCTTCAGCGACTTCAGATATTTCGCTCCGCCCAGCGCGCTCGCCGGAAACACCTTGATCACATCCGCGCCCGCCTGCCACGCCGTCACAACTTCGGTCGGCGTCAGCGCTCCCGGCAGCACCGGAATCGAGTAGCGATGGCACATCTCAATCGTCTTCAGGTTCAGTGCAGGGCTCACCACAAACTGCGCGCCCTCCAGCATGCACATGCGCGCCGTCTCCGCATCCAGCACCGTGCCTGCACCAACCAGGATGTCCGGCCGTTCCTTTGTCAGGCGCGACATCACCCGAATCGCGCCCGGCACGGTCATCGTGATCTCCAGCACCGTCACGCCGCCCGCAGCAATCGCTGACGCGATTCCCAGTGCCTGCTCCTCGCTCTCGGCGCGCAGCACCGGCACCAACCCAATCTCACGCAACTTCGCAATAATCTGTTCCTTACGCATCGCCACTCCCTGATCCCTGATCCCTGATCTCTGATCTCTAATCTCTGTTCTCTTCTCTTACCGCTGCACTCGCGCGCCGCCGCCCTTCATCAGGCGCTGCACCTCGTCGAACGTCGCCATCGTCGTATCGCCCGGCGTCGTCATCGCCAGCGCACCATGCGCACAACCGCAGTTCACGGCCCAATCCGCACCCTTCTCGTTCAGGAACCCGTAGATAAGCCCCGACGCAAACGAGTCGCCCCCACCCACGCGGTCAAAGATCTCCAGGTTCGGCAGCGGCTTCGCCTCATGGAACGCACCCTCGTAATAGCAGATCGCGCCCCAGTCGTTGATGCTCGCCGTCTTCGCATGCCGCAGCGTCGTTCCCACAGCCTTGAAGTTCGGATACGCCGCCACTGCCTTCTCAATCATCTTGCGGAAGCTCGCGCTCTCCAGTTCAGCCAGCGTATCGCCCACGCCCTCAATCTCAAACCCCAGCGCCGCCGTGAAGTCCTCTTCGTTGCCGATCATCACATCGACAAACTTCGCCAGTTCGCGGTTCACCTCGGTCGACTTCGCCTTCCCTCCAATCGCCTTCCACAGCGAGTCGCGATAGTTCAGGTCGTAGCTGATCATCGTGCCGTGCTTGCGCGCCGCGGCCATCGCCTCACGCGCCACCTCCGGCGTCGTCTCGCTCAGCGCGCAGAAGATGCCGCCCGTATGAAACCACCGCGCACCCTCCTTACCGAAAATCTGATCCCAATCAATGTCGCCCGGCTTCAACTGGCTCACCGCCGTATTCCCGCGGTCCGAGCAACCCAGCGCCGCACGCACGCCAAACCCACGCTCCGTAAAGTTCAACCCGTTGCGAACCGTGCGCCCCACGCCGTCATATTTCGCCCACTTCACGTGACTCTGGTCAACGCCGCCCTGCAGCATCAGGTCCTCAACCAGCCGGCCGACCGGGTTATCCGCCAGCGCCGTCACAATCGCGGTCTTCAATCCAAAGCAGCGCCGCAGCCCGCGCGCGACGTTATACTCGCCGCCGCCCTCCCACACATCGAAGCGCCGCGTCGTCGCCACGCGCACATTGCCCGGATCAAGGCGAAGCATCACCTCGCCCAGGCTCACCAGGTCCCACTTGCACTCTTCCTTCGGCCGTATCGTCAGGCTCTTTGAATCGGTCTTCTTCGCACTCATGCGCCCACCCCGCTGAAATAGTTTGAAATTGCAGTGCTTTCTATTCTGCAACTTGAACCGCACCGCTGTCTCGCACGCACGGTTACCGGATGCACAACACGACATACTCCCCGCAAAACAAAATGGGCACGGCGTCAGCCATGCCCATTCCACACTTTCCTTCGCCGATTAGTCGATTGAAATCTTCCGCAGCAGCCGGAAATCCGACAGCATCTTGCCCGTGCCCAGCACCACGCTGGCCAGCGGATCATCCGCAATCGATACCGGCAGCCCCGTCTCCTCACGAATGCGCTTGTCGAGATTCTTGATCAGCGCTCCGCCGCCGGTCAGCACAATGCCGCGGTCTGAGATATCGGCCGAAAGCTCCGGCGGCGTCCTCTCCAGCGCCACGCGAATCGCATTCATGATCGTGGCAATCGACTCACCCAGCGCCTCACGAATCTCCGAGTCCTCGATCGTGATCGTCTTCGGCACGCCTTCAATCAGGTTGCGGCCCTTGATCTCCATCGTCAGCGGCTTGTCCAGCGGATACGCCGAGCCCAGCTCCATCTTGATCTGTTCCGCCGTGCGCTCGCCCACCAGCAGGTTGTACTTGCGCTTCAGGTACGTCATCACGGCCTCGTCCATTTGGTTGCCGGCCATGCGCACACTGCGCGAGTACACAATGCCTGCCAGCGAAATCACCGCGATGTCCGTCGTCCCGCCGCCGATGTCGACAACCATGTTGCCGCCCGGCTCCGTAATCGGGAGCCCGGCGCCAATCGCCGCCACCATCGCCTGCTCGACAAGATGCACTTCGCTCGCCTTCGCGCGGTACGCCGAGTCCATAACCGCGCGCTTCTCCACCTGAGTAATCTCGCTCGGCACGCCGATCACGATGCGCGGATGAACCATCATCTTCCGGCCATGGGCCTTCTGGATGAAGTAGTTCAGCATCTTTTCGGTCTGCTTGAAGTCGGCAATCACGCCGTCCTTCATCGGCTTGATGGCGATGATGTTGCCCGGCGTACGCCCGAGCATATCCTTCGCCTCCTTGCCAACCGCCTCTACCTCGTTCGTGATGCGATTCACGGCAATAATCGAGGGCTCGTTGACGATAATGCCCTTACCTGCCGCATACACCAGGGTGTTGGCTGTGCCAAGGTCGATCGCGAGATCGCTCGAGAACAACGAGAAGATCGACCGCATATTGCTCACGCGCGACGTGCGCGATGAATAGTTTTTCGATGACATGAACCTGATTAATCCTGACCGGACAGTGTTTGTCATCCATATTGTACCGGGCAGAATCTACCGCTGCACATGCACTTTGGTCGCAGACGCCCTTACCCACACCGTCCAGATGAGTCAATCAAGGGCGCACCGGTGCAGCTTCCCTCACCCGCGCGCGGCCGGAAAGCCTCACTTCCACCCACCGTCTGACCGTATCGTTGTTCCATTCCGTGCACGCGGCAACGCCAAAGCTGTACAGGACAGCCGCGGCGCCGAAACCCGCTCCAGCCGCCAGATACCGCGGCAGCGGTGCCCACCGGCCCTGCGCTCCCACCAGCACCGACATAAACGCCAGAAACGGATAGTGCACCAGATAGAGCGAGTAGGACGACCCGGCCAGACGGCGAGTGCCGCGAACCATACCGGTGTCCTGATTCATGCGCCCCTTCGCCGAAAGGACGATCCAAAGGAACACCAGCGTCGCTATACCCAGTGCGTAGTCCATCTTGAACACATGCCACGGCCAGGGCATCATCGCGAATATGAAAAATATCGCTACAAACACTGCGGCCGACACCCATCTCACAGCCGCTCCCACGTTCGGCGGCTTCACCTTCGCTAGCAATACACCGTAGAGCCACACCGGAAAGAGCCCGATCAGCGGCCTGCCCACAAACGCCGCAATCACCAGAAACCCTGCCGCATACGCCACTCGCGCCCGTACCGCGACAGACCGCCGCAGCGCCAGCAATCCGAGCGGGAAAAGCATGTAGTACCAGAACTCCGCGGCCAGCGACCACAGAACACGGTCCGACCCGAACTTCGTCGTCCTCACCGACTGCAGAAAAAACACATTGCTCAGAAACAACTTTAGGGTGACGCCTTCGGCATGCGCTGCGGCGAGCAGTCCCGCTCCGCGCGCCCCGCCGAGAGCAATCCGGGCTGTATCCCAGAAGGCGCACAGTACCAGTGCGGGGATCAACACCAGCCACAGCCGCACAAAACGGTGCGTCAGATAGCTCTTCCAGCCCCACCCTCCCTGGTCCAGCGACCGGAACACGCTCCCGCCGATCAGGTATCCGCTCAGCACAAAGAAGACGACCACCGCCTCCCGTCCCGCCGAGCCGAACGCATACAGCAGGTACATCAGGTGCGGATGAGCAGATCTCCCGAGCGCCGTCCCGTAGTCCACGAAGAACAGATTGTGGCAGTGGTCGAACATCACCACCAGCGCCGCGATCCCGCGAATCGCATCCAGCCCAACGGAGGCCCCGGTTTCGCGGAAAGCCACTCGCTCTGGAGAAACGGCCATGCTCTTCAGGATAGCCGTTGCCGCGTGGTCGAACGCTCGGCACGAACCCGCCCGTTTTGGGTACGATACTCAGGCGAGGTCTTCTGAGAATGATTATCGGTGTCCCCAAAGAGGTTAAAGATCACGAAACCCGCGTCGGCATTACCCCCGCTGGCGCCAAGGCCCTCACCGAGGCCGGCCACAAGGTGCTGGTCGAGCACAACGCCGGCCACCTCTCCAGCTTCCCCGACGACGACTACCAGGCCGTCGGCGCCGAGATCGTCGGCTCCGCCACCGACCTCTGGCGCGGCTCCGAGATGGTCGTCAAGGTCAAGGAACCCGTCGAGAAGGAGTACCACAACTTCCGCGACGGCCTCGTCCTCTTCACCTACCTCCACCTGGCCCCGCTCCAGGAACTCACCGACATCCTCCTCAAAAAGGGCGTCACCGGCATCGCCTACGAGACCGTCAAAGACCGCACCGGCGCGCTCCCGCTGCTGACCCCCATGTCCGAGGTCGCCGGCCGCCTCTCCGTCCAGGTCGGCGCCGCCTACCTCGAAAAGGAGCACGGCGGCCGCGGTGTCCTGCTCGGCGGAGTCCCCGGCGTCCCTCCCGGCAACGTCTGCATCATCGGCGGCGGCATCGTCGGCACCAACGCCGCCAAGATGGCCCTCGGCCTCGGCGCCAAGGTCACCCTCGTCGACCTCAACCTCAACCGCCTCCGCGACCTCGACGACATCTTCAACGGCCGCGTCTTCACCCTCGCCTCCAACTCCTACAACATCGAGCGCGCCGCCCGCGAGGCCGACCTCCTCATCGGCGGAGTCCTCATCCCCGGCGCCGCCGCCCCCAAGATCGTCACCAAATCAATGGTCAGCCGCATGAAAAAAGGCGCCGTCATCGTCGACGTCGCCATCGACCAGGGCGGCTGCATCGAGACCGCCAAGCCCACCACGCACTCCAACCCCAGCTACGAGGTCGATGGCGTCGTCCACTACTGCGTCACGAACATGCCCGCGGCCGTGCCCAACACCTCTACGCTCGCGCTCACCAACGCGACCTTCCCCTACGTCCTCAAGCTCGCGAACCTCGGCGCCGAAGCTGCCCTCAAGTCCGACCCCGGCTTCGCCGAAGGCCTCAACACTTACAAGGGCAAGCTCACCTACAAGGCCGTCGCCGACAACCAGAAGCGCGAGTTCACCCCCGCCAGCTCGCTCCTCTGAGGAAGTGGCCCCAACCACGACTTCAAAACTCGCTGCTCGAAACTGAACGGAACATCGCTCCAAACTACACGGCGAACGGATGGGCCCCATCTTCAGATCTCCAAACAGCGCGATCCTCTGAAGGACCCGTCTTCGGACGGGCCACCAAATTGCCTTTGCTTCTAGGTAACCCGAGCCTTCAGGCTCGGGCCTCTCTTGTGCCCGGAAACGAGATGGGGCTTTAGCCCCTGGGGTATGCTCTCTCAGCGCCAAACCCCGCGAGCAACACCGTCGCCCCAAACAACAACGTATCCCCCACGTAATTCATCCCCTCCAACGCGAGCGGCGAGTGCGTCTCCGTCAAGAAAATCGGCAGATAGAAGAACGCCACCAGCAGCACCAGCACCAACCCCGCACTCGCCGCTGCAACGCGCACCCCATGCCCAATCAACACCGCGACACCCGCAATCACCAGAACGATCCCGACAAACGACGCAATCCCCACCGCCCCCGGAATCCACCCAGGCGTCATCTTCTCCAGCGGCACCCCCGGCACATTGTGCGGGTAGAAAAAGTGCTCGATTCCATAGAAGATCATCGTCGCCCCGACGATGATCCGCCCCACTCTGGATAGCCACGCACTCGGCCACATACTGCCGGCCAGAGTCATCGCCCCGCCCGCAAAGCACGTCTCCCGCACCGTCAGCGTCCAGAACAACCGGTTATGAAGACCCTTCTGCAGGTTCGGCAGATCAACCGTGGCAACGATCAGCAGAAAAAACAGCGCCAGCAGCACCGACGACCACCGCACACCGCGCCACACAACAAAACTGATCGCCGCCGCCGCCAGCGCCACGCCAAAAAAGTACGTCCAGAACAGCGGCCCCGGCAGCCACTTCGGCACTATCCCCATCATTCCGCGCGCCGCCAGAAAATGCTCCGCGGAAAAGATTGCCAGCGCCGTCGCCTCGAACACCGGCCCCAGCACGATCAGCTTGCCCGCGCCCGACGCCGCCCGAAACCGCCCCCGCACCAGAACGAGCCCCGCAATCAGCGCGGCAATACCCGCCCCAACCATCCCCCAAACCAACACAGACATGCGATCACCTGTGATCGAAGATCAAAACAAAGGTCATTCCGAAAGGAGCAACAGA
>CAWHBA010000010.1:0-26459 GCA_963827415.1 uncultured Acidobacteriaceae bacterium
CGCCTCGTTCACGTCACGGTGAGCAAGAATTCGTAGCCGGCCAGGTTCTGTCAGAAATAGGCGATGCAATTGGTTGGTGCAGCCAATTCAAAAAGAGGTTTGGCGCGCAACCCAGCAGGAGAATGCTCAGCGCAATTGCACAAAGAACAAGCTGGCTTACGATCGGCACTTGTATCGGGCGGATCTCGGAAGGCGGTTCCGCAATATAGATACGCTTCAACACTTGCAGGTGTAATAGAGAGAAACGGTGCTCATGGCAACGGCCACAAGCACGAGCCAGAGCAGACCGAGTGTATGTTGTCCAGCGGACAGCGTCGAAGCAAAGAGAAAGAATTTGCCGAAAACCCGGCCAGAGGTGGAATTCCTCCAAGCGAGAGCATAAAAACCAGCATGCAGAGGGAGATCACAGGCGCCCGGCGGCTAGCCCGGCAAAGTCGGAGAGCTCTCACCGCCGACCTGCTCTTCGACAATAGAGACGACCCCAAATGCACCAATCAGGGTTAAAGCATAGGTGATCGCGTGGTCGAGCAGAGCAACGAAGCTCTGTTCGGTGTCCGCTACGAGCGCCAGCAGGATGTATCCAGTGTGCGCGATGGCAGAGTAGGCAAGAAGCCTGCGGACGCTGGAACAGCGTGATGGCCACTAGATTTCCGAGAACCATCGACAAAACAGCCACGACTGCTACCACTGGAACCCAGCCGGGCGTGTAATGTCTCCAGTCGCCGCTGCCTTCTGCTCCTGCGAAGCCGATAACCATCACCCGATAAAAGATGACGAAACCCGCGACCTTTGCGCTGGAGGCAATCAATGCGGCGCTGTTGGCAGGCGCTACTTCATAGACGTCGGCGCCCAGAAATGAAACGGGACCGCCGCGACCTTGAAGCCAAACCCGAGGACGATCATGACGATTGCTACAGCCAAGAGCGGGTCCAGAGGCGGACTTTTCATTGCGTGCGCAATTTGCACGAGATTTATTGAGTTGGATAGGCCGTAGAGAAGGCTGAGTCCAAACAACAGGAACGCGGCGGACGTTCCGCCGAAGAGAAAATACTTCAATGCGGCTTCTGCTGAATGGGAGCTGCGCTTGTTAAGCGCTGAGAACGTAAAGAGAAAGGCTCAACAATTCCAGGGAGAGGAAGATCAGAAGGACATTCTCTGAGCTCACGAGGAGCATCATGCCGGCGGTTGCAAAGAGAGTGACAGCGAAGTATTCGCCAACATGGGAGATGAAAGAGGATCCAATCGATAGGACGACGATAAGAACTGTCAGGATGAGTAGAGCAATTTGAATCAGATGTATTTCCGGGGTAATGACGAGAGCCCCATTCAACACGTTCGCTTGCTGTGGAGCGCGCAGTATTTGTGCGATCGTGCCAATGCAGCCGATACCAGAGATTACGGCTCCCGTGGTGAACCGGATACGGGATGGAGCCGTTCGGAGATTGGGAGATCTGGCAAGCACGAGCAAGGCAGTGACGATCAGAATCACCTCCGGCAGGAGGAGGTGAAGGAGCGCGGTATAGGAGACTGGAGTCATTACCAGTGTCCTTTCCGCAAGCCGTCAAAGAGCGGTGAGGTCAAGGCTGGTATTACCAGGTTCAAGAGCAATTGCGGATAAAGTCCGATAGTGAGGCTTGCGATGATTAACGTGGCAGCCCCGAGGCGTTCGGGCATCGAAATGGGAGGAAGTGGGGGCGTTGTACTCTCGGGGCCGGTGTCGGAGAAAAACGCCTTCTGCATTGCGCGCCACATGTAGGCCACGGAGACTGCAATTCCGATGCCAGCGCCAACTACATAGATTGGAAATGCGCTCCAGGTCCCAACGAGAACCTGGAGTTCGGCCACGAAGCCGCTGAAACCGGGCATTCCAATGGAAGCTATCGCCGCAAGGACGAATGTGACCGCCGCGAAAGGTATGGCTTTGTTGAGATGCATTTTGTTCAGTGCGGCCAGGTCGCGAGTGTGCGTGCGGTCATAGACCATGCGCCCTACGACAGCGAACAGCAGGGCTGCCAGGACACCATGAGAAAACATCTGCAGTACTGCTCCGGTGAGCCCGATACGGTTCAGAGTCATGAGGCCTAACAGCACGAAGCCCATGTGGCTCACGCTGGAATAGCCTATGACGAATTTGAAGTCCTGCTGTACGAGCGCAACCATGGCGCCATAGACGATGCCAATCACCGCAAGCAGGCTAAAGACATCCTGCCAGGAAGCAAGGCCGAGGACTGTGAATCCCCATGGATCGAGCCCGCGAGGGAATAGGGCCGCTGCGCGCAGGCAGCCGTATGCGCCCAGTTTCATCACAACTCCGGCAAGCAGCATGGAAGCTGCTGTTGGCGCGGCGACATGGCCTGTGGGAGCCCAGGTGTGAAATGGCCAGAGACCGGCCAGAATTCCGAAGCCGACAAACATGAGCGGAAACGCCCACATCTGAAAGTGAAGAGGAAACTGGAATTGTGATAGTGCAAGGAGGTTCATCGTCTTTGCACCAGCCACTACGTATGCCGCGATCAGTACGATAAGGACCATTGCGCTGCCTACCAACGAGTAGAGGGCAAGCTTCATGGCAGCGTATTCGCGTCGCGTCGAACCCCAGATGGCAATGAGGAAATACTTCGGAATGATGGCGATCTCGTAGAAGACGAAGAGCAGGAATAAGTCGGCGCTGAGAAATACGCCGTACACTCCTCCGATAAGGGCGAGGTAAAGTGCGAAGAATTCTTTGGAGCGATGTCCGATGTTCCAGGAGAAGAGAACGCCTGCAACGGCAACGATTCCTGTGAGCAGGACGAGCACGAGACTGATGCCATCAGCGGCAAGATAGTATTCGATACCGAGCGACGGAACCCATGATCGATGAACGATGGTGGCAATGGCGCTGTGTGCCGGCCGCAGCAACTGAGAGATAGTGACGGTAAATCCCGCAATGGCCGCGAACAATGCGATGCCGCGCGCAGCCTTTGCAGGTACCCCGGGCAACATCAGGACAAGCGCTCCCAGAAACGATATGTAAATTGTCCAGGCGAGCAAGAGTTAGTACCTCACCTGCTGCACCAGTGTGATGACGGTGCTGTTGAAGATGCCGAGAACAAGTTGCGGGAAGACGCCTATCGCGAACATGAGGGCGATTGGGAAGAACAGCGCGACCCGTTCGGTGACTGTGAGGTCCGGCATGTTCGACCAGCGCTCGTTGAGAGGGCCAGAGAAGACACGCTGAAGTATCGTCAGGATGAAGATTGCAGTCACAAGTAGACCGATGAGGGCGAGCGAAGCAGCCCATGTCGCGAGTGGGAACGAGCCTCGAAAGATAAGGAATTCTCCGATGAAGCCGTTCAGCCCAGGCAAGCCAAGAGAGGAAAACAGTGCGATGCCCATCAGCCCGGTGAAGATCGGAACGACCCTGCGGAGACCACCGAAATCGTCTAAACCACGCAAGCCCCCACTGCGTTTCTCAAGCAATGCCACAAACCAAAACAGCGTCGCGGCAGTTAAGCCGTGGTTGAACATCTGCAGGATCACGCCATCGAGAGCCGCGATTCTAGTTGTTGTTAGAGCGACGGAATTACCGGTGAGGCTTGCGGATGCGAAAATTCCGAGCATGCAGTAGCCAAGGTGATTGATCGAGGAGTAGGCGAAGATACGCTTCAAGTCTTTTTGCGCGAGGGCCGCGAAAGCAGAAAGAACAATTGTGAAGACAGCGAGCCACAAGAGCGGCGTCAGCACAGATCGTATCTGTGGGGAAAAGATAGGGAGAACGATTCTAAGGAACCCGTAGACACCCATTTTGGACATTGCACCGGTGAGCAACATTGTCGTGCCGGTTGGCGCTTCGGCGTATGTCGAAGGAAGCCAAGTATGAAAGGGGATGAGGGGAACCTTAACGGCGAAGCCGAGAAATACACCGCCAAAAATCAGAAGTGCAATCTGTTCCGGCGTAAACCTGTGCCAGGCGAGATGTGCAGCTATTGCTGGGACGAGTTGCCCATCTCGCGCCAATGCAGACAGTCGAGGGAAATCAAATGTTCCGGTGCACTGAAGCAAAGCAAGAAACGCGAGTAACAATGCGACGCTTCCGACCATCATGTAGACGAAAAATTGAGTCGCTGCGGACGCGCGTCGAGGTCCGCCCCACAGTCGGATGAGGAAGAAGGCAGGGATGAGGCTGAGCTCCCAGAAGATGAACCAGTGAAAAAAGTTCAAAGCCGTGAATGTTCCGAACAGACCCGCTTGAAGGAACAGGACCAAAGTGAAATAGAGCCTTTCTCGTTCGCGGATCTGCGAGGATGCGGCAATTGAAATAGTGACAACAAGAGCCGAAAGCAGGACCATCACGAGCCCAAGCCCGTCGATACCTAAGCGATAGTCCGCACCAAGCGCGGGGATCCATGCGTGCATTTCCTGGAACTGAAATTGTCCGGATGCCGAGTCGAATCGATAACACAGTGTGAGCGTCAAAGCGAGCGCAATGAAACTGAAAATTAACGCGAGGATTCGAGCGCGGCTCTTCTGCTTGTCACCAAGGCCAAGGATCGTAACGGCACCGATTAGCGGCACGGCCGTCAGCACTGAAAGGGATGGGAACACCGTCATCCGTGGTGACCCCAGATGAGGAATAGAACGAATCCTGCAAAGGCGATTCCGATGATTCGAAGATAACTCTGCACGCGACCACCCTGGAGGCGCGAAAGAAGCCGGCCGCTGAGAACTGTTTCCTCGCAGCTTCGATCAAAGATGCGATTGACCACTAAAACATCGGTTGAGCGGCTCAGTCTCGAGGCTCCGACCGTAAGCGAGGATATGAACTGAACCGCGCCATTGAAGGCCCATCGATCGAGCCAATCACAGAAGGTGGAGAACCATGTTATGAATCGAACAAAAGTAGCCCCATAAAAAGCGTCGATAAACCAGCCATTACGAAGGAGCTTGAAGATTTGTGGGGCGAATTGTTCGACGGCATCGGGCGCTTCAGCCCCCCGAGCCGGTTTCCTGCCGTAAAGCAACCAACCCATTCCCAGGCCAATCAGGACAAGAATCGTGGACAAAAGCATCACTGCCAGGAAACCACTTTCTGCGAATCTTCGAGGATCGAACCGTGAGGGCTGGTCATTAAGAAATGCGCTGAACCATTCCCATTCGGGTGTGCCGATCAGTCCCAGCAGGATGGAAAAACCCGCAAGAATGATGAGCGGGAGTGTCATGACAGCGGGGCTTTCGTGCGGAGTCGTTCCAGCCGGTTCGAATCGCGGCTTCCCGAAGAAGACGTACAGGACCTGTCTCATCATGTAAAAGGCGGTTAGCAGGACACCAAAAGACGCGAGATAGAACGGGACTCGCGATCCACTCCAGGTAAATGCTGCGTGAAGGATCGCATCCTTGCTCCAGAAGCCTGAAAAGAGGAGCGGAAAGCCGCACAGTGCGAGCATCCCCACTGCGTATGTGGCGAATGTGATTGGCATGAACTTGCGCAATCCGCCCATGCGACGGATGTTCTGTTCCTCATGGCAGCCATGAATGACCGATCCCGCGCCCATGAATAGCAAGGCTTTGAAAAAAGCGTGGGTGATGAGATGAAACATTCCTACAGCAACACCACCAACACCGAGGCCGAGCATCATGTAACCGAGTTGCGAAACAGTAGAGTAGGCGAGGATGCGCTTGATGTCATCCTGAGCAACGGCAATACTCGCTGCGAAGACAGCAGTGATTGCGCCTACCCAGGTCACAACATTCAGAGGGGTTGCTGATGCGGGCGACAAATCGAGTACGCCATGCGCGCTCATGAGTGGATACACTCGCGCAATCAGGAAGACGCCGGCAGCAACCATGGTAGCCGCGTGAATTAGCGCGCTCACCGGCGTTGGGCCTTCCATGGCATCCGGCAGCCAGACATGCAACGGCACTTGGCCAGACTTTCCGATTGCGCCACAAAAGATCAGTAGCGCAATTCCAGTGGAAGTAGCCATGCCGAAGATTGTCGTCTGCGTGATGAGCTTGATGAGCGCGGTGTGCTCAAGGCAGCCAGCGCCATTGTCGTAGAACAGCAACGTACCTGCCTGGGAATACAGCCACACCATTCCCAGCAGGAACGCGAGATCGCCGATTCGCGTCGTAATGAATGCTTTCTTTGCCGCGGCTGCTGCGCTTGGCCTTTGATACCAGAAACCGATGAGCAAATATGATGTGAGGCCGACGATCTCCCAGCAGATAAAGAGCAACAGGAGGCTGTTCGCAATGATGAGGCCCAGCATTGCCCCGGCAAAGAGTGAGAGGAAGCAGAAGAAGCGCGCGAAGTTATCGTCGTGGGCCATATAGCCGACGCTATAGATGAAGATAAGCAAGCCGACGAATGTGACCATCACCAGCATTACGGCTGTAAGTGGATCGAGCACCCATCCCACTTTGAGCCACTCACTCCCCACCTGAAACCAGCCGAAATTGGAGACCTGCCTCGTTGTGCTCTCGTGATTGTTGGACCGGAGAACTTCTGCAAAGGCAATCAGGGACAGTAATAGAGAGAGAGACATGGAGCCAATGGCAACGGATGCCGCAAACAGGCGCCGTTTGCGCTGAGCAAGTGCGCTCAGACCCGCTGCCAGGACGGGCAATGCCGGAATGAGCCAGAGGTTATCTACAATCCAGGCCACTTTCACCTCATCCCCTCATGGAATCGATCCGATCGAGATCCGTCGTGTTGAAATGCCGATATACAGCGATGATCAGAGCTAAGCCAACTGCAGCCTCGGCCGCTGCAACACCGATTGAAAACAGAGCAAACATGACGCCTGTCAGTGCTTCGGGATTCGGGCCGTAACGCCAGAATGTGATGAAGTTCAGATTCGCAGCGTTGAGCATCAGTTCAACTCCGATGAGAACGAGTATGGCGTTACGGCGCACGAGCGCGCCTGCCAGACCGATGGCGAAGATGACTGCGGAGACGAGAAGGTAGCTGACCGGCGCTGTCATTTCCTGCTCCTCTGTTCACGCATGGCAATGGTCACCGCTCCTACAAGCGCGGCCGTTAGCAGCAGGCCAATTACCTCAAGCGGAAGCACAAACTGCGACATCAAGGCGTCGCCAATCTGCTTTACGGTGACTTCGGGGCGCGGTAGTATCGGAAGCTTCGATATCACGCTCGAACGAATTGACCAGGCAAGGATGCCAAATACAGCGGCCGCGCTGAGGCTGCTCGTGACCCATCCGGGCGAAACAACCGTCCGTGCCCGCGGTTCGTGGCTTCGGGTAAGAAGTGTTGCGAAGACAATGAGGATCGCTACTGCGCCGACATAGATCAGGATTTGGGTAAAACCAACGAATTGAGCGCCAAGCTGGAGATATAAGCCGGCCAATCCCGTAAACGCCACCACCAGGGCCAGGACGCAATGGACAAGGTTGCGCAGAATCATTGCAGCAAGCGCCCCGGCTACAGTGAACACAGCGATGATGGCAAATGACAAGCTCACTTCTCCCGGCGCGCCTCCATCTTCATTGGCCTTCGTCCCGCAGCTGTCACAACAGTGGCATTGTCGTAAATTCGCAGGTCCCCGGCAATAACTACTTCTTCACGGCGCAAAACTGCACCATGGCATGCAATGCTAATCGGCGAAGCGATAGATCCGTTTTTCCAGCTTATTGGACTGCATGAGGCCGCGGCCAAGCAGGAGGTAAGGGACAGCAATCAGGATTGCGCTAACAAGCCATCGAATAGCGCCGGGCGGTATAAAATGCCAGATTCCGGCGGCAAACAGGTTGATCAATGCCATCGGCAGCATGAATTTCCACGCAAAGCCCATAAGCTGGTCCATGCGAAGGCGAGGAAGTGTACTGCGGATCCAGATAAGCATGGCAATCAGCACGAAAAGTTTGGCGAAAAACCAGAAGTACGAGGGGACCCATGTGAGAAAGGAAAATGGTGCGGTCCATCCTCCGAGAAAGAGCGTGATAGCCAGCCCGCAGATCGCGAACATCCCGATGTATTCGCCGAGAAAAAACAGAGCGAATTTAAAGCCTGAATACTCGATGAAATAGCCTGCGATGATTTCGGATTCGCCTTCAGGCAGATCAAACGGCGAACGGTTGGATTCCGCGATGCCTGCGATCATAAAAAGCACGAAGCCGGCAAACCCCCACGGAGCGAAGACAAACCAGTGGGGCCAGATTCCTGAATAACCGGACTGACTTTCCACTATGGCGACAGTTGATAGAGCACCTGCGGCCATGACGATGGTAATCGTGGAAAGAATCAACGGAATTTCGTAGCTGATCATCTGTGCAATCGCGCGCATCGCGCCGAGCAGCGAGTACTTGTTGCGGCTGGACCAGCCCGCCATGAAGACAGTGAGTTCGACGACCGAGCCCGCGGCAAAGAAATAAAGCAGGCCGGTATCCAGATTGATAGCAGCCATGTTTCGGCCCAGGGGCAGAACGGCATAGCCCAGGAAGGCTGCGACGACGAGCGCAATGGGCGCCAGCAAGTGAACGACGCCATCTGCTGAGTGTGGAACGATATCTTCCTTAGTCAGCGATTTCAGACCGTCTGCGAGCGGTTGTAACAGGCCAAAGGGGCCGACTCGATTCGGACCGTACCGGTTCTGGAAGCGGCCTAATCCCTTACGCTCAAGGATGGTCGTTAAGGCGAACAGGGACGCGAACACAACAAGAATGGCGACGGCTGACAACGCAGCAGACAAAAGAGGCTGCACCCAAACAGGCGAATGTGCCAGAATCCACAGTTTGAGTAGAACGAAGATTTGGTCGATCGTTTCAGTCATAGCTGTCAGTTTGTCGCAGGCGGAGAATCAGGTTGAGGTGCTGTCGAAGCGGCCGCGTCCCCCGCAGGCTTCGCTTTGGCCTCAGCTTTCGCTTTCGCTGCAGCCAGCCGCTCATCCACTTCGGTTGCTGTAGCGGGATGGATCTTGTGAAAGTAGCTGTTGGCCTTCGCCAGTTCCTCTCTGTTCCAGAGCAGCCCGCGAAAGCGATCGGTCGTGCTCAGCTCAAAGGCATTGTCCATCTCGATGGCGTCGAACGGGCAGACTTCAACGCAGATCTGGCAACTCATGCAGACTGACACGTCGATATTGAAGACCGCCGGATAAAACTGTGGCTTGCCCGTGTAGTCGGGTTTCTTGTCGCTGCTCTTTTCGATGAAGATGCACTTGGGCGGGCATTCTTTTTCGCATATCTGGCAGGCAACACAACGCATGCCTGCCAGCGGGTCGCCGCCGTCGTAGACGAGGAAGGGAAAATTGCGCGCGGCTTCGGGTTGAGGCAGTCGCTCTTCAGGAAACTGAACGGTGGTCAGCCGGTCCTTGCTGACGAAGCTGCCGAAGAAGTTCCGGGCAGTCTCCACCAGTCCTTTCAGGATGCCTTCACCCAGCATGGCTGATGTCTCCCGTAGAGCGTGCGTGACTCGTCACAAATGTATCGGGCGTTTTAACGGTCCACCTCCCCCAGCACAATATCTACGGTGCCAAAGATCACAATGGTGTCTGCGACACTGTAACCGCGGCACATATCTTCAAGAACAGTCAGGTTGATCAGACTTGGAGGGCGGACGCGGTATCGGTACGGATTGGGCGAGCCGTCGCTGATCAGATAGAAACCGAGCTCGCCTTTGGGTGCTTCGATCCGTCCGTAAGCTTCGCCAGGTTTTGGCCGGAAGCCTCGGATCTTTGCCTTGGGGTCCATGATGGGGCCTTGTGGAAGGTCGCGCAGGGCCTGGTTGAGAATCTTTAACGATTCACGCATCTCCAGCATGCGGACCATGTAGCGATCGTAGACATCACCGTGCTCACCCAACGGAATTTTGAATTCGAAGCGGTCATAGATTCCGTATTTGTCCACTTTCCGGATGTCATAGTTCACTCCTGACGCGCGAAGCATCGGACCCGTCACGCCAGCATTGATTGCCAGATCTCTCTTAAGCACGCCGACGCCCTGAGCGCGTGCCATGAAGATTTCATTTCCGGTCAACAACTGCTCATACTCATCCAAGAAGCGTGGGAACTCTTCAACAACCCTCTTCGCCTGTTCAAGCCAACCAGCGGGCAACTCCACGCGACAGCCACCAAAACGCATGTAGTTGCACATCATTCTTGAGCCGGTGAGCGATTCGAACAGGTCGAGTATCTTTTCGCGTTCGCGGAAGGCGTACATCAGCGGTGTGCCGCTGGCGCCCATCTCCTGCGTCAGAAACCCGATCGTGGCGGTGTGATTCACCAGACGCGTGAGCTCAGCAGTGATAACGCGTATGTACTCGGCGCGCTCTGGAACCTGTAACCCGGCGAGCTTTTCGACGGCGAGGGCATAGGCCCAGTTGTTGGTAAGCGAACAGATGTAGTCGAGCCGATCCGTATACGGCATCGAGCCAAGGTAGCTGGCTGATTCAGCGATCTTCTCGTGGTTGCGATGCAGGTAGCCGAAGACGGGCTTCAGCCTCACGACCTGTTCACCGTCCAGCACCACATCCATGCGGAAGACGCCATGCGTCGAGGGATGATGCGGTCCCAGAGCAATTTCCAGCAGTTCATCCTTACCGCCGTCAGCAAGGTCGTCCTCGTGCATCTCGTCCTCGACCGGCGCTGTCGTCATGCTCGTCATGGTTTACTCGGGTTGCCGCATGGCATGCTGCTTTGCCTTTGTCAAAACGTCATCGTGGGCTGTCGGTTCGTATTCGTAATCGTTGGGTTCGACGTAATCCTTGCGCATGGGATGATCTTCGAATTCATCCCACATCAGGATGCGGCGCAGATCTGGGTGGCCGTCGAAGACGATTCCATAAAGGTCGAAGATTTCGCGCTCCTGAAACTCGGCGCTTCTCCAAACCAGGGTAAGCGAGGGCAAATGGGCTCTGTCCGTGCGGTTCTCTGTGCGCAGCCGAAGCACGACAGGGCCGTGCTTCCTCTCCATGGAATAGAGATGGTAAACAGCTTCGAG
This sequence comes from uncultured Acidobacteriaceae bacterium, assembly GCA_963827415.1. GTDB lineage: Bacteria > Acidobacteriota > Terriglobia > Terriglobales > Acidobacteriaceae > Granulicella. The sequence goes on from CAWHBA010000010.1 coordinate 10,936, forward strand.
ATGTCCGTGAGAGTGCTCTGTTTCAAGCCAGTCCACACCGGTCACGTTGGAGCAGTAATCGAGCCGCAGCTCTGCATCGTCACGCAGAAACGTTGCGGCTTCCACCGCGTGAGCAGAATCGAGTAGCAGGGAGTGCTGCCCTGAGGGGCTGCCGTTGAGGATGATCTCTGGGTGGCAACCGGGAACAGAAGTTTCGAGCCTGACCTTAATCTCTTCCAGCATCAACCTCTCCTGCCGCGCATGAATCGACGTTGTTGAGAATGTGAAAGACTTCAGGGTTATTCGGCGGCTCGAGATCATGCGCGCCGAATCGCGGCACAACAAATTCGCTGGGCGCTTCCGGGTCCAGATGCCGCGGTCTGCCTTCGCCTGTCAGCGTTTGTTTGTCGATCATTTTCTGCAGGGTCATGAACGCATCGATGAGGGCCTCGGGACGCGGAGGGCATCCGGGAATATGAACATCAACGGGAATGTAGCGGTCGATACCCTTCAAGACGTTGTACCCCTGCTTGAAGGGGCCGCCTGAGATGGCGCACGCTCCCATGGCGATGACGTACTTTGGCTCCGCCATCTGGTTGTAAAGGCGCACCACCTGGGGGGCCATCTTTTTGGTCACAGTGCCGGAGACGATGATCAGGTCCGCCTGACGAGGCGAGGCTCTGAAGACTTCGGCGCCGAACCGCGCCAGATCATAGCGGGCCATGCTTGTTGCAATCATTTCGATGGCGCAGCACGCCAGACCAAACGTCATTGGCCACACGGAGTTCTTCCGGCCCCAGTTGTAGAGCTCTTCAAGGGTCGTTGTAACGATCCCTTGTTTGCTCAACTCGATTCTGAGTTTCTGGTCCATGGCGTTCCTGTGCCGTCCTGATTCTTCGACGTTCTGCACTGTCATTTCTTGTGCCTGATCGTCATACCCAGGTCAATACGCCTTTCTGCCATGCCCATACGAGCCCTTCGACCAGCAGCAGCAAAAAGACCATCATGGCGATTGAGGCCCCCACGCCTAGACCAGTGAATGCGACGGCGAACGGCAGCAGGAAGATCGCTTCTACGTCGAAGATCAGAAAGATGATCGCGTAGAGATAATATTCCGGCCTGAAGGGTATCCAGGTGCTGTCCTTTGACTCCAAACCGCACTCGTACGTGGAGTTTTTGTGCGGTCCAGGCTTGGGTGGAGAGAAGCTCTTTGACCAGAGCCATGCAAGTACGAGCGGAGCGATAGCAAAACCTGCGGCGGCGATCGCAAGGACAACGATGGGGAGGTACGCGCCGAAGACCGGAGGATTCATAAACACCTGAGCCGGTAAATGTTATCAACCGAACCTGTTGCTCAAACCATTATGCGGCTTAATCTCCATCAGCATTCAGACAAATCACGTTATCAATTGAAGTACGACCCGTCAAAAACAATTTGTCTGGTTGCTCCAGAGTGAAAAGACAGGATCCGCTTGCGGGTTCTGACGTTGCACAGCATGACGCGCGCGCCTCAAACCGAGCGTTGGAATGTATATGGTATTGTGGCTTGGAAACTCCCAGGTTTCGTTCAAGGAGGGAGAACTACTCATGGCGGCAGAACACGTCGCGCGGACAGGCAACACCGAGGGCGGGACCCAGACTGAAACAGAGATGGCTCGGCCTCCGCAGGGAAACATTGTCAACGACTTCAGCATCCAGGTCGCGACGGTAAACGGATCAGGATCACAGTCGGCCAACTTGGTCTTGCTGCGGTCAATCTTCCGGATGGGCATTCCGGTCAGCGGCAAAAACCTCTTTCCTTCCAATATTGCCGGCCTCCCGACCTGGTACACGATCCGCGCCAGCAAAGATGCATATGTCGCTCGCAAGAAGGAGATCGACATCCTGATTGCGATGAATCCGGAGACATGTCGGGAGGACATGCTTTCGCTGCCGGCGGGAGCAGCGGCGATCTATGAAGAGTCTGCCAATCTTCAGGAGCTCCGGAACGATGTGGCCTGCTATCCGGTGCCGTTTGACAAGCTAACCGCTGCAGTCTGTCCTGAGGCGAAGCTGCGCAAGCTGGTCAAGAACATGGTCTACGTTGGCATCGCTGCGCAGCTTCTGAAGATGGATCTCGCCGCCGTCGAAGCCGCCCTGCGCAAGCAGTTTGCTAAGAAGATTAAGGCTGCGGACCTCAACTGGGCGGCGGTCCAGGCAGGCTACGAGTATGCCTCGGCAAACTTCACGAAGCACGATCCCTTCGTGCTGGAGCCGATGAACGAAACCGCAGGGAAGATCATCATCGACGGAAATACGGCAGCTGCACTTGGATGTGTCTTTGCGGGCTGCACGGTGGCGATGTGGTATCCGATCACGCCGTCATCGTCGCTGGTCGAAAACTTCATTGATCTCGCAAAGCGGTATCGCATAGAAGATAACGGCAAAGCGACCTTTGCAGTCGTGCAGGCTGAAGACGAGCTGGCGGCAATTGGCGCCGTGCTGGGCGCCGGCTGGGCAGGAGCGCGGGCAATGACGGCGACATCGGGGCCAGGTATCTCGCTTATGGCAGAGTTCGCAGGGCTGGGCTATTACGCCGAGCTGCCGGGGGTGATTTTCGATATACAGCGTACGGGACCGTCGACAGGTCTGCCCACGCGCAATCAGCAGGGCGATCTGCTCTCTGTCGCGTTTCTGTCGCACGGAGACACAAAGCACGTTATGTTGATTCCGGGCAATGTCAGAGAGTGCTACGAGATGGCGCAAGCGGCGTTCGATCTCGCGGAGCGATTACAGACTCCTGTTTTCGTCATGTCTGATCTCGATCTGGGCATGAACAACTGGATGTCCGATCCCTTTCCTTACTCCGACAAGCCGTTGAACCGAGGAAAGGTTCTGAATGCGGAGGATTTGAAGAAGCTGGGCGGATTCGCCCGCTATAAAGATGTCGATGGTGATGGCGTGGGCTATCGCACACTGCCGGGGACCGACCATCCGCTTGCGGCCTACTTCACACGCGGCTCAGGCCATAACGAAAAGGCCCAATACACTGAGCGGCCCGACGACTATTTCAACAACATGGAGCGGCTGGCAAAGAAGTTCGAGAATGCCCGGTCGCTGGTTCCTCGACCCGAAGTCGTGCAGACGGGCAGGGCGAAGATCGGGCTGATTGCGTTTGGAACCTCTGATTTTGCAGCGCGTGAGAGCCGCGATCAGTTGCGCAAGGAATACGGAACCGAAACAGACTATCTCAGACTTCGTGCCTATCCATTCACGAGCGAAATCCATGACTTTATCTCCTTGCACGACCGGGTATACGTGGTGGAGCAGAACCGCGACTCTCAGATGCTGAGCCTGCTGAAACTGGATATAAGGGCTGAGGATGTTATAAGGCTGCGCAGCATCCGCCACTTCAACGGGTTGCCGATTGACGCGCGGTCCATCACCGACGATCTTGTCACGCAGGAAGGAATCTGAGATGGCAACAACTCCAGCTACATCCGATGCAGCGACGTTGAAGCCGGCAGTCAAGACAAACAGGATCGGGCTTCAGGTTCTTGATTATCGGGGCGGCAAGACGACGCTGTGCGCTGGCTGCGGCCATAACGCGATCTCGGAACGTATCATCGATGCCTGCTACGAGATGGGAGTTCAACCTGAACGGCTGATGAAGCTTTCCGGCATCGGCTGCTCCTCGAAGAGCCCGGCCTACTTCATGAGCCGAGCTCACTCGTTCAACAGCGTTCATGGGCGCATGCCTTCGGTTGCAACAGGAGCTCTGCTGGCCAACCACACCATGAAAGCGTTGGGCGTGAGTGGCGACGGAGACACTGGCTCCATTGGTATGGGGCAGTTTGTCCATATGCTCCGCCGCAATCTCCCTATCATCTACATCATTGAGGACAATGGCGTCTACGGCTTAACGAAGGGGCAATTCTCCGCGACTGCAGATTTTGGGTCAAAGCTAAAGACCGGGGTCATCAACGATCTGCCGGCGATCGATCTATGCGCCCTTGCAGTTCAATTGGGGGCTACATTCGTGGGGCGGTCCTTCTCGGGAGACAAGAAGCAGTTGCTTGCCATGTTGAAAGCAGCAATCGCGCACAACGGCACTGTCGTGCTCGATGTCATTTCGCCCTGCGTTACGTTCAATGATCACGAAGGCTCTACTAAAAGCTACAAATACATGCAGGAGCATGAAGAGGCGATCTCCGAAGTTGGCTTCGTGCCTTACTTCCAGGAGATCGAGGTGGAATACGATCCAGGCACGACGATCGAGGTGAAGATGCATGACGGCAGTCATTTACACCTGCGCAAGCTGCATGAAGACTTCGATCCGACGGATCGCGCCGGAGCGATTTCTGCACTGATGGCCGCACATGCAAAGGATGAAATCCTGACCGGTATCTTCTACCTGAACACTGCGAAGCCTACCTTCACCGAGCTGTTGAACCTGGTCGACGAGCCTCTGGCCACCTTGCCGGATGCGCGTGTGCGGCCGGGCAAGGCGGTGCTCGATGAAGTAATGCAGAGGTTGATGTAGTTTTTGAGCTCGAGACTGCTATTCGCCGCTGTGTTCCGCTTCTGCATTGGGCTCAGGGTAATCCGTATCGTTGTCCTTTAACATCTCATCCTGATCCCGATGCCCAAGCTGACCAGCCATGGAGTTGTGTGAGCGCCGCGTGAAATCAGGCTGAACAGTATCGTCTTCTACTGCGCCCTTGTGCATATCTTCGTCCGGAGTCTTTACGGGATCCGCCATTGTGGTCCTCCTGAGCCGAGGATGAACACCACACGATCGGTTCGCCCTTCGGATGTGCAACAAGTCGTCTCTTCCTGAGGTACTTTACTGCTATGGCATTCAAGTTTCAAGGAGTTGATTTCCTCCAATTTGACTCTCTTCTCTCGGACGATGAACTACTCGTTCGCCGTAACACGCGAGCCTTTGTCGACGACAAACTCATCCCTATCATTGAACAGTGCAACCGCGACGGCCGCTTTCCGCGCGAGCTGGTTCGTCCCATGGGTGAACTCGGCTTCTATGGGGCAACGATTGAAGGGTACGGCTGCGCTGGAATGAACAACGTCGAATACGGCCTGCTGATGCAGGAACTTGAGCGCGGAGACTCCGGCCTCCGCAGCTTTGTCAGCGTGCAGTCGGCGCTGGTGATGTATCCCATCTTTGCCTTTGGCACAGAGCAGCAAAAGGACTACTGGCTGCCGAAGATGGCTACAGGAGAAAAGCTTGGCTGCTTCGGGCTGACCGAGCCGGATTTCGGCTCGAACCCCAGCAGCATGAGAACGCGCGCACGCAAAGATGGCGACGATTATGTTCTCAATGGAGAGAAGATGTGGATTACCTCCGGTAGCATCGCTGATGTTGCCGTGATATGGGCTAAGGTCGAAGAGCAGGGCGTCGCTCCAGAGAACTGGCGCATTCGCGGCTTTCTTGTTGAAACCGACCGTCCCGGATTTTCCACGCACGATGTGCATGGCAAGTGGTCTCTTCGCGCTTCAGTCACCTCAGGCCTGGCCATGCAGGATGTCCGCATTCCGGCGGAGAACCTGCTGCCGAAGTCAGATGGGCTGAAATCTCCTCTGATGTGTCTCAGTCAGGCACGGTACGGCATCAGCTGGGGTGCGATTGGCGCTGCTATGGCCTGCTATGACACCGCCTTGCAGTATGCGAAGCTGCGGAAACAGTTTCGTGATCAACCCATTGCCAGCCATCAACTTGTGCAGGAAAAGCTCACGTGGATGATCACGGAGATCACCAAGGCACAACTATTATCGCTGCAACTTGGCCGCCTGAAAGATCAGGGGAAGGCAGCGTTTCAGCACATCTCGATGGCGAAGAAGAACAATGTGTGGATGGCGCTTGAGTGTGCACGCATGGCACGAGATATCCTCGGTGCGAATGGCATCGCAGACGACTATCCGATTATGCGTCACATGATGAATCTGGAATCGGTGAAGACCTACGAAGGTACCCACGATATTCACACGCTAATCATCGGTCAAAGCGTCACCGGAATTGCGGCTTATTGATGCGGTAATGGTGGCCAGAGACAGAGTTGAACCACTGAGCTTTGGAATCGAATCAGCTGCTAATTTCTTGATGCCTGCGGCTTTTGCCTTTTCACGGACCACCCACCAGACAAGCTTTTCGCTTATCTTCGGACCCCAGACAGTTCCGGTTCGGCTGACACGACGAAAGACAACTCCCTCCTCGATACAGGCAGCATTGAGCCATTGCATCCATGATCCAGCTGTACTGGCGATGTCGAGCTTACCGAAAAGCCGACTTTTCGGGAACTGTACGAGTAGCCGGCTATGCAGACAAGTGGTTCGCGTTAAGAAGATGCAACGATCAGCGCAGCTCAATGAGTGCATTGGCCTGAAGTCACCAGCTGAAACGCGAATTTCCCACGCACCTGGTGATGGAGTAGCGATCGAGCTTACCGGACACAATCGTCAACGCCGTGAACAGGGTGTGGAACGGGGTCAATTAGCCAGCGCCGGGGCCGGGCAAGGAGCGCGTGTGGTTGAACGTATATTCACTGAGCGGATGTTCGGCGCCACCCTCATCGAAAGTGACCAAACGCACGATCGCCCTGTACGACGGGGCGGCCTTTGCGGATGTGATGGATTCCTGAAAGGCGATGCTGCTGGCCTCGGGGCGAAGAGGAATATCTGGGAAACGGAGCTGCTCAATCCCGTTTTCGTCACAGAGGCAGAGATCGACCCGTTTCACACCGCTTAAGTCCGCTGCGAGGTGTGCTATCAGCATGTCGTCCTCGGCCGTTACAGTGCACTCGACGACGCCTCCGGGGGAAGGGGCATATTTGCGGACGTGCAGACCATCCTCCGCCACGCACTTGAGAAAGGCATCGCTCACAACCATTCGGAGCGAGCCTTCACGCGCCAGGTTTCGGACTCCATCGGCAAGCGCAATCACTTCTCGAAGTCGTGTGCCACACAGGTCGCAGCCGAGGAGATGCTCCTCGACGGCTTCCTCTTCAGGAGGCGCCAGCGCATCAACCCAATAGTCGGCAAGAATTGCCGCGTCGATGGGATGGGAGCAGTTCATGCTCTAACCCCCATGCAATGGCGCAACTGGTGAATCGCTCTGTGGCGTATCACACGTACATTGCCTTCAGAGACGCCAAGGAAGTTGGCGACATCGGCTCCAGTTTCCTCGTTATAAAAACTCAATACGACAACCGTGCGCTCTCGCTCATTCAGATTCTGAACACATTGCTTGAGGCGGTCACGATCGAGGTGCGGCATAGCAAACGGCGTTGGCGGGATGAGTTCAGCACCGAACTGGTGTAGCAGGGTTTGTCTTCTGTGATGGCCACGGCGCAGATTGAGCACAACCATACGGCACGTTCCCATGACGAAGCACGCCAGCTTTTCCGGTTCGCGCAGACGGCCTTCTCGCAGCGATTCCAGCGTAGTCGTAAGAACCTCCTGTGCAAGGTCTTCCGCAGCGCATTCGTTTCTCAAGTGACGGAGTCCGTAGAGCCGAATCCGTGGGGCCATACGGTGGACCAGCTCGCTCTCGGCTGCGGTGTCGATTCCGCTGCCGATCCGCCGCACCAGGTCTGCATCGCTGATCTCGAGGTCCATAATCAACACCTTTATGTGTAACGGGGAGGCTACTCATTACACATAAGGGTGTAAAGCAGATGTTTTCAACGAAACGGTCCCTGGGTCCCAATTGGAACGCAAATTGATCAAGGAGAGAGTCGCATGATGACTTCCAGAACTGTAATGGCTCCGAAGATGGTAGGTCCACGTGACGGCAAGCTGGGTTTCTTAGGCACTGTCGGGGTCAGGTTCATGATTTGGGGTGAAGAGGCGGGTGAGCATTTCTCGTTGGTGGAACACCCGATGTCTCCCCGTGCGCTGGCAGCCCCATTGCACCGCCATACGCGAGAGGACGAGTACAGCTACGTGCTTCGAGGGCGTCTCGGCGCACTGCTCGGCGACGACGTGGTATTTGCCGAGCCGGGCGATCTTGTGTTCAAGCCTCGCGACCAATGGCATACATTCTGGAACGCCAGTGACGAACCGGCCAGCATCCTCGAGATCATCGCTCCAGCCGGCTTCGAGCGCTTCTTCAGCGAGCTTTCGGACCTGGGCGGTGTCACGAATGTTCAGCCCTCTGTTATGGGCGGTCTGTGCGAGCGCTATGGCCTCGAAATAAAACCCGAGACTGTGCCCGAATTGTTAGAGCGTTTTCAGCTCCGCTTTCCCGGAGAACCGGTACCCCTGAGCTTCGCACGGTAGACTCCCACGGTTGAAGGGCGGCAGCGGAGGAACTCATACCACGACGTACGCGTGTCATTGGCAACCCATAAACTAATCTCGGGAGCCCGTCCGAGTCGTTCCGGGTGACGGTCTAACCGGAGGTGATCCCGCGATAGGCCTTCACAAACGCTCTTCTCGTCCATTGCAAGCTCGCCTGTGGCGCGAGGGGTTCCAACCGAATAAGCTGTCCGCTTCGATCTCTGCGCTACACTGCCGGAATGCCGTCAGCTGTTCTTCGGAAACTGCATTCTGCAGTTGGCCTACTCGTATGCATATCCGCCCTTTGCCCCCATACATCTGCCCAAACTCCACCCGCGCACCCATCCGAGTCCTTCCGGCAGCTCATTACGGCGTTCGATCGGGCCGACTACTTCCCCAAGGGCCCTGCACCCTTCCAGTGGCTAGATGGCGGCAAGCGTTACACCCTTCTCGAACCCGCTGCCCCGCCCGCTAAAGGTCAGGACCTCGTGTCCTATGAAACCGCAAGTGGCAGCGGGCGTTCGGTCCTCGTTCGAGCCTCGAGCTTCATTCCTAGAGGATCGACCGCGCCTGTTGCCTTAGAAGCCTATGACTGGTCCTCGGACCATAGCCATCTCCTTCTGTTCACGAACAGCCGTAAGGTCTGGCGGCGTAATACACGTGGCGATTTCTGGGTGCTCGATCTCAAGAGCCAATCTCTCACCCAACTTGGCGGATCAGCGGTGGTCCCGTCCTCGCTCATGTTCGCAAAGTTCTCTCCGGACGGCCGCACAGTCGCCTATGTCCGAGAAAACAATCTCTACGCCGAAGACCTCGCCACTCATAATGTCCGCGCTCTCACCACCGACGGCTCCGCCGACCTGATCAACGGCACCTCCGACTGGGTCAACGAGGAGGAACTGGACATCCGTGACGGCTTCCGTTGGAGCCCTGATTCACGCTCCATCGCTTTCTGGAACTTCGACCAGACAGGCGTGCAGGAGTGGACCCTCATCGACGACACGTCCGGCCCTGTTCCGGTCACCCGTCGTTACCGTTATCCGCAGACAGGCACTACCAACAGCGCCACCCGCATTGGCGTCGTCAACGTTGACCAACCCTCGAAGGTCACGTGGCTCAAGCTCCCCGGCGACCCTCGCGAACACTACGTCCCGCACATGGACTGGGTGCCGCACACGCGGCAGGTTGCCGCCGAATACCTTGACCGGCTTCAGCGCGACGACCGCATCTATATCGCGGACGCCGATTCCGGCGAAGTGCGGTTGGTCTTCGAGGACACCGACCCGACCTTCGTCGATACGCTCGACTTCCACGGACTTGATCTCGACTTCACCTGGCTGCCCTCTCAGGGAAAGCCCGACGCCGCCCCAGCCGCTCTTCTCTGGTTCAGCGAGCGTGACGGCTGGCGCCACGCCTATGCCGTCCCGCTTGCTACCTCGCAGGCACAGCCGAAGCTATTGACTGATTTTGCCGCCGACGTCATCGCTCCCGTCGCGCTCGATCCAGTAGCAGGTTCACTCTTCTTTACGGCCTCACCGGACGACCCCATCCACTCCTACCTCTACCGCACCAGCGTTACCGGTTCCGGCGTTCCTGTGCGCCTCAGCTCGTCCGCCGAGATCGGGACTCACAGCTTTCACCATCCTTCCCCCGATGGCCTGTACGCGATCGAAAGCTTCGGCAACGCCAACACTGCTTCCCGCTACACTCTCACACGGCTTGCCGATAGTCGCCCTGTCCGAACCCTCGCCGAGAGTCCTGAGTTCACCGCCAAACTCGCGGCTCTGGACACCCCAATCGAGTTCACCGACACCCCCATCGGCCACGGCGTGAGCCTCAGCACCATGCTCATCAAGCCGCCCCATTTCGACCCGACCCGAAAATACCCGGTCTTCACATACATCTATGGCGAGCCTGCCGGGCAGACCGTGGTCGATCGTCTTGACTACGTCGACACCTTCCTGCGCTTCATCGCTCGCGAGGGCTATGTCGTTCTCAGCTTCGACAACCAGGGAACGCCCGCACCGCGGGGTCACGACTGGCGTCATGCCGGGTAGGGCGCTATCGGGGCACTCTCCACGCAACAGCAGGCCGAGGCTATCCGATCCTTCGCCGCGTCGCACCCGTTTGTCGACACGTCTCGCATGGCCATGTGGGGCTGGAGCGGCGGCGGCACCAACACACTCAACATGATGTTCCGCAACCCGGGCCTCTATTCGACTGGCATCGCCACCGCCCCGATGGCGGACCAGAAGCGCTACGACACCATCTACCAGGAACGCTACATGGGCCTGCCCTCGACCAACGCCCAGGGGTATCAGCAAGGATCTGCGATCAACTTCGCTCAGGGACTTGCAGGCCATCTCCTGATCATCCACGGCTCGGGCGACGACAACGTCCATTTTGCCTCGACCGAAGTCCTGGTGAATCGCCTCATCGCTCTCCACAAGACCTTCGACTTCATGGACTACCCAGGCCGCACCCACTCCATCGACGAGGGCGAAGGCACCTCTGATCACCTCTTTACGCTTATCGCTCGCTATCTCGAGGACCACGTGCCCGCCGGTGCTCGCTAGCTCCGCGCACGCGCGTTCCGCGGCAGGGCGTGAATTCCACGCTCGGATTCGCCCTGTTCTCGCCAAGTGAGACTTGGGATCGCTGGCGATAAGTAAACATGAGACGACTTCCCGTTACTAATCCCGCGATGACAATCCGCTGCCTATGAAATCCAGAGGGGCGGCAGGCCAATTCTGTCGGGCATTAGCGACGGGGTACAATCTCTGCACTCCATAGGCAGTTGAGTTCACGTCGACAAACCGCAACACCTCCGCGGGAACGGTAGAACGAAACATGGCGCTCGCAACCGGGTCGGATGCCGACGTCGGGCAGGAAACGAAGGGTTGGAAATTCGCCGTCGCCTCAGGGATTCTCGGCTGGGTGCTGGACTCGTTCGACTTCTTTGTCCTGGTGTTTTTGTTCGACGCCCTGGCAAACCACTTCCATGTGTCGAAGATGTCGGTGGTGTATACGCTGACTTTGACGCTGGCGATGCGGCCGCTCGGTGCGCTATTCTTTGGAGCTCTTGCAGACAGATTCGGACGCAAGCGTCCACTGATTTTCTGTGTTCTGTACTTCTCATCGATCACGGTACTGACCGGACTCTCTCCAAACTTCACTTTCTTTGTCGTCTGCCGTGCGTTATATGGCATTGGCCTGGGAGGATACTGGGGCATCGGCGCGTCGTATGCCATGGAGAGTTCTCCGCGCCGGTTTAGGGGCGTGCTCTCGGGCCTGATCCAGGCAGGCTATCCGATCGGCTACCTGCTCGCGTCGGTCGCAATGCAGACGCTTACGCCGGTTCTCGGCTGGAGATCGGTGTTCTTTGTGGGCGCGCCCGTGGCGGGGTTGATTGTGGTGCTGACGCTGTTGGCACCGGAATCCGAGGCGTGGCAGCAAAATCGACCAGCATCAATCGGACAGATTCGCGGCGCGCTGCTTCAGCACAAGCGAATCTTTCTCTACCTGCTGCTGATGATGAGCATGCTGCTCTGCCTGTCTCATGGCGCGCAGGATCTCTATCCTGACTTTCTCAAGTCGGTCCCTGCGATCGCAGCGAAGACCGTCCTGGGGATGAACGCGCTTTATGGAATTCCCATTCTTTACAACATCGGGGCGATCGCGGGGGCAGTCTTCTTTGGCCATCTATCGCAAAGGATAGGCAGGCGCAACTCCAGCATGCTGGCGTTGGCTATTGCCCTCATCTTAATTCCGGCATGGGCGTTCGGAACGACGCTCGCAGTGCTTGTTGTGGGCTCATTCATGATGCAGGTCGGTGTGCAGGGCGCGTTCGGCGTAATCCCGGCGCACCTGAATGAGCTTTCGCCGGATGCAGTGAGGAGCCTTTTTCCTGGGCTTGTCTATCAACTTGGAGTGCTGCTGGCCTCACCCGCCACAGTCGTAGAATTCATGTTGCGCGACCGCTTTGGATATCCCTGGGCTCTGACGATGTTCGAAGCCGGGACGATCGTCTTGATGATCGTGATTTTCTGGTTTGGCCCGGAGGCACGGGACCGCAGTTTCCTGCGCGACACGGGTACGGAATGCAGCAAGGTCTGAAGGCGGTTTGGAGTAGCTCAGGAGAACCTCGTGAACGAGAAACGGATCGGCATCGTCATGAACGGAGTGACTGGACGCATGGGGCTGAATCAGCACCTGGTCCGTTCCATTCTGGCGATTCGAAAGCAAGGAGGCGTCGAGCTGTCGGATGGGTCGCGTCTAGTTCCCGATCCGATCCTGGTGGGACGGAACGCGGTCAAGCTGGAGCAGATCGCCAAGGACCATGGGGTAGAACGCTGGACCACGGATTTGCCTCGCGCTCTGGCCGATCCGAACGACTCGATCTACTTCGACGCGCAGTTGACCAGGTTGCGCGCCCCCAGCGTGGAGAGGGCGATAGCAGCCGGCAAGCATGTCTATTGCGAGAAACCGCTTGCCGCCGATTCAGAGACGGCATTGCGTCTGGCAGCTCAGGCCACGGCTGCGGGAGTCAAGCATGGCGTGGTGCAGGACAAACTCTTTCTGCCTGGAATGCGCAAGCTCAAGCGGCTCGTGGATAGCGGCTTCTTTGGCAGAATCCTTTCGGTGCGCGGCGAGTTCGGCTATTGGGTCTTTGAGGGCGATTGGCAACCGGCGCAACGGCCCTCGTGGAACTACCGCCAGCAGGACGGCGGCGGCATCATCGTGGACATGTTCTGCCATTGGCGCTATGTTCTCGACCACACATTCGGCAGTGTTCGCGCGGTTCAGTGCCTGGGCGGCACTTCCATCCCGGAGCGGGTGGATGAGAGTGGAAATCGCTACCAGTGCACGGCAGACGACACGGCTTACGGGACATTCGAACTCGACGGCGGCATCGTTGCGCAAATCAATTCCTCATGGTCGTTTCGTGTCTACCGCGATGAACTTTTCAGCATGCAGGTGGATGGCACCCTGGGCAGCGCGGTTGCCGGCCTGCGTGAATGCCGTACGCAGCACCGTGTTAATGCGCCGCGTCCGGTCTGGAACCCGGACATCGCCAATCCCTTCCAATTTCGCGAGCACTGGCTCGAGGTGCCGGACAACCAGGTTTTCGACAACGGATTCAAGGTTCAGTGGGAGCTTTTTCTTCGCCATGTTGCCGAAGGTGTGCCGTTTCCTCATGATTTTCTTGAAGGCGCCAGAGGCGTCCAGTTGGCCGAGTTGGGGCTCAAGTCCTGGCGAGAGCGCCGCTGGATCGACGTGCCGGAACTGGGAGCGTAACTTTGGCAACATCTTTGAAGCTTGTGGGGCCAGATGGCGCCGAATTCAACTACACGCCCGCGCACGAGCCACTCACGCCGCCGCGGCGTGGCAGGTTTGAAACCCGGGTGGCGTTCGCTGCTGCCCATGTCGTCGTCGATCCCTTTCGCACTCTGGACCCCCTGACTCAACCCGTCATCGACTGGGACGCGACAATTGCCTACCGCGAATATCTCTGGTCGCTCGGCTTTGGTGTTGCCGAAGCCATGGACACGGCTCAGCGCGGCATGGGCCTGGACTGGCCCCTGGCTCTTGAACTGATCAAGCGCAGCACAGCGGCGGCGAATGCTTGCGGCGGTTTGGTAGCCAGTGGCGCGGGCACCGATCATCTGTCCGCGAGTCATTCGATCACCTTGCAAGACGTCACAGATGCCTACCTGGAGCAATGTGAAGCGATAGAAGCTGTCGGTGGCCGCATCATTCTGATGGCGAGTCGCGCCTTGGCCGCTGTCGCTCGTCACGCCGAAGATTACGCATCGGTCTATGCGACGGTGCTGTCTCAGGTTCGCCATCCCGTCATCCTTCATTGGCTCGGCCCCATGTTCGATCCCGCGCTCAATGGCTACTGGGGCGCAACGGCGATCTCCGAAGCTGCCGAAAACTGCCTCAATATCATTCGCACGCACAAGGAGAAAATCGACGGAATCAAAATCTCTCTGCTGGACGCGGACCTCGAGATCTCCATGCGCCGTCAACTTCCCCGGAATGTGCGCATGTACACCGGCGACGATTTCAACTACGAGCGTCTGATTCTGGGAGATGAGCACGGTTACAGCGACGCGTTGCTCGGGATTTTCGATGCCATTGCGCCAGCCGCATCACTGGCTCTCAACGCGCTCGATGCCGGCGATGTTCCCCGCTACCGGCAACTGCTCGCGCCCACCGTACCCCTCTCCCGGCACATCTTCGCGTCACCCACCCAGCACTACAAGACAGGCGTCGTTTTCCTTGCCTATCTCAATGGATTCCAGTCCCACTTCCGCATGGTCGGTGGCCGTGAGAGCGCGCGTTCCGTGATGCACCTATGCGAACTCTTCGTTCTCGCCGACCGGGCTCGTGTCTTGCGCGACCCGGAACTTGCAGCTCGGCGCATGAGCGCCTTTCTACTTCTGGCAGGTGTGGCATGAGCATTCTTCAACGCCTCAGCTTCAATCAGATAACCGCCGATCCCTGGTCTCTCGAACAAGCCGTAGATCATTGTTCTCGCAGCGGCATTCCCTACATCGCGGCTTGGCGCCATAAGCTCGACGGCGACGCAGCAAAGGCATCCTCGCTCATTCGCAGCGCCGGACTACGTGTCTCCAGCCTCTGTCGCGGAGGTTGGTTCTCCGCACCCACGGCCGAAGAGCGCCGCAATCGCATTGCCGACAACCGCATTGCCATTGAAGAGGCCGCGTTGCTTGGCGCGCCAGTGTTGGTCATCGTCTCAGGTCCAGCCAATGGCCAGACTCTCGCTGATGCGCGCGCTACCGTGCTCGATGGCCTGCTTGAAGTTCTTCCCGATGCCGAGAAAGCAGGCGTGGTTCTGGGTATCGAACCACTGCATCCCATGTATGCCGCTGAACGCTCGGTGGTGGTGACCTTGAAACAGGCCAATGACATTGCAGACCGGCTTCAAAGCGCCTCAGCCGGAGTGGTCGTGGATGCTTACCATGTGTGGTGGGACCCTGAAGTCATGAACGAAATAGAACGTGCGCGCGGAAAGATTGTGGGTTTCCATGTTTCTGACTGGCCCGTGCCGCTCCCCGGCATTCTCATGGGCCGCGCCATGATGGGTGAGGGTGTCATCGAGCTGCGGCAGCTGAGGCAGGCTGTGGACAAGACCGGATACGACGGGCCTATCGAGGTTGAGATATTCAACGAGGACGTTTGGAAGAGCGCGGACGATCGGCTCTTGGAACGTATCCAGCGTCGCTTTGTGGAATACGTCTAGC
>CAWHBA010000011.1:0-161712 GCA_963827415.1 uncultured Acidobacteriaceae bacterium
TTCCTCTTCAGGAGGCGCCAGCGCATCAACCCAATAGTCGGCAAGAATTGCCGCGTCGATGGGATGAGGAGCAGTTCATGCTCTAACCCCCATGCAATGGCGCAACTGGTGAATCGCTCTGTGGCGTATCACACGTACATTGCCTTCAGAGACGCCAAGGAAGTTGGCGACATCGGCTCCAGTTTCCTCGTTATAAAAACTCAATACGACAACCGTGCGCTCTCGCTCATTCAGATTCTGAACACATTGCTTGAGGCGGTCACGATCGAGGTGCGGCATAGCAAACGGCGTTGGCGGGATGAGTTCAGCACCGAACTCGAGTAGCAGGGTTTGTCTTCTGTGATGGCCACGGCGCAGATTGAGCACAACCATACGGCACGTTCCCATGACGAAGCACGCCAGCTTTTCCGGTTCGCGCAGACGGCCTTCTCGCAGCGATTCCAGCGTAGTCGTAAGAACCTCCTGTGCAAGGTCTTCCGCAGCGCATTCGTTTCTCAAGTGACGGAGTCCGTAGAGCCGAATCCGTGGGGCCATACGGTGAACAGCTCGCTCTCGGCTGCGGTGTCGATTCCGCTGCCGATCCGCCGCACCAGGTCTGCATCGCTGATCTCGAGGTCCATAATCAACACCTTTATGTGTAACGGGGAGGCTACTCATTACACATAAGGGTGTAAAGCAGATGTTTTCAACGAAACGGTCCCTGGGTCCCAATTGGAACGCAAATTGATCAAGGAGAGAGTCGCATGATGACTTCCAGAACTGTAATGGCTCCGAAGATGGTAGGTCCACGTGACGGCAAGCTGGGTTTCTTAGGCACTGTCGGGGTCAGGTTCATGATTTGGGGTGAAGAGGCGGGTGAGCATTTCTCGTTGGTGGAACACCCGATGTCTCCCCGTGCGCTGGCAGCCCCATTGCACCGCCATACGCGAGAGGACGAGTACAGCTACGTGCTTCGAGGGCGTCTCGGCGCACTGCTCGGCGACGACGTGGTATTTGCCGAGCCGGGCGATCTTGTGTTCAAGCCTCGCGACCAATGGCATACATTCTGGAACGCCAGTGACGAACCGGCCAGCATCCTCGAGATCATCGCTCCAGCCGGCTTCGAGCGCTTCTTCAGCGAGCTTTCGGACCTGGGCGGTGTCACGAATGTTCAGCCCTCTGTTATGGGCGGTCTGTGCGAGCGCTATGGCCTCGAAATAAAACCCGAGACTGTGCCCGAATTGTTAGAGCGTTTTCAGCTCCGCTTTCCCGGAGAACCGGTACCCCTGAGCTTCGCACGGTAGACTCCCACGGTTGAAGGGCGGCAGCGGAGGAACTCATACCACGACGTACGCGTGTCATTGGCAACCCATAAACTAATCTCGGGAGCCCGTCCGAGTCGTTCCGGGTGACGGTCTAACCGGAGGTGATCCCGCGATAGGCCTTCACAAACGCTCTTCTCGTCCATTGCAAGCTCGCCTGTGGCGCGAGGGGTTCCAACCGAATAAGCTGTCCGCTTCGATCTCTGCGCTACACTGCCGGAATGCCGTCAGCTGTTCTTCGGAAACTGCATTCTGCAGTTGGCCTACTCGTATGCATATCCGCCCTTTGCCCCCATACATCTGCCCAAACTCCACCCGCGCACCCATCCGAGTCCTTCCGGCAGCTCATTACGGCGTTCGATCGGGCCGACTACTTCCCCAAGGGCCCTGCACCCTTCCAGTGGCTAGATGGCGGCAAGCGTTACACCCTTCTCGAACCCGCTGCCCCGCCCGCTAAAGGTCAGGACCTCGTGTCCTATGAAACCGCAAGTGGCAGCGGGCGTTCGGTCCTCGTTCGAGCCTCGAGCTTCATTCCTAGAGGATCGACCGCGCCTGTTGCCTTAGAAGCCTATGACTGGTCCTCGGACCATAGCCATCTCCTTCTGTTCACGAACAGCCGTAAGGTCTGGCGGCGTAATACACGTGGCGATTTCTGGGTGCTCGATCTCAAGAGCCAATCTCTCACCCAACTTGGCGGATCAGCGGTGGTCCCGTCCTCGCTCATGTTCGCAAAGTTCTCTCCGGACGGCCGCACAGTCGCCTATGTCCGAGAAAACAATCTCTACGCCGAAGACCTCGCCACTCATAATGTCCGCGCTCTCACCACCGACGGCTCCGCCGACCTGATCAACGGCACCTCCGACTGGGTCAACGAGGAGGAACTGGACATCCGTGACGGCTTCCGTTGGAGCCCTGATTCACGCTCCATCGCTTTCTGGAACTTCGACCAGACAGGCGTGCAGGAGTGGACCCTCATCGACGACACGTCCGGCCCTGTTCCGGTCACCCGTCGTTACCGTTATCCGCAGGCAGGCACTATCAACAGCGCCACCCGCATTGGCGTCGTCAACGTTGACCAACCCTCGAAGGTCACGTGGCTCAAGCTCCCCGGCGACCCTCGCGAACACTACGTCCCGCACATGGACTGGGTGCCGCACACCCGGCAGGTTGCCGCCGAATACCTTGACCGGCTTCAGCGCGACGACCGCATCTATATCGCGGACGCCGATTCCGGCGAAGTGCGGTTGGTCTTCGAGGACACCGACCCGACCTTCGTCGATACGCTCGACTTCCACGGACTTGATCTCGACTTCACCTGGCTGCCCTCTCAGGGAAAGCCCGACGCCGCCCCAGCCGCTCTTCTCTGGTTCAGCGAGCGTGACGGCTGGCGCCACGCCTATGCCGTCCCGCTTGCTACCTCGCAGGCACAGCCGAAGCTATTGACTGATTTTGCCGCCGACGTCATCGCTCCCGTCGCGCTCGATCCAGTAGCAGGTTCACTCTTCTTTACGGCCTCACCGGACGACCCCATCCACTCCTACCTCTACCGCACCAGCGTTACCGGTTCCGGCGTTCCTGTGCGCCTCAGCTCGTCCGCCGAGATCGGGACTCACAGCTTTCACCATCCTTCCCCCGATGGCCTGTACGCGATCGAAAGCTTCGGCAACGCCAACACTGATTCCCGCTACACTCTCACACGGCTTGCCGATAGTCGCCCTGTCCGAACCCTCGCCGAGAGTCCTGAGTTCACCGCCAAACTCGCGGCTCTGGACACCCCAATCGAGTTCACCGACACCCCCATCGGCCACGGCGTGAGCCTCAGCACCATGCTCATCAAGCCGCCCCATTTCGACCCGACCCGAAAATACCCGGTCTTCACATACATCTATGGCGAGCCTGCCGGGCAGACCGTGGTCGATCGTCTTGACTACGTCGACACCTTCCTGCGCTTCATCGCTCGCGAGGGCTATGTCGTTCTCAGCTTCGACAACCAGGGAACGCCCGCACCGCGGGGTCACGACTGGCGTCATGCCGGGTAGGGCGCTATCGGGGCACTCTCCACGCAACAGCAGGCCGAGGCTATCCGATCCTTCGCCGCGTCGCACCCGTTTGTCGACACGTCTCGCATGGCCATGTGGGGCTGGAGCGGCGGCGGCACCAACACACTCAACATGATGTTCCGCAACCCGGGCCTTTATTCGACTGGCATCGCCACCGCCCCGATGGCGGACCAGAAGCGCTACGACACCATCTACCAGGAACGCTACATGGGCCTGCCCTCGACCAACGCCCAGGGGTATCAGCAAGGATCTGCGATCAACTTCGCTCAGGGACTTGCAGGCCATCTCCTGATCATCCACGGCTCGGGCGACGACAACGTCCATTTTGCCTCGACCGAAGTCCTGGTGAATCGCCTCATCGCTCTCCACAAGACCTTCGACTTCATGGACTACCCAGGCCGCACCCACTCCATCGACGAGGGCGAAGGCACCTCTGATCACCTCTTTACGCTTATCGCTCGCTATCTCGAGGACCACGTGCCCGCCGGTGCTCGCTAGCTCCGCGCACGCGCGTTCCGCGGCAGGGCGTGAATTCCACGCTCGGATTCGCCCTGTTCTCGCCAAGTGAGACTTGGGATCGCTGGCGATAAGTAAACATGAGACGACTTCCCGTTACTAATCCCGCGATGACAATCCGCTGCCTATGAAATCCAGAGGGGCGGCAGGCCAATTCTGTCGGGCATTAGCGACGGGGTACAATCTCTGCACTCCATAGGCAGTTGAGTTCACGTCGACAAACCGCAACACCTCCGCGGGAACGGTAGAACGAAACATGGCGCTCGCAACCGGGTCGGATGCCGACGTCGGGCAGGAAACGAAGGGTTGGAAACTCGCCGTCGCCTCAGGGATTTTCGGCTGGGTGCTGGACTCGTTCGACTTCTTTGTCCTGGTGTTTTTGTTCGACGCCCTGGCAAACCACTTCCATGTGTCGAAGATGTCGGTGGTGTATACGCTGACTTTGACGCTGGCGATGCGGCCGCTCGGTGCGCTATTCTTTGGAGCTCTTGCAGACAGATTCGGACGCAAGCGTCCACTGATTTTCTGTGTCCTGTACTTCTCATCGATCACGGTACTGACCGGACTCTCCCCAAACTTCACTTTCTTTGTCGTCTGCCGTGCGTTATATGGCATTGGCCTGGGAGGATACTGGGGCATCGGCGCGTCGTATGCCATGGAGAGTTCTCCGCGCCGGTTTAGGGGCGTGCTCTCGGGCCTGATCCAGGCGGGCTATCCGATCGGCTACCTGCTCGCGTCGGTCGCAATGCAGACGCTTACGCCGGTTCTCGGCTGGAGATCGGTGTTCTTTGTGGGCGCGCCCGTGGCCGGGTTGATTGTGGTGCTGACGCTGTTGGCACCGGAATCCGAGGCGTGGCAGCAAAATCGACCAGCATCAATCGGACAGATTCGCCGCGCGCTGCTTCAGCACAAGCGAATCTTTCTCTACCTGCTGCTGATGATGAGCATGCTGCTCTGCCTGTCTCATGGCGCGCAGGATCTCTATCCTGACTTTCTCAAGTCGGTCCCTGCGATCGCAGCGAAGACCGTCCTGGGGATGAACGCGCTTTATGGAATCCCCATTCTTTACAACATCGGGGCGATCGCGGGGGCAGTCTTCTTTGGCCATCTATCGCAAAGGATAGGCAGGCGCAACTCCAGCATGCTGGCGTTGGCTATTGCCCTCATCATAATTCCGGCGTGGGCGTTCGGAACGACGCTCGCAGTGCTTGTTGTGGGCTCATTCATGATGCAGGTCGGTGTGCAAGGCGCGTTCGGCGTAATCCCGGCGCACCTGAATGAGCTTTCGCCGGATGCAGTGAGGAGCCTTTTTCCTGGGCTTGTCTATCAACTTGGAGTGCTGCTGGCCTCACCCGCCACAGTCGTAGAATTCATGTTGCGCGACCGCTTTGGATATCCCTGGGCTCTGACGATGTTCGAAGCCGGGACGATCGTCTTGATGATCGTGATTTTCTGGTTTGGCCCGGAGGCACGGGACCGCAGTTTCCTGCGCGACACGGGTGCGGAATGCAGCAAGGTCTGAAGGCGGTTTTGGATTAGCCCAGGAGAACCTCGTGAACGAGAAACGGATCGGCATCGTCATGAACGGAGTGACTGGACGCATGGGGCTGAATCAGCACCTGGTCCGTTCCATTCTGGCGATTCGAAAGCAAGGAGGCGTCGAGCTGTCGGATGGGTCGCGTCTAGTTCCCGATCCGATCCTGGTGGGACGGAACGCGGTCAAGCTGGAGCAGATCGCCAAGGACCATGGGGTAGAACGCTGGACCACGGATTTGCCCCGCGCTCTGGCCGATCCGAATGACTCGATCTACTTCGACGCGCAGTTGACCAGGTTGCGCGCCCCCAGCGTGGAGAGGGCGATAGCAGCCGGCAAGCATGTCTATTGCGAGAAACCGCTTGCCGCCGATTCAGAGACGGCATTGCGTCTGGCAGCTCAGGCCACGGCTGCGGGAGTCAAGCATGGCGTGGTGCAGGACAAACTCTTTCTGCCTGGAATGCGCAAGCTCAAGCGGCTCGTGGATAGCGGCTTCTTTGGCAGAATCCTTTCGGTGCGCGGCGAGTTCGGCTATTGGGTCTTTGAGGGCGATTGGCAACCGGCGCAACGGCCCTCGTGGAACTACCGCCAGCAGGACGGCGGCGGCATCATCGTGGACATGTTCTGCCATTGGCGCTATGTTCTCGACCACACATTCGGCAGTGTTCGCGCGGTTCAGTGCCTGGGCGGCACTTCCATCCCGGAGCGGGTGGATGAGAATGGAAATCGCTACCAGTGCACGGCAGACGACACGGCCTACGGGACATTCGAACTCGACGGCGGCATCGTAGCGCAAATCAATTCCTCATGGTCGTTTCGTGTCTACCGCGATGAACTTTTCAGCATGCAGGTGGATGGCACCCTGGGCAGCGCGGTTGCCGGCCTGCGTGAATGCCGTACGCAGCACCGTGTTAATGCGCCGCGTCCGGTCTGGAACCCGGACATCGCCAATCCCTTTCAATTTCGCGAGCACTGGCTCGAGGTGCCGGACAACCAGGTTTTCGACAACGGATTCAAGGTTCAGTGGGAACTCTTTCTTCGCCATGTCGCCGAAGGTTTGCCGTTCCATCATGATTTTCTTGAGGGCGCCAGAGGCGTCCAGCTGGCCGAGTTGGGGCTCAAGTCCTGGAGAGAGCGCCGCTGGATAGACGTGCCGGAACTGGGAGCGTAACTTTGGCAACATCTTTGAAGCTTGTGGGGCCAGATGGCGCCGAATTCAACTACACGCCCGCGCACGAGCCACTCACGCCGCCGCGGCGTGGCAGGTTTGAAACCCGGGTGGCGTTCGCTGCTGCCCATGTCGTCGTCGATCCCTTTCGCACTCTGGACCCCCTAACTCAACCCGTCATCGACTGGGACGCGACAATTGCCTACCGCGAATATCTCTGGTCGCTCGGCTTCGGTGTTGCCGAAGCCATGGACACGGCTCAGCGGGGCATGGGCCTGGACTGGCCCCGGGCTCTTGAACTGATCAAGCGCAGCACAGCGGCGGCGAAAGCTTGCGGCGGTTTGGTAGCCAGTGGCGCGGGCACCGATCATCTGTCCGCGAGTCATTCGATCACCTTGCAAGACGTCACAGATGGGTACCTGAAGCAATGTGAAGCGATAGAAGCAGTCGGTGGCCGCATCATTCTGATGGCGAGTCGCGCCTTGTCCGCTGTCGCTCGTCACGCCGAAGATTACGCATCGGTCTATACGACAGTGCTGTCTCAGGTTCGCCATCCGGTTATCCTTCATTGGCTCGGCCCCATGTTCGATCCCGCGCTCAATGACTACTGGGGCGCAACGACGATCTCCGAAGCTGCCGAAAACTGCCTCAATATCATTCGCACGCACAAGGAGAAAATCGACGGAATCAAAATCTCTCTGCTGGACGCGGACCTCGAGATATCCATGCGCCGACAACTTCCCCGGAATGTGCGCATGTACACCGGCGACGATTTCAACTACGAGCGTCTGATTCTGGGAGACGAGCACGGTTACAGCGACGCGTTGCTCGGGATCTTCGATGCCATTGCGCCAGCCGCATCACTGGCTCTCAACGCGCTCGATGCCGGCGATCTTCCCCGCTACCGGCAACTGCTCGCGCCCACCGTACCGCTCTCACGGCACATCTTCGCGTCACCCACCCAGCACTACAAGACAGGCGTCGTTTTCCTTGCCTATCTCAATGGATTCCAGTCCCACTTCCGCATGGTCGGTGGCCGTGAGAGTGCGCGTTCCGTGGCGCATCTCTGCGAACTCTTCGTTCTCGCCGACCGGGCTCGTGTCTTGCGCGACCCGGAACTTGCAGCTCGGCGCATGAGCGCCTTTCTACTTCTGGCAGGTGTGGCATGAGTATCCTTCAACGCCTCAGCTTCAACCAGATAACCGCCGATCCCTGGTCTCTCGAGCAAGCGGTAGATCGCTGTTCTCGCAGCGGCATTCCCTACATCGCGGTGTGGCGCCATAAGCTCGAGGGCAACCCGGCAAAGGCATCCTCCCTCATTCGCAGCGCCGGACTACGTGTCTCTAGCCTCTGTCGCGGAGGTTGGTTCTCCGCATCCACGGCCGAAGAGCGCCGCAATCGCATTGCCGACAACCGCATTGCCATTGAAGAGGCCGCGTTGCTTGGCGCGCCGGTGTTGGTCATCGTCTCAGGTCCAGCCAATGGCCAGACTCTCGCTGATGCGCGCGCTACCGTGCTCGATGGCCTGCTTGAAGTTCTCCCCGATGCCGAGAAAGCGGGGGTGGTTCTGGGTATCGAACCACTGCATCCCATGTACACCGCTGAACGCTCGGTGGTGGTGACCTTGAAACAGGCCAATGACATTGCAGATCGCCTTCGAAGCGCCTCAGCCGGAGTGGTCGTGGATGCTTACCATGTGTGGTGGGACCCTGAAATCATGAACGAAATAGAACGTGCGCGCGGAAAGATTGTGGGTTTCCATGTTTCTGACTGGCCCGTGCCGCTGCCCGGCATTCTCATGGGCCGCGCCATGATCGGTGAGGGTGTCATTGAACTGCGGCAACTGAGGCAGGCTGTGGACAAGACCGGATACGACGGGCCTATCGAAGTTGAGATATTCAACGAAGACGTTTGGAAGAACGCGGACGATCAGCTCCTGGAACGTATCCAGCGTTGTTTTGTGGAATACGTCTAGCCCAGCCGAGAGATCGCCGAGTTTTCCGATGACGGAAACAACGTTCCCAAATCTGCCGAGTCACGGGCTGGTGATGGGCAATTCGGAGACTTGCTGAAGTAGGTCCTGAAAAACGCTCTTGCGTTTACTAACCCACGGGACACCCGAGGCCGAGTCCCAATCTAGGCGCAAGCCGAAGTCGGGATTATGGGAAACTTCAACCGAACTTGCCGAAAACCCGACTTTACGCGCACCACGAAGGCTCACTTCCGGTAAGCCGAATTCTCGGTACTTAGCTGCGCAAATTAGTCAAGGTTGAGGCGCTGCAGGATGAGGAGCGTTGGCAGAGTCCGGAGAAAACTAAGTAGCGGCGAAGCGAATATACGAATTCGGTTGATGCGTAGGAAGTAGGCCACGACGCAGAGCGCGATCGGATGTAGAGGGCAAGGCGCGGATGTGGGCAGCACGTTCTTGTTCGCGAGCGAGCATACCAACCACCCAGGTCGTGTCGGCTTGCATCACTTGCCTCCCGTAGTTCGGAGCGCGGCCGGTGTTGCATTCTCGGTGAGTAAGTACTCAGTGGCTTTGCTCACGGCGTAGCGCTCCCAGGGTGTGAAGTACCACCAGGGATCGAGTTGGCGCTCGAAAGTGGTTTCCAATGTGACTCGAGTGTGGGTGGCGTCGACGGGCTGCCAGTGCACAGTGCTGCTCTGCCATCGAATCCACTGGGTGATCTTGCTGGAATCGCTCACTGCGAGAAAGAGAACGTCGCTGCCGTTTGCATAGACAACGCGCAGCGTGAGATCACCAGAAGGGTCGCCCTCGGCCCCCCTGAAGTGGATAGTGCGGGTTGCGCCCACGGCGAGGCCGGAACCGGCCGCGGTGACGGGGCGTGGGAAGCCGACGCGCAGGAAGAGCGGCAGCGGCGCTGCTGTGTTCAGCGGCTGAGCAAGCGCGTCCCGGATATCGGCCGCAGGAGCGGCGACGATGCGAGAAACAGACACGGTTTCTTGACGCGTGTGCGTCGGGAGAATGCCGTCGAGCGAAAGAACGAGCACCATGACGACTGAGCAACTTAGCGTAGTGGTCTTGATGCGGCCGGCATCAACACCAGCACCGATCGCGAGACCAACGGCGTAGAAGAGTAGTGCGGCCATGAGGATGCAGAGGTAACCTTCGCCCAGCAAAGGCGCGACGAGAAGCAGCGCGAGCGTGATGCCCTTGACTATGCCGCCCTTTGCGGTCCCGGCCCGCGGTGCAAGCGCCAGCAGGATCGCGAGCACTCCGGGCAGGCCGATGAACAACAGGGAGGTGTGCCCAAGGCCTTCGCGGAAAAGAAGCTTATAGAGCAACGCGCTAGCGATGTAGGCGCCGGCGACGACGAGAACGTTGCGCAGCTTTTCATTTCGCTCGAAGGGAGTGGGTTGTTCCGGGTCTTGCATACGGTCTCCTTTGCGTGGCCATCACGTGGAAATTCGATTGAACTGCGGCAGAAGATCGGCTTCGCGCAGAAGCGCGAGCAGACGTTTGCGGGCCGAGTCCCAATTTAGGCGCGAGCCGTGTTCCCGCAGAACGGGATTACCGGCAATTTCAATCTGTCCGATCCGAACCTGCCGACGGCGCGTTCGGACATGCACCACTCGATGTACGTGCCCACGATGTGTTGCCCCTACATCCTGATTCGCGGCCCCATCACACGCATCGCCAGCCGATTCATCCACACCGCACCCTCTCCTTAAGTGACGGGCAGCATCGTTTCCGTGTCGTCTTTTCCCTCCCGTTCTCGATTTCCCTTACAAGAGCAATCTTTCGTTGCGACGGCTCTGTATCCGCCGCCTCCGACGAATCAATGCTCCGTGAATCGAAACAGGAGCCTGTATGAATCGCATCAGAAGCCTCGTATCTCTCATCGTTGTCGCGATCTTCCAGACCACACCCTCTTTGATCGCGCAGGAGTCCCTCTTTCAGGCCAACGTACCCTTTCAGTTCAACGTTGAAAACAAAACACTCCCCGCTGGCGAGTACCGCATTACCCGTCACGGCGAGTTCCTTCACATCGGCAGCGACTCCCCCGGAGTCTATGTCGTTGCCATGGGTGGCGGCGAACCGTCACATGACGGCCACATGGCTCTCGTCTTCGACCGCGTCGACGGAGCCTACTATCTGAGAAAGCTCGTCACCACGTCATCCGACAGCAGCATGGAGCTCCCTGCCTCAAGAACCGAAAGGAAGGCGCTGGCCAACCTGCAAGTCGCCTCTGCAAGACCACCGGAAACGAAAACAATCAGTGTGTCCATCGGAGGCCGGTAAACCACGCAGGAACCGCCGGGAACCGTCACCCCGGCGCGTTCTCTCGTGGCGAACCTGCGGATCCAATCAGCATCAGGTCAGCGAACGTGACACGAACTGATTGCGAGGCAAGATGCAATCGCTACACGACACTCACTGGATGACTTATCCCGCCGGGATTATGGTTCGTCACTTTTCTGCGACGCCCGTAAGACGAAAGGCATCCGACACCCGACTTAACAACATGGCACCCGCAGCTCCACTCGCCGTCCATGCAGACACAGATGTGCTCTTCAGTACGCTGTACGGTGAGCTTCACCGTCTTGCGAAGCGACAGATCGCACACCAGTGGGCACCATCGCGCCTCGGCGTGACTACGCTGTTGCACGAAGCCTATCTGGACCTCGCCAGTGGGTCGCCGCCGTCCTTCCCCGATCGTGCACACTTCATGGCCTACGCCGCGCGCGTGATGCGCGGCCTCATCATCGATCACGCCCGCGCCCGCAGCGCGATGAAGAAGGGCGGCCACCTTCACATCACGGTCATGACTCTAGACCGTCTCCAATATCTCGATCACGACCGTATCGATCCGCGCGAGCTATCCGCCATCAGCGATGCGCTCGAAGAGCTCGCCATCGTCGAACCAGAGCTCGCCACAATCGTCGATCTCAAATTCTTCTGCGGTTTCTCCTTCGCCGAGATCGCCGCGATGCAGGACACCTCCGAGCGCACCGTGCAGCGCAAATGGGAAAAGGCCCGAATCTATCTGCACCGCACTCTCACTGGAGTCGCGTAGCCATGATGCAATCCTCTTCTACACCGCAGCAGGATGAATGGCGCCTGCTCAGTCCCCTGCTCGATCAGGCCCTCGACCTTGATGAAGAGAGCCGTCGCGCCTTCATCGACGCACAGGATCCCGAGACCGCCAGCCGTCTCGAGGCACTGCTCTTCGAGCACAGCCTGCTCGACTCCGACCGATTTCTCGAGCACGGCCGCATCGACCTGCCCTCTACCACCGCCACATTCTCCGGCCAGATCATCGGCCCTTTCAAAGTCGACTCGCACATCGGCCAGGGCGGAATGGGAAGCGTCTGGCTCGCCCATCGCGTCGACGGACGGTTCGAGCGCACCGTCGCCCTGAAGTTCCTCAACATTGCCTTCCTC
Organism: uncultured Acidobacteriaceae bacterium; assembly: GCA_963827415.1. Taxonomy (GTDB): domain Bacteria; phylum Acidobacteriota; class Terriglobia; order Terriglobales; family Acidobacteriaceae; genus Granulicella. The sequence goes on from CAWHBA010000011.1 coordinate 11,987, forward strand.
GGCCAGTCCGGCGAACGGCGCTTCCGTCGTGAAGGAAGAATCCTCGCGCTCCTCTCTGATCCGCACATCGCCGAACTCATCGACGCTGGCGTCACCGACGCGGGCCAACCCTATCTAGTTCTCGAGTACGTCGACGGCCAACGCATCGATGAGTACTGCGATGAGGCTCGCCTCCCCCTTGACTCGAGGATCCGGCTCTTTCTCCAGGTGCTTGACGCTGTCTCCACCGCACACGCGAACCTCATTGTCCATCGCGACCTCAAACCCTCCAACGTGCTCGTGCGAAAAGACGGCGAGGTCAAGCTGCTCGACTTCGGAATCGCGAAACTCATCGAACGCGAAGATCCTTCCGTTCAAACTGCGCTCACCATCGGTAGCACCGCGCTCACGCCCGAGTTCGCCGCTCCTGAACAGCTCAAACAGGAGCCCATCACCATATCCACTGACGTCTATGCGCTCGGTGTGCTGCTCTATTGCCTCCTCACCGGACGCCACCCCGCGAGTGACCATCTGCACTCCCCCGCCGAGTTAATCAAAGCGGTTGTCGACGGCGAACCCGTCCGCCCCTCCGATGCGGTCGCCGGCACCTTCGGCCCACGTAGCGAAGATGAGGGCATCGCCGCACTCCGCTCCACTTCCGCGGACCGCCTCCAACGCGCACTGCGCGGAGACCTCGACACCATTCTGCTGAAGGCTCTCAAAAAGGAACCGCGCGAGCGCTACGCCTCCGTCAGCCTCTTTGCCGCCGACCTGCGCCACTACCTTCAATGGGAGCCCATCGGTGCACGTCCCGACACCGTCATGTATCGCGCCGGAAAGTTCGTTCACCGCCATCGCACCGCCGTCGCGCTCACCGCGCTCGCATTCGCAGCCATCGCCGCTGGCGCGGCCGGCACCGTGCTCCAGTCCAGGACCGCCAGTACAGAGCGCGATCTCGCAGTCAGGCACCTGGCACGGGCAGAGCGCATGACCGATCTCAGCGAGCTTCTGCTCAGCGACACCGCACCCGTCGGCAAATCGCTTGCGATCGATCAGCTACTTGATCGCGAAGAGCGCCTCATCGGCCGCGAGCGGAACCCCGACCCCGCCAATCACGTCGAGCTACTGCTCTCAGTCGGCAGTCAGTACTCCAGCGAAGATCACAACGACAAGGCCCTTCGCGTTCTCAACAACGCGTACGCCCTCTCGCGCAAGCTCCGCACCTCCAACGACACGTCCATTCGTGCCAAGGCATCCTGCGTCCTCGCCGGCGCTCTGGTTCCCGTCGGCGAACTCGCTCAGGCCGAGTCGCTCTATCAGGATGGGCTCCGCGAGCTGGGAACCTCGCCCCAGTTCGCATCCGAGCGGGCCTTGTGCCTTCTGCGCGGAAGTCAAATCGCTTCTGAGAGCGGCGACAGCGAGCAAGCCCTCCAGCGCGCAAGGGCGGCGGAGCAAGCCATTCAGGGATCCCCCCTCCGCTTCAGCCTGCAAGGCATTAACGTGCTCATGAATCTTGCCAGCGTGCTCGGCGATGCTGGAAAGTTCCGTGAAGCCGATCAGCGCTTCCAGGAAGTCTCCTCTCTCATGTGGGATCTCGGCTACGACAACTCGCAGCGCGCCGCCAGGCTCTTCAACGATTGGGGAATGACACTCGCCTACGATGGCCGTCAGCTCGATGCCGAGCAAACCTACCGTCACGCGCTCGATATCAGCCACAACGACGAGAGCAACGGAACCGTCCCTCCCGTGCTCCTCTACAACTACGCCTCTCTGCTGCACCAGCTCAACAGAAACAAAGAAGCGGCGCGATACCTTCAACTCGCGAGCGCCACGGCTCAAGACCTGCACGACAACATCCTCGCCGACGACACCGATCTCCTTCGCGCAGAGATGCTCACCGACGATCACCAATTCGCGAACGCCACCCGCCTGCTCGACGAGGTCGAGCAGCGTCTCCGGCACCGCTACGCCCCCGAGCACTACGTCTTTGCGGAGGTCGCGTCCGCAAGGTCCTCCATCGCCATGGCGCACGGCGACCTCGAGTCCGCCTCTAGGTTTGCCCAACAGGCCATTGCACTCGATGAGGCCTCCATTCGAAGGATCGGCCAGTGTGCTGCCTATCTCCCCACTCTCCTCGTCCAGGAGTCGGAGATCGATCTGCGCGCAGGCAAACCCGAAGCCGCTGCCACGGACGCGCGCCGCGCTCTCGATCTGCTTCAGAACGGCGCCGGGACCCCGTCCAGCAACGTAGGCCGCGCCAATCTCGCCCTCGCCCAGGCGCTTCAGGCGGCTGGCCGGCAGGATGACGCCCAGCTCGCATCGCGCCTTGCGTTCGCAAATCTTAAAGCCACGCTCGGCCCCGATCATCCGTCGACGCGCCTCGCCTGCCAGCTCGCGAACTCGCGCCCGCCGCCCGCCATTGATCGCGCAGCCTCGTCACGCTCCTCTTGACACACCCCCTTCCCGGTCGAGTTCTCTGGATCCGTACTTGTCCGTTCCCCGCCCTGCACCCAGGCATTGACGACTTTCTTTCTCCGTCTTGCATAGCAGGAATTTTCCGTTTGTGAATGGTCCACTCATCTGACACGCTGAGCCGCCTCTGGGAGCTGGTAGTAAGCGGATAACGTCTAAGGTCAGCCGACGCCTATTCGATCTACTTTGCTCGCGTTGAAGCTGAAGATGCTGGGACGACAATTGGGGGTACATTTCAAGGTTTTAGTTGTAAGCACAAGCATGTAATCGAAATAGATGCGGATATGAATCCCTCTCCCCGGAAATCTAAACCACCGCAAAAATCCCCAGTAAACACTGGGGATTCCGGTTTCCTGCTCCCAAACCGGCGCGTGGTCATTCCGAATAAGCCCGTACGCTCACTTGCGCCCTTTGCTAGAAGTCGGCTTATAGTTGCCACTCTATGCGAAACGATTTCGAGCCTCTCGATCGCCGCAGCTTCCTCCGCCTCGCCGGCACCGCAGCCGCAGCCACCTCTTCCCTCTTCCGTCCGCGTCTCTTCGCACAAAACGATGATGCCCCCCAGACCAACCGGCCAACCCCCCAGAATCCCATCCTTCTCCGGTCCCCTCAGCTTGAGCTCACCCTCGATCGCGCGGACGGCCTCCCCTTCTCTTACCGCCTCACCGGCAACGGAGCCATCCTTCACGGTGAAGACCTGGGCAAGCAACTCGGCGCAATCGTCTGCCGCAAAAGCCCCTGGCAATTCTCGCTTCTCCCCGTCAAAGCAACTCGCGCCACCGTAACTCAAAGTTCAGCCGCCTTTGCCTTTCAAACCTCCGCGGACGGAACCGCGCACAACCTCCTTCACGCTTCGTTACGAACTCCGCGACGCAACCGTCATCATCACCCTCGAAGACATCACCGAAGCCGAAGGCTACGAACTCATCTCCGTCGAAATCCCCCGCCTCGTCGCCGTTCACGAGACCGATGCCAACGCATGGCTTGCCCATGGAGACACCGGCGGCAGCTTCATCACACTCGACAAAGCCAAGCCCGGCGCTCTTCCTCTCAACCAATTCTGGGGTCCAGCTCTCGGTACCCTTCCTGTCCTCATGCTCGGCACCAGTTCCGCGATGTGCGTTCAGGAGACCACCGCCTACATGGACGGCGGCTTCCTCTCCGTCATCGGCCCCAACGGCAGCCGCCGCGCAGCCATCGGCTCGTCCAAAGTTCACCGCGTCAACGGCGGAGCTTGCTACGACCTCAACCTCCCCAAAGACCAGCCCCGCAACTGCGGCACCGCGAAGACCCCGAACCTCCTCGTCGAACAGCAATCCTCCTGCCGGCTTGATTTTCTCCCCGTCACCGATACCGCGGAGCCCTGGCTGGCAGGAGCGAAACTCGTCCGCGATCGAATGCCCAAGATCCCCACCACTCTCTACAACGACAAGTACACCTACGGCATCCGCTGCGACGAGCCTCTCTTCCCGAAACCCTCCGCCACCTTCGACGAGTGCGAAGAACTCATCCGCGACGTCCACAACCTGACCGACGGAGCGCCGCAAATCGTGCATCTCTGGGGCTGGCAGTTCAAGGGAAAAGACACCGGCTACCCCGCCGTCAACGTCGTCAACGAGCGCATCGGCGGCTACGACCGCATGATGCGGCTCTTCGAAAGCGGCCGCTCTTTGAATGCCATCGTCACTCTCTCCGACAACTACGATGACGCTTACCGCAGCAGTCCCGCATGGAACGAAGCATTCATCGCCCGCCGTCCCGACGGCCAGCTATGGAAGAGTCGCGCCTGGACCGGCGAAGAGTCTTACATTCTCGGCCTCGCAAAATACATGGAAGGCCCCGGCCTCGAGCGAATCCGCTACACATGCGATCGCTACAAGCTCCGTCAAACCACTCACATCGATGTGCTGTCCTACTACGCAATCCGCAACGACTGGGACCCGGCCCATCCCGCCAGCGGAATTCGCAACCTCGAAGCCGGCCGCTACCGTGTCCTCGACGAGTACCGCAGGCGCGGCGTCGACGTCAGCTCCGAAGCCCTTCGCTATCCCATGATCGGCCACATCAGCAGCTTCTGGTACGCGCAGTGCTCGGGCGCGTGCCCCTTCGGCGGCGACGCCATCCCGCTTCTCCCGATCATCTATCGCAACAGCGCCACCTGGGGCTACTCCGGCGGCTCACGCGCCGACCACTCCCTCGAGCGGCACCACCAGCTCTTCTACGGAGCCTGTCCTCACAGCATCCTCCGCGGCGACATCGACCGCACCCAGATCACCGACACCTGGTACCTCGGCCTCCTGCCCTGGTTCCACCTCCACACCCTCCCCATCGAATCCTTCCGTCGCGAAGGCAACAGCGTCCGCATCGGCATGACACCCGACACCCACATCACTATTGATTGGGCCGCCAAAACTTACTCCGTCACCCTCAACGGCACCGAAATCGCTACTCACGACTCCGTCGCCTGCCCCATGAACGACGACAAGATAGCCTTCTACTCCCTGACTCCCAGGACACTCCGCGCTCCGCTCCCACGCGCCTGGAAGGCCGATCAGATCACCGCCGTAACTCTCTCCACAAACGCCCGCACTCGAAGCCGATGTCCGCATCGCCAATGGAATGATCGACGTCACCACGGCCGCCCAGCAGCCCCTCATCGTCTACCGTGACAAATCCCTCGCCAACATCACTTGAGCTGGCAATTTCCTCAACATCTTCTCCACATGAATTTCAATATGTGAAACCGATTTTTCACCATTGACTTTTTATACGTATTAATCTAGCTTCTTTCTGCCTTTAGGGAGACCCCGTCTATCGGCCTGAACCTGATCCGCCCATTCAATAAGAGGAGGACACATGCGTTCCTCTCAGATCATCCTGCCGTACCTTTTGGGGGCTTTGTTAGCGTGCTCGGCAAACCGCCTCTCCGCCCAGAACGCCACTGCAACCATCAACGGAACCATCACTGATCCCTCCGGCGCACTCATCGAAGGCGCGGCTGTCACCCTCGCTAATCAGGACACCGGCATCGACCGCCACACCAGCACCAACGCCAGCGGGTATTTCAACTTCCTCGACATCGCGCCCGGCCCCTACGTCCTCACTATCTCCAAATCCGGCTTTCGCACCGCCCAGCTTCCCGGCCTCAGCCTCCTCGTTAACCAGGTTCTGACTGAAAACCAGGCCCTCTCCGTAGGCCAGGCCACCGAGACCGTCAAGGTCACTGCCGAACAGCAAGGAGTCATGCTCCAGAACTCCTCGTCCGATCTCGGCAGTGTTATCCAGACCAAAGAGATCGACCAGCTCCCGCTCAACGGCCGCAACTTCACCTCGCTGCTGATCGCCTCGCCCGGCGTTAGTCCCGTTTCCACCGCGCAAGGTTCCGGTATCAGCACCACTGACGCAGGCATCAGCGCCATCCCCGGCACAGCCTTCTTCAAGGTCTCGTTCTTCGGCCAGCAAAACCGCGAAACTCTCTACTACATGGACGGCATCATCAACACCGACCTGCGCGGCGCCATCTACGGCTTCCTTCCCATCATCGACACGATGGAGCAGTTCAAAGTTCAGTCCCACATCGACAGCGCAGAGTTTGGTGTCGTCACCGGCGGCATCGTCAACATGCTCTCCAAATCCGGCACGAACCGCTTCCACGGTTCCGTCTGGGAGTTCATACGCAACAACATCTTCGACGCCCGCAACAGCTACACCGATTTCTGCAACACCGTGCGCTGCGGCCCCAACAGCAGCTCCACAACTCCCGCCGCGCCGCTGCACTACACGCAGAATCAATTCGGCGGTGCTGCCGGTGGTCCCATCCTCCGCGAAAAACTCTTCTTCTACGGCGGCTATGAAGGCTGGCGCTACTCGCACCCAACGCTCCCGCAAACTCTCGTGCCCACCTCGCAGGAGCTCGGCGGCGACTTCTCGAGTGCCGCCTTCTCCTTCTACCAGCACAAGTTCTACAACCCGTACTCCACGGTATGCAGCGGCGGCAGTTGCACCGTTCAGCAGTTCAAGTGCGATGCCAGCGGCAATCCCGTCACGCCCGTCAACAATCTTCAGCCCACCGGCACGCCTTGCCTGAAGATCCCGGCGTCGATGATCAACCCGGTCATGCTTTCCTACATCAAGGCCTATTACGCGCCCGCCAACTCTGTTGCCAACGAGCCCGCGGGTTTCAACTTCGTCGACACGCGACCTCAGATCGACAACAACAACTCCTACCAGGTCCGCATCGACTTCCATAAGAGCGAGAAGAACTTCGGCTTCGGCCGCATCTCGCAGATGTGGGTCTACGACACCAGCCCGATCGCCGGCACCATCGGTTCCAACGTCTCCAACTATCACGCCTACAACTTCGGCGGCGGCTACACCCACGTCTTCACGCCCCGGCTCCTCCTCGACGTCCGTGGCGGAGCCATGCTCAAGCCCTACGTCTTCACACAGGCCTTCTCTCCCATCGGTTCCAAGGGAGCCACTGACGCCGGCTTCACGAACGTCGAGCAGTACGGCGGCATGTACATCAATCTCGCCAGCCCCTACTCCACCAGCAACAGCGGCAGCGAAAGCGACCTCTATCGCGGCAATCCCGTTGTCAACGCCGGCGCCAGCGTCTCCTACCTTCTCGGTCGCCACTCCCTCAAGGTCGGCGGCGACTTCCTGTATCAGAACCGTCTCCAGCGAAATCTCTACCAGCAGTTCACCTTCTCCGACGCGCTCACCAGCAACATCAACGCCTCCAACACCGGCAACTCGCTCGTCTCCGCTCTCCTCGGCTTCCCCGCAACATTCACCGCGCAGCAGCCTGATCTCGGCGAAGACTACTTCAACATGACCCTATGGGACGGATACATCGCTGACTCCTGGAAGGCGAAGTCCAATCTCACTATTAATTTCGGCATCCGCTACGAGTACCTTCCCGGCATCGGCATGCTCAACAACCGCCTCGCTAACGGCTTCGACATCCCCAACGCGAACTACATCATCGCCGCCACGAGTGTGCCCGCCTGCACCACCACCTTCACCAATCCCTGCATCCCGGGCGGCATCGCCGCCGTCCCCTTCAACAACCACATCACCTTCTCGCCCGGACAAAAAGTAGGCCCCGCCATCAGCGACAACGTCGGCCCGCGCTTCGGCTTCGCCTACCAGCCCAGCCCGCACACCGTAGTCAACGGCGGCATCGGCATGTTCTTCGACACCATCACTGCCCGCAGCCAGTGGGTCCAGAACAACATCGAAGGCCCCACCTGGCCATGGACCACCGGCATCTCCGGCCAGCAGACCAACAACGCCGTCAGCGGCTTCTGGCCCGGATCGCCGCAAAATCCACTCACCCCCATCACCAGTCTTGAGGGCAACTTCCCATCACCCGTCGTCGCCGCCAGCCCGTGGCTCACCACCGGTGGAGGATACGTCCAGCAACCCGGCTACAGCGATCAGCGCTCGGTCGAGTGGAACGTACAGGTCCAGCAACAATTCACCAACACGCAACTCCTGACTCTCGGCTACGCCGGCTCCAAGAGCACGCGTCTCAACTTCACCGGCTTCGCCAACGCCGCCCAGCATCCATCGCCCAACGGAACGCCACTCACCACCATCGACACCTACAAGTACATCCCCTGGGCGGCAAACGGATGGCACTACTCCACTGACAACGGATACGGGAACTACAACGCGCTCCTGCTTCAATATCAGAAGCGCTTCTCCACCAACTGGAACACCATCACCTCCTATACCTGGGGCAAAGCCCTCGACAACAGCAGCGGTTGGTTCAACGCCGAAAACGGCACAGGCGGTGGCTCCGTCGTTCAGAGCTTTTTCATGCCGCGCAACGCCTACGGCAACTCCTCCTACGACATCCGCCACATCTTCACATGGAGCACCGTCTACTCCCTCCCCTTCGGCCCCAACCAGCGCTGGCTCACCAGCGGATGGACCTCTTACCTCGCAGGCGGATGGAAAGTTAACTACTTCTTCCAAATCCGCACCGGCCAGCCCTACAACCTCACCGTAGGCGGCGACCCCGCCAACATCTCCGGTGACAACGGCACGCTTTCCGGCTACTCCCGTCCCAACATCAACGGCGATCCCCTCCAGGGCAGCTGTGGCAGCACACACGTCGGCGCTCGCGGAGCCTCCGGTTCCTGCCTCTTCAACCCCTCCGTCTTCTCCATCCCCGTAGCCAACTACGGCAACATGAGCAAGATGATCCTCCGCCAGGCCAACTTTAACAACCTCGACTTCTCTTTCGTCAAAGACACTCCGCTCCACGAGAGCCTGCACCTCGAACTCCGCGCCGAAGCCTTCAACATCTACAACGTAGTTCTCCCCGGAGCTCCCGGCACAACCGTCGGCACCTCCTCCGCCGGCCTGGCCACAACCCAGGGCACAACCCCAAGGGAACTCCAGTTCGCAGCCAAAATAATCTTCTGACGAGACCCCGATTGCCAATGTCCCACCAAGGGCTGCAAGAGGAGTTGTGAGCAGGTGTTGAGCCGCAGATTGCGTACGCTTGCTCGGCTTCCTTAGTAGCGGATTCCGAGAGTGGCCGCTACGAACTGCGTGTTGATGTTCTTGTGCGGAATATAGTGATAGCGCGCCTCCGAGTAGAGCCGGTAAGGAGATTCGCCAACTCTTACGGTGAATCCGAACCCTACGTTCGCGCCCAATGCGCTCGAATTGGAGCTTTCCAGGCTCTGGCTGGCGATTACCATTCCTGAGCTGCAGGTGAATCCCCACCAGAGCCAAACCGGAGTACAAGGGGTATTGGCGCCCGAAGTGACCTTGGCTGAAAGACTGGTATTACGCAAATACCAGCCTCCGCCGCCGATGAGATAGGTGCCGAGCAACGGGCCGCGCAGTTCGAACCGGTAATTTCCTGTGAGAGTGAAGAGGTCGGTATTTCCGGTGAGATTGACGGATGGCGAGCCTGCCTGGAGCGGTAGCAGGGATCCGCTCGAATTGGCGACCCTGTTCCACATGAACTCGCCGATAAGTGCATTGTGCTTATTGAGGTTATAGCCCACTCCGGCAACCGTACCCCAACCGATGCTGGCGACCTGCGCGGTCTGGTTGAGGGGCACGTTGATAACCATGGCGAGGTTGGTGTTGACTTTGCATTCGTCACCGCACTGTGCAAGGAAAGGTTGCGACGGCGCCAGCACGATCACTAAAAACAAAACGATGTTCCTCGGATTCAGTTTGCAGCGGTCCATAGATTCGCTCCGATTCGGAATCTCTTTTGACCCTCAGGAACGCGCCAAGTCTACACCTGTCACCGCTCGTAATAGTGCGAAGGGATTTGGTCGTTGCAGGTTTTCGCTACAGTGAATTGTCTACGCGAGCCGTCGCCGGTGTATCGCTCCTCCTTTCCGCATTGCTTCGCGAGGTTAGATGGATGAAGATCCTCGTCGCAGGACACTCTCCGGCGCAACGGCTGCACCGCGGCACTTGCCAAAGCTGTAAGTGTGAGGTCGAGTTCACACAGGGTGAGGCCACCTATCATCCCGGCTACGGTCCACGCGAAGCAGCGTACTACTCGGTGAAATGCCCACCCGAAGGCTTGTCCAGAACGTCGGAGGGGTACTCATCGGGAGCTGATAGACGGCAGACAAACCTCGTTGAACGACGTGTTAGACTTCACGCCGTACTCAAAACTTGAAGTAGTCCACACGCCGAGGTGCTTGTTTGCTGAGACACGCCTTGCTGCTTCTCCTCGCTGCGGCTTTTGTGGCCGTGGTCGTCATAATGCTAGTCAAAACCGCCAGAGCGGATCAGAGGTACCTTGCTCAGGAACGCCTCAACGCTGTCATTGGCGTAGTCGGCACTTGCGACAGTTGCCAAGGGGAGCACCGGAAGCAATTTGGGTGCGCGAACTTCCGTCCGTCAAACAATCTGGATTAGTAACAGCCCCCTTGAAGAGTCGCAACGTACCTTAAGGGTGCTGACTTCGTTGTTCTTGATCTCGGCGACGTAGCGAGCGTCGTGATCGAATCTTAGGCACTGTAGCCATTTCCCTTGCAGCAGGCGCACACTGTGCGGGGCACAGAATCGAGGCACAAAACGATGACGGCCACCTCCGGGTGGCCTTTGTCATGCTCAAATTCTGTTCCTTATTGTGCCTAATTGTGCCCAACTAGGATTCTCCAGGATATCGAGAACCCTTGGTTTTACTGGTCGGGGCGGAGGGATTCGAACCCCCGACCCTCTGCTCCCAAAGCAGATGCGCTACCAGACTGCGCTACGCCCCGACACACTCATTTTCCCACACACGCGCCGCATCACCCAACCGCACATCACCTCTTCGCGCTCAAACATCAACGCCAGCCCGGCGCTCCCGCCTGATGCAGCAGCGCTCCGCCTAACCACAGCAACAGGATGAATGGCAGCATCGCCATCGTCATCAGGCCCAGGCCAATCAGCAGCATGAACACCCAGTCCTTCCACGTGTCACGCCGCCCCACCGCCAGGCTGCGTTCCAGCAAAAAGTAGTTGCGCCGGTTCGCGCGCCACGCGATGTCGAACAGATTGCCCGCGAACGGAATCGCGCCGATGCCCACCTCGATCCCAAGGTTCGCGACCATCCGCGCGATCGTCACCATCGGCACTCCGCGGAAGAACGCCGCCAGCACGATGATGCAACTCGCCAGGCCTCCAAGAAAATCGCCAATGCCCGGAATGAAGCCGACGATGCCATCGAGCCCGAAGCGAATCGACGTGCCGGGCACGCGAAACCATGTGTCCAGCACGCGCGAAAGGAAGTCGAGATTCTCATCCCGAAACGCTCCGCCCGCCGAACGAAACCGCGGATTCAGCCGCCCCGAGTCCACCATGCCCGGAGGCAGCACTTCACCGTATCCCGTCTTCGTCGTCATAGGTCCCGCGCTCCCTTCGTCCCCGAACTTCCTTCTTTCCAAGCCAATTGGATGCTACAATCAATGACTGTACGGCGGCTATAGTTCAGTGGCAGAACGCCGCTCTGTGGCAGCGGATGTCGTGGGTTCGAACCCCACTAGCCGCCCCAAATCTTCCTCTGCACAGGGCCTTTATCCCCTCAGCCGCTGCGCCAGGTTTTCGCGGGCTGGGTTCTTTGCGTCTGTTGTGAGATCAACTTTGCCGCGCGCCGCAAAAGCTCCCGAGCCAGTCTCCGCACCGCCACCCTCCGCCCCGAATCTCTTCGTCGGCACCTCCGGCTGGTCCTATCCGACCTGGAAACCGGCCTTCTACCCGCCCAAAGTTCCCGCGCGTTCGTTCCTGAACTACTACGGCTCGCAACTCACCGCCGTCGAGGTCAACTACACCTTCCGCGCGTTTCCCACGAGCACTCAGCTTGAAAACTGGCAGGCGGCCGTTCCCTCCGGCTTCCGGTTCAGCTTCAAGGCTCCGCAGCGCATCACGCACTTCGCCCGTCTGCGCGACTGCGAACCTCTCGTCCAGAGCTTCCTCGGCGCACTCGCGCCGATGCGCGCCGGCAGCCTCGGCCCGCTGCTGTTTCAGCTTCCGCCAAACTTCCAGGCCGACCGCGATCTCCTCGCGCACTTCCTCGAGCTCTCCGCATTCCGCCACTCACACGTTCCCCTCGCCTTCGAGTTCCGCCACAAGAGCTGGTTCACCGACGAAATCTTCACCCTGATGCGCGAGCACAACGCCGCGCTCTGCGTCGCCGAGAGCGACGACCTCACCACGCCAGACGTACAGACCGCATCGCATCGCTGCTATCGACTGCGACGCTCCGGCGGCTACACCGAAGCCGAGCTCGACACCCTCGCCGAGCGTTTCGTCTCCCTCGCACGCGAAGGCGAAGTCTACGTCTTCCTCAAGCATGAAGACGAGCCCACTGGCGCCATCAACGCCGCGCACCTTCAGCAGCGTGCAGCTGCGCTATCCTCTCCAGCATCGCGAGGCAGCAACGGATGAGCGGTTCCTGCAACACCTGGCCCCCGGAGTTTCCCCCGTTTCATCCACGACGCTGGCTCACCAACGGTCACCTGCAGACCATCGCGGGCAACTTCCTCCCGCGCAAGAACACGCTGCCTGCGCCCGTCACGGAGCTCGTCGAGGTCTGCCCAGCGCGCGGTACGCAGATCGCCAGCCTCGTCCTGTGTGAATGCCACTGGCAGCCCGCAGACGTGAGGTCAGCTCGACCGGCCGTCCTGCTCCTGCACGGACTTGAAGGCTCCTCGAACTCGCAGTACGTCATCGGCAACGCCAATAAGTTCTGGAGCGCCGGCTGCAACGTCATCCGCATGAACATGCGCAACTGTGGCGGCCACAAGAACGAAGCGGCGAAGCTCACGCCGACGCTCTACCACTCCGGTCTCTCGAAGGACATCAAGCGCGTCATAGAGTTCTTCCTCGAGCGCGAGCACCTCCAGAGCATCTCGCTCATCGGCTACTCCATGGGCGGCAACCTCGTCCTCAAGCTCGCCGGCGAGCTCGGCGACGCCGCTCCGCACCAGCTCACAAGCGTCGTCGGCGTCTCTCCCGTCATCGACATCGGCCCCTCCGTCGACGCGTTGCACGAGCCTCAGAACCGCCTCTACGAGCGCAAGTTCCTCCGCGCACTGCTCAAGCGTTTCCGCCGCAAGGCCGCGCTCTTTCCTCGCGCCTTCGATCCCCAGATCGCCACTGGCATCGGCTCCGTGCGCGAGTTCGACAACCGCATCACGGCGCTCTACTCCGGCTTTCAATCTGCAGACGACTACTACTACCGCGCCGCCGCCGCGCGCGGGCTCGATCGCGTCGCCGTGCCCACGCTGCTCATTCACGCCTGCGACGATCCATTCATCCGCATCCTGCCCGAGACCTGCGCCATCATCGAAGCGAACCCGAACATCACACTGCTCGAAACCGAACACGGCGGCCACTGCGCCTTCCTCGCAACGCCCGAGCCCGCCAATGGCAATGACGGCTACTGGGCCGAGCACACTGCGCTTCGTTTCGTCCTCTCGCACGCGCGGGGAACCCCGCACGATGCTCCCGCACATTCGTCGGCCATAAACCCTGTATGCTGAACGCAAATGCATGCAGAATGGACCGCCGAGTGTTCGGCCGACGACCCGATGCTGGTCGTCCCCTGGACGGATGCCCCGCCTGATGTCCAGCGTGGTTCCGGCCAGCCCGGCCTGCACTTCGTCAATCTCCGCGAAGAGCCGTACTCGATCGCTGAGATTCCCGAGGCCGACCGCTTCCCTGACCTCGCGCGTGCGCTCCGTGCCCTCAATGCCAACCGCTCGCCCTTCCTCACCGCCAAGTGCGACGCCTGGTCGATATCACCACGCGACGGCGCCAACGAGCTCGAAGCCATGCGCAAGGAGCTGATGCTCTACGAAGACGAGGCCACCTACGCCTTCACCAGCTACATCGATCTCCTCTGGCGCGAGCGGGCCATCTTCGCCTCCGCGCATCAACAGCAGGACCGCCTCGACCGCATCGCACGCCGCGCCGCCAAGCTGCCCCATGCCGAATCGATGCTGCAGTGCGTCATGCGTCCCGCCATGGTCGACCTCGGCGCTCCACTCGAAGGCTTCGCGACGACGCTCTACGTCACGTCGTTGGGCTCCGACGCTGAGATCGCGAATCGCCGCTGGGCCAGCGCGCTCGAAGATGTCGTCGATCTGCTGCGCAGCCGCGAGTTCGAGATCAATCGCACCTCCGTTACAATCGACGTGTAGTGTTTTGTTTTCGTGGAACAGCGATGTTCCGCGTGGAACATTCATTTGTATGTCGCTAAGAAATGTGGGAAACGCAGTTTTCTGTGGAATACCGGTTTCGCTTGGGCGAATAACGGGCGAGTAGCTCAATTGGATAGAGCACGGACCTTCTAAGTCCGGGGTTGCAGGTTCGATCCCTGCCTCGCCTACCACCTCAATGCGGTCCTATTTGGGCGGGTAACTCTTGAACAGCTTCGCTACAGCCTTGTTGAGGCTCTTCTCGTTCTTTTGCTGATTGGAACTGGGGTCCATTGTCTTGGTCACAGTTCCGGTCCAGACGAGCTGCTTTGTCGACGGATCATACATATCAACAACCAGGCTTCCAATGTTGATTGTTGAGCTCGTGGCCGTTGCCGTTCCGCCGCCCCAGCGAACTCCGCCGCCCATGCCGTATCCGGTCCACTGCTTTTGCTGATCGACAGCAATCTGATAGCCGACATACATGTCCGCCTTGTCATCGCTGGTCTTGGTCAACCCCTTTGCTGCCATCTGTGCATCAACCGACTGTTTAATTTCTGCGTCCATGATCTGGTTAGGATGAGACGCGCCTTCGATAGCCACCCACTTGTAGGTGTGAAACTTCGAAAAGTTAGTTCCGGGCATGCCGTTCGAATGCACATCCTGCGCGAGCAGCGCACCGCCGAACGAAAGCAGAACTGTCAGATACATCGATGGAAGGACCCGACTTGCAGCTCGTATGGGCATAAAGTCCTCCTTAGCTGCAGTGAGGATAGTGAGGGGCTGACAAGCGTCGAAACTGTCATTCTCTGACAGTTGCACGGGGATTCTCTACCGGGGCAATCAGTTCCCGGACACCGGTCATCACGACACAGGTGTCCATCCGGCATCAGGATCGAACTCGCTCATTGCAGACGCAGTTGCTGCCGTGGTCTGTCCCAAATCCTTTTCGAGCAGCACGCCATCCTGGTTGATCATGAAGGTCATCACTCCCGAATTGCCGTACTGCGCCGGATAGGCGACGAAGGCAAATCCACCGACCATCTTCCCACCCACCACATACTCCTTCGCCCCGCCCGGCGCGTTGCTGCCTTGTCCTCTCAGAATGTGGAAGTAGTAGCCGTTGAAGGGCGTGTGTGCGTCGGGCTTCACGCTATATCCTTCGGACGTTGCGAACGCCGCCAGCGGCCCGAGCGGGCTCTGCCGTTGGCCCTCCGGTGCATTCCAGTACAAGCCATTCTGCTTCCCTGGATCGCTGATGAACTTCTGCGCGTATTGTTTTTTGGTCGCGCCGTCGTGAGCCTGTGAGAAGTATTCGTGCTGAGCATCGGCCGCTGCTCTGCAGGCCTCAATGGTTGCCAGTTCATTGCGGCCAACACGACGATTGAGAATCTCTTCCTTCCCCGCAGCCGTGTCGAAGAACCATTGCCCTTCGCCATTCTTCTTCAGCGGAATGGGGAACGGAAAGTTGTCAGCGCCTACGACAAGGATCTCGTTCACCGTCCGCCATCTTTCGCCAGCGGTGCATCACGTCATACTCTGTACGAAAATTTGTTCGCGTTGTTCTTGTCCTGCACGGCATCGCCGGAGAAGATGACATTCGCCGCATCCGGGCCGAAGATTGACAGCAGTGTGTCTCGATCGCCCGACTTCGCCGCTGCCACCAGCGCTTTGCCGGCATCGTCCGTTGTCGCAAAGGTGCCGGTCGAGGGCTTGTTCGACTTGCACGCGACCTGCGGAAGTACCACCAACGCGAGGAGTAACAACTTCGCCGTAAGCGCAACTCTATCGGACGAAAACGACATCGGACACTCCAGACATTCGAAGATCAGCGCTCCTTAACAACACCGCATCTCTATCTGCGGCGGCCTCCTCCGCCGCCACCGCCTCCACGGCTTTGCGCACCACGAGAACTCTCCGCTCTCGATTGCCAACCGCTTTCTCCCCCGCCAAAGGCTGAGCCGCTGCTATGTTCCTGCCCTCCATAGCCGCGAGCAGCAGCGGAGTTGGCGCCCGAGGCGCCTGACGCGGAGCCCTGGTGAGGGGTCCCCTGGGTTTGCTGCCAGCCACTCCCGGTGTTCTTGTAGACGTTGCCGTTCGAGGCCGCATACTTGTTGCCGTTTGCCGTTTGCCCGGCGGCGGCGGTATTGCCGTTGGCGCCCACCGCGGCGGCGCCCCTGACCTCCATCGGAGGTCTGCACCGACCCCGTTGTTCCCTGCGCGGTCGTCTGATGCTGGCTGTACGCGGTGTTGCCGTTCTTCGAGACCACCGAGCTTCCGGCAGCTCCCGTACGCGTTCGCGCCCTGCGCCGTGGCAGCATAGGTTCCGGTTCTTGCGTTGTATGCCTGGCCCGCTGCGGCCGAGCCGTTCGGCTCCTGTGCCGGACACACCGCGGGCAGCAGTCCCCGTTGAGGGGTTGTAGCCTTGAGCGGCACTTCGCGTGCCGTATGGAGTCGCGACAGTCCCGCCTCGTCGCGTAAGCTCCGGTCGCCGGGTTATAGGCCGTGGATCCATAGGCGCCGCCGCGCCATGCGGCGTTTCCGTAGTAGGCGCCGCCGCCGTAATAAACGGCACCGCCATGCCAGTTGCAGTTCCAGTAGCTGTAGCCCCATCCGCAACAACCGTTGCTCATCATCGCGCCGATTGCGATTCCCGCTCCGAAGGCGAGCAGGCCGGTCGTGACTGCAGCTGCCGTGCTGTACCCCGGCGTCTCAACCGGGGCTCCGTAAACAACCGTCGGGTTGTACTGCGGCACATACACAACTTGCGGATTTGTAGGCTGAATCACGATCGTCTGCGGCGACTCCTGCACGACCGTAATCTGCGAGCCCGACTTCAGATTGCCCGCGGCCTTCGCCTGCGCGCGCAAAGTCTGGACCGCAGTCATCACGTCGGCAGCCTGCAAGTGATACGCCTCTCCCAGGGAAGAGGTCCAGCTAAGGTTCTTCGCGAGATTATCCAGGACCGACGGAAACTGCGTAAGCGCCTTCACGCTCGGGTCCCACGGCTGGCCATCAACTGCCTTCATCAGATTCTCGCCGGTGAGGCTCTTGTTCTGATGAAGCCAGTTACTTGCGGCTTCCACCTGGTCAGGAAACGTCGCGGCTCCCAGAACCTGCGCCACCACAGCATCCGGGTACAGCGCAATCGGCGCCACCAGTTGTTGCAGTTCGTTCGCAGACAGAGGCGCGGTGTCCTGCTCCGATCCCGCGGGTGCCGGTTGTTGCCCAACCGCTTCGACCGTTCCACAGTTGGCAATCAGAAGAAGCGAAAGCGCAGACGACAACAGCTGCTTCGCAAAGGTCCTGACCATCTTTCACCTTCACAAGAAGGGGCTCGTCAGCCTTGGAGTCCAGTCACGAATCCGTATCCCCCGGCCATCGACAACTTCCCTTACGACAAATCCTATGTTCGAAGGGCGTGTATGGCCGCTGTCAGAATTCGCAGGGGATGCATTCGATGTCGCGCTGTCGAAGATAGCTTGCCTCAGCCTTCAATCAACAGGCTGCGCAACCAGCGCTTCACAACGCCGGTTCGCTCTCGCTCGCAGGCATGTGCACTAGCGGTTGCGGATGTCGCTTGCTGAAGCCCGTCATGTGCCGCACACCGGCCGCCGCGAGGAACATCAACTCCAGCGCGCACACGCCGTCCCACTGCCACCGCGACCACGCCAGCGTCGCCAGCGCCGAGCCCAGCGCGCCGCCCACGAAGTACATCGTCATGTAGATCGTGTTCAGCCGACTGCGCGCCTGCGCTCCCAGGCCGAAGATGCGCGTCTGGTTCGCCACCTGCATCATCTGCGCGCCAACATCGAGCACCACGACGCCGATCACCAGCCCCAGCATGTGCATCGCGAGCGTCGCATGTGCGCGCTCTGACAGCCACAGCAACGCATACGAAGCCGTCAGCACAGCACCAGCCGCCGTCACCACATAGCGCGTCCCACGCTTGTCCGCAAGCCGTCCCGCCAGCGGAGCCGTCAGCGCTCCGGCCGCACCCACGAAGCCGAATGTGCCCGCAACTCCTGCGCCCATGCCGTAGTGCGCCTGCAGCATGAACACCAGCGTCGTCCAGAAGCAACTGAAGGATGCGAACACCAGCCCGCCGAGCACACCCGCCTCACGCAGCAGCGGCTCCGCGCGGAAGAGCGTCCACAGCGACCTCATCGTTTCTCTGTAGGTCAGCGACTCCCGCGGATGCATGCGCGGCATCCCGCGATAGATGAATGGAATGAAACACGCGTTCATCACCGCCGCCACCAGAAAGACCGTTCGCCATCCCGTCAACCGGCTCAGCCACCCTGCGAAGCTGCGCGCCAGCAGGATGCCCAGCAGCAGCCCGGTCATCACGGTGCCAATCGCTCGCCCACGCCGCTCCGGCGGCGCCAGGTCCGGCGCCATCGGCAGCGCCACGTGCGTCACGGAGGCCATCAGGCCAATGAGCATGCTCGCTGCGATCATCCATGGAAGGTTCTGCGCGAACGCAGCCAGTACCAGCGCGACGGTTACGCCAACGTACATCCGCAGCATCAGGGCGCGGCGTTCCGCGACATCTCCCAGCGGCACAAGGAACAGCAGTCCCGCCGCGTAGCCTACCTGCGTCGCCACCGCAACAAAGCCAATGCGCCGCGGGTCCTCGCCGAGACTATTCCCGATGACAGACAACAACGGCTGGTTGTAATACAGGGACGCAACGCCGACCGCGCACGCCACCCCCAGAAAGGGCAACGCCCACCGTCCACTCAGCGCTCCCTTGGACGCTATCTTGGACCGCTCCACTATGACTCCCAACTCTTTGAGTCTACAGTGTCTTCTGCCTTTACTCTTCCACCGTCTGGCGACCCATCCCGACCATTTATCATAGAAAGTTGGGCACAATGCAGACGCAAATGCAGAACCAGACCATCGCGATTGCCATGTCCGGCGGCGTAGATTCCTCTACGGTCGCCGCGATGCTGCACGCCCAGGGGCACACCGTCATCGGCCTCACGCTGCAGCTCTGGAACCAGCGCCGCCTCGCCGGCCGCGAGGGCATGCCCGAAACCGTGCAGGGCCGCTGCTGCTCCATCGATGACGTCTACGACGCGCGCCGCGTCGCCGAGCACCTCGGCATCCCCTACTACCTCGTCAACGCGCAGGAGCGTTTCGAGGAGGAGGTCGTCCGCCCCTTCGTCTCCGAGTATCTCGCCGGCCGCACGCCCATCCCCTGCACTCTGTGCAACAACCACCTCAAGTTCGACCAGCTCCTCGCCACCGCGCGCCAGATCGGCGCGGAGAAGATCGCCACGGGCCACTACGCGCGCAACCACTTCGACACGGAGCGGCAGCGGTGGATCCTTTCCCGGCCTTCAGACCGCTCCAAGGACCAGACCTACTTCCTCTTCGGCCTCACGCAGGAACAGCTCTCGCGCACGCTCTTCCCGCTCGGCGATCTCCAGAAGCCCGCCGTCCGCGAGATGGCCGCCGACGCCGGCCTCGCACTCGCCGCCAAGCCCGACTCGCAGGAGATCTGCTTCATCCCCGGCGGCAGTTACTCGCAGTTCCTCAAGGCCTATCTCGACGAGCAGGGCCGCGAGCTGCCTGACTCCTCTGGCGAGCTCGTCGCCGCAGGCACCGGCGAGGGCGAGCCCGTAGTTCTCGGCCACCACGAGGGCATTCACAGCTTCACCGTCGGCCAGCGCAAGGGCCTCGGCCTCAGCTCGCCCGACCCGCTCTACGTCCTCAGGATTCACCCCGACTCACACCGCGTCGAGGTCGGCCCGGACACTGATCTCTACTCGCGCACGCTGCGCGCCGATCGCCTCAACTGGGTCTCCATCGCGGCGCCCACCGAGCCCATCCGGGTGAGCATCAAGATCCGTCACCGCCATGAGCCCGCGCCCGCCATCCTGCGCGTCATCGATCACGACACCATCGAGGCAATCTTCGACGAGCCGCAGCGCGCCATCACGCCCGGCCAGTCCGCCGTCTTCTACCAGGACGACGAG
Source organism: uncultured Acidobacteriaceae bacterium (assembly GCA_963827415.1). Lineage (GTDB taxonomy): Bacteria > Acidobacteriota > Terriglobia > Terriglobales > Acidobacteriaceae > Granulicella. Next base: position 32,100 of record CAWHBA010000011.1, read on the forward strand.
GTCGCCGGCGGCGGCTGGATCTTCTAGTTGTTTGTTCTTCGTTCTTAGTTCTCAGTTGTCAGGTTCTTGAGGATAGACGACCGTCCCTTCGGGCCGAACCACGGCGCCCGGAGTCAGTCGGGCGGGCTCCAGGCGGCCCCGTCCCATAATGTGGAAGACCGTCTCTCCGTAGGCGATCAGATAGTCGGCGACAATGCGTCGATGGCATCGCCACCATACCGCTTCCGAACACATGATCGAACAGCGGCGTTCGCTTCCCTGTTCGAGGAGATGCCTGAGGCCCGCGTGGAACTCCGCGGAAAGCGCATAATCCGCGTAATTGTGGAAGCTCTTATCTCCACAAGCCATTAACTCCGGCGCTATGGTCTTCACGCCTCCGCGCAGACCTCCCAGCGCCGCCAAAGGTTCATACGAAATCTGAACGGGCGCGAGAGCCTCAGCAAGCGCGTCCTGATTGAATTGCGGGTTCGCCCTCGATCTCGGAATCTTTCTGATGTCCGCTACCAGGCCAATATCAGCGCTCCCTAATAGCTCGACAAATTCTTCAAGGCTTCGATTGGAATGGCCTATCGTGAAGAATGGCGGCCTCACCCTTTGCCCTTGCCGCGCTTCAGCTTGAGAGCGCCGCCCTTGTGAGCGGCAATGTGATCGGTCTTGTCGCTCTTGATCTCGTACTGGGGATCACTCTCCGAGGCATGATGGGTATACCCCTTGTAGTCAAAATCTCTGGTGTGGATCGCGATAATCGTCCCGGAGACTTGGCTCGCCTCGGAGTTCCAGCCTACGTGGTCACCGATCCTGAACCTCTTCGCCATCGCGCGTCTGGCTTCTAACCGTACGGCGTCATCCGCTTTGTCTCGACCGTCTTTGTCTCGACCGTTGTCGTTGTGTAGCGCGACGGTTCGGCAGGCGGCGGCGTGTCATACGGCCTGCGCTCTTCTGCCGCGGGCACGTGTCGCTTGAATGGCGAGCGCTCCACCAACGTCTCCACACCCTTCTTCACCCCAGCAACGATCCCTGCAATCTGCTGCACCGGCTTGCGCACGCCTTCCTGCACCGTCCGCGAGACGTTCTGCGCCGACGTCAGTGCCTCGCTCACCATCCCGTCTACACGAGACACTTGCGCGTGGGTGCGCTTGTTCGCATCCTTCACCGTGCGATTAATCTCATCCGCCGTCGCGCCGAACTCGTCCACCTTGCTGCGCACCGTGTAGCTGATCTGCTCCACATTCGTCGCGATGGTGCGCACCTTCGGCCCCAGCTCTTCGACGAGCGCCCGCGTCTTGTCCACCATCGGCGTGACCTTGCCCTCGAGGCGCTCCGCCAGGGCCTGGCCCTTGCGCATCAGCTGCAGCAGCTTGATGCCCGCGACGCACATTCCCAAAAAACCGATCGCCACCGCAGCCGCGATGATGCCCACAAAAATCGTCAGCCAGTGGACATTACGCAGCAGTGCTCCATCGTCCTGCAAGAGTGCCAGCGCCAGGCAGCCAAGTGATTGCATCATTCACCTCGTCGATTCATTGTGATGCGTGCGCCCAACCCTCGCAACATTATGGCCGGTCGCCGTCAAACAGAAGGGCCGGTCTCGACGAGCCGGCCCTTCGCTTCCTGCTCCGAAGAACCTTTATGCCTGCGGCGTATCCGAGGTCTTCTGCACATACGCCTGCTTGCCTGCGTCCACAGCGGCCGAAACTGCATCGGTCTGGCTCTGGATCAGGTCCTTCCCTTTGTCTACGTACTGCGACCACTGGGTGCGGCCCTTGTCGTAGTACTCCTTGCCCTTATCGACATACTGGCCCATCGCATCGCGGCCCTGCTGCACATACTGGTTCGCCTGCTCCTTGCCCTGGGCATACATCTTGTTTGCCTTGTCGCGAGCCTCCAATGCGCTCGCTACAAGATCATCGCGAGTCTCCTTGCCCGACTTCGGCGCATACAGCACACCGACGAGCGCGCCAATTCCGAGACCCGCAAGAAACCAACCAAACCCACCTGCGCTGTTATTGTTTTCCGCCATAGTCATCTCCTCAACTTCCTACTGCGATTCACGATTCTCTTCGAGGCAACTTCGAAGCGAGTCGTACCGGGTTATACCTGGGCGCTCTGCCAGGCCTAAGCCTCGCGAAAGGTACCCGTCCATGCGGGTAGATGCCAACCGGGTCGCCATCGGTTGCGTTTCCCTTGGCTTCACCAGTGCAGTGGAGAGTAGCACACTCACGCACGCCGCGCACCTCGCATCCTGCATCCTACTCCCAAAGAATCTTCAGCTTCCGCAACCGGATGCGCCTCCGTTCGTGTCGCGCGAACGACACAACCCGCCCTCCGTCGCGGTAGTACACTGCCCTTACGAGCGCTTCCGCTCCCCCTACCCGTGCGCCGGCCGGCCCGGCGCCCCCTGAGATTGAGATCTGTGACTCAACCACTCAAGCCGCGTGGGTTCCTCACGATCACCCTGCACGCCCACCTGCCCTACGTCGTCAACCACGGCAGCTGGCCGCACGGTATCGAATGGCTTCTCGAAGCCGCCGCCGAGACCTACCTCCCACTGCTGCGCGCCTTCGACCGCCTCGATCACGACAACATCGCCCTCAACTGCAATCTCAATCTCTCGCCCATCCTCCTCGAGCAGCTCGCGCACCCGGTCTTCCGCGCCGAGTTCCCCCGCTATCTCGAGCGCAAAATCACCGCCGCCCGTGAGGACGAATCCTTCTTCCTCTCCATGGGCGAGCACGGCTTCGCCGAGACCGCGCGCTTCTGGCAAAGCTTCTTCAACGACGCCCTGCAGCAGTTCGAAGCCCTCAACCGCGACATCGTCGCCGGCTTCCGCTCGCTTGCCGACCGCGGCATCATCGAGGTCATCACCTGTGCGGCCACGCACGGTTACATGCCGCTGCTCGGCACCGACGAAAGCCTTCGCGCGCAGATTCGCGTCGCGGTCGCCACGCATGAGAAGCACCTCGGTCAGCGTCCGCGCGGCATCTGGGCGCCCGAGTGCGGCTACCGTCCCGCGGGCCTCTGGTCCTACCCCGTCGCGCCCGAAGGCATCACCGAGCCCCCCAGCTTCTCCCGCATCGGCATCGAGCAGGCGCTCAGCGAATCCTCACTCGAGTTCTTCTTCGTCGACACACACCTCGTGCAGGAATCCGCGCGCATCCACTCGCCCTACGAGTTCCTGCGCCGCTCTTCGGGAAACGCCAGCCACAACGACGACAGCTTTCATCCCTCCGACGACCGCCGCCTCTACCATCCCTTCTACGTCGAAGGCGCTTACGACAATCGCGACGCCGTCACCATCTTCCCGCGCGATCCGCGCACCGGCCTCCAGGTCTGGTCCGGAGAGAACGGCTACCCCGGCGATGAAAACTATCTCGACTTCCACAAGAAGCGCTGGCCCGGCGGCCATCGCTACTGGCGCGTCACCGGCCCGCGCGTCGATATCGGCGACAAGCAGCCCTACATCCCCTCTGCCGCCGCCGCGCGCATCCGCGAGCACGCCTCGCACTTCGTCGATCTCGTCTACCAGGCGCTCTCACCCGGCTTCAACGACTCTGTTCCGCCCGTGCTCTGCTCGCCGTTCGACGCCGAGCTCTTCGGCCACTGGTGGTTCGAAGGCGTCGAGTGGCTCGAAACCGTCGCCCGTATCCTCCACGACTACGACACCGGCATCGCCCTTACCACCGGCTCTGCCTATCTTGACCGCTTCCCGCGCGGCGGCTTCCTCGCACTCCACGAAGGCTCCTGGGGCGCCGAGGGCAACAACCAGGTCTGGATGAACGACGAGACCGCCTGGACCTACGCGCATCTCTACGCCGCCGAAATCTCATGCCGCGACATCTGCAGCTCGGCCGAGTGGCGTGACGGCGGACTCGGCGAGCGCATCGTCAAGCAACTCTGCCGTGAACTCCTCCTCCTCGAATCCTCCGACTGGCAGTTCCTCATCACCACCGGCGCCGCGCGTGACTACGCCGAGCTACGCTTCAACACGCACCTTGACCAGTTCAACGATCTGCGTTCGCTCTGGTTCGCACTCCGCCGCGAGGGCTCACTCAACGACGAGCAGCTCAACCGCCTCGCCGCCATCGAGGAGCGCGACAACATCTTCGCCGACATCGACCCCAGCCTCTGGTCCACCGGCTCTCACGCCACTCACTCGAGGACCAACGCAAATGGCTCTCCGAAGATCTCGCCGGAAACTCCCACTGATGAAACGGTAGTGGAAGCGCCCATCACAGACGCCTCCGTCAGCGAGGTTCACAAGTACGTGCTTCCGTTCGACCACGGCGCCGAGGACGCGGATGACCCCGCCTAATCCTCGCTCCAACTCGCCTGACCTTCTCTCACCCAACGACTCTCCTGCAGCAACCAAGCCGCGGCCTTCCCTCACGCTTGTCGAGCGCGCGCCGCGGCAGGAAGCTCCGCGCCACACCTCGCTCGCCCTCTGGCATCTGCTCTCGGTCGACGCACCCTCCGTCGCTGCCGTCTGGACCATCGCCGTCGCCTCTGCCGTCGGCCTTCACCTTCCCTGGACCTCTGCCGCCGCGATGTTCGTCGCCGTCTGGATGCTCTACGCAGCCGATCGCTTACTCGACGCGCGCCCGCTCCCCGGCGGCCAGTCTCCACCCGAGCTCGAAGAGCGCCACCGCTTCCATCATCGCCATCGCCGCGCCTTCCTCATCCTCATCGCAGTCTCCGCCTGCGGTCTCGCCGCTCTTTTGCGCGCCCTCGACCCGCGCGCCATGCGCCTCTACACACTGCTCGCCACGCTGCTCGGCGCATGGTTCCTCATCATCCACGCGCGCCCTCTGCCCGGCGACGGCGCCCATCGTCTCCCCAAAGAGCTCGCCGTCGGCATCTTCTTCCCTGCCGCAGTCTTCATCCCCACTGTCGCGCGCCTGCCGCAACTCCGTCTCGATCTACTGCCCATTGCGCTTCTGCTCGCCGCCACCTGCTCGCTCAACTGCCTCTTCCTCTACGCGTGGGAGCACCCCGACCAACGCTCCCGGGCACACTGGTCGACCCGATGGGCCACGCGCCACCTCGTCGCACTCACGGCTACCGTCGCCGCGCTCGCGCTTCTCCTCATCCTCGCCTCACCGCTTCTTGATCCATCCGCACAACTCCATCGCGGCACAACCGTTCTCACCTCCTGCATCCTCGCGAGCGCGCTGCTGCTTCTCCTGCTGCATCACCTCCGCGGCCGCCTGCATCCACTTCATCTCCGCGCGCTCGCCGACCTCGTCCTCCTCACGCCGCTCATCCCGCTCGCAGTCTCACACCTCGCTTGACGAACCCAACCCAACCAAACTTCGATCGCATCGCCACGATCTACCGCTGGGGCGAGTACCTCTCTCTCGGCCCGCTGCTGCAGCGCACGCGCACGCGCCTCCTCGACCAACTCGGCAACCCTCGCCACGCACTCGTCCTCGGTGACGGCGACGGCCGCTTCCTCGAACAACTCCTCCTCCGCTATCCGCAATGCACCGCCGTCGCTGCTGACATCAGCGCCGCCATGATCGACAAACTCCAACGCCGCTGCCTGCACTCCGTCCCCGACGCCTCCACTCGCCTCACCACCTTGCAGCGCTCAGCAGTCGAGATCGACCCTCCGCCCTCTACCGATCTCGTCGTCAACGCACTTCCTCCTCGACTGCTTCTCGCAACCCGACGTCGACGCCCTCGTCACCCGCATCGCCTCACAGCTCGCCCCCGGTGCCCTCTGGCTCGTCAGCGACTTCGCCCTCCCCGCCAGCCAACTCCTCCGTCCCTTCGCCCGCCTCTACATTGCGTCGCTCTACGCCGTCTTCCACCTGCTCACCGGCCTCCGCGTCCATCAACTCCCCGATCCGCAATCCGCGCTTCATAGCAACGGCATGCGACGCATCGCGCGCAGCACTCTCCTCGGCGGCCTGCTCTACACAGAGCTCTGGCGGCGCGAGTAGACTTGTCACACACACGCAACCCACACGGCTGCGCGAACATCCACCACCGTATGAGCTCCTCAACGCAGCCATCGCGGACCCCGTTCAACGCACCGGATCGTAATATCCCGCTCGACCCCGTGTCGGATCCCGAGCCACCCGTCCCGCCGCTGCCAGAGCCCGACCCCGGCGTCTTCCATCACGAACCCAATCAGGCCCCCGCCAAGCCGGAAAAAGACTGCGCATGAATCTGTTTATCCTTCGCCACGCCAGTGCTGGCACACGCCGCACCAATCCCGTCGTTGACGTCAAACGCCCGCTCGACAAGGACGGCAAGCGCCACTGCATCCACCTCGCGCACGTCCTCAGCGCGCTGCCCGTCAACTTCGATCTCATCGTCTCCAGCCCGCTCAAGCGCAGCCTGCAGACCGCACAGCTCGTCGGCACCGAGACCGGCTACGAGACCCCCATCCTCATCTCCAACGCCCTCGCGCCCGAGCGCGACCTATCCACAATTCCAGCGCCTCCTGCACGAGTGCGCGTCCTACGAGAACGTGATGGTTGTCGGCCACAACCCCAACATCACGACCTTCCTCGTCCAACTCATCTCTGGACACAACGGACACGAGAGCCCGCGCAATCAGCCGCGCATACGCTTGCGCAAAGGCTCTATCGCGCGCCTCAGCATGCAGCGCGGCCCCGCCACGTTGCAGTGGCTGCTCGACCCCCGCACCGTCAAAGCGCTTTACGCCACCTCGACAAAGAGCTCGCGCCGGAAGACCTCGCGGAAGTAAGACGCCTCTTTCTTCAGCGACCACAGCTCCAGCTCCGCTCCGCCGCGCGACGGAATCAGGTCCATCATCACGCGCTTCGGATACACCCTCGTCTTCACGCGCACTGCAGCCGTCGTACCGCGATCCTGGTTCAGCGTCTGCGCCACCCGCAGCAGCACAATCGCGCGAATCACATGCGTATGCTCCTCCAGCGGTACCGTTCGCATCACGCGGTCCAGCGGATCCGGCCTTGTCTTTCCCTGGTAGCGCGTAATCGCCGCCACAATCGCCCGCTGCTGCGGCGAGAAGCCAAAGATCTCCGAGTTCGCAATGATGTAGTGCGAGTGCCGGTGCCGTCCCTGGTGGTTCATGTACTTGCCCACGCCCTGCATCATCGCCGCCGCGCGCAGCCACAGCCTGTACTCCTCCGGCAGCTCATGCACGCGCTCCAGTTGATCGAAGATCTGCTCTGCCTGCCCGCTGTGCGGAGTCGCCTTCTTCAAGTCGACTCCATAGTGCTTGCACAGCTCCAATACACCCTTCCACCGCTCGGCCTCCATCGTGCGATGCACGCTCGCCCGCGTGTCCGTCTCCGCAAGCATCTGCGCCAGCATGCCGTCGCGCAGTCCCAGCCGCGAGTAGCGAAATCCCCGCAGCGACATCCGCTCCAGCAGCGCCGCATACACCTGCGCTCCGCCGCAGATAATCTCCGACCGCCGCGGCCCGATACCCGGCACCGCCGCCCTCTGCGCGTTGTTCATCTTCAGCAGACGGTCCGCAATCCGCCGCACCGCGGCCGTGCTCGTCATCAGCGAAGCATCCCTGGCCGCACGCCCACGCTTGCCTCGCGCTCCCTTAGTCGGTGCACGCTCGATCACACCCTCCGCCGGCAGCGCATGCGACGCCTCCGCCAGCGCCGCCGCCGTGCCCGACGTAGCGATCACCAGTCCAACGCGCGGATGTCCCAGCTTGCGCTCTGTGCGCCGCAGTTCGCGGTCGATAAACTTCCGCAGCCTCGCAACGTCGCTCTTGCTCGGCGGATCGGTCCGCAGAAACTCCTGCTGCAGCCGCACCGCGCCCAGCGGCAGGCTCACCATGCCCTGAATGTGTCCATGGTCGGAGAACGTCACCTCGCAGCTTCCGCCGCCAAGGTCGATCAGCATGCAGCGCCCACGCGCTCCCGGCTCATGCGTCACCACCCCAAGGTGAATCAGCCGGCCCTCTTCCAGGCCCGAGATGACTTCAACATTCCACCCCGTCGCCGACTTCACCCACGCGCGGAACGCCTCTGAGTTCCGCGCATCGCGCATCGCGCTCGTCGCCACCACTCTCACGCGATCCGCTACATGAACCTGTGCCGCCTTATGAAACCTCTTCAGGGCCTTGATGGTGTTCGCCATCGCCTCCGGCGAGATTACGCCCGTCTCAAAAACACTTTCGCCGAGTCGTGTTACCTCACGGTCTTCGTATAACGTCTTAAGTCTGTGCTGTTGCACAGAAGCAATCGCAAGCCGACAGGAATTCGAGCCGATATCGATGGCTGCGAAGGTTGGCATTAACTTTGAATCCTTTTTCCCCTGGGTTCGTCCTTCACTAAGCAAGATACATGGATGCACACTCGCCCCGCATGAGACGCACACGGATTCCTGCATTCACCGCTGAACAACTCGCCGCAACTCCACACCTACGCGCCGTCGTCGCCGAGCCTCCCGCGCGCCCCGTGCTCTACGTCGAGAGCACACGCTCCGCTGCGCCTCAACTCGAACCGTGGTCCCTCCGCAACGTCATCCTTCTTCTGTCGCTCTGGGCCGCGATCTTCCTCGCAGCGGCCGCCACACCGTCGCTGCTCGACGACGCCGACGCCACCCACTCGCAAGCCGCGCAGGCTATGCTCCACACGGGCGACTGGGTCACGCTTCACGTCAACGGCATCCGCTATCTCGAAAAGCCTCCACTCCCCTACTGGATCGCCGCCTCGAGCATGCGCATCTTCGGCGAGAACACCTTCGCGATTCACCTTCCACTCGCGCTCACCGTCCTTGGCCTCGCGCTCCTCGGCTATGCCTGGGGACGCCGCGCATTCTCTGAGCAGGTCGGGCTGTACGCCGCACTCTTCACGCTCACCTCCGCCGGCGTCTTCCTCTTCACACGCATCTTCATCCCGGACGCGCTGCTCTCACTCCTGCTCGCGCTCTCCATCTACGCCGCACTTCGCGCGCTCGACACTTCCACACGACACCCGCGCCGCTGGGCTTATCTGATGTGGAGTTCGCTCGCCTGCGCCGTGCTCACGAAGGGCCTCGTCGCCGTCGTCTTCCTCTTCGCCTCCGTCGGCCTCTTCCTTTTTCTCACCGGCGAGTGGCGCCGTTGGCGCCTGCTCCATCCCTTCACCGGCCTCGCGCTCTTCTTCGCCATCGCCGCGCCGTGGCACATCCTCGCCGCGCTCCGCAACCCCGCAGTACCGATGCCCGCCGACTCCGGCTTCCCCTCGCACGCCGGATGGACGTGGTTCTACCTCTACAACGAGCACGTCGCGCGCTTCCTCGGCACTCGCGTCCCGCGCGACTACAACAAGCTCCCCTCCGCGCTCTACTGGGCGCTCCACATCGTCTGGCTCTTTCCCTGGAGCCTCTTCGCCCCCGCGGCTATCGCCGTCGCATGGCAAGAACGTGACCGCCTCCGCGACTCCGCCTGGCGCTCTTTCACAGAGCGCTCCATCCTGCTCCTCGTCATCTTCTCCGCCATCATCCTCGGCTTCTTCTCGCTCTCGACGAACCAGGAATACTACACCTTCCCCGTCTACCTTCCGCTGCTTTTGCTGACCGCCGCCGCACTCGTTCACTTCGAGCGCCAGCCACTCACCTCCCCGCGCACCATCACCTTCGCGCACGCCTCACTTACCGTCCTCGGCCTCGCGATCGCCTCCGCGCTTGCCTACGGCCTCTGGACCTCGCGTCACCTCGCCTTCGTTCCTGACATCGGCAGCCTGCTCGCGCATCGCGGCGTCGGCGACTACACGCTCTCGATGTCGCACTTCTTCGACCTCACCGGCCCATCCTTCGCCGCGCTCCGTCTCCCCGCCGCGCTCGCCGCACTCGCCTTCGCCATCGGCCCGCTCACCGCATGGGCTCTTCGGGCGCGCCGCCGTCCAGTCGCCTCCACCGCGACCATCGCCCTGACCGCCGCGACATTCCTCCTCGCCGCGCACATCGCGCTTATCCGCTTCGCGCCGATGCTCTCTTCGCGCGACTTCGCCTCGACCATCCAGCATCTCGAGGCCGATCACTCCATCGCCGCCAACTCCCAAGTTCTTCTCTTCGGCGACCAGGCCTACGGCTCCTCCATCCCCTTCTACCTCGGCCATCACGTCTCACTCGTCGACGGCCGCAGCACTTCCATGCTCTTCGGCAGCCTTTTCCCCGACGCGCCGCACATCTTCCTCACCTCACAAGACCTTCTCGCTCAATGGGGTCGCGGCCCGCGCAAGATCCTCTTCGTCCCGCTCGAAAAACGCGACGAGGTCGACAAAATCCTCGGCCCGCACCAGATCGTCCTCCACGAAACCTCGGGCAAGGCGCTCCTCACCGACCGCCCACTCGATCGCTCCTTCGCCGCGCAGTGAGCTCTGCGCAAACCTAGACTCGCTGCGTTGACAGCTGCCTCCGTGAGACCATAGAAGAGACCCTCACAGTGACGTCTACTTCAGCAGTTTCGAATCCCCCTCTCTCCACTCGAGGAAGCATTCCCGCGCCCCGTTCCTGGCGATGGAGTTCGCTCGCCCTCATCACCCTCCCCTGGCTGATCCTCCAGTTCGGCGGCATCTTCTCCCCCGGCCTGCTCGACGACGTCGACTCCGTCTACATCGAGATCGCCCGCGAGATGATGCTCCGGCACAACTACGTCACGCCCTTCATCGACGGCATCCGCTTCTTCGACAAGCCGCCCCTCATGTACTGGATGGCCGCCGGCTCCATGCACCTCTTCGGCATCCACGACTGGGCCGCGCGCCTTCCGCTCGCCCTCGGCGTCCTCGTTCTTCTCTTCGCCGTATACGCGCTCGGCATCCGACTTTTCGCAGCCGTCTCGCCCGCGCACGCGCGGGATCGGGGCGGCCTCTATGCGGCGCTCGCGATGGCGCTCTCCATCGGCCCCTACCTCTACACCCGCTTCTACATCCCGGACATCCTCATCGCCCTCTGGATGACCCTCGCCGTCCACCTCTTCCTCATCGCCCTCGACCGCGCCCGGGCTCCGCCGCTCCGCGCTCTTGCTCCCGATGCTCGGCTTCGCCGCCGTCCTCGCCCTCAACCTCCTCACCAAGGGCCTCATCGGCATCGTCTTCCCGGTCGCCTTCGCGATCCTCTACCTCGCCTTCACGCGCGAACTCCCGCTGCTGCGCAAGCTCAGCATCATCCCCTCAACCCTCGCCTTCCTCGCGATCGCCGCGCCCTGGCACATCCTCGCCGCGCTCCGCAATCCGGCCATCGCCATGCCCATCCGGCCTCGGCCTTCCCGCACGCGCCGGCTGGGCCTGGTTCTATCTCTACAACGAGCACATCGCGCGCTTCCTCGGCCGCCGCATCCCCCACGACTACGGCCAGGTCCCCATCCCGCTCTTCTGGCTTCTGCTCGTTCTCTGGCTCTTCCCCTGGGCAGCCTTCCTGCCCTCCGCCGTACTCGCAGCCATCCGGCAGCTCCGCTCGCGCCTCATCCCGCACTCCCGCATCCACGAGGCCTCGCTCGCTCTCCTCCTCTGGGCCGGCATCATTCTCGGCTTCTTCACCCTCTCCTCGCGGCAGGAGTACTACCACCTCCCCGCGCTCCCCGCGCTCGCGCTCCTCGTCGGGGCCCTGCTCGCCGCAGCGGATTCAGCTGCCCGCACCCTCACCACGCCCATCCCCTTCACCGCCGACGCCCGCCGCAACATCCTCCGCAGCTCCCTCTACGGCCTCGTCCCCATCGGCACACTGCTCTTCCTCGTCTGCGGATACTTCGCCCTGACCGCGCCCGCACCGCGCCCCGGCGTCACGCTCAACGACCTCCTCAGCTCCAACCCAGCGTTCTACAACCTCTCGCTCGGCCACATCTTCGACCTCACCGGCTCCGCGATGGGCTTCTTCCGCTGGCCGCTCACCGTCGTCGCCATCTCCATGCTCCTCCTCGGCCCCGGACAGCATCTTCCTCCGCCGCAGCAAGCAGCCCCGCACTTTCGCCGCGAACCTCCTCATCGCCGCCGCGATGACCGCCGTCCTCTTCGCCGCGCACGAGGGCTACGTCCGCTTCAATCCCATCCTCGGCTCGGAAGACATCGCCCTCGCCATCAACGCGCAAAAACGTCCCGGCGACCTCATCCTCATCGACGGCGAGCTCACCTCCGGCTCCTCGCTGCTCTTCTACACGCGCGAGCCTGCGTACCTCGTCAACGGCCGCATTAACGGGCCCTGGTTCGGCAGCTTCTTCCCCGACGCCCCACACCTCTTCCTCACCGACGCCGACCTCACCCGCCTCTGGTCCGGTCCCCACCGCATCTTCCTCTTGACGTACCACCCCACCGAGCGCCAGCGCGATCTCTCGTCCTCCGGCCCGGTCATCGACCTCACCGACTCCGGCGGCAAAACTCTGCTCACCAACCGCCGCTAACGCAGCGAGCCGCTATCTCCGCCTAACCTCTAATATCCAAAACCTGGACCTACTCCGGCGCCTCGACCCGTCCACCTTCCTTCAGCTTGTAGATCTTCCCTCGGTAATAGAAATTCTCCCCACCATAGCTCGCGACCCACAAGACCCAGCCCAGCAGATCCCGCAGCGGATAGATCAGCGTATTCCCCGCCCACTCCGAATCCCCCAGCGCCGTCAGAATCGCCCCCGCCTGCACAAACCGGTTCACCACCATCGCGACCAGCCACACCAGGCCCAGCACCACATGCCCGCTCAGCAGACCCCACAACAATCCCAGCAAACCAAACGGCATCGCGAACGTCAGCCCGCTGCCCAGGTGCCCCCACGGCCTTGACCGCCTTGTGCTTTGCATCCACCGCAGCTGGTTCCGGAAGCTCAGCCAGAATGGCGAATCCTGCACCATCAGCCGGATCACATGCGTCGCCATCATCACGCCCGTGCCCTGTTCCGCCAGCCGGTGCCCCAGCACAAAGTCGTCGGCATAAAACTGTCCCAGTTCTGCGAACCCGCCCACATCCTGGAAGCTCTTCCGCCGCGTCGCCATCGTCGCGCCCAGCGCAAACTTCGTGCCCTCGATCATGTCGGCCACCAGCACGCCGCTCGTCATCTCCACGCTCTTGCCCACCGCATCCAGCCGCGACGAGAATCCCGCTCCCTCATGCGGCGTCCCGATATACACACAGCTCGCCAGCCCCACATGCGGATCCTTCAGGTTCTGCACCATCGCGCGCAGATAATTCGGCCGCACCCGCACATCCGCATCGCTCGTAACGTACAGATCGTTCTCCGCCACGGAGTCGAGCTTCTCCAGCGAGAACACCTTCGCGTTATGGAACTTCGGCATCGGCTCGCCGCACGTCACAAACTTCGCATTCACCTGCGGATAGCGCTCGCCCACACGCTTCGCCAGCCGCAACCCCTCATCCGCATCATGCCGCGCGCAGAACAGCAGCTCATACTCCGGATAGTCCTGCTCAAAAAAAGATTCGAAGTTCCGCTCCATCCCGGCTTCAGTGCCGTGCACCGGCTTCAGCACGCTCAGCTTCGGCAGAAAATCCGCAGGCGTGCGCTCATCCCGCCGCCGCCGCAGTCCAAACCGCGCCGCCGCCGCGGCCACCATGCCGCAGTAAATCGAAGAGGTCACCGACCCGGCAGCCGCAACCCAGAACAGAACGCGAAGAGCAATGTGCATCGTTGAAAGACGGGGCTCCCTCTACCGATTCCAGCCACAAAATCCCGTCCCTCCAGTTTAACGCCTTCACTCGCAACTCGAAACTCGCCTCTCGAAACTGGTTGCGACCCCTGGTTGCAGGATTTCTCTCTCGGCTGGCAGCAGCCTGCACTACCATGTCGCACATGCGAGCCGCCCTCTCTCTGCTGATTCTCGCGCTTAGCCCTCTCGCCGCCGCCCAGAGCCTCGACTGCAAACTCGCCCAGACCCCGCGCGAAAAGACCGTCTGCGCGGACACACGACTCTCCGCGCTCGACGCCGAGATCACAACCAACTTCAAGAACCTCCGCGCCCAGCTCTCTCCCGAATCCGCCGCCCTCGTCCTGTCCGACCAGAGCGAATGGCTGCGCTGGATCGATCTCGTCTGCCCCGTCAACGGCAAAGGCGTCGCCGCCAACCAGACACAGTGCCTGCAGAACCTGTACTTCACCCGAGCTCACGACCTCGACAAGACCGCGCACCTCGGCAAGACCATCATCTTTCCCCGCGCCCACTTCCTCTTCAAACCCGGCGGCGCCCCCAACAACACGCCCGCCGTCGACCCCGGCTTCGGCTACGGCAGCCTCCGCTGGCCCCAGATTGATCGGCCGAACTCCGCACAAACCGCCTGGAACGACGCCGTCAAAATCGAAGCCGAAAGACTCCCGGTCGACCTCTTCGCAGAGAAGAGCTCCACACCCAAAAACGCCACCTTCGACACCTTCGTCGACGCCTGGGGCAGCATCGAAGGCTACTTCACCGTCGAGGCCGCAAACGACCGCTTCATCGATGTCACGTTCACTGACGGCATCATCCACTGGGGCGCCGCTCACCCCAACTCCGACAACGCGAGCTTCCTCTGGTGGCTCGACCGCAACCGCGAACTGAAACCAGAAGACGTCTTCCTCCCCGGCAGCGGCTGGCAGCAGAGACTCGTCCCACTCGCCATCGCCAGCCTTCAGGCCAACACCGATCTCGCCAGCAATCTCTGGAAGGACGACCAGTTCCAGAAGGGCATCCAACAGGGCGTCGCCGCCGCCCCGGAAAACTGGACCGTCACCCGCGATGGCCTCACCATCACCTTCGCCCAGTACACCGTCGGCCCTTACGTCATCGGCATGCCCCAGGCCCACATCCCCTGGGGCCAGCTCACCCCAACCCTCTCATCCACCCTCCACCCCGCTACGCTGCCCGCCCCACTCCCCAAATCTGCCCGCTGAGCCCGCGCATCTTCGTTGTTTCCCGATGTCGGCCTGCTGATACTCTTAGGCCGCCTCCACCATGCGCTCGACCTACGCGCTTCTCCTCACGCTCGCGCTCTCTCCGCTCGCCGCCGCCCAGAGCTTCGACTGCAAGCTAGCCCAATCCGCGCGCGAGCACGCCATCTGCTCTGTCCCGCGCCTCTCCACGCTCGACGCCGAAATCGCCACCGCCTACAAATCCCTTCGCGACCAGCTCTCTCCCGAGTCCGCCGCCCTCGTCGAATCCGACCAGAACGAATGGCTCCATTGGATCGACCTCATCTGCCCCGCTCAGGGTCCTGGGGCGGCGGGCAAGAGCGACACTAGCCTCCCCCACTGCCTTCAGGACCAATACGCAGCTCGCGCGCACGACCTCAAACAAGTCGCACACATCGGCACCGCGATCATCTTTCCTCGCGCCCACTTCCTCTACAAACCCGCCGACCAATCCGACCAGCTGTCCATTCCTGACTACCCCGGCTTCGGCTACGGCGCGCTCCGCTGGCCCCAGCTTGGCCTCAAAACCGGCCTCCTCACACCCGCCGAAGCCGCATGGAACAAGGCCGTCAAAGCCCAGGCCGCCAAGTCCGGTTCTGGGGCCTTCAACAGGGAGCAGAACCTCACCTTCGACACCGCCGTCAACGCCCTAGAAATCCTCCAGGCCGACTACACACTCGTCGCCGCCAACGATCGCCTCATCGAGGTCAACCGCATCACCACCAGCTATCTCTGGGTCCCCGGCGCGCATCCGCTCACCACGTGCAACACCTTCCTCTGGTGGCTCGACCGCAACCGCGAGTTCACCTCCGACGACGTATTCCCTCCCCTCGGCCCCTGGCGGGAACTCCTCGTTTCGCTCGCGACCGGCCACCTTCAGAACAACGACCGCCTCAAGCCCCTGCTCCGCAACGAACCCGTGCTCGAGGCCGCCGTCCAGCAGTCAGCGCTCCAGACCTCCAACTGGACCCTCACAGTGAACGGCCTGACGATTACCTTTCCTCAGGGCGTGGTCGCCGCCGACGCCGCCGGCACGCCCCGCGTCTACATCCCCTGGGAAGAGCTCAAACCCTACCTCGAACCCACCCTCAATCCCTCCACCCTCCCCGCACGCCTCCCCAAACCGAATCGCTGACCAACGCTTCCCGCACCATCCAAATCCAAGACCCTAAGCTGCAATCGTCTCAGACGCCGTCATCCTGAGCGGTAGGCGAAGGACCTCTGTCTTCCGCACTTGTAGCACCGCCGCTGAACCCTCTCCCCAACCCGTACAGGATGGGTTTGTGCGACCCGTTTTCGCCGCCATGCCCTGCATGCAGCGTCATCCTTTAGAATCAATACTTTCCACATATAGGTCCACCGCTAAAGTCTTTGTCCTGAAGATTTTGCGCAAAAATGACGGAGAGGGGTCTATCGCCGCTTCCGTCCCGTCGGCACATGCGCGTCGCGCACCGGTACCGCGACGGGCCGCCGGATCGGCACCAGCCCCGCCTGCTGGTTTTGGGACTGCTGCATCTGGTGCAGCATCTCGGTCCGCACGTACTCGACGAACCCCTGCATCTGCCGGTTCATCTCCTCCATGCGCTCGCGCATCTGCAGAACAATCGCAATCCCCGCGATATTCACCCCAAGATCGCGCGCCAGGTTCAGAATGAACTCCAGCCGCTCGATGTCTTCGTCCGTGTAGAGCCGGGTGTTTCCCTCCGAGCGCGACGGCCGCAGCAACCCCTCACGCTCGTACAGCCTCAGCGTCTGCGGGTGAATGTCATACATCTCCGCCACCGCGGAGATCATGTAGGCACCCTTCGACTTGCGCCTCGTTGCCATCGGCACAAGAATACCCCGAGCAACGCCTCCTCGCATCCAACCGAGGAACCAAACCAAGCGCCCCGCGCTAAGGAGACGAAAGATGGCCCGCTCGCTCAACCCGTTCTTCCTCGCCGGCCTGGGAGCCGGTGCCGCTGCCGCCGCCATCGCCGCCTCCCGAGCCCTGCGCTCCGCTCCACCGCCCGACGGCGCCATCGTCCTTGTCACCGGCGGCTCGCGCGGCCTCGGCTACGCCATCGCCTCCCGCTTCGCCCGCCGCCCCGTGCGTCTCGTCCTCGCCGCCCGCGACCGCCTCGAGCTCGCCACCGCGCAGCAGGCGCTCCTCGACGAGCACCCTCACCTCAACCCCAGCGACTTCTACCTGTTCGACGCCGACCTCTCCAATCCCAACGAGTGCCACCGCCTCATCGACGAGGTCCTCCACCACTTCGGCCGCATCGACGTCCTCGTCAACAACGCCGGCATCATCGAGGTCGGCCCCGCCGAATGCCATCACCTCGACGCCTTCTACCGCGCCATGCACATCCACTTCTACGGCCCGCTGCACATCCTCTGGGCTGCGCTCCCGCACCTGCGCCAGCAGGAGGCCATGCCCGGCTGGCCGCGCCGCGCCGCCATCGTCAACATCGCCTCCATCGGAGGCAAGGTTGCCGTGCCGCACATGCTCCCCTACACCGCCTCCAAGTTCGCCCTCGTCGGCCTCTCCGAGGGCCTGCACGCCGAACTCCGCAAAGACAACATCCTCGTCACGACCGTCTGCCCCGGTCTCATGCGCACCGGCGGTGAGGGGCACGCCCACTTCATCGGCGACGTCGACGCCGAGCGCCGCTGGTTCAACCTCGGAGCCAACGCTCCGCTGCTCTCCGCGTCTGTCGAGCACGCCGCCTGTCGCATCTACTCCGCCGTCAGCCACGGCTGCGCAGAGATCACCATCACCCCGCACGCCTGGCTGGCCGCGCGCATCACCGGCGTCTGCCCCGGCGCCACCCAGTTCGTAAGCGCCCTCGCCAACGAGCACATCCTGCCGTCCGCACCACAACCGTGAGTTCGTCTGGCAATACGGGTACTCATTGCGTCTTTGGGAGAGGTCTGTACGACAGCTGCAGTGTGACAGCCGCATTGCGCTGCTCTGCTGGGGACAAAAGCGGGAAGCGCCACCACTCCGTTTGCTCTTCAGCCGTGATCTGCCACGTAGGACGAAGGTAGATATCGGCCGCAAAGCGCAGATCTCGGACGTAGCCTCCGCTCAGAAACTCGTGACTCACCGTCATGCTGCGCCCGCTCACTTCAATCGACGACTTCGGTGACAGATGCCAGGTCGTCCATAGCTGCTCGCCATTTCCCTGGCGTCCAATCCAGCTTCCGATCAGTCGGCGCTCATTGGTGTATCCGCTCAAGTAGTGCACGTTGAAGTAGAAGAAGCCAGGGAAAGCCAGGTCCCGGTGCGGTGAAAACATCCCTTCGGCGCGAACGGTAAGCCGTGGCAGCCGCGGAACGCAGCGCAGGTACGCTCCTGCGATCCACGTGCTCTCGGTCGGATACACCAGCGGGAACGGCTGATCCTCCGCGAAGCCATCGAAGTAGCCGGTCAGGCACGTCCGCAACCCGGGAATGCGATACTGCGCGTCGAAGGCGACGCGCCGATCACCGGGATCGGTCTGCCCATTCTCCGTGCTGACGGAGAAAACACTGCGCAGGAAACTGTGGGCCGTGACCGGCGCACCTGGGCCCCCAAAGATCACCGTGCGCGAGACACTGAACTCGAAATTCGGTGTCGGATGGAATCCGAACTTCTCTCCGTGCAGGAACGGCTGATCGCCCAGCGCGAATCCCGGAGCGCCGTAGAGGATATTGCTCGGCCGCGCGAACTGCGCTCCTGCCAGCCGTCCGACGAAGAATTGAGCCCGAATCGGGCCCAGCCATCGCAGTAGACCAGGCAGGAGGAATGGACTCACGCGATCGTAGCGCAGCATATCGATGGGCTCGGCGTTATTGCTGAACAGCGTCGACCCACTGCGCGCCGGTCCCCACCACAGTGACTGACGCCCAAAGGTGAACTGATTGTTTTTGACGCCGAAGGCAACATAGCCGTCGAGCAGTCTCCCGCGTGCCACTCCCGAGATCGGTCCTTCAGCCGCAGCGGGTGTGAAGTCTGCGGCGGCTATCTGTTGCTGTGCAAACGCATCCGGCGCCGGTGCCGATGCTGCCCGCTGAAACTCCGCATGGACATAACCCGCGAAACGTCCGGCGTTGCCGCGCATGGAAAGGCCCGAATAGAGGTTCGCTCCTCTCCCGAACGGGCGTCCCTCATTGTCGACCAGCGTCTCGGCAAAGTGAAATCCATCTGTCAGCGGCCGTCCCGCGATGACGGTCACACGCTGGTCGGCTGACTCGATCTGCCCCGAGTAGCGTGGTGGTCCAGCGTCGGAGAGCTCCGGTGCAAACTCCTGCCGCAGCGCTTTCAGCAGACCCGGCACATCGGAGTCGGCCGGAGGTGGCATCCGCTCCTCGGCTTCTTTGGCTTCTTCCTCCAGACGCGCACACTCATTGCGTGTCCACGGACGAAGACTGAAGAATGCGCTCGACAGGTACCCTTCGGCCGCAAGCCGTTCGAAGGCGGGATAGACCCAACTTTCGATGGGAACGTAGGTCGACGCATCGCTCGGAATCCACCACCCGGCGGGAAGATCTTGTGACTGACCCGCAATGACGCCGCAAAGGATCAGCGCCATAACGAGAACTACACTCCTCAGCGGAGTGAGGCTCGATTGCTGCATAGGGTTCCCCAGGCTTCTGACCGTAGAGCAACGCCACGCCGCCACTGTCATGCCGTGGTCAGCGAATTGTCATTCATTGTGCGGTGGCCGCTATGGGCCTCGCGTGATAGTTTTCTCCGCATGAACGAAATTGAAGCCGTTGGCGCGGAAGCCGTCCTTACGGCAACTCCGCCCCGGGAGAGCTCTGCTCCGGATCGCTCGGAGCGCGCCTGGATCTTCGGCTTCCTTATCGGACCCTCCGCCGTCGTTGCCAACGGAGTCATCCAGGGCGGCGTGCTCGCCTTCCTGCTCAGCCAGCAAGGCATTGGCAGCAAGGTGCAGTCGCACCTCATCAGCCTGCTTGCGCTGCCCACAATGCTTTACTTCCTGTGGAGTCCCATCACCGACTTCTTTGTGCGGCGCCGCACCTGGTCGCTCGTCGGCGGTCTGCTCTCTGCTGTATTGATGGCGCTGGGCTTCCACCAGAAGGACCTCAGCTCGAGGAACGCACTCATCCCCATCCTGCTGAGCGCCTGCCTATGCCAGCTCGTCGTCTCCAGCTGCGGCGGCATGATGGGTGCCCTGCACTCCGAGCGCTCCAAACGCGTCGCCGGCAGCTTCTACCAGGCCGGGTCGATGGGCCTGGGCGCGCTCTCCGTCAGCATCCTCATCTGGCTCAGCCCTCGCGTCTCGCGCGACGTTCTCGGCCTTACAGCGGCGGCACTCATCGGCCTGCCCGCACTCTTCGCGCTCGCAGCCCCGCCGCAGGACGAGATCCGCACCGGCTCCTTCGGCAGCACCATGCACCACATCTGGCTGGAGTTCAAAGCCACCTTCCTTCGCTGGGAGGCGATTCCCTACACGCTCTGCATGACCTTTCCCATCGCGACCGGAGCACTCGTCGGCCTGCTCCCCGGAGCCGCCAGAAGCTATGGCGTCAGCGGCGACAACGTGGCCTGGGTGAACGGTCTGCTCGGTGGTCTTCTCACGGCCGCCGGCTCCCTGGCCGGAGCCGCGCTCCCCGCGCGTATCTCCGCGCCGGTCATCTACCTCAGCGTCGCCATCGTCAACTCCGCAACGCTGGCCGTGCTCTGGCTCGGCCCCATGACGCCGGCGACCTACTATCTCGGCGTCCTGTTGTATTTGTTTACCGTCGGAACAGCCTACGGCCTCTTCACCGCCGTCGTGCTCGAGTTCCTCGGAGCCTCCGGCAAGAGCGGCTGCGGGCGCTACTCCATCATCAACTCGCTCGGAAACATCCCCGTGCTCTACATGATCGTGGTGGACGGCTGGGGTGCCGGCCGCTGGGGTGCGCGCGGACTCTCCGGCACTGAAGGTGTGGTGGGTGGTGTGGGAGCAGCGCTGCTGCTCAGCTACTTCCTACTTCGGCGGAAGGAAGTTAGGGAGTCAGGGGTTAGGAAGTTAGGAAGGAAAATCAGCGGCAGCAACCGGGCAGTGATTCCCGGTTCCTAACTCCTCACTCCTAACTCATTCTCTACTGCTTCGTCAGCGTTCCCGTACCCGTATCCGCTCCGCACGGCCCGGTCAGCGACCAGTTCGTCACCGTCAGTGTCGTTCCATCGGATGAGAACGTGCCCGTCGCCGTGACGCTGTTGCCCTTGGTGTTGTCCGTGTAGGTCAGGGTGAACGTCCCGCCCGAGACCTGCGAGTTCACCACCGGCACCGGGCTGACGAAGCACGGATTCGTGCCGAAGCTGCCCGTTCCGCTCAGCGTGAAGTTGCCATTGGTGTCCCCGTCCGGCGACTGCGCCAGGCTCGCCGTCACATTCATCACCGGTCCCTTCGCGTCCGAGAAGGTTCCTACGTACGATCCGGTCACCGAGCTGAAGTTCTGCACCGACGCCTGCGCCGCCGTCGCAAACGCACACTGCCCGCCCGTAACATTCACCGTCGCGTTCGTCAATGAGCGTCCGTCCGAAGCCAGAGTTCCGGTGATCGTCAGCGTTCCGCCCGCCACCGGTCCGGTCAGCGTCGTCACACCCTTGCTATCCGTGTTCCCCGTCACCGCGATCGGGTCCGCCACGGTCGAGCAGCCGGTCGTCGCATCCGCGTGCAGCACCCCGGTCAGTCCGGCCGGTTGGCTATTCAGCGCGCCGGAGATCTTCGGCAGGGGCACGCCGCCGGTCGACGAGCTCACCTGCCAGTTCCCGGAGATCGGGTTGACCGGCGTGTTGTCGTAAACCACGCCGTCGTCAGCGCAACCTGCCAGCGACAGCATCAAAACCAGAGTGGAAGCGGAAATCAGGGAGCGGTGAAACGGCATGGGGGACTCCGGCATTAGTGGCTCCTAATGCAGTTGGCCCGAGTATTGCAAAGCCCTCCCGCCCAACACCATTCCCCGGAACGGTTACCCCATCTGGCCTGCCGGGAGCCCGGAAAGGGCCCTCGGACGGCATTTCACCCGAGGCAAAAAACGACCCGAAACGGCATCCGATTGCATGTCGGAGCATCAGATACCTTGACAGTACTTCACTCACATGCGACAGTGAGGGAGGTCACAAAGACCCTCCGGGCCGGACTGCCCGGAATCCAGGAGCAGGACTATGGCAAAGATTATCGGTATTGATCTCGGCACGACCAATAGCTGCGTGGCCGTGATGGAAGGTGGAGAGCCCAAGGTTATCCCCAATGAGGAGGGCGGACGGACGACCCCCTCGATCGTCGCGTTCACGAAGAACGGCGAGCGGCTTGTCGGCCAGGTGGCCAAGCGCCAGGCGATCACCAATCCGCAGAACACGGTTTACTCGATCAAGCGCTTCATGGGACGGCGCTTCAACGAAGTCAACGACGAGATGAAGATGGTGCCCTATAAGGTCGTCCAGCAGGGCGATCACGTCGCCATTGAGGCGCAGGGCAAGCAGTACACACCGCCTGAGATCTCCGCGATGATCCTTCAGAAGCTGAAGAAGGCCGCGGAAGACTACCTCGGGCAGACCGTGACCGAGGCCGTCATCACGGTGCCCGCGTACTTCAACGACGCGCAGCGCCAGGCCACCAAGGACGCCGGCAGAATCGCCGGTCTCGATGTGAAGCGCATCGTCAACGAGCCGACCGCGGCCGCGCTGGCCTACGGGCTCGACAAGAAGAAGGACGAGACCATCGCCGTGTATGACTTCGGCGGCGGTACGTTCGATATCTCGATCCTCGAGGTCGGCGAAGGCGTCATTGAGGTGAAGTCGACCAATGGCGACACGCACCTCGGCGGCGACAACCTCGACCAGCGCATCGTCGACTGGCTGATCTCGGAGTTCAAGCAGGAGAGCGGGCTCGACCTGACCTCCAAGGGCAACGAGATGGCGCTGCAGCGTCTGAAGGATGCCGCGGAGCGCGCCAAGATTGAGCTCTCGACCGCGCAGGAGACGGAGATCAATCTGCCCTTTATCACCGCAGACGCCTCCGGCCCGAAGCACCTTGTGCGCACGCTGAGCCGCGCGAAGCTCGAGTCGCTCGTCGACGACCTGCTGCAGAAGTCTGTGGGCCCATGCAAGCAGGCCATGAAGGACGCGGGCGTTGACGCGAGCAAGATCGATGAGGTCGTACTCGTCGGCGGACAGACCCGCATGCCGGCGATTCAAGCGCTGGTGAAGAATCTCTTCGGCAAGGAGCCTCACAAGGGCGTCAACCCTGACGAAGTCGTGGCGATCGGTGCGGCGGTCCAGGCCGGAGTACTTGCCGGCGATGTGAAGGACCTGCTGCTGCTGGATGTCACGCCGCTGACGCTCGCCATCGAGACGATGGGCAGCGTGGCGACGCCGATGATCCCGCGCAACACGACCATCCCGACGAAGAAGACGGAGACCTTCTCGACGGCGGCCGACAACCAGACCGAGGTCGAGATCCACGTCCTGCAGGGCGAGCGGCCGATGGCTTCGCAGAACCGTACGCTCGGCAAGTTCAAGCTCGGCGGAATCCCCACTGCTCCGCGCGGCATGCCGCAGATCGAGGTCACCTTTGACATCGATGCGAACGGCATCCTGAACGTGACGGCGAAGGACAACGCCACCGGCAAGGACCAGAAGATTACGATCACGAGCTCTTCGGGTCTAAGCAAGGAAGAGGTCGAGCGCATGGCGAAGGACGCCGAGGCGCACGCGGCGGAGGACAAGGAAGCCAAGGAGAAGATCGAGGCTCGCAACCAGCTCGACTCCATGGTCTACAACGTCGAGAAGATGCTGCGCGAAGGCGGCGACAAGGTCGCGGCCGCGGACAAGAGCGACGTCGAAACCGCGCTTGCCGATGCCAAGACCACGCTGGGCGGTGGCGATCCAAGCAGGACGGAGATGGACGCTGCACGCGAACGCCTGACCACGGCAAGCCACAAGCTCGCCGAGGCGCTGTACAAGGCGCAGTCTGCAGCCGGCACGCCTCCTACTGACGGCGATGCAGCCGCAGCAGGAACAGCCGACCAGCCGAAGGACGAAGGCGTGATCGACGCGGAGTATGTCGATAGCGATAAGTAAAAGAAGTCAAAACAGAACCGTTTCGCTTCGTAGCGCGTATTACAAGGAGGAAGGCTTCGAAACTGAAGTCTCCTCCTTGTTGCATCTTGGTGCGCATGGAGCGACAAAGCGGTGACAAACGAACGACACAGAAGTGACCTCGAAAACGAATCAAATTCGCGCGGAGCGGGTTCTAATAAGTAGCCGGAATCAGGGCTGGAAGGGTGGCGGAGGAATGACAAACGAAAGATCAAAGAACGACGGAGCATGGCCGCAGGGAGTGAATTGGGACCTCGGCTTCGGCCACGGGCACATGGGGGAGATCCTTTGGCGGTGTGACGCGCTTCGCGCCGGCCGCCTATACCAGCGCAGTCTTTTTGCAACGCGCGAGGAGGCAGAAGAGTTCGTAACGCGCATGCAGCAGGTAGAACCAGACCAGGTCTTCAACGTGGAGGCGATCAAGGCCAGCACGGTCTGGAACTAAAAGTTCTTTTGTCGACAAAAGAGCCGCTGGACCTGGCGAAAACTCGCGCCGGTTCAGCGGCTCAAATTGTTTCAGTTTTCCGGGCAGGACAGGGACGATGCTCTAGGAACGAGAGTTCAGCGCTGGGCGGAACACACAATCCGCCCTCGCCGGAGAGAAGATGTGCGTTTGAGTCACCTAGGTCTGCTGGTGCCGGGTATGCAGGGCATCGAACGATATGCGTTGAACGCTGAACGTTGAACGCGCTAAGATAGGCAAGTGATTCGCTCTTTTGCTGACGAAGAGACTGAGCGGCTCTTCTTCACCGGTCGAAGCCGCCGTTACTCTGCCATCGTCAAAGTGGCGCGTCGCAAGCTGCAGGTGCTGGACAACACGAATCGGCTGGAAGACCTTTGTGAGCCGGCAGCAATCGGCTCGAGGCGCTGAAAGGCGATCGCAAGGGCCAGCACAGTATCCGAATCAACGATCAGTACCGCATTTGTTTCATCTGGCGCGAGTCCGAACCACACGAAGTCGGAATCGTGGACTATCACTAAGGAGAGATGGAGATGGCCATTCCACGTGACCCAAACCGCCGCCCGCCACCCATGCATCCGGGGGAGATTCTTCGCGAGGAGTTCATGACTCCGAACGGCATTACGGCGCATGCGCTCGCATTGGCGCTGCGCGTTCCGGCAACCCGCATCTCCGAGATCGTGAACGAGCGCCGTGGGATCACGGCCGACACACGATGGCTGGCGTTCTTCGGCACACGGCGCATCTGTAGATAAGTTTGAGACTCCAACGAACTGCGTGCGTGGAACGCGAGCTCGCCCCCAGAATAAAAAAGAAGTTCAACGCAGGGTGGCATAAATATGGCAGGACCACAGACCAAGGACTACTACGGCACACTCGGCGTCAAGAAGACGGCCACGCAGGACGAAATTCGCAAGGCCTTCCGCAAACTCGCGCGCAAATATCACCCTGATGTGAACCCCGGCGACAAGAAGGCTGAGGAGAAATTCAAAGAGATCTCCGAAGCCAACGACGTCCTCTCCGAGGAGAAGAAGCGCAAGGTCTACGACCAGCTCGGCTTCTACTCCGACAACATCGACCCCGCCGCGGCCGAGGCCTACGCTCGCGCTGGCGCGGCGGTGGCGGACGCTCCGCTGGCGGCGGCCAGGGCGTTCCGTTCGACTTCTCCGGCTTCGACTTCTCCGGTTTCACACCCGAGGGGCGTCGCGCGTCGCAAGCTGAGTCGAGCGGCTTCGGCTCCAGCTTCAAAGACATCTTTGGCAGCATGTTCGGCGGGGAGGCGGTGGCCGCCAGCCGCGCGGCCCGCAGCCGGGCACCGACCTCGAGTACCAGGTCGAGATCGACTTCTGGACCGCCATCCGCGGCGGCGTCACGCGCCTCGAGATTCAGCGGCAATCGCCCTGCCCCACGTGCAAAGGCACAGGCGCGGTCGGTAAGCCGATGGAGTGCCCCGAGTGCCACGGCACAGGTCAGGTGCAGCAGACCGGCGGCCGCATGAAGTTCAACATCCAGTGCCCGCGCTGCGGCGGCTCCGGCAAGGTGCAGAACAGTTGCCCCACCTGCGACGGCGCCGGCGTGGTCACGCGGCATGAGCCGCTCGAGTTCCGCATCAAGCCCGGCACACGCGACGGCCAGCGAATTCGCCTCGCCGGCAAGGGCAATGCAGGCACCGAGGGCGCGCCCGCGGGCGATCTCTACCTCATCATCCGCGTCGGCCATCACAAGCTTTTCCGCCGCGTTGCAGACGACATCCACGTCACCATTCCCATCACGGCGATGGAGGCCGCGCTCGGCGCACGCATCGAGGTGCCCACCATCGACGGCGAGGGCCATCACGCAGGCAGCGCGCAGCTGAAGATTCCGCCCGGAACACAGACCGGGCAGAAGCTGCGGATGCGCGAAAAGGGTGTGCCCAGCGCTACGCGCGAAGGCCAGCGCGGCGACCAGATCGTCGAGGTCAAGATCGTCGTTCCCAAGGTGCAGGACGAGCGCTCGAAAGAGATTTTGCGCGAGCTGCAAAGCTCAACCCGGAAGACCCGCGCGCCGAAATCTTCCGCGAGACCTAGCCGGTTCGGCGTGCCGTAGCAGAGGTTGGACTAACAGACGGCACGCCAATGGCCGCGATGACCCTTTCTACGAGGTGACTGTCTGGCCTGCAAAGACACGCGCCGGCTAGCGCTGAGGGCGCAGCAGCAGATAAAAGGCAAGGCCGTGCGTAATCATCAGCAACGGCACGTACAACACCGGGATTGCATAGGCGGCGCCCAACTGTCCGGCCACAAACGGCAGACCCGCAACCGTCGCGTGGTAGTAGTCGATGAGGATATCGGCGGCGCCCACGATGTTGAAGGCAACTACGAGCGCCCGAAAGCTCGAAGGATCCGAACGCGTAACGCGCGATGGCCAGCAACCCCGTTGCAAGTCTCCATACGCGGCAAAGCGGGCAAAGCTTCCGGGCAGCGTGCCCACGACGCCCGGAAGAATAAAGACAAGTCCGAAGAAGCGGAAGCTGTGCAAAGTAGCGAGGCGCGTTGCGCGTCCATCCAGCCCATCGATCTCAGCTTCGGCATCACGTACGCACCGAAGAACAGCAGCCACGCGACATACCGAAGACGAGATGATCCGGAAGATAGTTTCAGGCGTCATATTGCCTCCTTAGCCGCATAGGATTATGCATAATCCGATAGACTCAACTTTTTTCTGCAGCTCCTGGCCCCGTTGAGATTCCCGCCTTGAGATGATGGCCGGCATCCTATAATCAGCCATGCGTTACCGACCCGAACACAAGGCCCAGGTCCGTCAGCAGATTGTCAAAGATGCCTCCCGCCGCGTTCGCGCGCAGGGTTTATCGGCGCCGCAGTCGCTACCGTGATGCAGGACGCCGGTCTCACCACGGAGGCTTTACAAGCACTTAGGAGCAAGGACGAGCTGCTCCTGGAGTCGCTCAGCTCAGGCTTCGGGGAGATTGCCGATTCTCTAGCGGGCCGCGGAACGGGCGCATCCTGGAACTGCGTGGAAGACCATCGTGAAAATCTACCTTAGCCCGGAACACTGTAATCACGCCGAGGCCGGTTGCCCGCTCGCCGCCCTCGCGCCAGAGCTTGCGCGTGTGGAAAAGCCGATAAACCCCCGAATCGTCAACGAACTCACAACCTACAAGAACCGCATACTCCCCTTCATGCCCGGCCGGCGGGCCGTCGATAAAGAGCGCGCCTTCATCGCCATCTTTTCAACCATGCTGGGAGCCATTGGAATCGCACGTATTCTGCCCGATCCGAAAGCGCGAGCCAGCGTGCTTGCGACGGCGCGAGATTTTCTCCTCCGCAGCTTTTGACTACCTTGCCAAAACGTCGGGGGTAGGAATTGATTTACTAACTCCGCACGGCCCCCCGCGTTGACTCGTTGCGCGTACAAACGTAGCCTGACCTCGATGCCCTCTGCGCGCTTTCGAGCGGCCACAGGCCGCCGCGATCCAGCACTCGACGGTCTGCGCGGAGTCGCGATTCTACTCGTCTACATCTTTCATTACGGCGGCGGCCTTCGCTCACCGAACGCTCTCGTTCGCGCCTCGGCTACTTTCCAGAGACCGGCTGGACCGGAGTCATCCTCTTTTTCGCGCTCTCCGGCTTTCTCTTCACCGGCAGCCTCTGGGACTCACGCGATGAACGCGACGTCCTTCGCAACTTCTACGCGCGCCGCGTCCTGCGCATCTTCCCGCTCTACTACGCCGTCGTGCTCTCGCGCTGCTCGCCTCCGTCGCACGCGGCACACGCCTCGCAGAGCTTTCGCCCGTTCTGCTCTATGCAGGCTTCCTGCAGAATCTTCCCGGCCTCGTCACCACGGCTCTGCAGCCAATTTCTCCGCTCCCGCTCTTTCATCTCTGGAGCCTCGCAGTTGAAGAGCAGTTCTACATCCTGTGGCCTGCGCTCGTTCTCTTCTCCGGCTCTCGCTCGCGCGCGCTCAATCTCAGCCTGTGGATCGTCGCTCTCTCTGAGCTCTTTCGCATCCTCACGCACCTGCCCATCGTTCCACCCGAATTCGCCGCAACACTGGATCCATCGATCTTCACGCACGCCGGCACGCTTGCACTCGGCGCCGCTCTTGCGCTCGCGCTGCGCGGACCTCATTGGCAACTCGTCGAGCGTTGGGCTGTCGCTGCCTTCTGGACCGGCGTCGTACTCTATCTGCTTGCGAGCTGGCGCTCCGGCACCTTCTACCTCTCGCCCTATCCGCAGTTCACCGTCGGCCTGCTCGGAGTCGGCATCGCCTCAACAGCCATCATTCCCATGGCGATGCGAACCGGCCGGCTGCGCAGCATTCTCTCTTCGCCTCCTCTACGCTTCCTCGGCCGCATCAGCTATGGCTTCTATGTTCTGCACATCTTCATCGAGCCGGTGATCGACGTCCTCGGTGAACATCTCGTTCACGCAACCTTCGGAGCGAAGTATCAGCTTGCCCGCTTCGTGATTGCCTTCCCGCTCACCGTCGCGCTCGCCTCGCTCTCCTACTTCTTCTTCGAGCAGCCGATTCTCCCCTACAAGCGGCGCTTCCCCATGCACTCGCCACTTCCCCCCGCCGAGCGCACCTCGTGCCGCAAAGCCGTAATCCGGTCGTGCCCGCACGAAGATCGATGGCCTCGCATCCATTCGGCAGCGGCATCCAAAACGAGTGGCGGCTTGTCCGCCCGATTTCCACACGAAGCAGGCTCTGGAAGCATGGCAAGTGCTCGCGCCACACTCGATCAGTCGTCTGTGACCGCCGAAGCGCCACAGGAGGTCACGCAGGGCGTAAACCCCTGGATCATCGCGGCCTCGGTCATGCTCGCCACCTTCATGGAGGTGCTCGACACCGCGATCGCCTCGGTCGCGCTTCCATACATCGCCGGCTCGCTCTCTGCGTCCACCGACGAAGCCACTGGGTCCTACCAGCTACCTCGTCGCCAACGCCATCGTCCTACCGGCCTCCAATTGGTTCTCGCTCGCTTCGGCCGCAAGCGCTTCCTCATGTCCTGCGTCGTCATCTTCACCATCGCCAGCTTCGCCTGCGGAGCCGCCCGTCTCTCGGCTTCATGCTGCTTGCCCGCGTCATCCAGGGAGCCGGCGGCGGAGCGCTGCAGCCGCTCTCGCAGGCCATCCTGCTCGAGAGCTTCCCTCCCGCAAACGCGGCGCCGCCATGGCCGTCTTCGCCTTCGGTGTCGTCGTCGCTCCGGTGCTCGGCCCCACGCTCGGCGGCTATCTCACCGACACCTACTCCTGGCGCTACGCCTTCTACATCAACATCCCCATCGGCGCTGCTCGCGCTCTTCATGATCAGCCGCTTCATCCACGACCCGCCGTACATCAAGAACGCCAAGGCGCCGCCTTCGACAAGATCGGCTTCGGCATGCTCGTCGTCTGGACCGGCGCCTCCAAGTCATCCTCGACAAAGGCCAGGAGGTCGACTGGTTCGGCGCCGTCTGGCTCCGCTGGGCTTTCCTCTTCATCGTCTCCTTCGTCTGGTTCGTCTATCGGTCATGGCACTGCAAGTACGCGCTCGTCGACCTCAAGGTCTTCAAAGACCGCAACTTCCTCATCGGCAGCATCCTGATCTTTCTCTTCGGCGTCGGCATCTACTCCACCGTCACCGTGCTTCCGCTCTTCTATCAGGAACTGCTCGGCTACACCGCCTTTACCGCCGGCCTCGTCGTCGCCCCACGCGGCCTCGGAGCCATCTGCGGCATGCCCGTCATCGGCTATCTCTCCAACAAACTCGACCCGCGCTGGCTTCTCACCTTCGGCTTCCTCACCTTCGGCCTCACCACGCTCTACTTCGGCTCCATCACGCTCGAGGTCTCGCCGACAACGCCTTCCTCCCCATCCTCATCACCGGTTTCGGCCTCAGCTTCGTCTTCGTCCCCATCAGCACCGCCGCCTACGGCACCCTCCAAAACGAGCAGATCGGCAACGCCAGCGGCATCTTCAACCTGATGCGCAACGTCGGCGGCTCCATCGGAATTTCGGTCGCCACCACGATGCTCGCGCGCCGCGCCGCCGTCCATCAGAACGAGATCATCAACCAGGTGCCGCAATCCGGACAGGCCTTTCAAAACTCCGTCCAAAACACGCAGCACGCCCTCACCAACCCGTTCGGCGCAGCCAACACCCTGCACCCCGCGCAAGCCAACCTCTACAGCCAACTCCTCCGCCGGCCTCTGAGCTGGGCCTTCGTCGACGTCTTCCGCTGGCTCTCGTTGCTCTGCTTTTTCTGCGTGATCGTCGTCTGGTTCTTCAAAAAAGTAAAGCCCGGCAAAGGCCCAGCCGGAGCCCACTAATTCATCTACGAAAGGAAAAAGGCCCCGGTCGTTGGCCGGGCCTTTAGCTGCTTCACGCACAACTACCGCACCGAGAACGTTCCCTCCAGCGGCAGCTCTGCCGACGACGGCCCTGCCATCACTCTGTACTCACCGCTCGGCCTCGTCCACCGCTTCGCAGCAACATCCCAGATCGACTCATACGTGGGATCGACATCCATCGTCACCGTCTTGCTCTCGCCCGGCGCCAGTTCAACCTTCTTGTACGCAATCAGCCGCTTCCACGGCTCGCCCGCACTCGCTGGCAGCGTCGCATACGCCTCCGCAACCTCTGCTCCTGCACGCGCGCCGGTGTTCTTCACCGTCAGCGTCACCGACTCGCCATCCTTGCCCACCTTCAGCTTCGAATAGCTGAACGTCGTATACGAGAGACCGAAGCCGAATGGAAACAGTACCGGCTTCTTCTGCGATTCATACCACTTGTAACCAACCGCCGCGCCCTCGACGTTGTAATCCACCTTGAAGCTCAGCACGCCGTTCTTCACCGGCGGCGGAGGCTGCGCGATCGTCGTGCGCAGGAGCTCGTCCTCACTGCGCGGGAAGGTCATCGGCAGCTTGCCGCTCGGATTCACCTCGCCGAACAGCAGTCGCGCCACAGCATCCGCACCCTTCGACCCGCCATACCACGCCTCCAGCACTGCGCCTGTGCTGTCAAGCCACGGCATCGTCACCGCCGTGCCGGTCTCCAGCACCACGATCGTGCGCGGATTCGCCTTCGCCACCGCCGCAATCAGCTTGTCCTGGTTCTCCGGCAGCGAAAGGTTCTCGAGATCGTTGCCCTCCGCCTCAAACTGCCACGCGAACACAATCGCGACATCGGCGGACTTCGCCTTCTCGATGGCGTCTTCGATCCGCTCGCCCGAGCTGAAGCTCACCTTCGCCTCCGGAGCCTTCGCGCGAATCGCCTCCAGCGGCGACGTCGGGAACCAGATGTGCGTCCGCCATTTCGTGCCGCCAATTTGCCCCGGCGCGTCCACCTGCGCCGAGCCTCCGCCCGAGATCATCCCCGTATTGGCGTTGAAGCCAATCACTGCAATCGACCGCACCTTCTGCGCATCGATCGGCAGCGCCGCGTGCTCATTGCGCAGCAGCACAGCACTTCCCTCTTCAACCTTCTGCGACACCTCAAATCCGTGGATCGGATCGACCACACCGCGCACTGCCGGGTGATCGATGACTCCGCTCGCAAATTCCGCCCACAGCACGCGGCGCACATGATCGTTCAGCTCCGCCTGCGAGATCTCGCCGCTCTGAACCGCCTGCTTCAGCTTCTCGCCGTAAAACAGATTCAACGGCTGCTCTTGATCCAGCCCCGCATGCGAGGCCTTCACCGTGCTGTGCGTCGCATCCCAGTCCGACATCACAAAGCCCGGGAACTTCCACTCGCCCTTCAGCACATCGTGCAGCAGCCACGTGTTCTCGCACGCATAGTCGCCGTTCACGCCGTTGTAGCTGCACATCACCGCGTTCGGATGTCCGGTCTTCACGCCAATCTCGAAGGCCAGCAGATCGCTCTCGCGCCCCGCGCGCTCGCCGATGATCGCGTCGACTTCCTGCCGTCCGCTCTCCTGGTCATTGAACGCATAGTGCTTGATGTCGGAGATCACGTGCTCTCCGCCCTCGCAGCGAATACGGCGCCCACCATCGTTCCCGCGAGCACCGGATCCTCGCCCATGTACTCAAACGTGCGCCCATTACGCGGATCGCGCGTGATGTTCGTTCCGCCGCCCAGTGTCGTGTTGTAACCCTGCAAGCGCAGTTCATCACCAATCAGCTTGCCGTACGCGCACGCCGCATCCTGGTCCCAGCTCGCCGCCGACCCCAGGTTCGAAGGCAGCGCCGTCGAATAGCGACCGTTATCCGCGCTCTGCCGCACACCATACGCGGCGTCCGTCATTTGGATTGACGGAATCCCCAGCCGAGGCACGCCAAACACAAAGCCAGCGCCGCCGTTCGACTGATCCTGCCCCGCCTCAATCTCCGGCGGGAGATTCTTCTGCGCGCCATCCCGTTGCCGTGCAGCATGCCGATCTTCTCGTCAAGCGTCATCTGCTCGAGCACCAGATCCGCGCGCCGCTCCGGCGACAGCTTCGTGTCCATCCATGGCTGGTCCTTGACCATGCCCTTCGTCTGCGCCGATACCGTCAAAGCCGTCAGGCCAAGCAACCCCAGCATGGCCGCCCTGTGGGCTATGTTCTTCACGCGTCTTGCTCCTTTGCAATTGAGGCAGCCAGTCTAGCATTTTTCATGCACGACTGGCTGCCCCCCAATTGCAAGGAAAAACGATTGTCTTACGATTTAGTCCCAGCTATCCGGGCGCTATTGGTTCACACCGCTCGCCAGATCCACCATCGACCACCAGAATTTCGCCCGTCACGAACGTCGCCGCGTCGGAGGCGAGGTAAATCGCCGCGCCCACCAGCTCCTCTGTCTTGCCGAATCGGTTCATCGGCGTGCGCATCCGCAGCTCCTTGCCGCGCTCGCTCTTATCCAGCAGTTCCGCGTTCAGCGCCGTGCGAAACACACCCGGCGCAATCGCGTTCACCGTCACACCTGGGCCGACCACTCCACCGCCAGCGACCGCGTCAGCGCGCCCACCGCAGCCTTCGAACACGCATACGCTGTCACTTCCTTCAGCGACACGAACGTGTTCAGCGACGCAATGTTCACGATGCGACCATTGCCGCGCTCCAGCATCTTCCTGCCGAAGATCTGGCACGAGCGCAGCGTTCCCGTTACGTTCGTGTCCATGAGATCGAATTCCACTCGTCCTCAGGGAAGTCCACCGTCGGGGCGCGCTTGATCTTGCCCGCCGAGTTGATCAGGATGTCCACCTTCCCGAACGCGCCGATCGTCGCATCACACAGCGCCTGCAGACTCTTGCGGTCCGCAACATCGGAGGCCACGCGCAGGCTCCGCCGGCCACGCGATTCGATCTGCTTCGCCGCCTCATCCACCTGCTCCTGACGCCGCGAGCTCGCCACAACATCGGCGCCCGCATCCGCCAGTCCCAGAGCCATCGCCAGGCCGATACCTGACGTTCCACCCACCACCACCGCCGTCTTCCCCGTCAAATCAAACAATCCTGCCATCGTCAGCTCCTTAATTCTTCCCTTGTTGGCTAGTCTGCCGCTTTTCTTGTCCGGCCCGCCCGCGGTTAGCGAAACATGCTCCAGAATTTGATCGACGATCTCCGCCGGCGGACGATCGTTCATCATGTGCAGCGCATCTTTTGGGGGCTCCAGCGTTGCAAACTGGCTGTCGAGCAGCTTCGGATTCATGTACTCGTGATGCCGCGCCCCCAGCCGTTCACTCAGCAACTCCTTGTCGGCGTCCAGCCACACGAAGTCATCGCATTTCCGGAAGGCCGCTCGCCAATGTCTGCCTGTACTTCTCCTTCAGCGCCGAGCACGCCAGCACGCCGCCCTCGCCGCTCTGGTACCAGCCGCGCAGCAGACCGTTCAGAATCTCCAGCCACGGCTGGCGGTCGTCATCGTTCAGCGGAATCCCCGCGCGCATCTTCTCTTTGTTGGCCGCCGGATGATAATCATCCGCATCCGCAAAGACGGTGCCCGTGCGCTGCGCCAGCAAAGTGCCGATCGTCGTCTTCCCCGACCCGGTCACCCCCATCAGCACCACAATCATTTCCGCGCATCTCCGAACAAAATCTCAGCTACTGTATCACTCACAAACCGCGGCTGGCTTTTTATCAGCAGCCGTGCCTCACAAATCGCCGCGCGCTATGCGCCAAGAAACACCGGCCTGATGTGCCGCTCCAACAGGTTCGCGGTCACATTCTTCGCGATCACGTCCTCATTGGCTTCCAGCGCCTTCGGGTAGCGGCCCCATCTTCGCCGCCACCTTGAACCCAACATGCAGCAGCTGCCGGAAGCTCGGGTTATACGCCGGGTTCGACTGGTCGTGCCGCAGTGCGGACGTGTATTGTTCGCTCGTCCAGCCGTCGACTTCCTCCGGCGTCGGCAGCTTCGCATCGTCGATGTCGATCACCGTGGCATAGGGCGCGGTCAGCTCGTCCGCATGCGCATACGCCTCGCGATAGACCTCCTTCGCGATCTCCAGCCCCGCCCACCCGACTCCGCCAGCCCGATCAACTCCTCCAGCCAGTTCGTGCCCGCCGTCTTCAAATGCACGCCAGCGTCAAACTTCACATCGCTCGTGGATCGCCTGGTAGATCGAGAACTTATCCGAGCCCGAATGCACGCTCAGCTTCAAATTGTCCGGCAGGCCGTACGTCTTCATCGCAAAGGCAATCGCCGCGAGGTCTTCTTCGAACTCCTTCGCAAATTGCGTCACATCGCCGACATAATCCACGCCCTTGTTGAACCGCCCGGTAAACTTCGGCGCAATGGTCTGGATAGGAATCTTCTCGTCGGCAATCGCCGCCAGGATAATCAGCAACTCGACCGGAGTCTGCGGCGAGTCGGTCTCATCCATCGAAACCTCAGGCACAAAATTCCCCTCGCCCTTCTTCTCCACGAGATAGCGATAGATCTTTCCCGCATCCTGCACCGCTGCCAGAAACTTATTCGCCACACCCTTCACAAATGCCTCATCGGTCTTGAACGGCGCAGCGATCCGCGGAATCGTCACCTCACCCACCAGCTCCGGATGCCGCGCCACAAACGCGTTGACATCTTCCGGCTTGGCGGGCTTGCCAATCTCATCCGCCACATCCAGGGTGAAGAAGTCGCACGGGGCAATAAAGCGATCCACCGTCTTCAAATTGATGTGGTCGGCATCCAGGAAGTACGGGCTCGTCCAGCCCAACTCCTTCACCGCTGCATCGGCCGCCATGCGCGTCTGGCTTCGGGTCGCGAGCCGATAATCGTGTGCTCGCGGTTGGACTTATTCCACACCGGCACAACCTCAACGCCCGCTTCGCGCCTGAACGCAGGCCGCCAGTTGCGCCTTCGCCTGATGTGCGAAACGGTCGCCAACACCCACCGAAAACTTCGGCAAATGCGCTCACTCCCATCCCACTCTCCAATCTCGACCGTCTGCAAACATTCGACGCCTGACACTTACGTCAACGCTCAACAGCATACCGGCTACAGGTCAGACAGCGCAACAATCGCGTCTGACAGCCTCCTATCCGGCCCAGTGAATCCGGCCCTAGTTAGAAACCGTCCTTCAAATGCCCACAACCCTAGCCCCGGGTTCGAGATGTAGAAAATCTCCTCCCCATCCACCACATTCCACCCATCCATCAGCTTCTCCGGGTCGTACTTCGCCGTGTACTCCGCCAGATCCCCGTACTCAAAATGCACGCTCTCGATCTCCTCGCGCGTCAGGTGCCCGGGACAGTAGCGGATCGTAAACCGTCCCTCGCTCGACCCATGAATCAAATGCGCCGCCGCACTCAAATTCCCCGCCAGGTCCGGATCGTTCTTCACAGCCTCCAGCGTCGCAGGCGTGCCGCAATATCCATACTTGCGAATCAGCACATCGATCTTATGGTCTTCGCCGAACTCCTTCACACCCGGCGCCAGCACGATCAACTCCGCATTGTCGGCCAGCGCCATCCGCGTGCGGTACACGCTCTTGTTCCCCAGCCACGTCGACTTAAACTCATGCGGATCGAGAAACACCACAGCCTTCTTGATCTCGCGATCCATCATCAGGAAGTTGCACTTCAAGCTCAGCTCCGCGGCGTGCTCAAAACACTCGGTGTCGTCGCCGATGAACAGCCCGCGCATCACCAGCTCGCCCTTGGCATTTTTGTTCACGACCGTCTGCACATATACGATCTGCGGGTTCTTCGCAAAGTGTTCGCTCGCATAGTTCAGCACGCGCCGCACGGGAGTATCGGCGCGGCCCATCATGCGCTCCATGCCATACACCGCGCCCAGAAAGTGCGAGCGATGGATCCCCATCACGCCGCCTGTGCCCACAAAAATATTCTTGCTGCCGTTCGCCATCCCCACCACTTCATGCGGCACCACCTGCCCGATGGACAGGATCAGATCGTGCCCGCCATCGCGCAGCAGCTTGTTCACCTGCGCCGGCCACGTGTAATCGAGCTTGCCTTCGCTTACCTCGCTCATGAACTCGCCCGGCACTTCGCCCAGCGTCACAATATCGTTGCGCCAGTCATGCACCCGAAACAGCTCTCGCGGCGTCTTCCGAACATGGTCGCAATCTGGTGGTCGGTCATCGCCTTATGCGTGCCCAGCGCAGGCAGCACGTCGGTCAGGCGGTCGCCGTAGTACTCCCAGGCCATCTCGGTCAGTTCGCCGGCCTTGGAGTGGAACCGCGTAAAGTCCGGCGGCACAGCCAGCACCTTCTTGCGGCTCGCCCAGCTTCTCCAGCGCCTCAAACAACCCCGCCCGAAACTCCTCCGCCGACATCTCCGTCTCGGCGATCCAGCAGCAAAGAACAGACTCATAAGCTTTTATCTTAGCCCCGCGCGAGAAACGCGCTACACTCGTTTCGCGATGAAGCCGCGCCTGCCAGACTCGCACGCAAAGCTCGCACTGCTTTCGGTCCTCTGCAGCTTAATCGTCTGCCTAGCCCTTCTCATCCCCTGGTCGCGAGTGAGTCACTCACGCCTGTTCGGCGCCTATTTGCTTCTCTGCATTGTTGTAGTCCCGGTCTGCGCGATCCTCTCGCTCAAGTTCGCCACCGACCTCAGGCACGGAGTTGAGAACGAGGATTGGACTGAAGCACAGCTCGAACCCCTGCGCACTCACTTCGAATCCCGTTACTGCACAGCGCTCAGCATCGGCCTGTCCGTCGCCTTTTTCATTCTTGAGTTCCCATTGAAACGACGTTTCGGGGGCTTGGGATGGGGCTGTTTCCTCTTCTCCCAAATCATCTTCCAGCTTCGCATTGCCCTCAAGCGGCGACCCGCCCCCACACCACCCAATCAATGGGATAACCCAGCCCCCATCCACTCCGATCAATGGGGCAAGCGCTAGGTCCCTCACACCGCCCTGAACCGCATCGCCCTGAACGGCTTCCCGCTCAGCCGAATCCTCGCTTTCCCGCTGTACGTCCCGTCCAGCGGCGTCACCATCATCGCCACCGGATCAATCGCGTCCGCCTTGAACCTTCCCGGCGGCAGCGGAAACTCATACCAGATCGGCTGATGATCGTCGAAGTAATACAGCACCGCGCGTGCCGTCTTCTTGTCTGTCGCATACACCGTGGCGTTCAAATAGTACGGCTTCTCCGGAGCCTCCAATCCCGCGCGCACCGCAATGCCGCCCGTCGCCACCAAACTCTCTTCCACCAGCTCGCGCAGAAACGCGATCTGCGCCGGGCTCGTCCCCTTCAGCGTCCCTCCATGAGCCCACCACAGCGTCGGCGTTGTCTCCTCGCTCATCTCCGCATCTGCATTCAGCAGCGTCTCGCCATGCGTCACATAGCAGCCTGAAACCACTCCCAGCCACACCCTCCGCGCCATCTCCTCGCCGGAGATGTTCCCCCACCTACGGTCAAGATTCCCCTCATACTGCACCTCATCAAACAGTATCGGTTTTTTCCAGTCCGCCAGATACCGCGACGCCTGATCGAACTTCGCCAGTTGCAAACACCCATGCGTCACCCACGGCGCTGAGTAGTCATACGGCACATTCGAAAAATGAATCGACCGCAGATGCCGGTACGGATCATGCTCCTCGACGATGTGAAACATCCTGTCGAAGTCGCTCGTCTTCTTAGCCTTCATCAGGTCATACTCATTCGCCATCGACCACCAGATATTCCGGTACGCCGCAAACCGCGCCAACACATAGCGCAGATAGCGGTCATCCTCCTCCGCCGTCATCGACTGATATCCCCAGCGATCGTACGGATGAAACAGAATCAGGTCAGCCTCAATATTCAGCTCGCGCAACTCGCCGATCCGCTTCTCCAGATGCGCGAAGAACTCTGGATTAAACCGCGAGAAATCATTCTTCCACCCGGGTGTGCCCGGCACCGTGCCTTCATGCGGAAACGGATAGAACGGCGGCTCGTTGTGGTTGTACTCATAATGCTTCGGAAACACGCACATTCGAATCTTGTTGAACGGTGCGCCCTTCAGCGTCGCCAGCGTCTGCTCCTGCAACGCCTCGCTCTGGTGCACCCACGCATAGCTCGTCGTGCCGAAGGGAAAGTACGGTGTCCCGTCCGCATAGGCGAAGTGGTGCGTATTAGAAACCCGCACCGGCCCATGCGCTCCCGCGCGCGGAGCCACAGCACGAAAGCCTCCTTCACGCCCATCCAGCGCCTTTGCGCTGCTCACCGTGCGGTAGCTCCATTCGCCCTGCGTGTCCGGCATAAACCGAACCTTGTAGACACCCGCGCCATCATAGAAGCCATC
Organism: uncultured Acidobacteriaceae bacterium; assembly: GCA_963827415.1. Taxonomy (GTDB): domain Bacteria; phylum Acidobacteriota; class Terriglobia; order Terriglobales; family Acidobacteriaceae; genus Granulicella. Next base: position 71,138 of record CAWHBA010000011.1, read on the forward strand.
CACCACCACCTCGCGATGTCCCTGCCGGAACACCGCGCCAATGGACACCTCCACAAACGGATTGCCCTCACTCGGCCCGTCCAGCCGCGCCTCAAACACCTCCCACACCGGCACGTCGTCGTGCCGCTCCGCAGCCGTGGAAAGCCCCGTGGTCGTAGCAGCAGCCACCGCTGCCGAACCCAGCTTCAACATCTCTCTGCGCGATATAGAAGGCATACGAAGGACTATACCCACAAGGCATCTTGTGAATTCCACGCTCTGGAATCGTAAAGGCGTCAGCGCAAATCAATTGGTCTTTTGTTCTGCCGGCCCACCCTGCTTCTCGGGATTCTCAAAACAATACTGCAGGCTGGGATGTTTCTGCGGGCTCCGCCTTCGCGAATTTCAACTGTGTCTTCTTGGTCATCTCCAACCACAAAGAACCCGGATCGGAATTAAACACTGTGCCCGCATCTCCCGGAAAAATGAACCACGCGCCCAACTGTACCTCGGACCGCAATTGATCCTGCGTCCATCCGGCATATCCCAGGTAAACGTGAAAAACGCCGGGATCAGGCCGGGCCGAAATTGTTTTTTCGAAGAGCGCTTTGTCGGAGATCAAATAAACTCCACCGAAGACGTTGTCAGCCTTTTCAATCTTGGCCGAGGACTCAAACAACGCCAACACAGCCGCAGGTTCCACAGGTCCCCCCAGATAGACCGGGTCGGACCGGTCTTTCACGACCTTGAGATCAAGAACTCGAGAAAGCGGGACATCGGTGCGCCGGTTGAGAATCAGCCCAACTGCCCCTTTCCCATCGAATTGAACCAGCAGGATCACTGTTCCTGCGAAATTCGGGTCGCCAAGGTTGCGGGCAGCCACCAGCACCTTTCCAACACCCAGGTCCCTTGGATTTTTGAATTGAAGATTCTTGAATTGAATCGGAAGAGATTCCGCTCTGTAAACGCTGCCCCTTCCGTCCGCCGCCAGGGCAACGATCATGAGACAACATTCCGAACAGAAACCGTTTGCGCAGGGACATGATCGGTATCCCTCCCACACGAACGAACTGTGCCGATTTACAGGCTACAACTTAGCGGCATCTATAGTGGCGGCATTTATTGTTCCCGGACGACCCAGGATTATTGACAATCCCCGAAATTTCGATCCGATTCCACGAAACTTCCGTATTGCGGTAAACCGGAAGTTATCTCAGCCGGATCCAAACTTCATTGACTCCCACAATGAGCAGTCCTACCACAATAATGATGACCGCCGCTTTTATCCAAGTCAGAAATACCTGCGTCCAGTTGAGTGGGACACGATTGATGATCCGCTGATCCATGTCATCGGTAAACCACCACCCTCGATGCCCTATGAATTAAACCGATACGATGCGATCGGTATCAATGGGATCCTACCCAGAGTGAAGAACTTGGTTCGCACTTGAATGTTGGCCTCTTTGTCAGCCTCGTCAAGGAAGCGTCTGCCAAAGAAGTGGAGGCCCGGGCCCCTCCCGAAACCTTTTTCTTTCGCCTCTTCGCGGAGCCTCAGCCGCTCGCCCTGGACCACGAATCTCTTCAATCGACCATCGCCGAGGTTGCGCTTTCCGAGTTCCTTCGCCAGCGCTCGTCGAGCTTCTTCGGTGAACCCTCCCTCGCTCGCCAGATTCAGTAGTGCAGAGTCGGTGAGAGTTTCGTAATACTTAGCGTGTGCAATTGTGTCAGGCACGATATTCGCCGCAGTATAACCGCAAACTCTCTTTCTTCCTGCTACTTTTGACTTCTTTGGTTGGATGGTCGGCAATTTGGGAGTTGAGATCAATCGTGCAGATACCATCATCCTGATGACACGAATCCTGACACGAAAGTTCTCGCGTCTCCCCTTGGCCCTTACGCTCTTCGCGTTCACATACGCACGCGCTCAAACCTGGCGCCTCGTCTGGTCCGACGAGTTCAACGGGCCCGCCAGCTCGTTCCCCAGCGCTGCCGACTGGAACTTCGTCCGCGGCTGGGGCCCCAAGGGCAATCACGAGATCCAGTTCTACTGCCGCCCTACCGACGACGACGGCCCCTGCGACGGCAAGACCCATCCCAACCTCGCCGAGGACGGCGACGGCCACCTCGTCCTCACCGCCATCCACGACGGCCAGCTCTGGAGCTCCGCGCGCCTCAACACGCAGGGCAAACATGCCATCCTCTACGGCCGCGTCGAAGCCCGCCTGCGCATGGAACCCGGCGCCGGCTTCTGGCCCGCCTTCTGGCTGCTCGGCGACGACCACGAGACCGCCCGCTGGCCCGACTGCGGCGAGCAGGACATCATCGAGTGGGTCCAGAAATACGGCCCGAGCACGACCTCCTCGACCGTCCACGGCCCCGGCTATTCCGGCGGAAAGGGCATCAGCCGCACCTTCACCTTTCCCACAGCTAACGGTGTAGCCGGGCGCATCGACGACGGCCAATTCCACACCTACGGCATGACCTGGTCGCCTAACCGGATGGAGTTCTACCGCGACGACCCCGAAAAGCCGTTCTCGATCGTGACTCCCGCCGATCTCCCCGCGGGCACGAAGTGGGTCTTCGACCACCCCTTCTACGTCATCCTCAACTTCGCCATCGGCGAGGCCGGCTTCCCGGGCTCAACCGACGCTACAACCCCTCCCACCGGCCAGCATGTGGGTCGACTACGTCCGCCTCTATCAGCAGCGGTGACTTTGGGGCTTGAGGGGTCTACAGCCTGTAAGCCTTCCTCACCAGGTTCACCGTCAGGTCCTTGGCCAGTTCGAACGCCTCATCCTCGTCGAGCCTGCCCTCGGCCACGAGCCTTCCGAGGAACGCACAATCGACCCTCCGCGCCACATCGTGCCGAGCCGGAATCGACAGGAATGCCCTTGTGTCGTCGTTGAACCCGACCGTGTTGTAGAACCCTGCGGTCTCCGTCGCCTCCTCCCGGAACCGCCTCATTCCCTCCGGCGAGTCATGGAACCACCACGGCGGCCCCAGCCGCAGGCAAGGATAGTGCCCTGCCAGGGGGGCCAGCTCCCGCGAGTACGTCGACTCATCCAGCGTGAACAAAATAAAAGTGAAGTTCGGCTCGTTCCCGTACTTCGAGAGCAAGGGTTGCAGGCCGCGAACATAGTCCGTAGGTGACGGGATATCCGCTCCCTTGTCGCGCCCGAACTTCGCATACACCAGAGCGTTGTGGTTGCGGATCGAGCCCGGATGAAGCTGCATGGTCAGGCCATCCTCCGCACTCATTCCGGCCATCTCGGTCAGCATCTGCGCCTGGAAGAGCTCGACATCGCCGCACTGCGTCTTGCCGCTGTAGATGCGCTCATACAGCGCTGAAGCCTCGCTGAATGGCAGGTCTGCCGTCTGCGCCGTCAGGTGTCCGTGGTCTGTCGCGGTTGCACCGTTCTCCTTGAAGAACGCCCGCCGCTTGCGCAACGCAGTCAGATAGCCCTTGTAGTTCGAGACATCCTCGTTCGTCACCTCGCCCAACTTCGCCAGGTTCTCGCGGAAGCCGCTGTACTCCGCGTCCACCACTGCATCGGGACGGAACGTCGGAATGACGCGACCCTTCCATCCGCTCTCGCGAATCTTCTTGTGCTGCGCGAGGGAGTCGATGGCGGTGTCGGTTGTTGCCAGCACTTCGATTTTGAAGCTGTCGAAGAGCGCGCGCGGGCGGAACGCTGGAGTGCGCAGCGCCTTGTCGATGATCTCGTAGTACTCATTCGCGTTCTCTGCGCTCAGCCGCTCTTTCAGGCCGAAGTGCTTCTCGAAGGCGTAGTCGAGCCACAGGCGCGTCGGTGTTCCGCGGAAGAGGAAGTAGTTCTTTGCGAAGATCCGCCAGACCTCGCGCGGATCGGCCTTCTGTTTGCCGTCCGACTGCGGAATTCCCAGGGATTCCATGCTGATTCCCTGCGAGTACAGCATGCGGAAGATGTAGTGGTCCGGTTGGATGAAGAGCGCCGCAGGGTCAGGAAACGGCTGGTCGTCCGCAAACCATTGAGGATCCGTATGCCCATGCGGGCTGATGATCGGTAGATCCGCCACAGCGGCATAAAGCTTTGCCGCAACAGCGCGCGCCGCAGGCTCGGCAGGAAATAGCCTGTTCTCATCCAACATTGTTTACACCCTTCACGCGCTGGTCTCCGTTGGAGTAGCGCTAACTTCGACAGCGTACCAAAAGTTGTGCACGCCTGTCTGACAGGTAGTTCATTGGTGCGTCCGTAACATCGTGGAGGCCGTGGTCTACTGAAGCCAGCAGCTAGACCGTTTCACCCGCTTTCGGAGATCTGTTTGACCACTCAGCACACCCCTGCCAGCCTAACTACCACTGAATTTCTCGCCCGCGTCCACGAAGCCACTCTGCGCGTCGCTGTCTTCGATTGTGACGGAACGCTGTGGGGGCCCGACTCAGGGTCGTCCTTCATGCGGTGGACGATGGAGAAGGGCTTGCTTTCGTCTGAAGCGGTTGCGTGGTTGAACGAGCGCTACGAGGGTTACAAGAGCGGACAGGTTTCGGAGCTCGCAATCTGCGGCGAGATGGTGCAGGTGTATCGCGGCATTTCGGAAGAGACTCTGCGCAAAGCGGCCGCTGAATTTTTCAGCGAGATCATCGAGCCGCAAATCTTTCCCGAGATGCGGCAACTTGTTCGCGATCTGCAGGCGGCGGGGGCTGAGATCTGGGCTGTGAGCTCCACGTGCAACTGGGTGGTCGAAGAGGGAGTGAAGCGCTTCGGCATTCCGGCGAATCGCGTGCTCGCTGCTTGTGTTGAGTGTTCGGACGGCGTGGCGACCGACCGGCTGCGTGATGTGCCGACCGATGAAGGCAAGGTCGCATCGTTGGCTCGGGTAGGCGTCACCGCACCGGATGCGGTCTTCGGCAACTCGGTGCACGACGCAGCGATGCTCTCGATAGCGCGGCATCCGTTCCCGGTGAACCCGTCGGCAGAACTCGCGGGTTTCAGCGCGGATCATGGATGGCCGGTGTACTACCCCGAAGCTGCGCGCCGATGACAATTAAGTGACAAGATGGGCAAGGAAAGCGTCTTGCGGAACCGAAACGTGCACCCAGCGCGTGGCCCTCAACGTCTACACTGACAACGAGACGTGAAACGGTCAATTCGCAAACTACCGTCGAGTTCCCCGTCCTCCCCGAGACCGCTTCGTTACGTGGTTGCTGGCCTGATTCTTCGCGGCGATCATTCGCAGCGCGAGGTACTAATCTGCCAGCGAAGCCCTGACAAGCCGATGGGTTTGAAGTGGGAGTTTCCGGGTGGCAAGGTAGAGCCCGGAGAGAGTCCGGAGCAGGCGTTGGCGCGGGAGCTCGATGAGGAGCTTGACATCCGCGCAACCGTGGGCCGGGAGATCACGGCGATTCGCCACAACTACCGCAATGGCGGCGCAATCCACATTCAGTTCTTTGCAATCGAGAGCTTCGCGGGCGAACTCCGCAACGTGGTCTTTCACGACATGCAGTGGAGCACCTTCGACCGTCTGCCTGAGTTTGATTTTCTCGATGCAGACCTGACGCTGATTCGTGAACTCGCTGAGGGCAAGCTGCTTTAGCTTCCGCGAATCGCTCCGACCAGCATTACGCCTGTCAGGATCGTGGCCAGTGCGGTCAACGTCCACGCCACGATGTTGTAGGACAGTTTATTCCGCTTCGCTCCCATCAGCGATTTCTTGTTCACCAGGATGAGCATGAACACGAGCACCGCAGGGAGCAGCACGCCGTTGAGCACCTGCGAAAGGACCGCGAGCTTGGCCGGCGGCCGATTGGAGATGAGGATGACCGCCGCGCCGGCGATCAGCAGGCCGGTGTAGAGCCAGTAGAAGACCGGCGCCTCGCGGAACTTTTTGCTGAGGCCGCTTTCAAAGCCGAGCGCCTCGCAGACGGTGTAGGCAGTGGAAAGCGGGAGGATGGAAGCCGCGAAGATGGAGGCGTTCAACAGGCCGAAGGCGAAGAGCACAGAGGCGTATTGACCGCCGAGCGGGCGCAAGGACTGAGCCGCGTCCGCCGCATCGGTGATGTTGTGGATGCCGCCGACGAAGAGTGTTGCGGCGCAGGCGATGACGATGAACGCGGCCACGAGGATGGAGAAGACGGAGCCGAAGACCGCATCGATTTGCGCGAAGCCGAGCTTCGATTGCGGTGTGCCTTTGTCGACGACCGACGCCTGCAGATAGAACTGTTGCCACGGCGCGACCGTTGCACCGATAAGGCCGACAGAGAGATAGAGGTAGTCGGAATTACGCAGGTCGCGCAGGTGCGGAAGGCGCAGCGTATCTTTGACCGCCGAGCTCCAGTTGGGATGAGCCAGCACGGCCGTGATGATGTAGGCGATGTAAAGGAAACTGAGGATGACGAAGAGCTTTTCGAGCTTCTTGTAGTCGCCGTAGACGACGAGCACCCACACGAGCACGGCAACGACAGGGACCGAGATCCACTTGCTGATATGAAAGAGCCCGGCGCTGGAGCTGACGCCGGCGAACTCGCTGACGACGTCGCCGAGGTTGCAGAGGACGAGCCCGAACATCAGCATGGCCGTGATGCGGAGGCCGAACTCTTCGCGGATGAGCTCACTGAGGCCCTTGCCGGTGACGACGCCCATGCGCGCGGAGATCTCCTGCGCGAAGGCGAGCATGATCGCCATCGGAATCATGGTCCACAGCAACGCATAGCCGAACTGCGCGCCGGCGGTGGCGTAGGTGTAGATGCCGCCGGCGTCGTTGTCGACGTTGGCTGTGATGAAGCCGGGACCAAGCACTGCGAGAACCAGCAGAATGCTTGTGCGCCAGCGCTTCCAGCGATTCATCGGCGGCCCTCCGGCGGTTAGTTGGCTGCGGAGGCCAGGCCTTCACGCTGCACAAGGTCGTAGAGACGCCGAGCCGGTGCTTCCAGGCTTGCGTCCTCTGCTACACGGACATTCTCTCTGATGTGCGCGGGGTTCTTCGAGGACACCAGGAGAATAGTGTCCGGATACAGAACCAGCGCTGCTTTCAGCATAAGCGCTGCGAGCTGTTCGCGCCGCACTAAATCACGGCCAGTGATCTCGGACCAGCGGCGGCAGCGGTCCCGATCGGCGGTTAGATTGTTGTGGAGCGCATGTAAACGGTCTGTCAACGCGCGGTGATGGATGTGGGAGGCGGGGCCTTGCGGCTCGAGCGGATCGAGCACGGACCAGTCATGCTGTACAACCTGACAGTATGCAGGGCGCTCGCGCAGCAGCGTGGGAAGCTTTGCGCTGTCGCTGCCAATGCCGAAGCTGCCGATCTTCTTCTGTTCAACGGCCTCGTGGAGAAAATTGAGGAGCGAGTCGTCGGTGAGGTCAGAGGCTTCGGCTTCGTGAAGGAGCAAAACGTCGATCAAGTCGGTGCGGAGCGCGCGGAGACTGTTTTCGAGCGAGGCGCGGGCTTCGTCTGCTGAGAAGTGGGACTTTTCTGCGGGTGCGGCGACAGCACCTGCGGCTCGCGTGAGGCGACGCTTGAGCGCGGGAACGCGTTGGAGCACGGGGCCGACGACGCGTCGTGCTGCACGCAACATGCCGCCACGTTTTGGCGGAGCGATGCCGTACTTCGTGGTGATGGTTATATCGTTGTGTTCTGAGCGGAACTCACCCAGGCAGCTCTCGGCTTCGCCGTAGCCGTACATGGGCGCCACGTCGAAGTGGCGAATGCCCGCGTCATACGCGGCTTCGAGCAGGCGCAGGCTTTGACGCCGGCCGAGCGCGCCCATGATGGAGGAGCATCCGTACCCGAGCCGAGTTGTCTCGCGTCCGCTGGATGCGAGCCTGATCTGTTCCACGATGCCTCCGCTTCACCGACTAGGTTACCGTCTGGTGTCGATGTGCGTCACAAACGGGCGAGAAGATCTGCAAGGCGCATGGCGAGTGCGAGTACCGTGTGGGTGGGGTTGGAGAAGCCAGAGGTTGGGAATACCGCGCCACTGCAAACGTAGACGTTGCGTGTGCCGTGGAGACGAAGATCGGGTGTAACGACGCCATCGGAGGGCGAGGCGGCCATGCGCATGCCGCCCATGTGGTGGTTGCTGTCGTCGCAGCGGTCGAGGAAGGCGGGGTCGTTGTTGATGAGTGCGGGGTCGGGTTGGACGTTCGGCGAGGGGCGCGAGGGAGTTTGCGGCAGTTTCGGCGAAGTGGCGGATGGTCTCGAGCTCGAGGTCGGAGATGCGCCAGTCGAGGCGTGCACGGAGGAGGCCGAGGGAGTCGCGCTCGGCGGAGAGTGTGATGGAGCTGTCGCTGTCGGGGCGCTGCTCGCAGTGGACGCGAAGGCGGATTTCGGCGGAGGCGGGGTTGTAGACGCGGTGGCGAAGTGCGTAGCGCGCGGCCTGGCGTGTGAGCAGCGGAGCGTGGCGGGCGGAGCGCAGGATGTCGGCGTCGTTGAGTTCGCTGAAACGGCCTCGCAGCAGATGCTTGGCGGTGGTCTTCGTCGCCGCGAGCGCTTCATCGACGTTGCTGGAGAAGCTCATGGTGGCGGCGCAGTTGAGAGTGCGAGCACGGCGCTGCTCGTCGGGGCTCAGGCGGAGCTTGGGGTGGTACTTGAAGCCGCGGAGAAAGATGTTGTCGAAGAGCTCGGCGAACTGGCGGCGATCGCGCGGGATGACGCGCGCGGCATTGGCGTCGACGTGGTCCTGGAAGTGGCGGCCGAGTAGGCCGGAGCGGTTCCAGGGGAGATCGCCTGCGCGGGGCTGCAGGAAGAAGCGGACGCACTCGATGGTGCCCATGCAGAAGATGAAGTGGTCGGCGTGGACGAGGGCTTCGCTTCCCTGCTGGGTGCGAACGCGGAGGGCGCGGACGGTCTCGCCGTCCATGAGGAGTTCGACCGCGTTGGCGTGCAGCCAGATCTGGAGGTTGTCGTTGGTTTCGAGTGCTTTGGCGTGCAGGCGTGCGAAGTTGGGCTCGGGGCACCAGCGCGTAAGGTAGGACTGCAGCTCGGGGAAGAATGGCTCGGTGAGGCCGAGGGATTTCCAGACGTCGGCGTCGTTCTGGAGGACGCCGCCGAGGCCTTCGAAGTCGAGCGCGCGGCGGTAGAAGGGCTCGAGTTCGTCGCGTGAGAAGGGCCAGCCGCTGCCGGGGATCCATTCGCGGCGCTCGAAGTCTTCGGCGTTGAGCTCAAGGATCTGGCCGCCCCAGCGGGTGGTTGTTCCGCCGTGTGCGCGGAAGCGGCCGGTGTGGATGCCGCGATGCTCGTGGCCGACGACCTCGCTGCGGTAGGGCTCCTGGGCTGCATCTTCGATGTCGCGCCCACCGCCTTCGAGGACCATGACGCTCTTGCCTTGCTTCGAGAGCTCGACGGCGAGACAAGATGCCGGCGGCGCCGGCGCCGACGATGCAGATCTGCGGGCGGTAGTCGGGCGAGGGCTTGTCGTGGAGAAGGTCGCGGATCATTTCGCGGCCTCGTTGGCGGCGAGTATGGTTCGCAGACGGGCAACGATGGCGGCGACCTGCGCGTCGTTGTGGTAGCCGCTGGTCTCGGCGCGGCGGCGGCCGGCGGCGGCGATGCGTGCGCGTGCGGCTTCGTCGGGGAGATAACGGCGGATCTTTGCGACGCACTCGTCGATGCCTTCGAAGAAGACGGCTTCCTCGTCCTCAACAAAGCGCGCGAGGTGCCCGGGCGAGCGCTCGGCGAGAAGGAAACTTTCGCAGGCGGCGATCTCGAAGCTCTTATGCACGAACTCATCGTGGTTGGAGTGCGTGAGGAAACTGAGGTTGATCTTCGAGCGCCAGATGCCCTCGCGGTAGGCGTCGCGAAAGAGCTCGCCGTTTCCGCGGTAGATGGCTGCTGTGGCTTCAGGGCCAAGAGCCTTCTTCCAGACGAGGCCGCCATTGACGACGACCGGGAGAGTCGAATTCCTTCCAAAGGCGCGTGAGGAATTGTGCGCGGTCGTCGTAGGGAGTGCCGATGAAGGAGACGCCGCGGTCGCGGTCCTTGTCGCTCCAGCCGGCGGGCGGAGGAAAGTGAATGGTCGGCTCGTAGGCGGTTTGAATTTTGAGGACATCCCGTGCGCCGTGTTCGCGGTACTCGATGACGTTCTTGTCGCGTTGCACGACGTGGAGGTCGAAGTGGGTGAGGTCTTTTTTGTAGAGCCGCCATCCGGGGTCGCCGCGAACGCCGAAGACGTTGTCGATCATGTAGCTGACGCTGACAATGCCCATGCGGCGCAGTTTTACGAGGGTTTGCGGCTGGAGTGAGAGCAGCTTGTCAGCCCAGAAGATGTCGGGGCGTTCGCGCTCGGCGATGGCGAGGATGTCGCGATTGAGGCGTGTGACCCATGGGCCGACCTGTGCGCGATAAACGAGTTTGCGCAGAGTTCGGTTTGAGGGCTGGTACTCGTATGCGTTCAGCGGAACGACGTGATGGCCCTGCCGCTCGAGCGCCCAAAGGCGGTAGATCGAGGAGTCATTGGGCGAGAGACCCGAGGCGTAGAGGATCTTCAACGGGCGTTCCACGGACATGCGCCACTCAGCCCTCACGCAGCTGCGCGATGACCTGCTCAGCGTGAATGACGCCGGCGACGTGGCGCGTGGTATTGACCACGGGCAGCGAGCGCAGGTTGTACTTGTCGAAGAGTTCGGCGACCTCGGCGTCGCGTGCGTGCATTCCGCAGGAGACGATGTGGCCTTCAGAGAGCGAAGAGAGCTTGGTGTCGTGCTGTGCGAGGAGAAGGCGCGGCAGCATGACGACGCCGTCGAGTCGCTTCTCGTCGTCGAGGAGGTAGATCTCGGAGATGGTGTCGGGGTCGCCTTCGAATTGGCGGAGCGCGTCGACGGCTTCGGCGACGGTTGCATCGCGCGACACGCTGATGAAGTCGGTCGTCATGCGGCCGGCGGCTGTTTCGGCCGAGAACTCGAGCAGTTCCTCGACGTCCTGGCGCTCCTCGGGCTCCATCTCCTCGAGGATCTTTTCCGACTCCTCGTCGCTGAGTTCGGCGAGAACGTCGGCGGCGGCGCCGGGATCCATCTCCTCGATGATGTCGGCGGCGCGCTCGGAGTCCATGCGCTGCAGAAGTTCCTTCTGAAGCTTGGGCTCGATCTCTTCGAGAGCCTCGGCGGCGGTCTCTTCGGGAAGGCTCGTGAAGACGGCCTCGCGCTCGGCGGGTGCGAGGTCTTCGAGGATGTCGGCGATATCGGACGGATGCAGCTTGGCAAGGCGATCCTGACCGATTTTCAGGCGGACGCGGCGCGCAGGATCGCGGTCGATGAGGTCGACGCAACTCCATGGAATGAGGCGCGACGGAATGTTGCTCACGATGCCGTCGACGGTGCCCGCGGGCAGCCCCTTCAACAGCCGGCGAGCAGCGCCGCGGAGGCCGATCTCGACGTCCTGAATGAGCAGAGTGGTGGTGTGACCGGTTGGGCCGTCCTCTGCCCATGCGAGGTTGACGTCGTTGACGCGCACGACCTTGCGGCCGTCAACGTCGATGATCTGCTGGTCGAGCAGGTCGCGTTCCAGAAGGAGGGTATCGCTGAGGCCGGGAACCGGTTGGGGCGCTGAATGAGTGCGCAGACGCTTGTCCGAGACGCGGGGTCTTTCGAGGTCCTCGACAGCGACCATGGAGCGCTGAGCCTTGCCCTTCCCGCGCTTCGAGAGCAGCAGGCCCGAGACACGATTGCTGTCCGTGCCGACGTCGACGGCGAGCTCCTGTATGCGGCCCAGGCTGCGACCGGAGGCATCCACGACCTGCATGCCGACAAGCATGGCGACAGTTGTCGGATTGGTCGTGGTGTTCTCCATCGTTCTTCCCTAACCCTAACCCATCCCGCAGGCGAGTGCACCGCATGAAGGTGCACGCAGTCTATCGGATGCCACGGTGCAGCAAACAGCCACCGCCGGGGCGGTGGCTGCGCTGATGCGGTGCTGCGAAGGTCACTTGGTGAAGTCGACCGTGGGCGCCTGATCGTTGGCCGGATTGCCCTTGAAGTACTCGTTGCGAACCGGGAACTTCGAGCCCGCCCAGAGGCTGTTCGGGAACTGCTGGACGTAGGTGTTGTAGTCCTGAAGCGCCAGGTTATAGCGGCGACGGGCCACGGCAATTCTGTTCTCTGAGCCGGCGAGTTCATCCTCGAGACGCATGAACTGATCGTTACCCTTCAGGTTGGGATATGCCTCCTGCAATCGCATTAGCGGGCTCAGCGCGACGTCCAGCCGCTGGTTCGCGTTGATGCTGCTGGCGCGATCGGAGGAGGCCGCGATAACGGCGGCGCGAGCGTTGGAGATGTTCGTAAGGACGGTCTCCTCCTCCTTGACATAGCCCTTCACGCTGGCGACGAGGTTTGGAATGAGGTCGAGCCGGCGCTGCTGCTCAATATCGACCTGCGAGTATGCGTTGTTTACCTGCTCGTTCAGGCTGACCATGTGATTCCGCGAGGTGATGTAGCTGCCGGCTCCCAGCAAGCACCACGACCACAACCAGACCCACCACTCCGAGTGCTACCCAGGCACCTTTCATCGTTCTTCCTTTCAATGCGAGTTGAGCTCGCCTTCAGCTTACTTGAACTACCAGTCTCCGCTGGCGCCGCCACCGCCCGAACCACCACCGAATCCTCCGCCGAAGTCGCCGCCGCCGCCACCACCTCCCCCGTCGCCGCCACCGCCGCCTCCCCATCCGCCGCCACGACGGCCTCCGCCCATGAGGTTCCCGAGGATGAACCACGGCAGCCAACCGCCGCCTCCGCGACGGCCTCCGCGGAAGATGAAAAAGATGATGATGAAGAATACGACGATGCCCAGCCAGTCCTTACGGCCACGCTGGGGTGCGGGCTGGCGGATGGGCTGCTGCAGCGGTGCGAGCGTAACGCCCGCGTCGGCGGCGATGACGTTGGCGATCTGCTGCTGACCTTCGAGAAGTCCCTGTCCGTACTCGCCACGCTGCAGCCACGGGACCATGGTGCGGCCGATGTCACCGACTTTGGCGTCGTTGAGGATGCCTTCGAGACCGTAGCCAACCTCAATGCGGCGCTTGCGCTCGTTGATCGCGAGAATCATGAGGACACCGCGGTCCGTGTCCTTGGCGCCGACCTTCCACTTGTCTTCAAGATCGGTTGCAAACTCCTCGATGCTTACGCCGTCGAGCGAGTGGACCGTGACGACGATGATTTTGGCCCGGGCGTGCTGCCAAACCTCGCTGCCAAGCTGCTCCATCTGTTGCTTGGAACCGGCGTCGATAACACCAGCGAAGTCCTGGACGTAGCTGGTCGGCATCGGGAGCTGGCTGACGGATTCGGCGCGCACACAGGCGCACCCGATTGCCATGACCACCAGAATGAGGACAGCGAAGCGCCGAAGGGCTCTCACACGGGCTATCCTACGCTGCGCGCAAGAGAAAGCCCCTGCGAAATCGGCGCAGGGGCTTTGCAATCTGTGATGCGGGAGTGTTGCAAGCTACAGTTTCTTCTTCAGGTCGTAGGCCATGTTTTTGTGCGCGGCCACGACACTCTTGCCTTGCTCGACGGAGGTCCGGAACTTTGCGTCCTTGGTGTCCTTCACCTCTTTGGTGAAGGCGTCGAGGTCCTTGGAGTGGTCGCTGACCATGTCGGACATGTACTCCTTGTCGAAGTCGGCGCCGGACATGCCGTTGAGCTTGTCGTACTCCTTCTGGGCGTCAGCGCTGAGGGCGGTGGGCGCTGCGATTCCCCACTCGTCGGCGTAGGGCTTCATTTTTTCGTTGAGCTTCGCGTGGTCGGTGACCATGCGCCGACCGAAGGCCTTGACGTCCGGGTTCGTCGCCTTCTGCTCGGCGAGCTTGCCGAGCTGGATCTCGTCGTAGCTGCCCTGCGAAGCATCGGTGAGAAACTTCTTGTCGTCGTCCGTGGCCTGCGCCTTCGCTCTGTGGGGGAACATCATTGCCGCTGAGCCGATCGCTAAACAGCACATCAGATAAGTAGCCCTTTTCATCTTTATCTCCATACGCGGTCCTGCCGCGCGTCGGTAAATAACGTACGGTTTTTGAGAGTCCGCGGGCGGGCGGCGCGTTGCATCGCATTTCGTAACGGCTATCGATATGCTTTACATATTCGGAGACCTATGCAGACCACAGCCGCGACACAACCACCCCTTGCCGAGCGCGAACCACACACAACCCGGATTCATTCAGCCGAGCTCCACGACGACTACGCCTGGATGCGGGATAAGGACAGCCCACGCGTACTGGAGTACCTGAAGGCGGAAAACGCGTACACGGCCGCCATGATGGCCGGGACGGAGGAGCTGCAGAAACAGCTCTATGACGAGATTCTTTCGCACATCAAAGAGGATGATGTCTCGGTGCCGTACCGGGACGGTGCGTGGGAGTACCTGGTGCGGACGGAGAAGGGGCTGCAGTACCCGCGCTACTGCCGGAGGCCGGCAGGCTCTGCGCCAAGCCTTAACTCGACGGAGCCGACGCCGGGTGAGGCGGCGATTCTGGATGTGAACAAGCTGGCCGAGGGGCAGCCGTTTATGGCGATCGGCGACAGCGCGGTGAGCCCGGACGGGCGGCTGCTCGCTTACACGACGGACAACACCGGCTTTCGGCAATACACGCTGCGTATCAAGGACCTGGCCACGGGCGAGGTCCTCGCCGATACGGCGGAGCGTGTGGGATCGCTTGTGTGGGCGGCGGACTCGAAGACGCTGTTTTACTCGACCGAGGATGAGCAGACAAAGAGACAGGATCGCCTGTTCCGGCATCGAATTGGCGATGCGGCCGGTGCGGATGTGGAGGTGTTTCACGAGCCCGACGAGCGCTTCAACCTTGGCGTAGGGCGAACGCGCGATCGCAAGTATCTGCTGTTGCAGATTGGCAGTCACACGACGAGTGAAAGCTGGTTTCTCGCGAGCGCAACGCCAGAGGAGAACTTTCAGCTGATTGCTCCGCGTGTGGATGACGAAGAATATTACGTCGATCATCGAGACGGGTTCTTTTACATTCGATCGAACCGGGACGCTGAGCAGTTCAGACTGCTGCGCACGGCTGTTTCGGCTACGGATCGCGAGCACTGGGAGGAGTTGCTGCCGGAGCAGAAGGACGCGCCGTTCGAGGACTTCGACCTCTTCCAGAGCTTTCTGGTTGCGGGATATCGCGAGCGCGGACTGCCGGTGCTGCGGGTGTTTTCGCTTGGCGCTGAGGGGCGTCCGGCGGAGCCGCGCGACATTCGCTTCCCTGACCCGGCCTATACAGCGTTCAGCGACATCAATCGCGATTTCAATGCGACGCAATTTCGCTATGCGTACCAGTCACTGGTGAGGCCGTCGTCGGTGTTTCTCTATGACGTTGCGACGGGTGAATCGACTCTGCTGAAGCAGCAGGAGGTGCCGGGCGGATTCGATGCGTCGCACTATCAGTCGGAGCGACTCTGGTTCCGTGCACATGATGGGACAGAGGTGCCGGTGTCGCTGGTCTACCGACGCGATGCGTTCGACAAGAACGGCAAGAACCCACTGTACGTGTACGGCTATGGGAGCTACGGATATCCTCTGCCGCTGGGGTTCTCTGCATCGCGGCTGGCGCTGCTCGATCGCGGTGTTGTCGTGGCGTATGCGCATGTGCGCGGTGGTGGCGAACTCGGCGACCCGTGGCATGACGCCGGCAAGATGATGCTGAAGCGGAACACGTTTACAGATTTCATCGAGACCGTCGAGTTCCTGGTGCGCGAGGGATATGGCGATCCCGCGCGGGTAGCGATCGAAGGCGGCAGCGCTGGCGGGTTGCTGATGGGAGCGGTTGTGAACTTCGCGCTGGCCGGCGGGAAGCCGAAGCTCATCCGTGCGGTGCTCTCGCACGTTCCGTTTGTTGACGTGATGAACACGATGCTGGATGCATCGCTGCCGCTGACTGTTGGCGAGTATGAGGAGTGGGGCAATCCGAATGAGCCGGCGGCGTTCGAGTACATGCGCAGCTATTCGCCGTATGACAATCTGCGCGAGGGCGCGTATCCGTCAATGCTGGTGAAGACGAGCCTCAATGACTCGCAGGTGATGTATTGGGAGCCCGCGAAGTATGTGGCGAAGCTGCGCACGCTGAAGACGAACGACGCGCCGCTGCTGCTGCACATCAATATGGATGCGGGTCACGGCGGAGCGTCAGGACGGTATGACTACCTGAAGGAGATTGCGTTCGACGACGCGTTTCTCCTGCGGGAGCTGGGTGCGGTGAAAAAGGTCGGCAGCTAGGCCGGCTCAGCGTTCGACCTCTTCGGGAAGGCCGCCGTCGCCTTCGCCAGGGGCGAGGAAGAGGTTCGTCTCGAGGCCGTGCTGGCGGGTGTAGAGATCGAAGTAACGGCCGGCTGCGGCGTAGAGTTGTTCGTGCGTGCCGCGCTCGAGGATACGGCCTTCTTCGACCACGAGGATCTGATCCGCGCGTCGGATTGTGGAAAGACGATGCGCGATGACGAAGGTGGTGCGGCCCTGCATCAGGTAGCGGAGGCCATGCTGGATCATCGCTTCGCTCTCGGAGTCGAGTGAACTGGTTGCCTCGTCAAGGATGAGGATGCGCGGGTCGGCGAGAATGGCGCGCGCGATGGAGAGGCGCTGCCGCTGGCCGCCGGAGAGCTTGACTCCGCGTTCGCCGACGACAGTCTCGTAGCCTTCGGAGAAACGCTCGGCGAATTCGTCGACACGTGCGATCCTGCACGCTTCAAGGAACTGCTCCTCCGTGGCGGTGGGACGCGAAAACATGATGTTTTCGCGAATCGTGCCATCGAAGAGGAATGTCTCCTGCAGGACAACTCCGAGCTGGCGACGATAGCTGCTGAGGCGAATGGTTGCGAGATCCTTGCCGTCTATTACGACCTCGCCACTCTGCGCGGTGTGGAATCCGCAGACGAGGCTGATGATCGTGGACTTGCCGGATCCGCTGGAACCGACGAGCGCTGTAACGGTTCCCGGCTGCGCATGGAAGCTGACGCCATGGAGCACGGGTTTGTCAGCGACGTAGGCAAAGCTCACGTTCTCGAACCGCACATCACCCCGCAGCACTCCTGCGTCCTGCGTGCGAAGTGGGTCTGCGTCTTCCGCCTTCTCGCTCATGACTTCGCGTGTGCGATCAAGCCCGGCCATCGCCTCGGTGAGCTGCGTTCCAATGGCGACGAGTTGCACCAATGGAGCAGTCATGAAGGCGAGGAACATTACGTAGGAAAAGTAGGCACCGGGCGTCAGCTTGCCTACAGCGTTGAGGTGCGCGCCCATCCACATCACAACCGCGCCCACAACGCCGAGGATGACGGTCGACGAGAGCGTCATGAGCGACTGGGCGGTGAGCGAACTGATGACGTTGTTGAGCAGCCGCGCGACGCCGCCGGCGAAGACCTGCGCTTCGCTGGCCTCCGCGTGATAGCCCTTGACGACACGGACTCCGCCGAGCGATTCGGTCAGGCGTCCGGTGACTTCGGCGTTGATCTTGGCGCGCTCGCGAAAGATGGGCCGGATGGTCTTGAACGCCCGCTGCAGCACGAGCGCGAAGGCGGCCATGATAACGAAGGTCAGCAGCGTCATGCTGACGCTGACATGCACCAGATACACGAACGCGAGGATCGCTGTGAGGATCCCGCCGACGAAGTCCACGACGCCCGTGCCGATGATATTGCGTATGCCTTCCACATCGTTCATGATGCGGGCAACCAGGGTGCCAGTGCGGTTCTCGTCGTAGAAGGCAACGGGCAGACGGCCGACATGCTCCTGCACCTGCTTGCGGAGTTCGGCGATCATGCGCTGGCCGGACTTCGAAAGGAGCTGTGTCAGTGAATAGGAGGTGAGGCCCTGGATGATCGTCGCACCGAGCACCGCGCAGACAATGATTGGCAGAAGGTGCATCTGGTGCTTAATGAAGACAGTGTCAATGAGTGGCTTGAAGGATGCGGGGAGCACCAACGCGCAGGTACGGTTGATGATCATCAGCAGGAAGCAGCCGGCCATCAGCCAGCGCCGCGGCTTCACCAGCGTCCAGATCTCCGGCCAGATATCGCGGAGCTTTACCTTCGGCCGCTTGGCCGTGAGGTCCGCGCCGATCGCCTTGCCGGTGTTGCGCGACGGCCGGTCGGCCCCCTTCATTCCACTTCTGCCGAGACCTGCGTGTCCAAATCCACCCATGCGTGGTGACAGTGTAGCGTCACGAGGGCCGATTCATCCCCAACAATCGTTCTACGCAGTGCGCGAACGCCGTGCCGTAATGAAGCTGCGCACGCAGAGTGCCGTCAAGATGAGGCATACGACCGACATCACGCGCCTGTCTCCTGTACGGCCGCGGGATGAGCCGAGCGGACCGCCGTGCGCCGCCGCCCATTCTTTGATCGCCCATGAATCCCGGGAAGAGGAATCCGAGTAGCGCAATCGTCACGGCGATATGCATCCAGAGCATGCGGCGGCGTGCGTTCTCTGTATTAGAGAGGACACCGCAGATGATCAGCGCGCAACCAAACCATAGCGGAATCAGCGCGGTCGGGTGCGCGCTGCCAGTCGCGACAAAGTAACCGGCACCGATCAATCCCAGCAGTACACCAAATCCTATCGTCAGCTTTGCCAAAGTCTCCTCCTACGCGGCCGCAGCCTGCTTCACCTGTTCGAGCACCGTCGCGACGCTCCAGTCGTTCGTTGGGTAAAACGCAATCACCTTGCCGTCTTTGCCGATGACGACGGTGGCGAGCGAGTGCTGCAGAGTTCCCTTCTCGCCGGGCGTAACGCCTACATCGAAGAACTGCTCCATCTTAGGGAGCTCCTTCTCGCTCGGTGCGGCAAACTCCCAGTGGTCGAAGGTCTCCTTCGAGTACTTGCCCGTATAGGCTCCGCCGTAGCTCTTCAGCACCTTCGGCGTGTCGTACGTGGGATCGAAACTGACGCTCAGCAGATGCGTATCTTTATACAGTTTCGGGTCCGTCGCGAGTTGCTGATCGATCTGCGCGAAGTTGCGGCTCATGCGCGGGCAGTAGTCCGCCAACGGACAGCGCGTGTAGATGAAGGTCATCAACAGCACTTTGCCGCGATACTGCTTGAGGTCGATCTTCCTGTCGGATTGGTTCAGGAGCGTAAAGTCAGGAACCTCATCTCCGGGCGTGGGGACGTGGTACTGGACCGCCTGGGCATAGTCGGGCTTCGCCTGCGCAATCACGACGATCTCACTCAGCCGCAGATTTACAGGGCCCTGCGGGCTCGGGTCGGCGAGGACGGTCGCCATAATCCTGTCGCCTGGATGCAGTTCGGAGAGTGCAGAGCGATCTGTCACGGGGTACGGCATCGTCATGGCTTCCATGAGCCCGGGAATGGCGTCATGCTGCAGCGTTACCTGTCCGTCCCGTGCGTCGACGCGCACAACGATTCCGCGAATCGGATACTGCTTCGTCGAGCTTGCAGTCGACGCGGAGGGGCTGTGGTGGCATCCGTTGAGGCTAACCAAAGAGGCTCCGCCCAGGAGGGCGGTTAATATCAAGGCTGCGGCTGGCAGCCCTCTTTCCGAGCATCGCTTCACATCTTTCATGATAGCTGCGTGCTAGCATCTAGGTTTTGCTGCGCTTCAACAGGGTCGACCGGGTGCGGCGGCCACTGCGGGGAGGCGCGGCCGACGCTGTCGCTACAGCCCCGCCTTTTGCGCACCTTCAGCCGCAGGTTTCCGCGCTGTCTGGAGCCGTGCACTTGCCACACAAAGCCAATTCGAACGAGATCCGTTCAGGGCCGTCGACGCCGTGGCTCGCCTCAGACTTTCTGCTGGCCGGGCTAGGTACCGTACTGCTGGGTCCGCTGCTTCCCTCGGTGGCACACGCGTGGCAACTCACGGACGCGCAGAGTGGGCTCTTGCTGCTCACGAAGTTCGTTGGGGCCTTTCTTGGTGGGGTCACCGTTCCGCGTCGGCTAGGTCTGGGCATCTTCATTGGATCACTGCTGGCGTTTGCAGGGTTCGGCGCCTTCGCGCTATCGCATTCTCTTCTGCCGGGCTGTGTCGCGCTCTTTGTAAGCGGCATTGGCTTAGGACAGATTATTGCGTCGACCAACATTCTTACGGGCCGGCGCTATCGCACCCATACGGGTTCAGCACTGGCATCGCTCAACTTTTTCTGGAGCCTCGGCGCGGTTATCACGGGAGTTCTCGTCGCGGCGTTTATTCCGCGCTATGGGTTGCGCAATCCGCTGCTGTGCTTTGCGGCGCTCTATCTCCTCAGCGGTATGGGCGGCTTGATCCGGCATACGAGTTCATCCGGAGAAGCTGAGACCGGATCTGAGCCGGCGCATTCGCTTGCTGCCAGCAGCATTGCTTTTTTCTCGCTGCTTCTCTTCCTGTATGGAGGGCTGGAGACCTGCCTGACGGCGTGGATCACTACTTTCACAGTCCGCTTCTCTGACCTCCGTCTGCTGGGCGGGCAGTCGGGCGTCGTGTTGCTGTGGGCTTCGCTGACGGGTGGCCGGGCATTGTCCTCAATCGCCCTGCGCCGCGCCAGTGAGCTGGCTGTCCAGCGAACGGGACTCCTGCTGGCGAGTGCCGTGATTGCCGTTCTCGCGTGGGCTCACCACGGTTGGATGTTGTCTTCCTGTTGCATCCTGCTGGGACTCGGCGTCGCTCCGTTCTTTCCTGCGACGTTCGGTCTCCTGATGCGCCAGCAACCTCCGGCGAGGACAGCCGGGTTCATCCTCGCGGTTTCCGGCCTGGGCGCCGCGTTCTTCCCGTGGATGATGGGCGTGCTTTCGACGCAGACGGGATCGCTCAGAATCGCGATGATTGTGCCTTGGACACTTGCCGTTCTGCTGCTTCTTCTTAGCCTGGTATTCCGCTCAACCGCCTCGTTTTCCACCTCGCGCAAGGGCGAAAGTTCGGTGAAACTCGGCGTATAAAGAGTAGAGGTTCACGAGCCGGTAGAAACGCGATGTCCAACCCTGTAAACGAGCATTATCTGCTGGACGCACTTGCCCGCGGCGAGACCGTCGTGCTGCCGAACCGCCGCGCTGCGCGAACGCTCCGCCAGGTATTCAACGAGCGTCAGCGCGCCGCCGGGCTCAGGGCATGGGACGCGGCTCCCGTGCTCGCGTGGACGGACTGGACCCGGGGACTATGGTCGGGGCTGGCAGTTCAGGGCCATGAGCTTCGGCTGCGCCTGAATACGGCCCAGGAACACAGTCTGTGGAGGGAGATCATCGAAGCGTCGACGACCGGCCGCACGCTAAGTTCGCCGGATGCGCTCGCCGAGATGGCCCGGTCCGCCTGGTCGCTGGCCGCGGCTCATCGAGCAACCGGGCGCATCCGGGCTACGGCAACAACCTTTGATACCCGCACGTTCGCGGGATGGGCAGAGAGCTTCCGGAGGATCTGTGCGTCGGAGGGCTACCTGACCGCCGCCGAGGTTGAAGAGGTTCTTCGCACGTACGCAGGTTCCGGTGTTCTGCAGTTGGACGGTTCTCTTCTGCTCGCGGGATTCGAAGAGTTCACGCCCGCGCAAGCTGCGTTTATCGAAGCTCTGCGGACGGGCCGAGCTCAGATGACGGAGGTGACTCTCGAGTCTCCGAAGTTATCGCCTTCTGCGCGCGTGAGCACCGTCGTCGCAACTCCGCGCGATGAGATCGCCTTCGCGGCGCGGTGGCTTCAGCAGTTATTTGCGGCACGCGCCCCCGAATCGCCCGCACCACGCATTGCTGTGTTACTGCCACAGCCGGAGGAGGACCGCGCCGAACTCGAATCTATCTTCCGCGAGATTCTCGCGCCCGAGCTGCAACCAATTGAAGCCGACAACTCCGCCGCGCCGTGGGAGTTCAGTGCAGGCGCGCGCCTGCTTGCACAACCAATGATTTCGGACGCGTTGGCGATCCTGCGCCTGGCGCAGGGTCCACTATCGATCGAACGCCTGGGAGCACTTCTTCGTTCGCCATTTATTGGCATCAGCTCGGAGCATCTTGCAGCGGCTCGTTTTGATGCAAACATCCTCCGGCGCGGACCCTACCTGCTGCCGGAGCTAGACATGGATGGGCTCACTCGTCTCATCCGACAACAGTCCCGCTCGACCAAAACTTCGGCTTTTGCCCCGAGTTGGCTGAAGGCCTTTGACGACGTCCGCGCGGCGAGACTTCGGTCCTCTGCTTCGCGCAGCTTCGCCGAATGGTCCGAGGTTATTCGCGATCTACTGCGTGCCGCCAACTGGCCTGGCGACCGAGCGCCTACACCTTCCGAGTTCTCCACGGCCGGCGCATGGGACGCGACTCTGGATCTTCTTGCGACGATGGACTTCCACGCTTCGCGTGTGAGCTTTGCAACCGCGGTGAAGACACTCGAGCAGCTGCTGCAATCGGTGCACGTGAGCCCACCCGCCGCGGGCGCTCCGATTCAGATCATGCGGCCCGAAGAGGCAGAGGGGACGGTGTTCGATGCAGTCGTCCTTCTGCACGCGACAGACGAGGCGTGGCCTGAGGCCGTACACCTTAATCCACTGCTCGGTTGGCCGCTCCAACAGGAACTCGGGCTTCCCGGCGCGGATGCATCCCAGGAAGCCGACCGTGCGATGAAGCGGGCTGAATCGCTCCTGCGTCGCTCCTCGAGGGTGCTCGTCCTCAGCGCTGCAACCGACGAGAACGGATCGTTGCGGCCGTCGCCGCTTCTGCAGCAGCTCAACATTCCCAGTGTTCCGTTCGAGGATCTCGTGCCGTCCGTCACCTCCGCGCCCGTTGTCGCGGAGGAGATTCTGCCCGATGATGTGACACTTCCATCGCTTCCCTCGCCCGAACTTCGCGGCGGAGCCAGTGTGTTGAAGTTGCAGGCTGCGTGCGGCTTTCTCGCGTTTGCGGAGATGCGGCTCCACTCTGCGACGGTGGATCCCTGCGAGCTTGGCCTGGATGCAATTGAGCGTGGCAACCTCGTTCATCGTGCCCTCGAGAACTTTTGGAGCGCTACGCAGTCTCAGGCTGAACTCCGCTCGCTAACCTCTGAAGAGCGTGATCGCCGACTCTCGAATGCGATCGACGCGGCGTTCGCCAGGCTCGCTGCACCCTCGCCCGGCTGGAGCGCGGCCTACATCGGGCTCCAACGGGAACGATTGCGGCGACTGCTTCTCAGGTGGTTGGAAGTGGAGCTGCAACGTGGTCCATTCACTGTGCGGCGGCGCGAAGAACGAACGACGATTCCCATCGGCCCATTGAGCCTGAAGGTTCAGCCTGACCGTGTCGACGAGGTCGAAGGTGGCGTGGTGCTGGTTGATTACAAGACCGGCCACCACGCGCACTCTTCGGACTGGCTTGGCGATCGGCCCGATGATCCGCAGCTCCCGCTATATTCCCTTCTGACAGAGAGGAACCAGCTCGAGGCGTTGTTATTCGGTCGTGTTCGCCCTGGGTCGGAGATGAAGTGGCAGGGTCTTGCCGCGAATCAGACAATCCTCCCTTCCACACCGCGACAGAAGTTCGTCGATCTCGAACTCCGCCGAAGTGAATGGAAGACTGTTCTGACGAAGCTTGCGGAGGACTTCGCAGCAGGTCGTGCCGATGTGGACCCGAAGAATATTGCGGTGAACTGCGACGGCTGTCCTCAGCGCTTGCTCTGCCGCATTGATCCGACTACGTTCTCGGGCCCAGCAGCCGACGATGCAGAAGGCGAGGAAGAGATCGATGTCTGAGCTCCTTCACTTCCCGCCGCCGGAACCCGTGATCCCAACGACGGACGCGGACGGCCAGCCGCCGGATTTTGACGCGCGGCAACGCGCGCTCGACGTACAGCTTTCAGCGATCGTGGAAGCTCCCGCGGGCTCTGGCAAGACTGGCCTGCTGCTGCAGCGGTATCTCAAGCTGCTCGCAGAGGGCGGCATCTCGCAGCCGGAAGAGATCCTCGCCATCACCTTCACACGCAAGGCGACAGCGGAGCTTCGCGAGCGCGTCTTCGAGCAGCTCCACGCAGCGGCCGCGGGCCACCCCCTCGCGGCAGATACGAGCAGCTTTGAGCGGGAGACTCGTCTGCTTGCCGAGGCCGTACTCGCAGTCGATGCCCGGCTCGGATGGCGGCTCCTCGAACAGCCGCAGCGGCTGCGGATTCGTACCATTGACGCGCTCTGCGCCGAGATCGCACGGACGCTCCCGCTGCTCTCCGGCTCCGGCACGAATCAGCCGGTTGAAACGGCAGAGCCGCTTCATCGTGAGGCTGCGCGACGTACTCTGCTTGAGCTCGGGGGCGCGGACCCCCTCCTGAACGACGCGCTCCATACAGTACTGCTCCATCGCGATGGCAACCTCAAGGACTGCGAAACGCTTCTCGCGCGCATGCTGGAACAGCGTCAGCAGTGGGGCGAACTGGTTCCACTCGACACCGAATCACTGACGGACGAACACCTCGACACGCAGGTTCGTCCGCGCCTCGAGCGCTCGCTCGAGACGATCGTCTGCGCAGGACTGAGCCGCGTGCTCAACATCATGCCGCAGCCCGAACTCGTGGAGCTCACAAAACTGGCCGAGCGCCTTGGGCTGGAGCCGTCCTATGCTCCAGGGGAGCCATCACCTGTCGCGGTATGCGCAAGTCGCAGCGAGCCTCCGGAAGCGCGCGCGGAAGACCTCGAGCACTGGCTTGCGCTGCTGCATCTGCTGTTTACGAAGGATGGAGGCTGGCGAAAGGGATTCGCCCCCGCTTACTTGCGCTTCGATATCTCGTACCAGGATCGCGCCACTCTCAAGGACCTCGTCGAACGACTCCAAGGCGATGAGCTGGCAGAGTTGCTTAAATCGATCCGCGGCCTGCCGCCGGCCCGCTTCCCCGATGAACAGTGGCGCGTTGCCAAGGCGCTCTTCCGACTGCTTCGTCAGGCGCTCGCACATCTTAAGGTTCTATTCGCGGAGACAGGCCGTTGCGACTTCTCCGAACTTGCGCTTGCAGCTTGTGAG
Organism: uncultured Acidobacteriaceae bacterium; assembly: GCA_963827415.1. Lineage (GTDB taxonomy): Bacteria > Acidobacteriota > Terriglobia > Terriglobales > Acidobacteriaceae > Granulicella. The sequence goes on from CAWHBA010000011.1 coordinate 95,948, forward strand.
GCACTGTCGGCCGAGGAAGGCGTTGCAGACCTTTCGCGGTCTCCAGGCGCGCGGCTCACGCATCTGCTCGTCGACGAGATGCAGGATACCTCCTCTTCGCAGTACATGCTCCTCGAACGACTGACGCGCTCCTGGGATGGCCACTCCCAGACTGTCTTTCTCGTCGGGGACCCCAAACAATCGATCTATCTCTTTCGCCAGGCGCGTGTAGAGCGCTTTCTTCGCACCGTCGCCGACCGGCGACTCGGGGACGTTCCACTGGAACCGCTGCGTCTCACCGCGAACTTCCGCTCCCAGGGTGCGCTGGTCGCCGCCTTTAACGAGACGTTTTCACAGCTGTTCCCGCAGGCTGCGATCGTCACTCAGACGCTGGGCGAAGAACTCGACGTTCCATTCGTGCGCGCGGAAGCGATTCGCCCGGCGTCTGCCAACCCGTGCCCGATCGTGTGGCACACCGAGGTCCTCGGCAGCCATCCTGTCACGGGTAATCCCGCTCCAGCAGCGGCTGAACTGCGTGCCGCGCGCATTCAGCGTGAGACGCGACAGATCCGTCGCATCATCGAGGAATGGCAGGCACGGCCGCTTCCGGAAGGACGCACCAAGCCGTGGAGCATCGCAGTCCTCGCTCGCGCACGCAAGCACCTTGCCTCCGTCACCTCCGAGCTATCTCGTGATTACGGTGCGGGTCCCATTCCATTCCGCGCCGTCAAAATTGATACGCTCGACGAACGGCCCGAGGTGCTGGACGTACTTGCGATCACTCGTGCACTGCTCCATCCCGCCGATCGGGTCGCATGGCTTGCCGTGCTCCGTGCTCCGTGGTGCGGACTCTCGCTCGCTGACCTCCTCCAACTCACGGGAGAAGGTCCAGACGCTGATCATGAAGCAACGACTGCGGAGCTTGTCGCGACACGCACTCATCTGCTCAGCAGCGCTGGGCAGCAGCTCCTTGAGCGAACCTGGCGGACACTCGAGCAGGCTAGGCTCACGCTCGGCCGCAGCTCCTTCAGCGGACACGTTGAGCGCACATGGCTATCGCTCGGCGGCGATGCGGCGCTCTCCTCCGACCGACTTGCCAATGTGCGCCGCTTCTTCGAGGTCCTTCGCGAACTCGAACAGGACAGCGCGGGTGCAATCGACACCTTCGCCCTCAATTCACGCTTGTCGAGCCTCTATGCTGAAAATGCGGCCGACGAAAATGCTGTCCAGCTGCTCACGATCCATAACAGCAAGGGCCTCGAGTTCGATCTCGTTCTCATTCCGGGACTCGAGCGCCCCACGAATCGCAGCCGCTCTGAGTTGCTGAACTGGCTTGAGCTCGATCCACCCGACGGCGAGGCTGCGCACATTCTGCTGGCTCCCATTGGGTCGCGCGGCGAGCAAACTGACGGACTGAATCAGTGGCTCTCGCGCGTCAGGCGTTCGCGCGAACATGCTGAGCTCCGGCGTCTGCTGTACGTTGCCTGCACCCGTGCCCGCGAAGCTCTCCACGTCTTCGCCGCCTGCGAAGCGCAAAGGGATGGCAGGGTCAAGACACCCGTCGAGGGCACCCTGCTGCGCGCAGCATGGCCGGTCGCGGCTTCTCAGTTCAACTTGCCTGTCCAATCCGATGAAGCGACTGCTTCAACCGTCCCTGCACAGACCATGGGTCGTCTCCTTCCATTCACTTCAACCAGGGAGTCGAGTGACGGACTCGCGATTGCCGCGTCCGCGACCGAGAACGAAGTGGCTGAACGCGCCCCGGTGGTGCATCGTTTGCCACTGACCTTTGATCCGCTGGCGCGCTTTCTGTCGGCAGAGAACCCTCGCCTGCCCTACACGCCCGCGTCCGCTTTGCCGCACGCTCCTTCGTTTGAGCGGCCAGAAGGTTCCTTCGCGGTTCGGGCCTTCGGGAATGTCGTGCACCGGTTCCTTCAGTTTCTCAGCGCAAGTCTCGCCGCTGGAGAGACCCCGGAGACACTGCTCGCCAATCTGCCCTCATGGGGGCCACGCATTCTTGCAGCGTTGCGCAACGAGGGTGTTGCACCTGCGACCTCGCAGCGAGAAGCACCTCGCGCACTCTCCGCACTGCGCAATGCGTTGGCGGATCCCACCGGTCGCTGGATTCTTTCGACGCACCATGCTGCGGCGACCGAGCACTCGATAGCTTCATTCGACGCCTCGGTACTGCGTGCTGACCGGACCTTCCTAGCCGGCGGCTCACCCCTTGCCGATGGCGACGACTGCCTCTGGATTATCGACTTCAAAACTACGGAGCAGGGTTCGCGTTCTCCGGAGCGTTTCGAGCAAGACGAACTACTTAAGTACCGCCCACAGCTCGAACGCTACGCCTCTGTACTGCGCGAGCTCTCTCCCGAACCACGCAAGATCGTACTTGGTCTCTATTACCCGCTTATTCCTCGTTTGCTGCACTGGATTTCATCAGAGTCCTCTTAGGTCGTAGCACGTCTAACCTGATATGCCGGTGCTATCCTATCGCTCATACCCGGAGGACCCACAGGGCTATATGTCAGACTCAGGACGCTTGGTCCTCTGCGTCGATGATGAGCGGGTCGGACTGCACGTACGCAAGCTTCTCCTCGAACGTTCGGGCTACAAGGTGATTACCGCGAATAACGGTAAATCCGGGCTCACGCTTTTCGAAGAGTACCCGGTCGACGCCGTCGTGCTCGACTACGCGATGCCCGGGATGCACGGCGGCGAGGTGGCAGCGCGCATGCGTGCGACTAAGCCGGATGTACCGATCCTCCTGCTCTCAGCCTACGTCGGACTTCCCTCAGATGTTACCGGGTTAGTAAACGTCTACATGACCAAAGGCGAGGGTGCACCTGCGCTTTTGGAGAAACTCGACGCTCTTTTTTCGCATATTAACTCCTAGCTCTTGCGAATATTTAAGTGTCCCATTTTGAGCACCTAAACGTCGCCACTGCCCATCGAATTGTGCAATGGTGAATCCTGGAGCGGTGCTGCTGCGAGTCGTCGAGTGAACCTGAGTCAGCTAAATCGAATATTGCTGCAAACTCTGCTGCTTCCTGTGGTGGCGCTGCTGCTCGTCTCGGGAGCCCTTATATGGCAGATCGGCAACGCGCAGAAAACGGTCAACGATCTCCAGGACGCCGATCACAATATCGCAACGGCGACCTACATTCTTGCACTTACCGGTGACGAGGAGACTGGCGTACGCGGATTTCAGAACACATCGAACGAAGCATTCCTTCAGCCCTTCGAGAACGCGCGGGGGCCGCTGGCGGCCAGCGTTTCGACCCTTCGCAAGGACCTTGCGGCTCGAGGCAAGGACACTCATCTCCTCGACCAATTTCTTGTCACTCACCAGCGATGGCTTGATACCGTCGCTGCTCCCATGATCGCCCTCGTTCGGTCCGGAGGGGACACCCGGGACGTTGCTCTCAACCTGCGCGGCAAAGATGAGATGGACCACATCCGCGACATTCTCAATGAGCTCATCAGCGAGCAGAAGCTGCAACGACAGAATGAGGTGGACCATTGGCAGACGCAGGTCCGCCATACGTTGGAAGCTGTCGTTGGCTGTGCCGCGCTTATCGGCCTTCTGATCGGGCTGTTCGCCCGCAGTCGTCTGCACATGGTCACGCACGCGTTCCAGGGGGCGATCACCGCACTGCGGAAGAACGCGCAGGCGACCTACGATTCTGAGCAGCGTCTGCGCACGACACTAACCTCGATCGGCGACGGTGTAGTCGTCTGCGATCAGCATGGCCGCGTCGAACTGCTCAACACCATCGCAGAGCAATTAACCGGTTGGACGCAGGCGGAAGCCGCGCAACGGCCCATCAGCGAGGTCTTCCTCATCGTCGACGAGGCCTCGCGCGACCTCATGGAAAATCCTGTTGACGCTGCCCTTCGCACTCGACATGCCGTCTCGCTTGCCAATCATGCCGTTTTGCTTCGCCGCGGCGGAGGAGAGATCCAGATCGACGACAGCGGCGCGCCCATCTTCGATCGCTCAGGCGAACTCGCCGGCGTTGTCATGGTCTTCCGGGATGTCACGGAACAGCGCCGCACGCAGGCAGCTCTGCTCGCCAGCGAAAAACTTGCCGTCACCGGCCGGCTGGCCGCAACATTGGCACACGAAATCCACAACCCGCTTGATTCCGTCGTCAATCTGCTTTACCTGATGAAAAACGGGGCTACTCCGGACGAGACCGGAGAGTTCCTTGACCTCGCCCGCTCGGAGCTCGACCGCGTCACCCAGATCAGCCGCGCCATGCTAGGCATGTACCGGGAATCAAAGACGCCCATCGAGCTCGACCTCAAGGAGCTACTCGACAGCATTCTCCTCCTGCTGCAGCGGCAGATCACGCAGGCCGGCATCACTCTGCGAAAGAACCTCGACGATGACGCAAAGATCAGCGGCTACCCGGCAGAGCTGCGGCAGGTTTTCACGAATCTTCTCACCAACGCGATGGACGCTTCGACAGCTGGATCCCTGATCGAGGTCTCGTTACGCTCGGCTCCATCGTTGGATGGCCAGCGATCCCATAACAGCCGCCCCGGCGTCACCGTTTCCGTCGTCGACCACGGCCCCGGCATTCCCCCGGACACGATCAAGAACCTCTTCCAGCCTTTTTTCACAACGAAAGGCGAGAAAGGCACGGGCCTTGGACTCTGGGTCAGCCAGGGCATCGTGGAGAGGCACGGTGGCGACATTCGCCTCGACTCACGCACAGGCGAAGCCGATCACGGCACAACGGTCTCTGTCTTTCTCCCCGAAACTCCGATTGACGCCGTCGCAAAACAGCCCATGGTCTCTCAGGCCTGAACTGCCGCACCACACAGCAGCCGCTCCAGCACCGACGCAGTGCGCTCGCAATCTTTGCGGCTGACGTCATAGTGCGTCACAAGCCGCACAGCATGAGGCCCAATTGCACTCGCCAGCACGCCATTTTCGCGCAGCCCACGCACCAGAGCCGAAGCGTCTCCCTCATCGCGCAAAGTAAAGATCACAATATTTGTCTGCACCTCAGTAGGATCGACCTCTGCGGCATCGCAGCGCGCAATCGCCTCCGCCAGCAACCGCGCATTCGCGTGATCCTCGCCCAGCCGCTTCGGCATCTCCTCCAGAGCGATGAGTCCTGCAGCCGCCAGGACACCGGCCTGCCGCATCCCTCCGCCCAGCGATTTGCGAAATACACGCGCGCGGTCAATCACCTCACGTGAACCCACAAGCATCGATCCCACCGGCGCGCCGAGGCCTTTGCTTAGACAGAACATGACCGTATCAAAGCCACGTGTCAGCGTAGCAACGTCTACTCTTAGCGCCGTTGCCGCATTGAAGACGCGCGCTCCGTCCAGATGAACCGGCAGCTTCGCCTCGCGCGCACCATTCCAAATCTCTTCGAACACTTCGACCGGCGTCACGGTGCCACCGGCCATGTTGTGTGTGTTCTCAAGCGCAATCAATCCGGTCGGTGCGCGGTAATAGATCTTCGGTGCAATCGCCCTGCGAATCGACTCCCACGACAGCACGCCGCGGTCGCCCTCCACCGTACGCGGCACGCAGCCCGAAAAAGCCGAGACCATCGCCATCTCCCAGTCGAGAATGTGCGATTTCGCCTCGCAGATGACCTCCTGTCCATGCTGCGTGTGAAGGCGAATCGCAATCTGGTTCCCCATTGTTCCGGTCGGCACGAAGATGGAAGCCTCGCGCCCAAACACCTCGGCCGCGCGCTGTTCCAGACGATTTACGGTCGGATCCTCGCCGTAGACATCATCGCCAACCTCGGCCGCAGCCATCGCCGCACGCATGTCCGCGGTCGGCTTTGTCACCGTATCGCTGCGCAGATCAATCACATTCCCGTTCGCCAAAGCTCTCTCCTCTTCTATGCCATAACGGCCAACAACTCACCGAATATCTCACTGGAGACGAGCCGCCCACGTCCCGTGAGCTTCCATCGCTCGTCCTCAACAAGCATCAATCCGTCGAGTGCAAGATTTCCAACGCGCTCTTCACAATCTCGAATCAACGTGCCGGAGAACCTCTCGTACAAACGAGCCACCGAAAGCCCCTCATTCAGCCTCAGCCCAAGGAACACCGATTCCTCGAACGCCTCGCGTTCACTGACCTCCGTTATCTCATCACCGACGCCGGCGTCGAGTGCGTCGAGCTCATCCGCGTTCGCAAACCGCACCGCGCTGTCGTCTGCTCGCAACAACATGGAATGTGCGTCCAATCCAAATCCCAGATACGGAGCTCGCTGCCAGTACTTGCGGTTGTGCCGCGACTGATGCTCTGCGCCTCTGGCGAAGTTCGATATCTCATACTGCGCGAATCCATTCGCCGCCAGAAACTCGCACGCCTCTTCATACAACTCCGCTGCAAGCTCCTCACTTGCAACCGCCGGCGCATGCAGTCGCGCCCCGCCACCGAGCACCTCGCGCCCCAACCGTGACCCTTCGTCAATCTCCAGCGAATAGACACTCAGATGCGTCAGCTCCGAGTCGCAAGCAGCTTCGAGCGACACTCTCCAGCTCTCGCGCGTCTGATACGGCAGCCCCGCGATCAGGTCTGCGCCAACCTCCTTAACGCCCACCGCATGCAACCGCGCTATCTCCCGCCGGCATGACGCACCCGTATGCGTCCGCCCGACTGCGGTACCTTCGCGATCCACAAAGCTCTGCACACCCAGGCTCACCCGGTTCACACCTAGCCGCATCGCCTCTTCGAGCAGTCCATCGGCGATCTGCCCCGGCGCCGCCTCCAAGGTAATCTCGGCGTCTCGCTCCACGCCAAACTGCCGCCTCAGCGCCGCAAAGATTTGCCGCAGTTGCTCGGGCTCCAACAGGCTCGGCGTGCCCCCGCCAAAGTACACCGTATCCACCGCACGCGGCAGTTGAGCCCCCAGGCTCGCTGCCCTGGCCGCCGCACTATCGATCTCCGCGCAGAGCCTGCCCACATACTCCGCGACGCGGTCGGCCGAGGAGACCCCGGACGCGAAGTTACAGAAGCTGCACTTCGCACGGCAAAACGGCACGCTCACGTAAACGCCCAGCCGCTCCATCTGTGACAATCTGCTCACAATTCCATTCTTTCATGCGACCAAACCTCGCCTCTACAATCTATTCATCATGGCCACTGGTACCGACGAAAAGCAGGGCAAGCCGCAGACCGCCGATTCCGTGCCCCCGCCCCCTTCCGGACCCGACGAAGACATCGTCGGCAAGGCCTACGACTCGCGGCTGATGCGGCGGCTCGTGCGCTATCTTGTGCCTTACAAGCTCGCGGCTGCCGTCTCCGCCTGCGCCATCCTCCTGAAGTCTGCCTCGGACGTCGCCGGCCCGTACCTCGTCAAGGTCGCGGTCGACACCTACCTCGCGCCGACTGGGAACCCCGGCTGGCTCGCCCGACGCCTCAGCCCTAACGCCGTCGCCGGCATCAACGAGCTGGCGCTCCTCTACTTCGGAGCCCTGCTGCTCAGCTTCGGCCTCGAGTTTGTCCAAACCTACCTCATGCAGTGGACCGGCCAGAAGATTATGTTCGACCTGCGCTCGCAGATCTTCCGGCACATCCAGCGCATGCACGTCGGCTTCTTCGATCGCAACCCTGTCGGCCGCCTCGTCACGCGCGTCACCTCGGACGTCGACGCGCTCAACGAGATGTTCACCTCGGGCGTGCTTGCGATCTTTGAAGATGTGTTCGCACTCACATTCATCGTCGTCATTATGCTGCGGATGAGCTGGCCGCTCGCGCTGCTCACGCTATCTGTCATCCCCGGCATCCTTTACGCCACCAAGCTTTTCCGCGAGCACGTCCGCGACAGCTATCGCCGCCAGCGCGCTGCCACCGCGCGCATTAACTCCTTCACGCAGGAGTACGTCTCCGGCATGTCGGTCGTACAGCTCTTCAACCGCGAGCGCCGTGCCTTCCGAGACTTCTCGGCAGTGAACCTGGAAAACAAGGTCGCCTGGACCGACGCGATCTTCGCCTACGCGCTCTACTACCCGGTCGTCGAGTTCCTCAGCTCACTCGCCATCGCACTCGTCATCTGGTTCGGCGGCAGCGCCGTGTTGCACACCGAGTTCGTTAAAGCGCACGGCCAATGGCTCACCGCGCACGTGTTCCTCTTGACCTCCACGGGCTCCGCAGCGCATTTCACTCTTACTGGCGCGGTCACGCTCGGCATCCTCATCGCCTTCATCCAATACGCGCAGCGTTTCTTCCGCCCCATCCAGGACCTCAGCGACAAATACAACATCCTGCAAGCCGCCATGGCTGCAGCGGAACGCATCTTCAAGCTGCTCGACACACCTCCCGACATTGCCACGCCTGCACATCCTCGCGCTGGCAATGGCTCTGGCCGTATCGAGTTCCAGAACGTCTGGTTCACATATCAGAAGCTAAGCAAGGACGACGCTGCCGTTCTGGCAACCTCTGCTGATCCTGAGCGTGATCTCCCGCACATCGAGTGGATCCTGCGCGACGTCAGCTTCGTAGTCCACCCTGATGAGACGGCAGCCATCGTCGGCCACACGGGCGCTGGCAAGACCACGCTCACCGCGCTGATGATGCGCTTCTACGACGTGCAGCGCGGTCACGTCCTCGTCGATGGCGTCGACGTGCGCGAACAGGATCTCCTGAGCCTGCGTCGTCGATTCGGCGTCGTACTGCAGGATCCGTTTCTCTTCTCCGGCGACGTTCAATACAACATCCGTCTTGGATCTTCATGGATCACCGAAGACGAAGTTGAAAACGCTGCCGACCAGGTCAACGTCGGCGATTTCATCCGCACACTGCCCGGCGCCTTCCACGAGACCGTGCTCGAACGCGGCTCTACTCTTTCCACCGGTCAGAAGCAGCTCATCAGCTTCGCCCGTGCGCTCGCTCACAAGCCCGGCATCCTCATACTCGACGAGGCCACAAGTTCCGTCGACACCGAAACCGAGATTCGCGTACGTTCTGCACTGGAACGCATGATCACCGGTCGCACCAGCGTTCTCATCGCACACCGCCTCTCCACCGTGCAGCGCGCAGACACGATTCTCGTCATGCACAAAGGCCAGCTACGCGAGCAAGGAAGCCACCAGCAGTTGTTGGCGCACCGAGGACTCTACTACAAGCTCTATCGCCTCCAGTACAAAGATCAGGAACTCGTCGCGGCCGATTGATCTTCCGTCAACATGCCCTCAACCTCACAATCGATCGTCGCCGCGCGCCGCCTGGTCGCCGATACACCGGGAACCGTCCTCTTCGAGAGCAGCACGGTCAATCGTGCCCAGCATAATCGCTCGCTTCTCTTCCAGAATCCCATCCAGTGGCTCGAAGTCCGCAACCTCGATCAACTTCCCGCCGCCTTCGCCAGAATCCACCAAGCCCTTGCTGAGGGCCGTTGGGTTGCGGGTTATCTCGCTTACGAGTGCGGCTATCACTGGGAGCCCACAGCCTGCCCAAACTACGAGTCCACTTCAAACACTCTCCCGCTGGCGGCCTTCGGCGTCTACGCCGAACCCACTCTCTGCACTCTGTCCTCACCGCAACCACTAAACGAAGCCGGTCTCACCGATCTCGCCGTCTCGCTCACACCGGAGCAATACACACAACAATTCGATCAAGCACAACAGTACATCGCCGCCGGTGATACCTACCAGCTCAACCTGACCGCCGAAGTGCGTGCTCCTTACACCCCTGATCCGGCCGACCTCTTCGCGCACATGATGGCCGCTCAGCCCGTTGACCTCGGCGCGATGCTCCACATCGGCCCGCGCCACATCCTTTCCGCCTCACCCGAACTCTTCTTCCATCAGAAGGGCCGTCAAATCGTCGTCCGCCCGATGAAGGGGACCTCGCCGCGCGGCTCGACTCCCTCCGAAGACGACCGCATCGCCGCTTCGCTCGCCGCCGATGAAAAGAACCGCGCCGAAAATGTCATGATCGTGGATCTGCTCCGCAACGATCTCGGCCGCATCGCCGAGTTTGGCTCAGTCCACCCGGACAAACTCTTCACAGTTGAGCGTCTGCCATCGCTTCTCCAGATGACCTCGGAGATCCACGCCACTCTTCGCCCCGAGATCACTCCCTATCGCCTCTTCGCCGCGCTCTTCCCCTCCGGCTCCATCATCGGCGCACCCAAGATCCACTCCATGCAGCTTATCCGCGGCCTCGAGCGGCGCGACCGCGGCGTCTACACCGGAGCCATCGGCTTCTGGTCGCCGCGCGGTGAAGCTCTCTTCAGCGTCGCCATCCGCACCGCCGTCCTCGACGCCGGCCAACTCACGATGGGCGTCGGCTCCGGCGTCGTTGCCGACTCGATCGCCACCTCCGAGTACAACGAATGCCTTCTCAAAGCTGACTTCCTTCGCGATCAAACCTTCGGCCTCATCGAATCCATGCGCTGGCAGCAAGGCCGCTGCGACCTCCTCCAACTTCATCTCGACCGCCTTCAAACCTCAGCCAAACATTTCCACTTCCATTTCGATCGGGCATCGATTCGGCACGCGATCGAGCGTCAAGCCGCAGGCCTCGACACAAACACGCCCTGCAAACTCCGCCTTGTGCTCGATCACCGCGGCGCATGCACCTTCAATCCGCCTGAACCCATCACCGACGAAGACCCAGAGGCGACACTACGCATCCACCTGTGGCCCACGCCCGTTGACTCCACCGACCCACTGCTGCACCACAAAACCACTCGCCGCGCGTTCTACGATTACGCCTACGCCGAAGCTCTGCGCAAAGGCTTCGCCGACGCCATCTTCGTCAACAAACACGGCCACATCACGGAAGGCGCCATTCACAACATCTTCGTCCGCCACAATGATCAATGGCGTACGCCCGCCACCAGTGCAGGCTTGCTCTCCGGCATCTATCGTCGCCATCTGCTGACGACGCACCCAGAAATCGCTGAAGCCAACCTGACTTTTGAAGACCTCCGCACCGCCGACGAGATCTGGCTCACCAACGCCGTTCGCGGCATCCGCAGAGCCACTCTCGCCTTCTGACGCAGACCGTTCAACTGCTACCCTCACCTCATGGCATCAAGCAAGATCAACACTCCGAGGCAGGTCCTCTTCGCCTCGCTCGTGGGAACCACGGTTGAGTTCTTCGACTTCTACATCTACGCCACCGCCGCAGTCCTGGTCTTCCCGTCGCTCTTCTTCCCCGCATCGAATCCAGCCTCAGCCGTGCTTCTCTCACTCGCGACCTTCGGCGTCGCCTTCTTCGCGCGTCCCGTCGGTTCGGCTCTGTTCGGACACTTCGGAGATCGCATCGGCCGTAAGCGCACGCTCGTGGTCGCGCTCTCTACCATGGGCCTCTCCACCTTCCTCATCGGCGTACTGCCCGGCTATGCGATGATCGGTGTCTTCGCACCAGTGCTGCTCGCGGTCTGCCGTTTCGGCCAGGGCATCGGCCTCGGTGGCGAGTGGGGAGGCGCCGTTCTGCTTGCCGTCGAAAACGCCCCACCCCGCAAGCGCGCACTCTACGGCATGTTCCCACAGCTCGGAGCCCCCATCGGCTTCCTGCTCTCCGGCTCCGTCTTTCTCATCCTCTCGCGCTTCCTCACACAGAAGCAGTTCCTCACCTTTGGTTGGCGTCTTCCCTTCCTCGCCTCAGCTCTGCTCGTTCTACTTGGCCTCTACGTCCGTCTCACACTCACGGAAACACCTGTCTTCACTGAGTCAATGCAACGCACTGAACCCGTCAAGCTTCCTCTGCTCGACGTCTTTCGCCACAATCCGCGCGAGCTCTTCGCAGGCATTCTCGTCTGCCTCGCCACCTTCGTGCTTTTCTACCTCATGATCGTCTTCGCGCTCTCGTGGGGCACCAAGGCGCTGCATTATTCCAACTCTCGCTTCCTCACGCTGCAGCTCTTAGCCACCGCATTCTTCGCCGCTGCTATTCCCATCTCCGCATGGCTCGCTGAATACGGCCGTCGCCGCGTCATGATCATCGTTACCATCGCCATCGCAGTCTTTGGCTTCGCCTTAGAGCCGCTCTTCGTCTCCGGCCTCGGCGGCGCATTCCTCATGATCAGCATCGGACTCACGCTCATGGGCATCACGTACGGTCCCCTCGGCACCCTCGTCTCCGAGCTCTTTCCAACGCCCGTCCGCTACACCGGCAGTTCGCTCGCCTTCTCCACCGCTGGCATCCTCGGCGCTTCCGCCGCTCCCTATATCGCAACGAAACTCGCGCTGAAGTACGGACTCCGCGCCGTCGGCTACTACCTCACAATCTCCGCGCTCCTAACGCTCGTCGGTCTCCTCCTCATCCGCGAGACGAAAGACGAGGACCTCAACTCGCCCGTGCGCGAAAGCTCGCTGCCACTACCTGATGTCGCCGGGCCAGGTTTCGCAACGTCGAGTGGTGTTGGCGATCACTCACCTGGAAGCGCCAGCCCCTGAGACTCGCCGTACCACAGCTCCTGCCGGTGCAGTTTCCGCCGGCCGCTGCGTAACTGGCTGCACAGCCTTACCCTGCAGCACGTCTTCCAGCGCGTCATGCACAAACAGCAATGACAGAGCGCGCCCATCCGTCTCTGGCTGGGTCTGTCCCGCATTATGAATCAGGAGCGCCGGGCGCGGATCAAATTCGCTGCGCGATGCCTGATCATCATCCTCGGTCCATGCCGGCAGCCAGTCCCACAGCATAATGCGCCATGAGTGGTCGCCCTGCACAATCACCGTCGTATCCTTCCACCGCGGAGACTGCTGCAGTATCGCCATCAGGCTCCCCAGCGTTCTGTCCGCCAGCGCCAGATTGTCCATGTACGAGCTCCCGCATCCCCGCGCATACTCGTCGTTCACACGACTCCAGATGTTCGGGCTGTGCGGAATTGGAAGGTGCAGAAAGATGAAGTCTTCCTGATCCTGTTTCAACAACTCCACCGCATGCTGCTCCAGACTCAAATGCGTCTGCAGTCGCTGTCGCACATCGAAGTCGCAGCTCCTGCGGTCCGCCAGTTCCGGAGACACAAGCTGAATTCCCAGTCCCTGGAACGGCCGCGCTGTATTCCGCCACAGGCTGTACCGCTGCGCCATGTCGCCGTCGGTGCGATCCAGATTCGTCCAGTAACAGCTATCCAGCGCGCTTCGATAGATCGTGCAGTACGGGTTGTACCAACCCACAACTGCGGTCCTCCATCCCGCGCCCTCGGCATCATGAAAGACCGTGCCGCTCCCATCCAGCCCGTGCCATCCGCGTACACCGTCATAGTGCACCTTGAACTTGTTATCGAACCCGTAGCGAAAATCATCCACCACAGCTCCAGTGAGCAATGACGGCACGATCTTCACCGTCTTCAGTCCAATGGGCTGCATGTTTGTATAGAGCGTGCTCTGCGCCTTGAGGGCATCGAAGTTCGGCAGCGCCAAATCATGGGCCCGGTGCTCGAACACCTGGTCATACGAGAGCTCATCGAACAGCACCCACACCACGCGCGGATGCTCACGCGAGTGGGGAGCGGCACTCCACGCTGCCTTGATCTGCTGCGGTCCTGGCCGCCAGGTCATCACCCACAGCAGTTGCACGATGCTGCAGACCGCAAAGACTGCAAAAAACACGCCGACCGCATCGCCCACACGGATCACACGCCTGTACCAAATCGGAAACCGCAGAAGCAAGAGCAGCAGGAGGGCGGCCCAGATGACGCCAAACATGAGAATGACCCCGTCCGTCAGCGTGACCGGGCTCACCGTGCGCGTGCGCTCCAGCAGGTACGCTGGCGCCAGCATCATCACCATCAGCCGCACCCACGAGTAGTACGTCGTACGTGCGGCGAACGCCAACACCGCAAACAGCCCCAGCCCCAGCAGCAGAATGTCGGCAATCTGCGCCAGGCATATTCCCGTCAGCGGATAGGGAACATGCATCCGCACATCCGCTCCCCCGCCCAGCAGTTCTCCATAATTGACCACAAGGATCAGCGACGCCAGCCCGACGCACTGGCAGAGCCTCTTAAACATGTGGCGCCCTGTAGTGCCTGCCCGTTCGCTCACCCACGCGCCTCGCCGGAGATGCGTTCCAGCAGGTACAGAATACGTCCGTTCCCCAGCGTCTCTGTGCGCACCATCGAAAACAACCCTTCACACGCCGCAACCAGATCGCCCTCACTCAACGATCCATACAACGCATCGCGCCCACGCATGAGGCTCACAAACATCGGGTCCGTTGCAGGCACCCACTCGACGACCACAAACCTCCTCGTCAGCCTGTGACACAACCTCACAATCGAGCGCAGTGGAATCTGCTCGAGCAGCAACAGGTGATGAATCACCGCCAGCAGCATCACCATCTCAAACTGTCCCTCGAGCCGCGGCAGCAGCGCGCTGGACTCACGATTCTCCCACCCGACCGCCGGCGTCGGCCGCGCCAGGTCCGCATGAATCGTCTGGATCCTCAGCTTCTTCGCGGCACTCATGCGCGCAATTCTTTCAGCCGCGTCCGCATCGCGCTCGAGCGCGACGACCTCCGCACCGCACGCCGCGGCCATCGCGCTGAACTCACCCGTGTTCGCGCCGACATCGAGCACTGTCGCCGGCCGCAACTCATCGAGCACCGCACGAATCCACACGCGCTTCTGCTCACTCTCTGCCGCGCTGTAGTGCGATTGCGAGCCCGTATACTCCGCCCACTCTGAGTTCGCGCTCTTCGGCATCGCCGCTCGCGTCCGTTTGCGCAGTCCCGCAACCGTTCGCTTCAGCGTGTGCAGCGTCAACTCCGCATCACGTGCAGGCTGCGCCTTCTTCGCTCCCGTGTGCGCATCTTTACGCCGATCGAGCAGCGCCGGAATCGTCACCGGCCACAACGCCGCAGGTGAGAGCCGCTTCATCCACCCCATCGCCGCGTACAACTCTGCCGGCTCATATCCATCGCGCTTGAACGACGTCAGCTCCAGCGGCCACTGCAGCATCTTCCTCATCAGCAGCGGCAGCAAAAACGTCCGCACATACTGCCCGTACGCCAGCCACAACGAACTACCCGGATTGCGCCGCTCAAACGACAGCACATCCACCAGCACCGGCCGCGCACCGTCGAACAGTACATTCAGCGGCGTGGCGTCCTTCAGAATCCATCCGTCGTCCAGCGCCTCATCGCACAGCCGCAGCGTCAACTCCGCTGCAGACATCCACTGCGACGCCGTCCACTCCCACGGATACGTAGCAATGCGCACGCGAGGATGAATCAGACGCAAGCCGTCTGCATCATCCTCAACGACGCTCGCTATCATGTCGCCCCGTTCTACCGCACGACGATAGAAGCTCGAGTTCAGAAACTCGAACACCGGCTCGCGAAACTCCGGCCGTATCGTTCGCACGGCCCGATCGCGTTCGACAACAAGAGAACCTGCGGGATCGCGAAAGGTTGGTTCAGCGGCAACTGGGCTCATGCCACCTTGCGCGGCTCACCTTTCTCTTCGACAAGAGGAACATAGTCTTCGGGTTTGCGCCGCAATCCAAACACAACCCGGATCTTCCTCCGAAGAAAGAATGCCGCCGCGGCCATTACCGACGCCGCGGACTGCAACGCCAGCAGCCCCGAACCTGGATCTACGTACATGGCCATCGCTCGCTGCTCCGTGGCAATCAACACGCACACGAACACCACGCAACCGAGCGCAAAAGAAAGGAGACGCTTCATCGACACTCTCCGGTCGGCCGGCTGATTCTTGTCCGGCCTTTTATTTGTTCAACTTGTTATGGAATCCCGAAATCTATCTACTCAAACTCCAAATCTTCGACTTCGTTGGACAACCGATCTGCAACTTAAGTCCGTCGCGTTCAGTTCACGCAAATGCTGCAAACGCAATTTCACACACAGAGACGAGGAAGGCCGCCGAAAAGACGACTGTCTGAACGAAAAATTCTGCAGTGTCGTTAAAGGCACCCCACCCAACGAGCAAAACGATTAAAAATGATTCGCGATATCGATACCCGAGTCGCAACTCGGACGTTTTCAAGCATCTGCAGCACGCCGCTCTGCAGCTTCCACCAGCTTTTGTACACGACGCTCGCGCGCCTCGGGCGTCTGATAATAGAACACGCCCATTAGCTCCGACCTCCGCTGCACCGGCGTCATCCGCTCCCACCCAGCCTTCGCCTTCGGCCTGCTCCGCAAGGCGCGGGCAACGACCGGCGGCAGTTCCATCTCTGCCTCCATCGTTGCCAGCAATCGCTCTGCCATCTGCTGCGCGCGACGCATCCGCGCGTCCTCGCTCTTCACCCCCAGCACCCACTTTCCAATCTCGCGCCGCATCGACTCCGACAGCCCGTCGTACCACTCCCTCAGCCCAGCCTCTTCCTGCAGCAAAGCCTGCAGCACATCCGGCAGCTCCGCCGGCCGCGGCTCGAGATCCGGCTCCAGCGCAATCTCCACCGAATCACCGAATGCCACTCGTGCTTTTTTCTGCGTCTCGCGATTCACCAAAAGAAAATAGCCATCGCCATCCACAAATAGCGACGTGCGAAACACCGCTCCATTTACTTCGCCGCGCACTCGCAATCGGATCATCTTCGGCCAAGCCTTCGCCGGATCGAACGGCACGCGCGCAATCGTCCACCCCAGCCCGCGCTCCTTTTCGAGCACCGCCCGAAACCGCTTCTCCACCTTCATCGCACGCGCAGTCATCTCGCCGACTATGTTAGCGGCACCGCAACTTCGCGCGACGATAAACGACGATAAACTCAACGCATCGCTGCTATCTCCAATCCGCGCATCTTCCTCTCGGCCGGCGAAGCCTCCGGTGACGCCTACGGTGCACAGGTCATCGCCGCCCTCCGCGCGCGCCTTCCTGACGCCACCTTCACCGGCCTCGGCGGCGCCCAGATGGCCCGCCAGCACCAGCAGCAGATCGTCCGCGCCGAAGACGTCGCCGTCATGGGCGTCACCGAGATCCTCCGCCACATCCCCCACATCTATTCCAGCTATCGCCGCCTCGTCCGCTCCATCCGCCGCAACCGCCCCTCCATCGCCATCCTCATCGACTTCCCGGACGTCAACTTCCGGCTCGCCCGCCACCTTCGCCGCGCCGGTGTCCCCGTCGTCTGGCTGGTCTCGCCACAGCTCTGGGCCTGGAAGCGCAGCCGCCTCCGCTGGGTCCAACAGCGTGTCGACAAGATGCTCGTCATCTTCCCCTTCGAGGAGACCTTCTACCGCGAGCGCGGAGTCGACGCCGAGTTCATCGGCCACCCCCTCCTCACCCCCGAGTCCACCTCACCCTCCCTCCCGCGCGAAACCTACGCCGCCCAGCATGACCTCGACCCCGGCAAGACCTGGATCGCCCTCCTTCCCGGCAGCCGGTGGAAGGAGATCCACGCCAACCTCCCAGCCCTCCACGAACTCGCCATGAGCGACCTCATCGCCACCGCCGCCGCCGAGACCACCTTCGACGGCCACAGGATTTCCACACCCCGCGACCCCGCCGCCCATACCCGCTACGAGTTCCTCCTGCCGGTCGCCTCCACCATCAAACCCGCCGAGCTGCAGGCATACATCGACGACCTCAACCGCGAGCACCTCAAGTATTTTGGCCCAGAAGCCTCAACCATTCGTTTAACTCTTGTACCCGATGCCCGCGAGGCACTCCACCACGCCCGGGCCTCCGTTGTGGCCAGCGGCACGGCCACCGTCCTCGCGGCAATTGTGGGAAACCCATTCGTCGTCGTCTACCAGGTCTCGGCCCTCACCTTCGCCCTGGCCAAACGCCTCGTCCGCTACCCCGACGAGTTCCCCGATATGGCCGACTCCGCCGGCAATCTGCCCGTCGCCATGCCCAACCTCATCGCCGGTCGCCGCATCGTCCCCGAGCTCCTTCAGAACCACTTCACGGCCCAGAACGTCGCCGCCGAACTCGCTCCGCTCCTCGCCGATTCCCCCGAGCGCCACGCCCAGATCGTCGCCCTCGCCGAGCTCCGCCACAGCCTCCTCGCCCCCCGGGGCCTCCAACTCGCTCCTCTCGATACCCTGCTCGCTCCGCTCGACCGCGCCGCCGACATCATCGTCGACCTGCTCAACCGTCCCGCAGCTCCCGTCCTCTCGTAGTCCGAACTACCCAACCTGCGTCTAATCTGATAGACACACTCGCGGAGAACCCTTAATCTGCGGTAGCTTTAGCCTTAGGCCGCGCTCTTCGTGAATGCGCCAAGGACCCCATGCTTCGCCTGCATCCTATGCCTCGCTCGCATTCCACCCTGCGCTGCCTCCTCTCGATTCTTCTTCTTCTCGCCTTCACTCCACTCGCTGCGATGGCCGCCATCCCCGCGCGCCAGCAGATCAACGTCACCGGCTACGTCATCAAGGCCGATCTCGACCCGGCGACCGGCCGCCTCAACGCGACCGCAACCGTAACCTTCGCCACGCTCGAGGACCTCACCAGCGTCGTCTTCGGTCTAAACAACGGCCTGCAGATTACCTCGCTCACCTCCGCCGACAAAGTCCACCCTTACACCTGAGCGCAACGCCGCCGACTCCACAGTGCGCGTCGGCCTCTCCGCACCTTTGGCCAAAGCCACAAGTTCCACCTGGACCTTCACCTACAGCGGAGCGCCCACGGTCGACACCAGCCCCATCGACGGCATCAACTTCGTCCGCGTCGCCGACCCGGTCAGCATCCTTCTCTATCCCGGACGCTGGTTCCCGATCCCGCTCCCCGGCCTCTACACGGACCGCTTTACCGCGGAGATCCACGTCACGGTTCCTGCCGGCGTGCGCGCCATCGGCAGCGGCATCACCGGACAAAAGCCCGGTCCCGGCGGCAAGACCGAGTTCGTCTTCAACTGGACACGGAAGGGCTTCCCCGGCACGATCATCGCCGGCAAGTTCCTCCCGCCCGTCTCCGCGCCGGATGCTCCCAACGTCCACGTCTTCGTCACCGAAGACAACAAGGCGAAGGCACACGACATCGCCAACACCGTGGCCAAGCAGTTCGAGTACATGACCAGCCAGTTCGGCGGCGCCGAGTCCCCACTCATCAACGTCGTCGAGCTCCCCACCGACTCCGTCTCCGCCTCCTGGGCGCCCGAGATCGTCGCCATCCGTCCCGACCGCGCCAACACACGCCTGCTCGCCAACACCGTCGCGCATCAGTGGTGGGGCTCCGAGGTCTCGCCCGCCACGCTCAACGATCAGTGGATCACCAACGGCATGACCCGCTACGCCGAGCTCATGTACCTCGAAGACCAGAGCGGCAAGATCGCCCTCCAGGGCGCCATCACCGACACCGAGGCCGCCGCGCTCGCCTACGACACCGAGCCCCTCACCTCGCTCTCTCGCGTCGACCCCTTCTCGCCGCAGTTCCAGAACATGACCTACGACAAGGGCGCGATGGTCTTCCACATGCTCCGCTGGGAGATGGGTGACGATGTCTTCACCAAATTCCTCCGCGAGCTGCTCTCGCAGAACATCGACAAGAGCATCCGCACCTCAGAGGTTCAGACCATCGCCGAGGCGCAGTCACACCTCCAGCTCACGCCCTTCTTCTCCCAGTGGGTCGACGGCACCGGCGCACCGCAGTTCGGCAACAACTATCAGGTCTACCGCCTCGGCAGCGGCAAAGGCTTCCGCACTGTCGGCACCGTCACGCAGGACCTCGACCTCTTCAAGATGCCCGTCGAGCTTCGCATCGACACCGAAGGCAAAACCGATCAGCGCCGCGTCGATCTCTCCGGCACCGAGTCCGCCTACAACGTCGAAACCTTCGGCCGTCCCCGCAAAATCACCATCGACCCCGAGAACTGGCTGCTCAAGAGCACGCCTGACCTCGCCGTCCGTGTCGCCGTTCTGCGCGGCCAGCAGGACGTCGCGCAGGGCGACCTCCTCGGCGCTATCGCCGAGTATCAAAAGGCTCTGGACGAGGACCGCGGCAGCTCGCTCGCCAACTACCGCCTCGCTGAAGTCTTCCTGACGCAGAAGAACTATCAGGCCGCCGCTAACAGCTTCCGCGACGCCCTGCGCGGCGACGGCGACCCCAAGTGGATCGAGGTCTGGAGCCACATCAATCTCGGCAAGATCTTCGACATCACCGGCCAGCGTGAGCGCGCCGTCAACGAGTACCGCCTCGCCATCCAGACCAACGACAACACGCAGGGCGCCATCAACGAAGCCCGTTCCCTGATGCAGAAGCCCTACCAGCGCGACAACTCCGGCGCCTAGACCGACCGCTGTAGCAAATCAGCCGAGGAAGGCATGACGTGCCTTCCTGCCGGAAGCCTGCCAGCGTCGGACCACTTCGTAGACCATCACGGTCTGAAAGCTGACTGCGATCCACACGCAGACCGCTTCAACCGGAAGGTAGTCCCACGCGGTAACAAAGATCCCCATCATCTGAGCCGGTTGATAACCCCACCATCCATACGGCACAGCGAGCGTCGCCTCCCATAGCAGGCTCGTCAGCAGAATGACGAACAACACCAGCGAAAACGCGCGCCAGTTCACTACGGGCATAGCGGCCGGAAGCAAGGCGCTGGCCGGCGCGAGCGCACCCACCACAAGAAAGACGAAGTACCCCGGGAATCCTGAGACTGCATGATGGTGGTCATACACACCGCGGCATATCACCGCCGCGGCGATCAACACGACAGCCAACACCGCCGATTGCGGATGAAACCGAAGCAGCCGCTCGAAGCTGCTTCGCATCGGGTCTGTGCTCGGCACGCTGTAGGCAGACAGCCAGTATTCATCGAGCCAGATGTAGAGCAGCAGCACGGTGATGAATCCCGTGAAATAAAACACGTACTCCTCGATCGGAACACTTCCAATAACAATGTGCGTTGCCGAGCCAACGAAGATGTGGCACTTCGTGCACGCACCCAGCGCCGGCGCCGGAATACCCAGCGTCGCGGCCGGGTTCGGGAAGGTCAGAAAACGGTGTGCAAAGAAGAAGTCGAGCGCCACACCGACGGGTATCAGCAACGCCATGGTACGAACGAACGACCTCTTCGAGATCCTGACGTCGTCTCGCGGAACAAGCCACCCTCCAATGACAAGAATCGGCACGATGAACAACAGAAGACTCACCGTGTACCCATACGGGGAGGGATTCGGATAGGTGACGTCGACGACCGCCGGAACGCGCACTCGATGCAGCGTCAGAGCGGCAGGCCCCACCAGCATCGCAAGGATGAGCAACACCGTAAGGAAGCTGGAACGCGGAGAGCCAGGACCTCGACCGAGGTGCATCGTGAGCTCCAGAATCTATCTATCCAAAGGGCCCTGAGACAAACCAGCGTAGCAATAAACGGCCCTTCGCGGAATGTCGCGTTCATTTCGATCAGCGATTACAACGCTCCGGCAAATCCCGATCCGAACAGCGTCCCTCGCCCCAGCAGTTCGTGAGGATCGAACCGGCGCTTCACCGCACGCATCGCCTCAATCTGCTCCGGCGTGTACTGCAGCGTGAGCAGAGCAGCCTTGCGCTTCCCTAACCCATGCTCCGCTGAAACGGTTCCACCCAGCTTCACAGCCTGCTCCGCGAACTCCCGCAGCATGCGCGTCGCCGTCTCGGCCTCCTCTGCTGTCGTCGGAAGAATGTTCATGTGCAGGTGCGCATCGCCAAGATGGCCG
Source organism: uncultured Acidobacteriaceae bacterium (assembly GCA_963827415.1). Classification (GTDB taxonomy): domain Bacteria; phylum Acidobacteriota; class Terriglobia; order Terriglobales; family Acidobacteriaceae; genus Granulicella. Next base: position 117,477 of record CAWHBA010000011.1, read on the forward strand.
TAAATCACGTATCGACCCGGCAACTCCGCCTCAAGCCGTTCGCGGTAGTAGCGCAGCATCTCGCGGTCGCGATCGAGCGGCACCGCGTAGTCCGTGCCCATGTTCATGAAGCCGCGCTTCCGGTTTGTCTCCACCACTGCCTCAGGAAACGCATGCCGGAATGCGCGAAACCTCTCACGGTCCTTTGCCTCGAGGCCAAACCATGAAGCCTCGATCAGCGCATGACTCTCTTCCAGCCTCTGCTCCCACGCATCAAGATCATCGCCCTCGGCCTCGATGAGCAGTGCCGCCTGCGCCGCGCGCGGAATCTCCGGATAGCGCGACCGGATGAGATCAAGCGAAGGCCGGTCAGCGTACTCGAGCATCCGCGACTCAGGAACGCTGCGCCACTTCGCAACCGCATCGAGCGCATCGTCATCACTGCCGAAGAAGACAACACCCGAGAGCAGATGCTTAGGAATCGGCAGCAGCGCAACCTCGGCCTCCAGGGTCACGCCGAGCGTTCCCTCGGAACCGCAGAACAGGTCCACCCACTCCATCGCTGATGCGAGCGGATACCCCGCAGTATTCTTCGTCGTCTGCGGATTCGGAAGCGCCGGAACATCGAAATCAATCATCTCGCCGCGCCGATACCAGCGCACCGTCCCGTCCAGCAGCGCAACCTTCAGCGCGCGCAGATGACGGCGCGTGCTCCCGAACCGAAAGCTGCGCGAGCCGCTGGCATTCGTCGCAATGCTGCCGCCAATCGACGCCGAAATCTCCGTCGGATCCGGCGCATAGAACTGCCCTGTCTTCGCCGCCGCGTCGCGCAGTTCCATCAACGTGATACCAGGCCCCACGCGCGCAAACCCATTCTCAATCTCGATCTTACGAAAGCGCTCGAGCGAAACAGCCCACCCGCCCTGCGGAACGCACGAGCCCGTAAGCCCCGTGCGCGATCCGAGGATCGTCACCGGCGTCTCAGTACGCACAGCGTCGGCCAAAACCTCGCAGACCTGCTCTTCCGTCTCGGGGACAATCATCCGATCCGCCCAGCCCTCAAAACCCGACGCATCGTCAATCCGTACAGCAGCTCCCATGCCCGGATTCTATCGCTGGTATCACATCCAATACGGCGAACTCATGCGCGACGAGGCATCATAGAAGAGTGGGACATACCGCCCAGACTGATTCGAGCGATCTCGCACCGGGGAGTGCTGCGCCTCCGCAGACCGACGAGCAGCACGTTGGCTCGTTCGCTCCGCTGCGCATCGCACTCTTTCGCGACCGTTGGATAGCCGCGACCATCTCGGGCATCGGCACGTGGATGCAGGACACGGCCGGGACGTGGCTGATGACAGTTCTCACCGCGTCGCCGCTGCTCATCGCGCTGATGCAGACCGCGGCGAGCCTTCCCGTTCTCGCGCTCGGCCTCTTCGCGGGATCCACGGCAGACATATACGACCGGCGGCGCCTGCTCATCTTCTGGCAAACGTGGATGCTCGTGAGCGTTGCGATTCTCGCCTTGCTCACGTTCACCGGCGTCGTCTCGCCCTACACGCTGCTCTTCTTCACCTTCTTCCTCAACATCGGCTCGGCGATGAACAACCCTGCATGGCAGGCGATTGTGCCGGAGCTGGTGCCGATGGATCAGATACCACAAGCGGTGACGCTGAACGCCGCCAACAACAACATCGCCCGCGCCGTCGGGCCCTGCGCTCGGCGGCCTGATGGTGGCTGCGTTCCTGCGCGCGGACACGGGCGCGGGTTGGGTCTTCGCGCTCAACTCCGCGTCGTTCGTCGCGGTGATCTGGATTCTGTGGCGCTGGAAGCGGCAGCCGATCTTCCGCAGCGCCCTGCCTGCAGAGCGTATCCTCGGCTCTGTGCGTTCCGGCCTGCGCTATCTGCGCCACGCTCCCGACCTGCAAGGGCCACTGATTCGCGCCTTCGTCTTCACCTTTTTCGTGAGCTCCATCTGGGCCCTCCTGGCTCTTGTCGCGAAAAATGATTTGCGGCAGGGGGCCATGGGATACGGCATCCTGAACGGGTGCCTGGGCGTGGGGGCGGTGGCGGCGGCGATGTCGCTGGGACGGATACGGCGATACATCAACGCCGACGCCCTGCTGGCCACAACCTCGGTGTACTACATTGCAGCGCTGCTGGTGATTGCGCTGGTGCGGTCGCCGTGGGCGGTGATTCCGGCACTGCTGGGGGCGGGGTTCTGCTGGACGAGCACGATGTCTACGCTGAACGTGAGCGTACAGCTCTCGGTGCCGCGGTGGGTGCATGCGCGGGCCCTGGGGCTGTACCTGATGACGTTTCAGGGTGGGCTGGCGCTGGGCTCAGTAGTGTGGGGCGCGATCGCCCAGCGGAGCTCGGTGCGGATGGCACTGATCTGCGCTGCGTGCGGGCTGGCGCTGTCGTTGCCGTTCACGCTTCGGGTCCACATCCTGAAGGGCTCACTGCCGGACCTGACACCGTACAAGCCGAACCGGCCACTGCCGAAGCTGCACGCGATTCCGGAGCCGGAGGATGGACCGGTGAGGATCTCCATCGACTACACGATTCCGGCAGAGAACTACACGGAGTTCACCCACGCGGTGCACGAACTGAAGGGCGTGCGGCTGCGCGATGGTGCGATTCGCTGGGGAGTTTATCGCGACGCGGCAAACCCGACGCACGTGAACGAGACCTTCATCATGGAGAGCTGGCTCGACTACCTGCGGTCGCGGGAGCGGGTTACGGCAGCGGATCAGGCGATTCGTGAGAAAGTGTGGGCGCTGCACCAGGGGGATGGGCCTCCGAAGGTTACCCACGGGGTTTGGGCGGAAGAGATTCCAGAGCCTACCCCCTCCCCCGGTATTTTTGGTGCAAAGTCTTCAGAGGAAAAGGCTTAGGGGTGGACTTAAGACGCCAGAACCCAGAGGTCGGAGTTTTGCGCCGGGTGTCGCTGTCAGCTAGAGTCGGTTTCATGTCTTCTGCCAAGCGCGGTATGGCCGCGTTCGCCATCTTCTTTGTGAGCTTCACCCCTGCCGTTGCTCAAACAGGAAAGACAACGTCCTTGCAGCCCCACACGATCGGCGCCACGACTCGCGCGCAGGAGCGCTGGGCGGATAGAACGCTCAAGCGCCTGACGCTCGAAGAGAAGATCGGCCAGATGATCGAGGTGCGCGGGATCATGGGCTATTACAACGCCGACGATTCTACTTTCCAGAAGCTCATCGCGGACATCCGCAAGTATCACCTCGGCGCGGTGCATCTCTCGGTGAATACCGATGGCCCTTTGCTCCTCCGCGTCGAGCCGTACGAAGCTGCAATGACGACGAACATCCTGCAGCAGGAGTCGCGTGGCAAAGTTCCCCTGATTTTCTCCGTTGATTTTGAGCGTGGGCCTTCGATGCGGCTAACCTCCATTGAGGCATTCCCGACCGCAATGGCTTTTGGGGCGACTCATAATCCGGCGTATGTCGAGCAGTTCGCGAAGATCGTCGCGGAGGAATCGCGCGCGCTGGGCATCGACTGGAACTTCTATCCGATAGCCGACGTGCAGATTAATCCCGAGAATCCGATCATCAATACGCGCTCGTTCGGCGAGGATCCTGCCGAGGTCGGCGAGATGGTCACGGCGTACATCCGCGGCTCGCACGAAGGCGGGATGCTCACGACGCTGAAACACTTTCCCGGGCACGGCGATACCGACGTTGACTCGCACCTCAACCTGGCGCGCGTCAATGCTCCGCTCGAACGGCTCAATGCCGTCGAGCTGCCTCCGTTCGAGACTGGTATCAAGGCGGGCTCCGACGCGGTGATGATCGCGCACGTCGCGTTTCCAGCGCTCGAGCCCGACCCGACAAAGATCGCCACCACTTCGAAGAAAGTCGTTACCGGTCTGTTGCGCGAGCAGCTTGGATTCAAAGGCGTCATCGTCTCCGATGCGATGGAGATGAAGGGTCTTACCAAGCTTTATCCCGGCGACAGCAGTAAGGCTGCAGGGCGTGCGGCTGTCGATACGGTGAAGGCGGGACAGGACCTGCTGGAGCTGCCATCCGACCTAGACGGAACCTTCAATGGCCTGCTGCAGGCGGTGAAGTCCGGAGAGATTTCGCGCGCGCAGATCGATGCGAGCGTGCGGCGCATTCTGCTGGTGAAGGCCAAGGCGGGTCTCGACACACCGGGCAAACACCTTGTGGACCTGAACCAAGTGCAATACAGCGTCGGCAAACCATCGAGCTACGCGCTGGCGCAGGAGGTCGCGGACCATGCAGTCACGCTGGTGCGCGATGACAATCACATCGTTCCGCTGAAGCGTGGTGATGCGGGGGAGACACTGGTGGTGATCTTTGTGAGCGATGCGCATGGGGATGACGGGCGCGTGCTGGAGCGTGAGATTCGCTCGCGAGTCCCGGGAGCGAGGGTCATCTATGTCGATCGCCGCTCGGCTGCTGTCGAGGCTGAGGGCATTGCGGCGCTGGCGTCGAAGGCGCAGCATGTGATCGCCGCGGTCTACAGCGTGTCGCAGCCCGGGCCAGCGGAGGCTGCCGCGACGAGTGCGAGCGGACTTTCTGCGGAAGGCTCTGCGGGGATTCTTCGAAATATTCTGCAGACTGCCGGAGACAGGACGATTGTGCTCGCGTTGGCAGTCCTTACTCCATCCTCAACTTCCCATCCATCCGCAGCTATCTGTGCACGTATAGCTGGGTGCCGACGTCAGAGAAGTCTGCGGCCAAGGCGCTTTCGGCGAGATTCCCATCCATGGGAAGTTGCCGGTGACGTTGCCGGGGATTGCGAAACGCGGGGATGGGATTGATAAGGAGAGCGGTGCGTCGGGAGCGCAATGATCGCGGAACCGACGCACGGTGCGTCAAGCGGTCGTCGGGGTTTGCGTTATCAGTTTCGAGATTCGAGTTGCGAGTTAGACTTATTTCTCTCGAGCAGGTGCGTTTCCAAGGATCACTTGGAAATTGCGTCTCCGCTCCTCGGCTTCATCGTCTTCCTCACGGCAGCCGCATCGGCCGCCACCCTTCATGTAGCCCGTGCCGTTGCACTGCTCACACGGCCAAATGGGGATGCCGTCCAATTCGTAATCTGACATTTCTTCCTTAGTGTCCAAATCAGTCTTCAGTTAGAGGCCGAAGGCGAGGTCGATGAGGGTTTTTTCTTCGAGCTCGTGGGCCTTGGGCGAGCCGGTGGCGGGCGAGGCGGAGGCGGTGCGCTTCACGCTGAGGACTGCGCGGTTGCCGGCGAGCTTGCGGAGGCGCGGCATCACGTAGTTGAGCGGGCCCATGTTGGCAGGCTCTTCCTGCACCCAGACGACCTCCTTGGCGTTGGGGTGCTGCGCGATGGCGGCGGAGAGCTCGGCTTCGGGCCAGGGGTAGAGCTCGTCGACGAAGATGATCGCGACGTCGTCGATCTTGCGCTTGGCGCGCTCGACGCGCAGGTTGTGGCCGATCTTGCCGGAGCAGACGAGGACGCGCACGGCGTCCGTGACGGTGGCGTCGGGGACGACGGGCAGGAAACGATCGACTGCGAGGTCGGCGACGGTGCTCATCGCGTCGGGGTGGCGGAGCATCGACTTCGGCGTGAAGACGATCAGGGGCTTGCGCCATTTGCGCATCGCCTGGCGGCGCAGGAGGTGGAAGTACTGCGCGGCGGTGGAGGGTTGCGCGATCTGCATGTTCTTCTGCGCGGCGAGTTGGAGGTAGCGCTCGATGCGGGCGGAGGAGTGCTCCGGGCCCTGGCCTTCGTAGCCGTGCGGCAGAAGAAGGACGACGCCGGAGAGCAGGCCCCACTTGGCTTCGCCGGCGGCGAGGAACTGGTCGATGATGATCTGCGCGCCGTTGGCGAAGTCGCCGAACTGCGCCTCCCAGAGGACGAGGGTCTCGGGATAGTCGCGGGCGTAGCCGTACTCGTAGCCAAGGACGGCGGCCTCCGACAGTATGGAGTTGTAGACCTGCCAGCGGCCCTGATTGGGCGCGATGTGCGAGAGCGGCGACCAGCGGACTTCGGTCTCGGTGTCGATGAGGACGGAGTGGCGCTGGTTGAAGGTGCCACGCTGCGAGTCCTGACCGCTGAGGCGGACGGGCGTGCCGGACTTGAGGAGCGCGGCATAGGCGAGGAGTTCGGCGAAGCCGTAATCGATGGGGCGCTTGCTGTTGCCCATCTCGACGCGCTGCTCGAGGAGCTTCGCGACCTTGGGGTGGACGTGGAAACCTTCGGGCGCAGTCGTGAGCTTTTGCGTGAGCGCGGATATCTCGGCGGCGTCAAGGCCGGTGACGGGGTTGTCGCTCGGTGACAGCGGGCCCCCGGCGTAGTTGTTCCAGTACTCGGGGAGCTCGTGCAGGCGCTTCATGACGAAGGCGCTGTAACCGCCGGCCTTCTTCGCAGCCTTCGCGTCCTTGGCGTCGGCCTGCGTGGCGCGGCGCTGCGCGTCGAGGAGATCCTGCTGGACGGCCGCGACCTCGGCGGCGATGTCTGCGCCGAGCTTCTGCGCGTAGATCTTGTAGAGCGGCGCGTGCTCCTTGATGAGGGCGTAGCGGCGCGGCTGCGTGACGGTAGGGTCGTCGACTTCGGAGTGGCCGTGACGGCGATAGCCGATGAGGTCGATGACGACGTCGGAGTTGAAGGTGTTGCGGTAGTCGGCGGCGAGGGCAGGCGATGCGGACGACGGCCTCGGGGTCCTCGGCGTTGACGTGGAAGATGGGAATGGGCAGGCGCTTGGCGAGGTCGGAGGCGAAGCGCGAGCTGTTGGACTCCTCGGGGTTGGCGGTGAAGCCGAGCAGGTTGTTGACGATGACCTGGATGGTGCCGCCGACGGAGAAGCCGTCGATGGTGGCGAGGTTGAGCGTCTCGGCCCAGATGCCCTGACCGGCGAAGGCAGCGTCGCCGTGGATGATCATGGGGAGGATCTGCGCGGTGCCGTTGGAGTCGCCGGCTGCGAGGGCGCGGTCCTGGCGGGCGCGGGTGCGGCCCATGATGACGGGGTCGGCGGCCTCGAGGTGGCTGAGGGTTCGAGGCGAGATGAAGCGAGACGGTCTTGCCGTTGGCGGTGGTGAAGTCGCCGGTGGCGCCCATGTGGTACTTGACGTCGCCGCCGCCCATGGTGGTCTCGGGATTGACGTCCTCGAACTTGGAGAAGATCTCCTTGGACTTGCGGCCGACGGTGTTGACCATGACGTTGAGGCGGCCGCGATGGCTCATGGCGAAGACGGAGCGCGTGACGCCGTTCTCGGCAGCGGTGGTGAAGAGCTGGTCCAGGAACGGGATGAGGACGGTGAGGCCTTCGAGCGAGAAGCGCTTGGTGCCGAGGTAGCGCTGCTGGATGACCTGCTCGAAGAGGTCGGCGCGGATGAGATCGGAGAGGATGCGTGGCTGCTCGAGGAGGCCGTTGGCGGCGGCCTGATTCGGCGCAATGTCGCGCTCGAGGCGCTCCTGGATCCAGGCGCGGCGCTCCGGCGACGGGATGTGCATGAACTCGGCGCCGATGGGACCGCAGTAGTAGCGGCGCGCCTCCTGGGCGGCGGGGCCGTCAGGGGCTGGCGTGGGGAAGGGTTCGGGCGGGAGGTACTGGCCGAGCGGGTCGAGAGACGCCTGCAGGTAGCCCCAGCGGCGGAAGATGTCGAAGATGGCTTCGCGGGAGAGGCTGGGTTCGGGGGAATGGCTGCTTTTGGGGGGTCAGAGGCTCAGTCGTCGCCGGGAACTTGGTAGGCATGGCTACTTCTATGCTAGCCCTTCCGGCAGGGAGGTCCGTGGGCATGGGCGATATTCGGCTGCGACGTTCGGGGATGGAGCAGAGCGCGCCCGCTGGCAGGGTTCGAGCAGCGAGTTGCGAGTAAGGGCGGTAGCCTTTAGAGAGGCCTTCGGCGTGGTAGTTTCGTGGAATGTCTGAACACCACCATCGGCATCGGCACCCGGGCGACCACGAACCTCAAGCAAACGCGGAACATATCGGAGGGCCTGCGCGTCAGCATCCGCGCCATGTGGACGCGGACCACTTCGACCTGGCGCAGGCAGCACTGGATGAGATGCATGAGGCCGGATTCAAGCCGGAGTTCGGGCCGGGCGTGGCGGAACAGGTGAACGAGATTCGCGAGGAGCTGCGCAAGGAGTTTGCGAAGGAAGCGCCGGGATCTGGCGTGCCCGATCTGCGGGAGCTGGCATGGTCGTCGATTGATAACGACACGTCGCGCGACCTGGATCAGATTGAGGTGGCGGAGCGCGTCGCCGATGGGATTCGCATGCATGTGGCGATTGGCGATGTCGCGAGCGCGGTAGAGAAGGATTCGCCGATTGACCAGCATGCGAAGGCGCAGACGCAGACGATCTATACGGCGGTGAGGAATTTTCCGATGCTGCCGCTGGAGCTGTCGGCGGGCATGACCTCACTGAATGAGAACGGCGACCGCATGGCGGTGATGATGAGCTTCACCGTGGGCGCGAATGGCGAGATGAGCGATGAGCAGATTTCGCGCGCGTGGGTGAGGAATCGCGCGCAACTGGCGTACTCGCGCGTGGGGCCGTTCATCGATGCGCATGCGGGAGCGACGAGTGGAGCCGGCGTGACGTTGCAGGATGTGGAGGCACTGCGCTCAGACAGCGCGCGTGCTAGCGAGGACGCGGATGGGCCGGCGTTTACGGAGACCAGTGAGAGCCGCGAGCTGGCAGGGGCGTTGGCGGACCAGCTGCTGATGCAGGCCACGGCGACGCAGCGGTTGCACCGGGCCCGGATTCAAAACGGCGCGCTGGAGTTTCACAGGGGCGAGGCCGAGCCGGTGATTGCCGACGGGCGCGTGGTGAGCGTGCAGGATGTGATTCAGAATCAGGCGATGTATCTGATCGAAGATTTGATGGTCGCGGCGAATGGCGTGATGGCGCGCGCGCTGCGCAAGGGCAAGCGGTCAGGACTGCAACGCGTGGTTCGCGTGCCGCAGCGGTGGGAGAGAATTGTGGCGCTGGCCGCGGAGCACAAGTGGGAGCTGCCGGCGAATCCTGACTCTGTGGCGCTGAATAATTTTCTGGCCCACATGCGGGAAACGGATGCTGATCACTATCCCGACCTGGCGGTTGCCGTCATCAAGCTGATGGGGCCGGGCGAGTACATGGTGATGACGCCGGATGATGATCCGACGGGACACTTCGGACTTGCGGTACGTGACTACACGCATTCGACCGCGCCGAACCGTCGCTTCCCCGATATGGTGACGCAGCGCGTGCTGCACGCAATGATGGAAGGCGCGCCACCTCCGTACAGCGATGCGGATCTCGCTGCGATTGCGACGCACTGCAATGAGGCGGACAAGGCGCTGCGCAAGATCGAGCGCACGATGCAGAAGCGCGTAGCCGCCGTGGCGATGGCGCATCGAATCGGCGAGATCTTCCGCGGAGTTGTCACGGGCTCGAGCGACAAGGGCGTGTATGTACGCGTAATCGATCCGCCGTTTGAAGGACGCGTGATTCAGAACGAGGATGGATTGGATGTCGGCGACCGCGTGAGCGTGAAGCTGCTGCATACGGACCCGGCAAGGGCGTTCATTGATTTTGCGAAGGTGTCGGGCGGCGGCAACGGTTCGCGGCCGCAGGCGAGCGAAAACACTTAGCGCAAAGGGCGCGAAGGAACAACGCAAAGGACGCGACGGCTGACGTGGCGTCGTTTGCGTTGAGGGCCATCACCGGATGGCGCCGTGAGTGGAGAAGAAGACGAGCGCGAGCGTAACGACGGCGAGAAAAATTTCTCCGAGCACGCCGACGAGAATGGGGCGCCAGCCCTGGTGGATGAGGTCGCGCACGTTGGTGCGCAGGCCGACCCCGGCGAACGCAGGCAGGAAGGCCCACTTGGAGAGATTGCCGAGCGAGATGAGCTGCGAAGCCGAAAAGAAGCCGGCAGTGGCGAGGATTGAGATCGCGACGAAGCCGAGGATGAACTTGGGAAACTTCTGCCACAGGAAGAGCGCCTTGTGTTGCACGTGCTGCGCCTGTCCGCGGCTGGCCCAGTAGACGGCGTAACCAAGCACGACGAATCCGATGAAGGACGACCGTGCGGTCTTGGCGAGGATCGCGATGCGTCCGGCTTCGTCGCCGTAGAGTGCGCCGGTGACAGTGGCCTCGGCGGTGTTGTCGACGGCGAGGCCGGTCCAGAGGCCGTAGGACTGCTGGCCCATGTGCAGTGCGTGGCCGATGGCGGGGAATGCGAAGAGTGCGATGGCGCCGAGAGTGAGAATGGCAGCGATGGCAGTCGAGGTGTCGCGCTCTTCGCTGTCGATGGCGCCCTGTGCGGCCATGATGGCGGTGACGCCGCAGATGGAGCTGCCAATGGCGAGCAGGCTGGTGAGCTTGGGTCGCAGGCCGAAGATGCGACCGAGCAACATCATGACGGAGAGCGAGAGGACGAGCTCGATGGCGACGAGGACGAGTGAAAGGCCGCCAAGATGGAGGAGATCACCGAGCACGAATTTTGCGCCGACGAGAACGATGCCGAGCTTGAGCCAGAGCTCGTAGGTGGCGAGGCCGGCGCGGAAGAGTGCAGGAAGGCGGACAGCATTGCCGATGGCGAGGCCGAGAAGGATGGCCCAGAGAACGTACTCGACCTGAGGGAAGGCGATGTGACGTGAGCGCAGGGAATGGCCGAGAGACTCGATTCCCTTCCCTGCGAAGCCGACGCCGAAGAGCAGTGTGGTGCCGGGGAGCAGCGCGAGGAGTTGCCGCCAGAGCGGACGCTGGCGTGTGGAGTCGAGCGGCAGCGGGATGGTGTGGGTGGACACTTCGTTGAATGCGTGGAGGCTACCAGCCGATGTGCGGGATGACGTTGAGTCGAATGAGTGCGGCGAGTGCAAGCGCGATGACGATGGCGGCAGCGTCGACATTGAAGGCAAGCTTGGCAGAGGGGCGAGAGTCCATGAGGTGCTCCTGCTGTGGATGTGGGAGGAGTGCACGGGCGCTGAGCTGCAAAGAAAAACCCACGCCCGGGATACGGTTGCGTGGGTGCTTGGAGATCGGGGTGCTCTTAGAAGAGCTTCGCGATCAGGCCATACAGACACCGGCGCAACAGAGCATGCGACACGGCATGCAACAGAACGCGGCGGTGTGAGACGGCCTCATGTGTATGAGGCTATGGGGCCGCCGGTAGGAAGTCAAGGCAGACTGATCGGGCTGAAGAGTTACGCTACCAGTTCGAGTTGCGAGTTTGTCTTTTTGCGCAAGAACGAACTTAATCCACCGGAAGCCCTGACACAGGTAGATGGAGTTGCGTATGCTGTTTGTCCTGAGAGTTTTCCGGAGGAGAAAACGCATGCAACGACAGAGGATTTTTTGTGGAATCAGCGCGGTACTCTGCGGCGGAATGATGCTGTTCGGGTGCGGACGAGCGAGCGCGCAGGCTCAACCGCAGTTGCCGATTACGACGACGCCCGAGGTGTTGAACTTTGCGGAATTGGCCGAGCACGGCAAGGCACTGGTGGAGAAGGCACGTGCAGGCAGCGGGAGTGCGGGCATCACGCTGGCGCAGTATCACGGCCACTACACAATGCTCACGGCGCGCACCGGGAGCGGCGGCGGAGAGTTGCATGCTCACTACTCCGACTTTCTGATTGTGCTGGACGGCGAGGGCACGGAGATGACCGGAGGAACGATGGTCGAGCCCAAGGAAGGCGCGAACGGCGAGACGCGCGGCAAGACGCTGGAGGGCGCGACTCCGCATCTACTGCACAAGGGCGACGTGATTCACATCCCTGCGGGCACGCCGCACCAGGCGATTGAGGCGCCAGGGCAATCGATCATCATTTTTGTGATCAAGGTTGAGGAGCCGGCGACTCCGATGGCAGAGCACGGCGGCGGGACGCTGAGAGATTCTTGGAGGAAGAGATGAAACTGCTGCAGATGTCTGACCCGGTGCGCTATCCGCGCATGACGACTGAGGAGTTGCGCTCCACTTTTTTGCTGGAGGGGATGTTTCAAGCGGGTGCGATCACGCTGGCGTATGTCGATCTGGACCGCACGGTTGTGGGCGGCGCGGTGCCTACGGGCAAGCCGTTGAAGCTGGAGACCTCGCCGGAACTGCGCGCGGAGTTCTTCTGCGAGCGGCGTGAGCTGGGCGTATTCAACGTCGGCGGTAGTGGAACGGTTACCGTCGACGGCAAGGAATTCAAGCTGGACAAGATGGACTGCCTGTACGTCGGGCGCGGAAGCCGCGATGTTTCATTTGCGAGCGACAGCGCGGACAAGCCGGCGGCGTTTTATCTGCTAAGCTACCTGGCGCACGCGGAGTATCCGACGGCGATGGTGAAGTTCAAAGACATTGAGCCGGTGAAGCTTGGCGCAGTCGCGACGTGCAACAAGCGCTCGATCTACAAGGCGATTCATCGCGATGGATTGAAGAGCTGCCAGCTGGTGATGGGCTTCACGCTGCTGGAGGAGGGTTCGAACTGGAACACGATGCCCGCGCATACGCACATGCGGCGCAGCGAGGTTTACATGTACTTCGACGTGGACCCGGCGCATCGTGTCATTCACCTGATGGGGCCTCCGCAGGAGACACGGCACCTGGTGATGGCAGACCGCGACATCGTAGTGTCGCCGGGATGGAGCGTCCATGCGGGCGTGGGCACGACGCGTTATGGATTTTGCTGGGGAATGGGCGGAGAGAACCAGGATTACGGCGATATGGACGGCGTTGCGATCCCCGATTTGCGGTAAGGAGAAGAACGGATGAGATTGACGGGAGCGAAGGGGCTCTTCCCTTTTGCCGGCGCGTTTTTGCTGAGCGGAGCTTTAGTGAGCGCAAATGCGCAGACACAGACACAGGCTCCGCAGCGGCCGAGTGCGAAGGAACTGCATGACGCAGCGGGCGATATTGCGACGGATCCGGGGCCGATTGATACGACGCTGTCGCCGAAACTGACGCGCGCGGATGTCCGCAAGGTGATGAAGAAGGTTGCGGACTGGTCGCTCGAGAATGAGCAGCCGCACTTTACGCAGGACTGGACGTACGCGCCGTTGTATACAGGACTGCTGGATGCGTCGAAGACGCTGGGTGACAAGCGGTATCACGATGCGGTGCTCGCAGCAGCGGAGAAGTTCAACTGGCAGTTGCTGCCGGGACGCTACGATCACGCGGACGATCAGGCGATCGGGCAGGCGTACGAGGACCTGTACGAAGAAAATAAGGATCCGATGCGCATTGCGGCGGTGCGCGACAACTTTGTGCTGGTGATGGCGCGCAAGGATGACAAGAACAAGGACCTGTGGTGGTGGTGCGATGCGCTGTACATGGCGCCGCCGTCGCTGGCGAAGGTGGCGCAATTGACGGGCGACCACCGCTATCTCGACTTCATGAATCATGAGTGGGGACTGACGCAGGGGCACCTTTACGACTACGACGAGCACCTGTTCTTCCGCGATGCGACGTTCTTTCACAAGAAAGAACAGAATGGAAAGCCGCTGTTCTGGAGCCGCGGCAATGGATGGGTGCTCGCAGGACTGGCGCGCGTGCTGACGGTGATGCCGAAGAATGATCCTGCGCGCGCAGGGTACGAGACCTCGTTCAAGAACATGGCAAATCGCATTGCCGATCTGCAGCCTGCCGATGGCTTGTGGCGCATGGGACTGCTGGATGCAGATGCGTATCCGCTGGGAGAGGTTTCGGGCACGGCATTCTTCACGTATGCGATGGCGTGGGGCGTGAACAATCATCTGCTGCCGGAGGCGAAGTTCAAGCCGGTGATTGAGAAGGCCTGGGCGGGCATGCTGCAACATGTTTACGCTGATGGACGGCTGGGTGCGATTCAGCCGGTAGGCGCAGCGCCGGGTGATCTGCAGCCGGGCTCAACGTGGGCGTATGGCATTGGCGGATTTCTGCAGGCAGGAGCAGAGATTGACCGCGGATTCGGACACGCGAAAGGTAAATAGCGGCGTTGGAAGATCTGAATGAGTCAGAGGGCGCGTGAAGCGCCCTTTGTCTTTTGTGGTGAGATATCGGCGGCCTAGTACGGAGACGTGGGCTTGTGGTCGTACGTGCCGCCGAACTCGTTGGTGTGGGTTGCGTTCGTGGCAATGGGCACGCTCATGGTGCCGAGGTCGTTCATACCGGAGGAGATTTTGACCTCCCGCGAGAGCCCTTGCAGCGCGGGTGGCAGTGCGCCTTCGACCCAGAGCCGCATGACGTAGTCGCCGGGAGGGACATTGCGGATGGTGAGCGAACTGGTCGCGTCGGCGATAGCGTAGAGAGGCGTGGAGAGGCTGATCACCACGGCGCTCATCTCGGGATGGATGTTGCAGAAGATGTAGGAGACACCGGAGCGCGAGAAGGTGACGGCCTTGGTGGATCCGGCTTCGTAGAGGCCGAGGTCGAAGCGCTTGCCGTCGAAGAGTGAAAAGACATTGTGAAAGAAGGGGTCGGCGTTGGGAAACTGCACGACGCTGCCAACCGGAACAACCTGCAGATGCGGGATGAAGGTGCGGTTCTTCTGCAGCAGCGTGTAGTGGCCCTGCGGCGTGAAGGGGAGAACGGGTGTGTCGCCGAGCGGTTCAAGCCAGACGACCGCGGCGATGTGGCGCTGCGTGGACGGGGTGGGTTGGATGCGAAGATGCAGCTCAGCCGAAGAGGTGCGAGCGGCGCGATTCTGCGCGTAGAGGGCTGCGGGAAGCAGCAGGAGCGCAGTAGCGAGCCATCGGCTGAGCCGTAGGATTTTCATCAGAACTTGTATCCCGCGGACAATCCGACGACGTTGGAGGCTGAGGCCGACCCGGTTATGGGAGCGCTTGCAAGATAACGATACTCGAAGGAGAAGAGCAAATAGGCGCTTGGGCTGTAGATAACGTTGCCTGTCCAGGTGCGGTTGCGTGCGAGGTTCTGGTACATCGTGCCGGACGGAATGACGTAGCGGTGGAGATCGTTCGCAAAGGCGTTGTCGATGCCGAAGGCAGCATTAAATTCGAGGCGCTCGCTCCACTTCTCCTTCAATTGTGCCCAGCCACCAACGTCGTTCAGTGGACGGAAGAAATACTCCGACAGGCTGGACGCATAGATATACCCGTAGTCTTTGTAGGCGCCGCCGCCGAGGCCGCCGAGAGCGAGTCCGCGGTAGAAGCTTCCAGAGAATTCGAGACGCGCGGGCAGGTGGAAGCGGGCGTCCAGCGTGCCGGCCCATGCATCATAGTGGCGGCCCGAGGGTAAAACATGCGGAGAGAAATACCCGCCAACGCCAAAGTGATCACGATCATCGCGGTTTGATCCCAGAAGAGCGATACGAGCTTCGAGGCCGGGCCAGCGGCTCTGCTCCGCTCCGGAGGGTGGCACTGCAGCAGAGCTGTAGAGGCCCGAGAGCGAGATCGGCGGATCTCCAGCGTCAATCATCGCGGCCTGAAGTTGAAGAGAATGCGACTCTGCCAACGGCACATTCTGCGTGAGCGTAAGCTGCGGGTTCCAGGCCCACAGGTTTCCGGACCACGCGAGCGCAGGGTTTGCGACGGCAGTGAGCGAGGAAGGTGAGTCAGGGCTGATGAGAGGACGATCCAGGGAGAAGGCGGCTTCTGTGTTCTCCCACTGCAGACCGGCGTGCGCCGTCTTGAAGCGAAGCAGACTGTCGTTTGTAGAGTAAGAGCCAAGCGTGACGCTGGGGCCAGGGGCGATTACGTTGCCGTAGAAGTCCACGCGCAGATCGGCATAGCTGCGGGCGCCGAAGAGATGCGGGCCTCGCGCATCGATGCCCAGCACCGTCTGACGCACGGAAGCGCCGGTGCTGCCCGAGCCCGGGGAAGCGACGGTGGGTGTTGCGGGCATGTCCACTCCGCTCGTGTTGATGAATCCGTTCAAGAGGAGGAGGCCGGTGATTTTGACGGGGTACTTCGATTCGGACTCGACCTTGATCTGATCGTGCGTCGCGATCTGAGCCTCCTGCATCGCCTGTCGCTCGCGAATGTTCTCAAGCTCTGCAGACTGAGTCTGCGATTCATCGGTGGGAGCGGGCGGGTCTGCTGCAGAGGCGGAAGAGGTTGCGCCCGGCTGCTGCCCCATCTGTTGCTGAAGCGCAGTGAGTTGCGTTCGCATCTCGTCCAGCTGCTGCTGAGACTGCTTGAGCTGCGACTGCGTGCGTTCCATTGCGGCCGTCAGTTGCTGGATCTGCGCGGGAATGCTGGGTTGCGCTGTCTGCGCAGAGAGCCTGAGCGCGGAAGTTACAAGCACCGCGAGGATCGCGACTGGCTGCCAGAGAGGATGAGACTTGTGAGAGCGACGCACGTTGCGGTTAGGACCAAACGTTTTCATGGGCAATGACCTGATCGCGGTGATTGGGTTCGGAGCCGGCCGTGGCCGTGGATTGTGAAAGATCGCGCGCCACCTTCATCTGGAAGATTGTCTCTCCCGGACGGCTGCTGACCAGAATCACATCACCACCATGCTCATTCGCGATGCATTGCGCAAGAGTCAGACCCAGACCGGTTCCCTTCTGTTTACCCTCACTGACGAACGGTTCGAACAGGCTATTGCGAACACCTTCGGGCACGCCGAGACCGTTGTCCGTGACGGTAACAACACTGTACTGCTCTTGCGTCTCGAGTGTAATAGTAACGACCGGCTCGGACCTGCCGGTGCGTGCGGCCTGGCAGGCGTTGAGCAGCAGATTGAAGACCGCGCGTTCGATCTGCTTTCCATCAACCAGCGCTGCGCTGTCGGCGGAGTCGCCGAAGGAGGTGACGATGCGCACGCCCTCAGCGTCAGGATGCGCGCGGAAAAGTGCTACCGTCCGTTCCAGCAGGAGAGCCAACGACTCCGAGGATCTCCTTGTATTTGCACCAGTTCTGGTGAGGATCAGCAGAGACTCGATCATGTCCGTGGTGCCGAGGACGGCGGCGCGGATGTCTCCGAAGATCTCGATGCGCTCGGCCTCAGAGAGGCGGCCAGAGGCGAGGAACTCGGCGTTGGCGTAGACGGCCGCAAGGTAGTGGCGG
The DNA here is from genome assembly GCA_963827415.1 of uncultured Acidobacteriaceae bacterium. Lineage (GTDB taxonomy): Bacteria > Acidobacteriota > Terriglobia > Terriglobales > Acidobacteriaceae > Granulicella. The sequence continues at coordinate 134,391 of CAWHBA010000011.1, forward strand.
AGGTCATGAGAGACGGAGCTTGCCATTCTCCCGATGGTGGCGAGCCGCTCGGATTCGAGAAGCGCCTGGTGGGCCTGCTGAATCTCGTCGCGCATGCCGGCGAAGGCATCGCTGAGTTGACGCACCTCGCGGGGGCCGTGACCGGGAACGCGATAGTGACTGTCGCCCATGCCGAAGGCCCGGACGCTTTCGGAGAGCTCCTCGAGCGGCCGCGTGAGAAGGCGTGCGAGAGCAATCATCAGCAAGGTGCCGGAGATGAGCGCGAGCAGGCCGGTGCTGAGCACCATGCGGTCCATGCGCTTCATCCAGCGTTCGGCGGGATCAAACGACTTCAGGACAACGAGCTGCAGTGGAGAGGTGGAGACGGATGTGAGGTCTTCGGTTGCGGCGAGATATCGCTGGGATCCGAGTTCCACCTGAAGCGGGTGTTGCGTGGTTGCAGAGAGCAGGCGCGGATTGGACAGAGCGGCCTGGTCCGAGGGGCCGAGAGTGCTGGTGACAACGTTGCCCGCACTAAGGAACGCGGCTTCCACTCCGGTCGGCGCGCTGATCTGACGAACGGTGCGCTCGATGGAGATGCCGCTGACGACGTAACCGAGGAGCGTTCCGTTCTCTGCGCTGCCGAAGTAAAGCGGCAACAGCGAACACTGGTACAGCGAACCGCCGTTGATGAGATAGTGCTTGGCGGGAGAGGACAGGAGCGACTGCAACGCACGATTCAGCGAAGGACCGGACGAGTTGTTTCTCGTGTAGGCGGCAACCACTCTCCCGGATCCGTCAGCGAGCGCGAAGAGGTCGCTGCCGCTGAGTTGCCAGAACTCGATGGCGCCATCCTGAATGGTGAGGTCGTCGCCGCTGGTCATCAGGGCCTTGAGCGTGGGCAGATCGGAGAGAAGCGCATTCTCGCGATCGAGCGCACGCAGGCGTTCCGTCTGAAGGCTCTGAAACGTGATGACCGAACGACTGAGATCCTGGGTGAGGTCTGTCGTAACCTGTGCGCTGAGACGATGCCGAAGCAGTATGAGAAAGAGCGCAGTGACGATGACCGTCACCACAGCCATCGCCACGACCAGCAGGACATGCGTTCGCACGCCCTCTTTGCGGTAAGCAGATGCTAAGCGCGAGAAAGTCTGGGTTTCTGAGGGTTCGGTCTGGGAGTCATGGGACAAATTTGTACCCCGCGCCGTAGATTGTGAGCAGATGCTGCGGATTGGCTGAATCCGCCTCCAGCTTCTGGCGCAGTTTCAAAATCTGATTGTCGACGGTGCGCGTCGTCGGGTAAGCGTTGTATCCCCAGACTTCATTGAGAAGAACTTCGCGTGTCAGGACGCGATCGACGTTTTGCGTGAAGAACTTCAGCAGCTTGAACTCATGCGCGGTGAGGACCACGGGAACGCCGGCACGACGTGCGGTCATGCTGCGGAAGTCGATTTCGCAATCGCCAAAACGAAATGTATTGGACACGGCGGGTTTGCGCTGCCGGCGAATCGCCGCCTGCACACGCGCAGTGAGCTCTCGCGGACTGAAGGGCTTGGTGACGTAGTCGTCTGCGCCGAGTTCGAGAAGAAGCACCTTGTCGACAACCTCACTGATAGCGCTGAGGACGATGATGGGTGTTTCGCTCGAGATGTTTTTGAAGGTCTGACAGAGTTCACGGCCGGAGATGCGCGGGAGGATGAGGTCGAGAACGACAGCCGTCGGATGCTCGGAGCGGAAGAGATCGAGGCCGGTTTGGCCATCACCTGCAATGGCAACGTTGTAATGTTCGTCCGTGAAGATTCTGCGAAGCACTTTCTGCATGCGCGGATCATCTTCAATGACAAGAATTGTGCCGAGGTTTACCGCAGGTACAGGATTCATTTGGCGATCAACGCCGGTCAGATCGGTGCCCGTCATAATGGTCCGGACCTCCCCGCTTCTATTCTGTTCGACTCAATCGAGAAGAGCTAGCGCAAAGTTTAGCAAATGACAATCAGGTGACAATTTGGATGCAGAGAATCAGTAGGGATTGCGATAGTCCTCGGTTTGTGTGGCATGTGTCATAGAGAGATTAGAGTTCAAGGTCTACTCCGCTTGATTGCCTAGTGGGTGTAAATGTCGGGCACGCCCTGGCTGCCCGCGGGCGGGAGATGCCGAATGTAAACAACGATGGACCAGAGTTCATCATCACTTAGCATCCCCTTTGATCCGGGCATTCCAGAGGGCTTGATACCGTAGTCAAGAATCCACTTGAGCTGGCCGTCGGTGTAGCCTTGCACGTCCTTTGAGGCCAGCGATGGTACGGGCGGAGACATGTGATCGGCAAAAGGGACACCGCTATTCTGTCCGTCCATTCCGTGACACGCCACGCAGTAGTGTGAGAACGCTTCCTTACCATCGCTCCACGTGTCATGGTTATCCGGCAGCGGATTCTTCTGCTTCTTGTTGCCCACAAAGACGTGGTGCTTCCCAAAGGTCATAATGCCTGTCTCGAATTTCCCAGGCAGTGTCGCTTTGCAACCGGCTAACCCTGCGAGCGCAAGAATGCAGATGCCACAGAGAGGACGGGACACGTCAGTTCACCACGTGCAGCGTCAGACTCATCCCGCCATGACCCGAGCCGCAGAAGACGGAGCAATGGCCGACGAAGTCGCCCGTCTTGTCCGCGGTGAACGGCATCTCGGCAGTTCCGCCTTTGTCGACCTTTACATTCAGATTGAGTTCGCGGAAGCGCAGACCGTGCGCGACGTCGGCGCTCTTGATCACCAGCACGACGGACTCACCCTTCTTCACCGTAATCTCGGAGGGTTCGAACTCAAACTGCTTGGCTGTGACCTCGATCCGGCGCGGCGCTTCCTGTGCGCGGACGTTTGATTTCAAAGGCACGAGGGCCGCGCCCATCAGAAGCACAGGCGCCAATAGGTACTTCATCTTCATGAGTTCTCTCCCGGAGCATACAGCTCCATCCTCGCGAATTTTAAGCCAGGCGATCCACGTGCGTACACACGCTCAGGCCACGTTCAAGGTAACTATTTCGTGACATTTACTTGTCACTTGTGAGTTTAGGAATTGTCACGAGTTTGTCGTAGACGATGTTGCTTTCGACGCGCCCGCACCTTCACGTCCGTAGTTTCGCAGCTTGAACAACTGCAGCGTAATCCCCCAAACGAATGCCGGGTTGTTGAGAAGGTAACGCTTCCAGAGGCGCCCAGGGTCCTGCAGCAGGCGGTGCATCCACTGGAGTCCCGCACGCTTCATCCACGCGGGTGCCTCTTCAATCCGTCCGGTGTGGAAGTCAAAGGCCGCGCCCACGCCCACAAGCAGCGGAACGCGGAGCCGATCAACGTATTCGGCCATGAAGCACTCCTGTTTCGGCGTGCTCAGGCCCACCCACAGGATGTCAGGCTTTGCGCTCCATACATCCGCCAGCAGGCCGGCCTCCTCGTCACGCGTGAGGCTCCTGAAGGGTGGCGTGCAGGTTCCAACCACCTGCAAGCCCGGGAAGCGCTTCTGCAATGCGGCCTTCAACGACTGCGCGACGCCTGGCTGGCCGCCATACAGGTAGTGGCGATATCCCTTGCTGACGGAAAGTTGGCACAGGTTGGCCATAAAGTCCGGCCCGTAGACGCGATCCATCTGCCTGTGCCCCTGCAGCCAACCAACCCACGACATCGGCATCCCGTCGGGAGCGTTAATGAACGCTCTATTGAGAACGGCCCGGAGAAGTTCGTTTGATTGTGCTTCCATCACGCCGTGAACGCCGGTCATGCAGATATAGGCGCTCTTTCCGGTTGCAATCCAACTTTCCGCCAGATCGATCGCGCGACTCATGTTGACGGCGGAAAGATCTACCCCGAGAACATCGGCGTGTGCATGCCGAAAGACGTTCTCAGGAGCAGCACCGTCGAGGCTCACACGCCACCTCGCATTGCATAGAGCAGAGTATGCAGGAGGATCGCCGCATCCATGCAGCATGTGCGGTTGCGGATGTAGAAGAGATCGTAGTGCGTATTCTCATGGATCGGGAATGTTCGGTCCGTGCTTAGCTGCCAGAGGCCTGTGATTCCAGGAGTCGCCTGCAGCCTGGTGCGATGCTGCCGAATGTGACGTTCTACGAGGAAGGGCATTTCGGGCCGCGGGCCAACGAGAGACATATGGCCCATCAGCACGTTGAGAAGCTGTGCCGTCTCGTCCAGTCCTGTGCGCCGAAGCAGGCGACCAACCCTGGTGATGCGAGGATCCGTGGGCTCAGTGGGCGAGGCATCGTACATGGGAGAGCCGTTGTACATGGAACGAAACTTGAAGATCGTGAAGAGCTCGCCGTTGCGACCTACGCGCTTCTGCGCGAAAAGGACAGGGCCGCGTGAGTCCAGCTTGATGCACAGAGCGATCAATAAAAATATCGGCAAGCCAAGAGCAATGAGGAACAACGCGATGGCGACGTCCATGGCGCGCTTCAGAAAGTCAGAGTGCCAGGCGGAAACCACGCGCATCCCAGTGACCAGTTGGAGACCATCGATCTCAAGTTGCTCCAGAGGATCTTCACTCTCCAACACCGTAGATAGAACCGCGACAGGAGCTCCGCATTCGCGAGCGATTTCCGCTTTTGTGGCGATTTCGTCCTGGGAAAGATATGGCGCTGCGAGAATCAGCAGATTGCACTGAAACGATTTCAGCTTCGCGGATGTCAGTGGCCCGTTGCTCACGGGAAGCGATTTGCAGAAGCCATCCTTCGAGCGATACATGCGATCGGCCGCCTTCAAAGAGTCGTCATGAATCATCGCTACGGGATGGAGGCCACACGAAGGAGAGCGGAGCATCGCGGTTGCGATCTGTTTCGTCGTGTCTGAGTGGCCGTAGATGACGACCGGATCCGCTCCGTAACCAGCCCCATGAAGCTGGCGAAGCAGTCGAGTGATTGCTCCTCTCATCAACATCATCGAAGATGCCATCCCGAACAGGGACAGAGCGTATGCCCACGCGGGCAGATGTTTTCCGAGCAGCAGATTCACACAGAGAAAAGAGAGCTGCGACAGGACTGCCGATCGAAGGACGGCCTCCGTCTCCCGGACCTGAATCAGATTGCAAATCGTGGAGTCCCGCCGCTGCGCGCGTGAGAAGGCGGCAACGATTCCAACCACGATGCTCACGATCATCCGCTGTCGAAGCGAGAGCGCAGGCCCGGACGAGAGACCGTACACAAGGAAGGTGCAAATCGCAGCCGCCAGAAGATCTGCCGCCGCCGGCGCCATACTCGCGAGGCTGCGAATCAGGCCGCCGTAGCCGGCGACGCGACTGTTCGCGCGAGATTCCAGCGCATCTGCGTAGAGATTCGGAACGCAGGAGTCGGACGCTGCCACGGCTATACCTCCCGCAATGCGGAGTTGTCCCGCACCTTGTTGTGATCCGATTGGGGCGTGGCTTTAGCGAGACGCTTTTCAAGTACCTGGCGATAGAGATTTGTATACTCGCTCGCCAGGACCTCAGCCGACAGATGGGGCAACGCGATAGCCGGTGGCTTCGGCTGTTTGAGACTTGTCGTGATTGAGTTTGCGAGTGCCTCCTCTTCGTCCTGACCGAGCTCAAAGTAATGACAATGATCTCCACCGACCTCCCGGAGAGCCGGGATGTTGGAGCAGATCACTCTGCAGCCCGCCAGCAGTCCTTCTGCTACAGGCAGACCAAATCCCTCGGTCATCGAAGGAACCGCGAGTGCATCACAGCGCTCGTAGCACCACTGCAACTCCGAGTCTGAGAGCCCGTCGCGGAAGAAGACGCGCCTGCTCAGAGACCGTTGCGCGACTGTCTCATGAATGACAGCCGTCTCGGGTCCGGTGATGCCGACGATCACGAGGTCGGTGGAGGCGTGAATTGCGCCTCGACTGAGAAGGGAGCCAAATACGCGGATCAGCAAAGGAATATTTTTGTTGCGCCGATGCTGTGCAACGCAGAGGAGAAACGGCTTGCCGCACAGCTCGGGCAGCGGCGACTTCGTTATGGTCGGCGCGGCGGACTCGACGCAGTTATAGATGCGGACCGCTTTCCGCCACACAGACTCGGGCGCGAATTGTTTCAGGCGCAGCAGCGTGGCATCTGAGACACAGGCGATCGCGTCTACATTGCGCAGAGACTGCCGCAACGTCAGCCGATTAAAGAGCACGCGGGGAAAGCGGAAGTTGGCAGGAATCTCGTAAGGATAAAGATCATGGAGCGTGAGAACAACAGGGCACCACAGTGCGGCCGCGTTGATCGGCACGGGATAGGTGAGGTGGATCAGATCGGGCTGCAGGCGGTTCGCCAGTTCCGGGAGCGTCACGGTAGTGCCACAGATTTCGGCTGATCGAGTCAACCTCGAGTTGCGCCACGTGAATCTGGAGCCGGCTGTCGTGGCCCAGGCCCGCACTCTTCGCCATCTCCTTCTGCCACGGCGCAATGACAAGGTGAACTGCGGAGATCTCCGGGTGCGCCAAAAGACAACGCACGAGATTGAAGGCATGGCGTTGGATGCCGGATATCTTCGGCGAGAAGGAGATGGCGGTCACGAGAACCTTCATGACTGTCCCTCCTGCAGTTCGCCCGCGCTGTAGGCTGCAGGGGTAGGCGCAGGCCTGGAGAGCCACAACCAACGAAGCAAGGGCACATAGACCAGCAGCGCGGTTGCTCCATAGAAGACGCGCGCAAGGACAACGCCCTCGATTCCGCGGTGCCGAAGCAGATAGACCAGGAGGAAGAGCGCGCAGATTCTCCCGCCGATACTCAAGAGTGCTACCGTGCGAAACCGCCCGAGAGCCTGCATGGCGTAAACCCCAGTCACGCCGAGTCCCCATAAAGCCGTGCCGAGGACGACGCCGGGAAGGATGGACAGCGACTGCTCGCTGATTGCGCCCCCGGACCAGACACGGATCACTCTGCCTCCGAATGCGAGCAACAGAATCGCGGGCACCGCCACGACGAGGAGATTGCAGGCGAACGATTTGGCAATCAGCCGCTGAAGCACCGCTCCTGAAGCATTGGGAGCTTTACGAGACATCAACGGATAGAGAAAGTGAAGACCTGACGCCGAAAGGCCAAAGATTGGCGCCGCAAACTGCACACATAGCGCATAGGGTGCGAGCGCCGCGGCCCCAAACGATACTGCGAGCAGGATTCGATCCAACTGGCCGAAGATGACGCCGCACGCCGACTGGGTCCACACAAACATGCCGGGCCGCACCAGCAGACGAAGTTCTTCGCGGTCGAACGTGGGCCACAAGGATACCGGTCCGAAGTAGCTGCGGAGTCCGCGGAGTTGCAGAAAGACGCTGAGTGCAAGCGCCGCCCCGGTCGCGACCAGAATTGCCGGCACGCGATAGCCGGCCGTGGCGAGCACCGCAGCGGATGCAAGCGTGAGGAGCCTTGAAGCGACGCTGATCTGAACGCTGCCGCGATACTCCTCAAATGCGCGATGCGCTATGACACCGACACTTTCCAGGGCGCGCAACACAATCCACGCGCCGCTCAGGCGAAGCGAATACACGCACTCCTTCACGGAAGTGATGTGGTAAGCCGCCATGCGATTCGCCGCAATCGGCGCAGCAAACCATACGAGAACAGCGAGTATCACGCCCGAGATGAGATTGATGGTGAGCAACCCGCGGACCGTGCCTGCAGCCGTGTCAACCTTCTCCACTCCGCGAAGCCGGGCGATTCGTTGCATCGCGGCGTCACAGAATCCGGACGCAAGAATTCCGCCGGCACTGATGACCGATGCGCACAAAATCCAGAGGCCATACTCCGCGGCACCCAGTCTGCGGAGCACGATGGGCGCGACGAGCAACATGGCGACGGGATAGGACGCGTAGTCGAGAACGCCGTAGGTCGCGTTCGTCAGATGCTTCCTCATACAACACCCTTCGCGACCAGCGCGAGCGACTTGCGCCGCCTGATACTTCCGGTAATGGCGTCGGCCAGCCTCTTGCGCGGATCAGCATTGTCGACGTTGGCCCAACGCTCCCTCAGCAATAGAAATGCAGATGTGACGGCGAAGGCCAAAAGCGTCAGCACGGCGCTGAGGATCACTCGGGGCGGGAAGGACTTCTTTTCAGGGATGCCCGGAGCATCGATTACATGAACCACCGGAACGTCTTTCGCTTCCTCAAGGCGAGCCATCTCGTATTGCTGCGTGAGCAATTCAAAGATCGCCTCCTGCACCTTCACACGCCGGTAGAGATCGGCATACCGGACCGCAAGTCGCGGCAACTGGCGCAGCGGAGGATAGAGCTCACCTGCGGTTTGCTGGGATGATGCGGATGCGGGTGGCGCAGGGTCGATGACCCGGCGAGCTTATTGAGTTCGCGCTGCAGAACGCCAATGCGGGCCTCCTCCTCCCGCACGCGCACGTTGTCATCGCTGTACACCTGGCGCATCGACTCAAGCCCCGTGCGTTCAGCCACGATCTCGCCCTCAAGACGCGCACCCACATCAACCATTGCGCGCGTTTGCGCCGTGATGTCGATCGTGGTGTTTTTGCTGGAGAAATCACTGAGATCTATTTGCGCATTCTCAAGATCGTTCTGAACATCGTGCAGCCGCCTCTCGATAAAGACTCGCTCCTGTCGTGCGGAGGAGGTGCTGGTTCGATTGACGATCTTATTCAATTCATCGAGATAAGACTGCATAAGATCGCGAGCACGTACAGGATCGGTATCCTCAACCTTGATGGTGATGACGCCGCTCTTTTTGTCGTCCGTGATGTTTGTTTCATGTGCAAGATGCTTGGCTGCATCGACGTAGTAACGCTTGTGGTAGACCTTCCTCAGATCAAAACGGTTGATCAGGTTATTGGCGACGGTGCCGCTCTCCAGCAGGGTTATATAGAGCGCTGTCGAGTTGTGTTGTTGGAGGAGACTCGCCGCGATACCGCCCAGCGCGCCCAGCCCTCCCTTGCCGGCGAGCGCAGACATCAACATCGAGCCCGCTCCTCCGGAATCCGGGGGCATGATGCTCGCGCTGGCCGTGTAGCGTTTCGGAATAACAAAAAAGCAGAGGGTGACACTCAGGAGCAGCGAAATCGCCGTTACGCGGAGGAGCAACCGGCGGTAGCCCCAGAGGAACAGAGCACGGGCCGCCCAGTGAACGCGCACACCTTCGACCTCATAGACAGGCCTGTCTATGACACGTCCAGCGACCGCCGTAGCACCGTCCTGCTCTGCATGTTTCACCTCCTAACCGTAAACAGCGGCCTTCGAGGGGGGTGTCACCTCTCCGTCAGCATATTGTCACTACATTGTTTGACGGATACGTTATTGAGAGCCGCCGATTGGCCCGCGTGACAATCAACTGACATTCGTTAGACCAAATGAAGACACATCCACATCGGTTCGTTCGGTAACGTGCTGTTCATGTTGATGCCGAAGCGGCCTTCCTCTCTCGCCCGAAAGGCGAGTAAACTGCGACTCTTTCTGTTCCTTCTCACCGTGTTCGGTGTGTGGCAGCGCGGCGTCGCGCAAAACACTCCCCTTTTGTCCGGAGGACTCGGCTTCTTTACGAGCACCAACGATGGAGCCACAACCTATCTTCCGATCACCGAGCCTCTGATCGCCGCGCCCATCGGCAGCCATTTCCTCATTGAGTCGCGAGCGACTCTATTGGAGATCTTCACGCCAAAGGGCGGCGGCCAGGATGGCTACAACCACTCCCACTTTGTTGCGCTGAACTACCTGTCGGGAGACTATCATTCTTACGCCTCATATCACCGTTGTTGGTGGCAGCTATCTGACCCCATTCGCAACCTATAACGAGCGGCTGTCACCCTTTTGGATCGGCAACTTCCAGGACGGTCCGCTGATTTCCGGCCTGGGAATCATGCAGACGGGAACCGGACTCGGCGGCCAGTTGCGGGGATCCGCTATCTCCCGAGCGCAAATTCTCCATCGATTACGCAGCATACTTTTCCGCCCGAAGCGGGAATGAGCAATTCAATTCTGCCCGATCCTCCGGAGGAAGAGTAGAGCGTTTACCTCCCGAAGCAACGACTGGAGATCGGAACCTCATACGGCCGCCTACTGCAAGGAACGCACGAGAACTTCTTTGGCGTTCATGCGTGGTGGGAGCCAAGGAGACGCGGCGTTCCGTCTGCGGTCGGAATGGGCTCGCGGAGCCTATGGGCAAGGCTACTGGATAGAGGCAGACTATCGCCCGACGCAGTTCGGTGGCCTGAACAGTTGGGTAGGCCGGTTCGAGCCGCTGTTCCGGATGCAGCAGACATTCAAGACGAGCCACGCTGGGAGCGACCCGCTGCCGGGCGTGAACACGCAGCGCGCTGACTTCGGGCTCGACTACAACCTGCCGCACAATACGAGAATCCTGACGAGCTACTCGCGTCAGTTTTCATCTGCCAAAGACATAAATATCTGGGAGACGGGCGTAACTTACCGGTTCCTCTTCCCTGCCTGGAAAGGAAAATAAGATGAACCGCCAACAACTTCTCCGATACGCCACTGTCGTTGCCCTCCTGGGCTTGTCGATTGCCGGTGCGGCGCAGACGCAGCAGTCAACGCCCGCGCAGAAGAATCAGCAGGCCGCCAAGCAGCAATCGACGGCCACCCATCCGAACAACCAGAAACCGAGTGAAGGTCAGAGAATCTTTGAGCAGAACTGTGCAAGGTGCCATACGCCACCGGATGGCTTCTCGCCGCGCATCTCAGGAACGATCGTCCTTCACATGCGAGTGCGTGCTGCGCTGAGCGCGCACGACGAGCAGGAGCTGCTGCGGTTCTTCAATCCCTAGAGTGAGTCAGACTTCCTCTTGAGCAATGCCTGCCTGGAACCATCGGCTCCTTTATCGTCCACACCAGGAGCAGCCAGACAGGCATTGCCGCTGTCCCCTCAGCGGGTACGACCGACCTTCAGTCGCACAACTCAGTGCGAGTCCCGACGCCTACGGACAGCGGATAGATTCCAGGAACCAGCAGCCAGCCCGGATCAGGCCTTCGGCGTTTCTGGCACTTCGCGTTAGGCGAATGTCTGCTGCTCGAAAACGGCGCCCTCTGCATTCGTGGCACGCGATACGTTTGCTCCACGACAATCGGCACAGACCTCCGTCCCAGGAGTCTGTGCCGTCACCGGATTAATCTGGCAAGGAGGATCGCCGTATTACCAGACGGAAGCCGCCTCAAGCGGCACAAAGACATTCATCAAGCTGACAGTTCTTTACCGTACCGTCGCCAGCGATAGGACGCCCATCCGTACCGGACTCCTTCGACAAGGTGCAGCCTCAGCCCCTGGAGTATCGATTGAAGATACGTGGTGTCTCGCTGGAACCTGAACGGAATCGATGTCCCGGCGGATTGCGCGAAAGACATTCCTGCCTTCTCCAGCTCTCGCTGCAGAAGCAAATACAGCTTTGAGCCGGGAGGCAGTCCATACACGCAACTCTTGCCGTAGAGCGCGATCCAAAGCTGCGCAGCTGCGGGAAGACAGAGCATCGTCCACATCGCCAACTTAGACGGAACTTCCCCTTCCATCACCGATTCGATGAGTTGCAGGACGACTCCAAGACCGAAGACGCACGTCGGATCTTCCTCAGCCCGGGAACGTACCTCAGCCCAGAACCCAGAGTCATCCCTGTGCGCGCACACACTGCGGTAGAACTCCAGCAGATGGGAGGCGCGCAGAAATGGGCTGCACACCTCTTCGAACACGTGCATGCCCTGCCGTATGAAAAGGTCGGCTGGGGCAAGCACCGGCATCGTGACGCCTTCAATCTCTCGATACTCCCGCCGATCCAGCACGGACTCCCGCCCCGGCAGCACAGTATCCACGTGCAGCTCTACCGTTTGCCCCGATCCGTTCTTGTACATGTTCACGCTGTTGCGATAACGGCTATAGCCGGCCTGTTCGAGAATCTCTCTCGCCTTGGACGCAGAGCTCTCATCGACCAGAAAGTCCAGGTCGAATTCGTGCCGCAACTCCGGCATCGGTACGGACAACGGGCAGAGTGAGAACCCATTCAAGACAGCGTAGGAGATCTTTGCCCGCTGAAATTCCGCCTGCAGTGCAGCGGACTCTTGCAGCAGGCTCTTCATCCGTACGCGATTGTCCGACAGACTTTGCTGCAGACGTTGATTCACTGCAACAGGCAACGAGCCCTGAAGATCCAGCTCATTCACTTGATGAGCGAAGTAGAGGGTAAGTCCACTGACATCCAACCAGCGGGACGCCTTGCGCCACTCACCCGGCGAAAGCGCCAACAGGCGATCAAGGTACTGCGGTTTCAAATGGGACAGGCCTAGAAGTGCGGCCTCGCGGTTTGGGCATGCGTGAGAATTCTTAGGAAGAGTTTGTGCTGTCACAAACGCTGGAAGGTCCCTACTCGCACGAGACATAGTCGGCATCTCAGACACTGATCAAGCTCTCCTTTCAATCTCTGGAGAACCTTACACTGCAGTTGCCTGCTTAGCATGTCATCTCATTGTCACTTTGGTGTAAGTCGCTGGAGCGCTCTCAGCAGGTTCTAGTAAGACGGCTGCGTCGGATACGTTGGAAGGGCAACCGTCGTTTCGATACCTGCATTCTTCATGACTTCCTGCGCCTCCGCAGGCCACGCATTGTCCTTTATCCAATGGTCATTAACGATGTTGTCGTTCTGGTAATTAGTCCACATGCCTCCCACCTTTGTGCCATCGTGCCAGTTATCGATGGCCGTATTATCCGGCGAGATGCGCATCGGATAAGCCGCATGCACGGTATTAATATTCAGCCACTCGCTTCCCGGATCCTGCACGACGTTACGGCGCACGGTAAGGTAACGTGACCCTTCGTCGAGATAGATTCCGATCATCGCGTGATTGTCATAAATATAGTTCTCGGTAATCAGAGTGCCGGGGCTCGCGGAAAGGTTATAGATAGCTCCGCCATCGTGAAAGTAGCTCTTCGCTCCGTGGATCCGGTTGTTCGCGACCACAACGTCGCGATGAGTCGTCGGTGCCTGATAAATCGGATTCTGCTTCCAGTCGTAAGTGTGCAGCCCGAAAAGATACCTCGGATTCCCGCCCGGGTCCTGAATACCCCAGCCGAAGCCAATGTCAATCGCGTCATAGGGCACATCGGAGATGTCGTTGTGCAGGATCGCTGCGCCAAGAACATAAGTGCTGAGAATCGCGGTGTTGTCGCGATAGTCTTCGCTGACGAACTGAATCTTATTACTGCGCACAATCAGCTGACGGTTCGTCTGCCGCGGATCGCCCGGATGATGCGCGTCGTGCTGAACGCCGCCGGCCAGAATTGCACCGCCGGCAACATCGGTGAACAGATTCGCCACGACAGTAATGTCTCCGGTAGCGAGTCCGACACCGGAGAGCGTCGCATCCGCATCGTTGCCAATGCCGAGCGCATATTGCCCGAGATGCGCGAAGATGTTGCCTTCGAATGTAATGCGCCTCGCAGCCGAAACCTGAACAGCTGCGGGCATCTGGCGCCATTGGTTGCGCGTGCTCTCAAATCCGCTGCATCCCTGCGCACACGTTGCGATAGGATCCGCCGGATAGGCCGCCGCCTTCCCTGCGAGGAACGTTCCGCTCTGCTGGTTCGCGTAGCCCTCGTCGCTCGAAGGACCAAGCCAGCTTGAGTACGAGAAGCGAATGCCGATCATCGAGAGGTCCTGCACCGGATCATCGAGCGTGCCGCTGATTGAGACGAGCACAGGCAAACGTGGCAGTTCCACATCCGCCTTCGCGATGTCGACTCCCTCAGGCGGTCGCAGATAGAGCTTGCCCTGTGCAGGATCGAGAAACCATTGCCCCGGCTGCGAGATCAGTTCGAGCGCATTCGCCAGGTACAGATGCGAAAACTGAGGACCGAACGGCTTCTCGATAGTGTCGTATCCCCAGATATTGTTGTCCCACGCAGGCTGGCGCATGATGAGCGTGCCCCCGGCGACCCGCTCAACGGGCGAGATTCTCTCAGTGAAGAAACCACTCGCGCGCAGCTCAAGTCGACTCGCGCTTTGCAAGCTGGCCAGCGGATTCTCCGCTCCCGCACGCAGCGTCATACCCTGACGAGTGAAGCTCCAGTCCTTCCTTGCAAGCTCAATCGAAGCCCTTGGCGCGAGCCGATCGTTGACCCAGAGTTGTCGCGCGTCCAATCCGCGCGGAACATCCGCCACGTAGATCTTCCGCTCCGCATTCCACAAACGCCATCCGGTCACCGCAAGGCCGCCACTGATAACAGGCTGCGCACCCGGTGCAGCCTCCGACCATGTCACCGTGTGCTCGTTGCGTCCGCCGTCAGCCGCGCCAAAGATCAGCGGATGATCGATGCGGTACATGCCACGAGCGAGACGCACGACGACGTCGTGATTGCTGTTCACCTCGCGCACGGCACGTTGCGCGCGCTCGAGCGTCCGGAAGGGATGATCGACGGTACCGTCGGCCGCATCATCTCCCGAAGGAGAAACTGCAATCGTAACCGCAGGGGCTCGACGAGATTGCGCAGGTACGCGCGCTACACCTGCGAAAGCACAGGCCAACACAGCCCAGATTGCGAATCGGCTTACTCTCAACGGTCTACCTCATCCATGTGCAAGCGAACCTCCTCGCCCTTATACCGCAAGCTGCGTTGTCGAGTGCCATCGGCCGAGACAAACACGATACGATACTCGCGCTCTCGCACCATCTCGGGAAAGCTACCCTTGCGCGCGCGGATAAGCAGCTCGCGCGCGCGTTCGTTCCATTCGATCGATACGAGAGCATACTCGCCATGCTCGTAGGCATAACCATCACCCGCGTCTTCGTACAGAACAAAGCTAGCGTCGGCGCCAGTGTAAACGCGAAGCTCGTATGCGGCGTTTCGGTCTTCATCGACAAACTGCATCGGCTCCGTCATTGGCACAATCGATCCCGCTCGCACGAATACCGGAATGCGCTCGAGCGGAGCATCCACGACAGCCGTCCGTCCGCCGTCGTACAACCTGCCATTCCAGAAATCGAACCACCGAGAACCCGCCGGCAGATAGGCCTCCCGCGTCTTCGCGACCTCGCTGATCGCCCGCGAGCCCTGGTCGATAGTACATAGGCTGCGTCACCGGACAGACCAGCAACGCCGGACCGAAGAGGAATTCGTCAGCGACAGCGTGCGTCCGAATGTCCGCAGGGAATTCGAGCGCCACCGCGCGCACCATCGCCACTCCCTCCCGCGTTACCGCCGCGGCGAGCGAATAAATGTATGGCAGCAGACGATAACGCAACCGAATGCACGCAGCGATCACATCATAAAAGAGCGAGCCCTCCTCGCCAAAGCGCCATATTTCACGCGGCACATCGGTTCCGTGCGATCGAAACATCGGCAAAAACACCGCATACTGCAGCCAGCGCGTGTAGAGCTCCCAAAAGCCGAGATCGGTTGAACCTGTGTCGTTGGGGTCTGGTGCGAGTGCGTCCATCGGCGTCAGCCCGCGGCAGCCTCCGGGATATTCGCCGCGCCAGAACCAGAGATCCGGCTTGCTGTCGACGAAGAAACCGCCAGCATCCACCGTCCAATACGCCTCGCCGGTCGCGCAGAAGTTCACCCCCTCGGGGATGCATCTCCGCAGTGTCTCCCACGTCGCACACACGTCGCCGTTCCATGTGAACGTGCCGTAACGATGCTGGCCCGCATAAGAAGAGCGCGTGAGATTCAATACACGTTTATCATTGCGCACACTGCGCTGGCCTTCATAGATTCCCTGCGAGTGCACAAGCGAGTAGGTGTTGATCTCTCCAGCATCGAGATAAAGCTTCGACGCCTCCGTATTGATCGCAAGCCGTTCCGCAGGCGAAGGCTTCACCGCACCGCTCCAATCGGCCTCGAACGGCTCCGTGCAGTCGCACCACCACGCGTCGACTCCATGCGTGAAGAGCCCACGCCGCGCCTGCTCCCAGTACGACGCCCGTGCCTCCGGAAGGAACGCGTTGTAGGTCGACTGATTGCCGAGCATCAGTCCGCGCTCAATAAGTTCGCGCTGGTCCTCGCATCCTCCAGTCATAATCGGCCAGATTGAAACCATCAGCTTCGCGCCGAGTTTGTGCAGCGTTTCCGTGAATCCGCCAGGATCGGGAAAGCGCAGCGAGTCAAATGACTTCTGCCCCCAGCCCGAACCGTTCGGCCACGATTTCCAGTCAAGCACAATGCAGTCCAGCGGAACACGACGGCGCCGATACTCTTCGACTACTTCGATCATCTCGTCCGCGGTGACGTATCGCTCCTTCGACTGCACATAGCCGAACGCCCACTTCGGCGGCAGCGGCGTTGCGCCAGTCAAATGCCGGTATCCGCGCATCACTCCGTCAAAGTTGCCGCCGTAGATGACGTAATAATCGAGCTCATCAACAACGTCAGCCCACCAGAACGACCCCTGTTCATCATCGTGAAAGGTCATCAGCGAGCCACAATCCAACAGCACGCTGTAGCCGCGCGTTGAGACAAGATGCGGTACGACGGCCTTCATGTTCTGCTGATACAGATCGCGCGAACGACCGCGCAAATTGCCGTAGCCTTCTTCATGCGACCCCAATCCGAAGAGCGCCTCATCCTCTGCAAATACAAGGTCGAGCTTCGCCTCAAAGGCATCGCGATCGAACACAGTCTCGTGCTCTGCGACCGTCGCACGCGCCCCATCGATGCTCTGCTCTGTGGCGATGACAGCGCCTTTAGGAAAGACGTTACGCGTGACTGGCTTCGGCGTCAGCGAGCGCCCTCCGCCCTCGGGCTCGCGCACCAGCAATGCGCCAGTCGCATCGAAATACGCCAACGCCCCTGTGGACTCGTTCACCCTGACGTTCACCGCCGCAGTAGAAAGCACGTAGTTCTGCTTTTCGTGTCGGAGTTCGAATGCAACATCATCAGGCATCGCAACGACAATGCGGCTCGGTCGATCGAGGAACTCCCTCCCCTGCGTGTACGTGATACGTACGATCGAATCCGTCATGAAACGGACGCGCAGCAGCCGATCGTCCTTGCGAAAGATCACACCG
This sequence comes from uncultured Acidobacteriaceae bacterium, assembly GCA_963827415.1. Taxonomy (GTDB): domain Bacteria; phylum Acidobacteriota; class Terriglobia; order Terriglobales; family Acidobacteriaceae; genus Granulicella. The sequence continues at coordinate 151,358 of CAWHBA010000011.1, forward strand.
TCAGACCGTCTCTCGACCGTAAACATTTCGTTGCGCCAGCTCCTAGATGCTGCTCATTGCGGCTGCTAAACGCCTGCGCTGCTCAAGATCCTCTCGGATCCGCGGTTCCAGCCTCTCATACCGGTAGTAGAAGAGCACCGGCAGCACCGCCAGCGCGTAGGCAATCGCGGGCAGCCACACGCAACTCAACTCAATGCCCGCGATCGAGTGCGCCGTCTGCTCCACGTTGGGCACGATAGTGGAAATGCGCAAGAATCCACGCAGGCAGTGCGCCTCCGAGCCCACTGCCAGCCTTTAAACAGAAGGCGGCACCGATCGCCGTAAGCAAGCCCGCCGCGCGCACGCCACCCTTCCACTCGCCATAGTCCACACTGTCGGAGAGCAACGAGAACGGCATCGCCATCGCAACACCACTCGCCAGAAAGCCTATAACCCACCCCGTCATCACGGTCGCGACAGACTGGCTTCTCACACCGGCGAAGACGACAAACTGTGCGGCCACAGAGCCCACAAGACCAAGCGCCCACACGCTGCGCTTCGAGATCCAGTTGCAAAACACCGGCAGGAGCAGGATGCTCGCCAGCGAAACGACGTCCAGGCTGTTCGCAATCGAAGTCAGGTCCTTGCGATGCAGCACATACTCGAAGAAGTAGGGCGCCGACGAGATGCGCGCAATGAACGCGATCCAGAAGAAGAGGCTGCTGAGAAAGATAATCAGCCAGGGTACGTTGCCCTTCAGTGCGCGGAGACTCTGCTTGACCGAGCTGTGTTGGCGCTGCTCAGGTATGATCTCGCGCAGATTCCGAAACGCCAGCAGGTAAAGCACAACCGAGCCGACTGCATAGATCGGCATCACCAACATGAATCCCCGGCGATCGTTACCGTGGCCCAGCCGCGCTACAAGACCCAGTACCGTCAGGTTGACGAACAGCACACCAAGCTTCGAGCCGAACATGCGGAAGCTCGTCAGCACAACGCGCTCGTGCGAGTCCGGCGTCAGGGCCGCGAGAATCGCCGTCACCGGCGTATTAATACCCGTATATAGAATGCTGCAGAAGACGTACGTGCAAGCTGCGTAGATGATCTTCGCGGTAGGCCCGACGCTCGGCGTAACGAAGGTTGCCACGCCCGCCACCGCAAAGGGAACGCATAGCCACAGAAACCACGGCCGGCTCCTGCCCCACCGGCTGTGCGTCTTCTCAAAAATAATTCCCCACACTGGCGCATCGAGCGCATCGACACAACGCGCGAAGAGAAGAATGGCTCCCGCCGCCGCTGCCGAGAGCCCATAGACATCCGTATAGAACTTGAGCAGATAAAACGAGATGACGCAGAAGATGAGCTGCCCCGCGACCTCGCTGGACGTGTAACTCAGTCGGGTCGTAAGGACTCGATTCTTCATGCATTCGCGCTCTTCGTCAGCTTACTCCGCTCCTCACCTGCAGTTTCACCACGACCCACTCAAGCCGCGTTCTCTTTTTTTGTCTCCGGGAACGGACCGTAGCGCTCAGGGGTGTCCTCGGCGTGGTTGTAGATGTTCTTCCCATTCTTCAGGAACGGAGTCGCCATCGCCCACGGTTTGCCGTCCGGACGCTCAATCGGCTTCGCGCTGTACTGCGGCAGATAGATGCGGCGCATGCGTTCGGTCTTGTTCGGCCCGCTGCGATGGAAGACAAAGCTGTCGAAGGCAACGATGCTTCCTGCCGGCACAATCAACGCATCACCCGGATCATTGCCCGAATAACCGATGAGATCGTTCGTCCCGTCCTCCTTGACGTGATTAATGATCGTGCTCTTCGTGCCGCCGCGTGAGTGTGGCAGCAGATACACGGTACCGTTCTCCTCGCTCACATCGTCGAGCGTGCACCAGCAGGTTACGTACGGCTTGTGTTCGGTCGTCGGGTTGTACCATTTCACGTAGCCGCTATCCTGGTGCCACGCAAACTTCATTCCCTGCTCTGCGCCCTTCACCACCCACTGCTCGTGAAATAGATACGCCTCATCGCCGACCGTCGCACGCGCAACCTCGGCCATCAGATCACTGAATACAAACTGCCACAGCCGGTTGCTCAGGCGATAGCGGTTATTGATGAAGTAGCGCTTGCCCCGGTGGCTGATGTTCTCCGTCTGCACGCCCTTCGCGTCCATGATCGAGTCGTAGTAACCGAGATAGTAGGAGCACTCCTCGCGCAGCATCTCCAGCATCGCCGGCGGGATGACGCCGGGAAGAATCATGTAGCCTTCGTTGCGGTAGAGTTCGCGCTGCTCGTCGGTAATTTTCATACCGGAACTTTAGTCAACCGGGGCAACGACTGGCTTCTCATTTCTGTTGGACTTGTTATCATTTTTTGTCGTCATGTTGCAGCGACTCAAACTTCCCGCAAGCCTCGACGGAATGGCGTGGCGGTACGCCAACCCGGCCGGCGCGAACCGGCGGCATCGCCACGCGGAGCTGGAGTTGAACCTCGTTACGCGCGGCAGCGGAACCTATCTGCTCGGCAGCCTTCGCTACCAGATTCGCCGCGGCGACCTGCTCTGGCTCTTTCCCGCGCAGGAGCACGTCCTCATTGAGCAGACCTCCAACTTTGAGATGTGGATCGTCGTCTTCCGGCGCCGGCTGATCAAACGCAGCGCCATCGATCGGGCATCGCTTCCCCTGCAAGCAGCGAAGCTTTACCGGTGACACCTGCCGCCGCCTGCGTCACCAGGACCTCTCGCGCTTCGAAGAACTCTTCGCGCAGCTCGCCGACACAGCCGGCGAACCCGGCCGTCTGAACGCCGGCCTCGCCTACGCTTTACTGCATGCATGGAAGTGCTTCGATCGTGCCGGCGAGGTCCCCGTACGCAGCGTTCATCCGGCGGTCGAGCGCGCCGCGCGTCTGCTGCTCGCCGATGAAAACACGTACAACCTCACGCAACTCGCACGCCGCGCCGGTCTCAGTCCTTCCCGTCTCAGTCGCCTCTTCAAACAACAAACCGGCCTCTCCATCGTCGAGTTCCGCAACCGCCAGCGCATGCAGCGATTCCTCAACCGCTACGAGCAAGAGCGCGACTCCGGCCGGCAAATCACGCTGCTCAATGCAGCCCTCGACGCAGGGTTCGGCAGCTACCCGCAATTCCACCGCGTCTTTCGACAGGTCGCCGGCTGCTCACCCGCGGAGTACCGGCGGCGGCAGGGCGATTAATCCGCAAGAACCCGTCGCCAGAGCCTCTCGATCTCCACTCGCAGAACCTTCGCGTCCTCCCAGCTGTTCGGGAAGGTCGAGAGTGCATAGCCGCCGTCCACCGGACCAAGTTCCGGGCAGATGAAGATCTCGCGATCGCTCTCACGATTGCCCGCAAGCCAGCAGCGCAGCACGGCCTCGGCAAACGGAAGCCACTCGCGCACCTCCTGCGTCAGCTCGCCGGACGCGTCTGTGATGGGCACCTGCACGTGATGTCCGTTGAACGGCCGGAAATGAAACTGTTGCGCCTGTTGCACAAGCTCCGGCCGCACCAGCAGCCGCTCGACAAAGTTCGCAGGCACAAGATGCTTCACCACGGCAAAATGTGAGAAGTCCCAGGAGATCGGCAACAACTCGCCCGTCGCCTGCTGGTATCCGTCCGCGAGCGCGTACATCTTCTCCGGTGTCTCGGTGCAGGTGCCGCGATGCGACTCGATCGCCGGCCGCAACCCACGCACCTTCGCCTCGTCCATCAGCGTGAGCGTCAGCCGCAGGGCCTCGGCTGCCAGCATCTCGTCGCCACCGAGTTGCACATTCACATGCAGAGCACCGGCGCGTTGCAGATCGTCAAGGAGTCCCGGAAACACCGCGGCATCCCCTGAAGCCATGCCCCCAACAAAGGTCAGCCCGCGCTGAGTAAGCCCTTCAGTCAACTCTCGACTCGGCGCCCAGCAGACGCTGTCGAAACCGGCCGCCTGAATCGCGTCGAGCTTCTCATCCAGCGTCCACTCCCGCTCCCTCGAGGGGTGCTGCATCAGGGTCCAGAGGTTGGCGACGTGGCGTAAAACAGGCTTTATCTTCAAACTCTTCTCCTCTGATGGGATCCTGACCAGGTCGTATTACTTCCATTTTTGACCATAATCCGAAAATTGTCTTGCCATGATTTCCATTCATTTGAAAGAATGCGCTGGGATAGGAGACCATGCGGATGACACCCGGTCAGGACAGAAAGTATCAACGTCCTCAATCGGTTGCGTCTGTTCGTCCTCCCCTGGTCATTCTTGCGGACGACCTCACGGGCGCCTGCGACGCTGCCGTAGCCTTCACCTCCGTCTGCTATCCGGTCCGTGTCCACATTAATGGTGAGCCATCAGAAGCCGCCAGCGTTCAGGCGACCTCCACGGAGAGCCGCGATCTGCCCGTCGCCGAGGCCGAGGCTCGGATCCGAAGCATCGCACAACGACTTCCCGCGAACGTCGAACTCTTCAAGAAGCTCGACTCTGTCTTTCGCGGCAACACCATTACCGAGATCGCCGCCACGCTGCGTCACGCCCGCTTCGATCTCGCTGTCCTCGCGCCGGCCTATCCGGCATTGGGCCGCACCGTGCGCGAAGGCGTCCTCCATATTCACGATGCCGCCGGGAACCGAACACTGCCGATCGCAGAACTCCTCGCCAATGCCGCCTGTTCCTTCACTCCGCTGCCTGCTGATCTATCCGCTGACGAACTCGCGGCCATCCTGCGCGGCTGCCTCAACAGCGCGAAACCTGCCGTCCTCTGCGACGCCGCCAGCCAGGACGATCTCGCACGCATCGTCAGCGCCGCGCGTTCACTCAGCAAAAAGATCCTCTGGATCGGCTCCGGCGGCCTCGCGCACGCACTCGCCGCAGCGCTTCCTCCGCTCAAGCCGCAACCCGCGCCATCCCCACGCCCCGGCCACACAATATTCTTCATCGGCAGCCCGCACCCGGTGACGCGCGCTCAGGTCGAATGCCTGCAGAACACGACCCACTCATCAACCGATCTGCTCGTCCCCGTCATGCTCGGCGAGACCAGCGCCGAGGAAATCCGCCGTGCTATCGCCGCACACGACCCTTCGCAGATCGGCTGCCTCTTCATGACCGGCGGCGACACCGCACACTTTATCTGTCGTGCCCTCGGCATCCAAGCGCTTCGCCTGCAACTCGAGTTCGCGCCCGGCGTCCCGCTCGCCATCGCCGAGGGCGGCCCGTTCGACGGCGTCTCCGTCGTACTCAAAAGTGGAGGCTTTGGCGAGCCCGACCTTCTCTGTCGTCTACTGGAGACATGTCGTCCGGAGGTAATCGCTTGACCGCCGCTTCTGCAGCCCGCGAAGAGCTTCGACCCGTCATCGCCATCACGCTCGGCGATCCCGCTGGCGTGGGTCCCGAGGTCACGCTCAGAGCGCTCGCTGACCCCGAGATCCAGCGCTCCGCCCGCTTCATCGTGCTCGGCGACCGCGCCACAGTCACTGCGGCCGAACGCTGCACCGGCATTCGCCTCGACACACTCCCCGTCGAATTCCGCGACTGCCGCGCACTCCCCGCCGACTCCGTCATCGCCATGGGCACATTGCGCGCCGAGTACGGCGCCGCTGCCGTCCGCTACGTGCACGATGCAACGCAAATGTGCCTGCGCGGCGAAGCCGACGCCATGGTCACCGCGCCCCTCAACAAGGAAGCCGTCACCCTCAGCGGCATGCAGTTCTCGGGTCACACCGAGTACATCGCCGAACTCTGCAACGCTGCCGACTCGCGCATGCTTCTCGCCGGGCAGCGCCTCAGCGTCGTGCACGTCTCCACGCACATCAGCCTGCGCGAGGCCTGCAACCTCTCGACTGAACGCATCATTCGTACCATCGAACTCGGCAACGAAGCGATGAAGCTCCTCGGCAAGCCGCGCCCCCGTATCGCCGTCTGCGGCCTCAACCCGCACGCTGGCGAACACGGCCTCTTCGGCACAGAGGACGAGCGCTTCATTCTTCCGGCAGTTGAAGCCTGCCGTGCCCGCGGCATCGACTGCGAGGGCCCCGTCGCGCCCGACACCATCTTCTTCCGTGCCGCCAACGGCTCGCACGATCTCATCGTCGCCATGTATCACGACCAGGGCCACATCCCCATGAAGCTCCTCGACTTCGAGGCCACCGTGAACATGTCACTCGGCATTCCCATCCTGCGCACCTCGGTCGATCACGGAACCGCCTTCGACATCGCGGGCAAAAATATCGCCGGCGCCGCCAACATGAAAGCTGCCATCCGCATGGCCGTCACCATGGCGCGCCATCGTCTTCAACACGCCGTCACGGCCTGACCAGGAATTCGCATGCGCCCGTTCGACCTCACCATCATCGCCGCCTACCTCGCAGGCCTCGTCGCCATCGGCCTGCGCTTTGCGCGGCGCCAGCGCACCACGGAGCAATACTTCGTGGCCGGCCGCTCCGTGCCTGGCTGGGCGATGGGTCTCTCGCTGCTCGCAACAATCATCACCAGCGTCACCTTCATCGCTTATCCGGGCTCAGCCTATGCGGGCGACTGGTCACTGCTCGTCCCCGGCATTCTCTTCGTCGGCGTCCTCGGTCTCATCGGCTCCGTCATCGTTCCCTTCTTCCGCCGCGTCGTCTGCATGAGCGCCTACGAGTACTTCGGTCGCCGCTTCGGCCGTGGTGTCCGCCTCTACTCTTCCTTCGCCTTCGCCATCGGGCACTTCTCCAAGATGGGCTTCGTCTTCTACCTGCTCGCACTCACACTCGCCAGCATGACCGGCTGGCCCATCTCCGGCATCATCGCGCTCACTGCAATCGTCACCATCTTCTACACACTGATTGGCGGCGTGGAAGCAGTCGTCTGGAGCGACGTCGTGCAGGGCTTCGTCCTCTGGGCCGGCATTCTCGTCTCGCTCGCCTATCTTCTCTTCCTTCCCGTGCAGGGTCCGCGCGCCGTCATCGCCGACGCCTGGACACACCACAAGATGAGCCTCGGCAGCACCGCATTCCGCTTCGACCAGCCGACCATCATCGTGCTCGTCATCTACGGCTTCTTCTTCTACCTGCAGAAATACACCGCGGACCAAACTGTCGTGCAGCGCTATCTCATCGCGCGTTCCGACCGCAGTGCCATCCGCGGCATCGCTCTCGGCGCCGGCCTCTGCCTTCCCGTGTGGGCCGCATTCATGCTCATCGGCAGCCTGCTCTGGAGCTTCTACCGCCTCACCGGCGAGGCCATCCCCAAGTCCATCACCAAGGCCGACGGCATCTTCCCGCACTTCCTCGTCACCCACATTCCCTCCGGCCTCGCTGGCCTCTTCGTCGCCGCTCTGCTCGGCTCCGCGATGTCCATGCTCGCCTCCGACATGAACTGCCTCTCGGTCATCGCCGTCGAGGACTTCTACCGCTTCGCGCGCCCACGCAGCACCGACCGCGAACTGCTCCGCGCAGGACGCATCGTCGTCGCGCTCAGCGGCATCGCCGCTGCCACGGTTGCGCTGCGACTCGCGCACACGCAGGGCAGCGCGCTCTCGCTCTACTACACCATCACCGCGGTCGTCGCCGGCGGCCTCGCAGGACTCTTCCTGCTCGCCTTCCTCATGCCGCGAGCCACGCGCGAAGGCGCGATCGCCGGCCTCATCGTAAGTCTTATCTTCACTGCATGGGCCACCTTCACGGAAGGCGGCAAAATCCTCAACCTCGGCCACTGGAACTTTACGTGGCACGATTACATGATCGGCGCCATCGGCCACGTGATTCTGTTGGTCGTTGGCATCGCAGCCAGTCTCCTGCTTCCGGGCTCACCCGTCGCCAGCGATCTCACCTGGCAGGGGTGGCGCCGTAACTCGCAACAACAGGTCCCTGCAGGAGTCTAGGAAATAATGATCCATTCACTCAATCACCGAGGAGCACCGATGAACCGCCTTCATCAAGCCATCAAGGACGCAGCAGGACGGCCACTGCTGGGCGCCGCACTCTATTCCTACGATCCCATCTTCCTCGAGATCGCAGCCCACATGGGCTTTCAGGTCATCTGGATCGAGATGGAGCACGCGCCCATCAGCTTCGCCGAAGCCGCCGACCTCTGCCGCATGGCCGCTGGCACCGGAATGCTCACCATGATTCGCGTCCCGGACGCGCGCCGCGAGAGCGTGCTAAAAGCCGCCGAGTGCGGCCCCGACATCATCGACATCCCCATGGTCGACACACCGGAAGAGGTCGCCGAACTCGTGCGTTACGCCAGGTTCGCTCCCATCGGCGAACGCGGCATGTTCAGCGTCTCGCGCGCGCTCCGCTACGGCATCGTCGACAGCGTGCCCGCCGAGCAACAGAAGCTCAACACCGAGCTCACGCTGCTCGCGCAGATCGAAACCAAAGAAGCTCTCGAGCGAATCGAGGAGATCGCCTCCGTCCCTGACGTCGACATCTTCATCGGTCCCGCCGATCTCGCCTCCAGCCTCGGCATACCCGGCCAGACCTCGCACCCCGAACTGCTCGAAGCGGCCGAACACATCGTCCGCGTCTCCCGCAAGCACGGCAAGAAGATCATCACCGCCTGCGGTGCTGCGGAGTTCCACCACTGGCTGCGCCTCGGCGTCGACCTGCTCTTCTGCACCAACAACATCGTCTGCCTCAAGGCCGGCGCACAACTCGCACTCGACGCCGCACAAGAAGCCATCGCCACGGTGCAGAACGAAACCAGGCCGCGCCCCGCGCTCGCCAAGTAGCCGATGAGCATGCGGTCCATCACCTTCCTGCAGCCCAGCCGCCTCACCTTCGGCGCAGGCTGCCTCGCCGAAGCGCTCGCCTATCTCGCAGCGCTTCCTTCGCGACGCATCCGCATCGTCCACTCGTCCTCGCTCGCGCCAGTCGTCGATCGCATGCAGCAGGAGCTGCTCGCCGCAGGCTGCACCGTAACCGCCGATCGCGTACCCGCAGGCGAGCCCACCATCACCGCCTTCGACTTCGCCCTCACTCGTGCACGCTCGGCCGATCCCACATGCATCGTTGGCATCGGTGGTGGCAGCGCGCTCGATCTCGCCAAGCTTCTCGCCGCGTTCGTGCGCAACGATCAGCGCATCGAAGACACCTTCGGCATCGGCCTGCTCGCCTCGCGCAACTGCCACCTCGTCTGCATTCCCTCCACCTCCGGCACCGGCAGCGAGGTCTCACCCAACGCCATCCTTCTCGACGAATCCGCGCAGTTGAAAAAAGGCGTCATCAGCCCGCACCTCGTACCCGACGCCGCCTTCATCGACCCCACGCTCACGCACTCCGTCCCGCGCGCCGTCACCGCCTACACCGGCCTCGACGCCCTCACGCACCTCATCGAGGCCTACACCAACCGCTTCGCGCATCCGCTCGTCGACCTCTACGCGCTCGAAGGCATCGCACTCTGCGCACGCTTCCTCCCGCGCGCCGTCCGCAATCCCAACGACGCCGCAGCCCGCGAAGCCATGTCGCGCGCCAGCCTCTACGGCGGCCTCTGCCTCGGCCCCGTCAACACCGCGGCCGTACACGCGCTCGCCTATCCGCTCGGCGGCGAGTTCCACCTCCCGCACGGCCTCTCGAACGCCGTTCTCCTCCCCGCAGTCTTCCGCTTCAACGCCGAAGCCTCACCCGAGCGCCACGCCAACGTCGCCCGTGCCCTCGGCGCCGCACCGCAAACCACCGCGCTCGCGACCGCACTCGCCGGCGCCACGCAACTCGAGCAACTCACTCACGACTGCGGCGTCAACACCAACCTCGCGCATCACGGCATCGACCGCAGCGCGATCCGTATCTCGCCGCCGCTGCGATGACCGTCCAGCGCCTCCTGCGCAACAATCCGCGAGACATCACGCAGTCCGACGCCGAGTCCATCTACTCACAGTGCTTCCGCAGCTAAGCGACTCTCACTCCGTCACAACGTAGTGCCCTGCGTGATCAAGCACGACCACGCGCCGCGCTCCACCCTCCGCGCTCTCGCCCGGCACACTCTTGCCGTTCACATGCACCGCGGTCACTCGCGCGCCTGACACCGGCACCGACAACCGCGCCACCACACCCTCCGGCAGATCCACTGCGATCTCCGTTGCGCCTGGCCTCTTGTGCGCATCCACCTTATCAGCCCATGCGGCGTCGGCATTGCTCCGCGCGCCCACTCGAGATCGACCAGGTCCGGCCGCAGATTCACCGTCGCAAAACCCGCGCCCGTCGGCTGAATCCCCAGCACCTCTTCCATCAGCCATGCCGTCGGTCCCGATGACCACCCATGCGCCAGCGATACAAAATATCCCGAGCGATTATCCGCCTGCAGCGACGAATGAAAATCCTCTGATACCAATCGTGTCATAGGCCTCCCAGAAACTCGTCGCACCTTCGTTCAGCATCCCGCCCCAATACTGCCGCATCCACTCGAGCGCCGCCTC
>CAWHBA010000012.1:0-19923 GCA_963827415.1 uncultured Acidobacteriaceae bacterium
GTCGCTCGTCGGCGGTCTGCTCTCTGCTGTATTGATGGCGCTGGGCTTCCACCAGAAGGACCTCAGCTCGAGGAACGCACTCATCCCCATCCTGCTGAGCGCCTGCCTATGCCAGCTCGTCGTCTCCAGCTGCGGCGGCATGATGGGTGCCCTGCACTCCGAGCGCTCCAAACGCGTCGCCGGCAGCTTCTACCAGGCCGGGTCGATGGGCCTGGGCGCGCTCTCCGTCAGCATCCTCATCTGGCTCAGCCCTCGCGTCTCGCGCGACGTTCTCGGCCTTACAGCGGCGGCACTCATCGGCCTGCCCGCACTCTTCGCGCTCGCAGCCCCGCCGCAGGACGAGATCCGCACCGGCTCCTTCGGCAGCACCATGCACCACATCTGGCTGGAGTTCAAAGCCACCTTCCTTCGCTGGGAGGCGATTCCCTACACGCTCTGCATGACCTTTCCCATCGCGACCGGAGCACTCGTCGGCCTGCTCCCCGGAGCCGCCAGAAGCTATGGCGTCGGCGGCGACAGCGTGGCGTGGGTGAACGGTCTGCTCGGTGGCCTTCTCACGGCCGCCGGCTCCCTGGCCGGAGCCGCGCTCCCCGCGCGTATCTCCGCGCCGGTCATCTACCTCAGCGTCGCCATCGTCAACTCCGCAACGCTGGCCGTGCTCTGGCTCGGCCCCATGACACCGGCGACCTACTATCTCGGCGTCCTGTTGTACTTGTTTACCGTCGGAACAGCCTACGGCCTCTTCACCGCCGTCGTGCTCGAGTTCCTCGGAGCCTCCGGCAAGAGCGGCTGCGGGCGCTACTCCATCATCAACTCGCTCGGAAACATCCCCGTGCTCTACATGATCGTGGTGGACGGCTGGGGTGCCGGCCGCTGGGGTGCGCGCGGACTCTCCGGCACTGAAGGTGTGGTGGGTGGTGTGGGAGCAGCGCTGCTGCTCAGCTACTTTCTACTTCGGCGGAAGGAGGTTAGGGAGTCAGGGGGCTAGGAAGTTAGGAAGGAAAATCAGCGCAGCAACCGGGCAGTGATTCCCGGTTCCTAACTCCTCACTCCTAACTCATTCTCTACTGCTTCGTCAGCGTTCCCGTACCCGTATCCGCTCCGCACGGCCCCGTCAGCGACCAGTTCGTCACCGTCAGCGTGGTTCCATCGGATGAGAACGTGCCCGTCGCCGTGACGCTGTTGCCCTTGGTGTTGTCCGTGTAGGTCAGGGTGAACGTCCCGCCCGAGACCTGCGAGTTCACCACCGGCACCGGGCTGACGAAACACGGATTCGTGCCGAAGCTGCCCGTTCCGCTCAGCGTGAAGTTGCCATTGGTGTCCCCGTCCGGCGACTGCGCCAGGCTCGCTGTCACATTCATCACCGGGCCCTTCGAGTCCGAGAAGGTTCCTACGTACGATCCGGTCACCGAGCTGAAGTTCTGTACCGACGCCTGCGCCGCCGTCGCAAACGCACACTGCCCGCCCGTAACGTTCACCGTCGCGTTCGTCAATGAGCGCCCGTCCGAAGCCAGAGTTCCGGTGATCGTCAGCGTTCCTCCCGCCACCGGTCCGGTCAGCGTCGTCACACCCTTGCTATCCGTGTTCCCCGTCACCGCGATCGGGTCCGCCACGGTCGAGCAGCCGGTCGTCGCATCCGCGTGCAGCACCCCGGTCAGTCCGGCCGGTTGGCTATTCAGCGCGCCGGAGATCTTCGGCAGGGGCACGCCGCCGGTCGACGAGCTCACCTGCCAGTTTCCGGAGATCGGGTTGACCGGCGTGTTGTCGTAAACCACGCCGTCGTCAGCGCAACCTGCCAGCGACAGCATCAAAACCAGAGTGGAAGCGGAAATCAGGGAGCGGTGAAACGGCATGGGGGACTCCGGCATTAGTGGCTCCTAATGCAGTTGGCCCGAGTATTGCAAGCCCCTCCCGCCTAACACCATTCCCCGGAACGGTTACCCCATCTGGCCTGCCGGGAGTCCCGGAAAGGGCGCTTGGACGGCATTTTAAGGCAAAAAACAGCTCCGAAACGGCATCCGATTGCATGTCGGAGCATCAGATACCTTGACAGTACTTCACTCACATGCGACAGTGAGGGAGGTCGAAAAGACCCTCCGGGCCGGACTGCCCGGAATCCAGGAGCAGGACTATGGCAAAGATTATCGGTATTGATCTCGGCACGACTAATAGCTGCGTGGCCGTGATGGAAGGTGGAGAGCCCAAGGTTATCCCCAATGAGGAGGGCGGACGGACGACCCCCTCGATCGTCGCGTTCACGAAGAACGGCGAGCGGCTTGTCGGCCAGGTGGCCAAGCGCCAGGCGATCACCAATCCGCAGAACACGGTTTATTCGATCAAGCGCTTCATGGGACGGCGCTTCAATGAAGTCAACGACGAGATGAAGATGGTGCCCTATAAGGTCGTCCAGCAGGGCGATCACGTCGCCATTGAGGCGCAGGGTAAGCAGTACACGCCCCCGGAGATCTCCGCGATGATCCTTCAGAAGCTGAAGAAGGCCGCGGAAGACTATCTCGGGCAGACCGTGACCGAGGCCGTCATCACCGTCCCGGCGTACTTCAACGACGCGCAGCGCCAGGCCACCAAGGATGCCGGCAGAATCGCCGGTCTCGACGTGAAGCGCATCGTCAACGAGCCGACCGCGGCCGCGCTGGCCTACGGGCTCGACAAGAAGAAGGACGAGACCATCGCCGTGTATGACTTCGGCGGCGGTACGTTCGATATCTCGATCCTCGAGGTCGGCGAGGGCGTCATTGAGGTGAAGTCGACAAATGGCGACACGCACCTCGGCGGCGACAACCTCGACCAGCGCATCGTCGACTGGCTGATCTCGGAGTTCAAGCAGGAGAGCGGGCTCGACCTGACCTCCAAGGGCAACGAGATGGCGCTGCAGCGTCTGAAGGACGCGGCGGAGCGAGCCAAGATTGAGCTCTCGACCGCGCAGGAGACGGAGATCAATCTGCCCTTTATCACCGCAGACGCCTCCGGCCCGAAGCACCTTGTTCGCACGCTGAGCCGCGCGAAGCTCGAGTCGCTCGTCGACGACCTGCTGCAGAAGTCTGTGGGCCCATGCAAGCAGGCCATGAAGGATGCGGGCGTTGACGCGAGCAAGATCGATGAGGTCGTACTCGTCGGCGGACAGACCCGCATGCCGGCGATTCAGAAGCTGGTGAAGGACCTCTTCGGCAAGGAGCCTCACAAGGGCGTAAACCCTGACGAAGTCGTCGCGATCGGTGCGGCAGTCCAGGCCGGAGTACTTGCCGGCGATGTGAAGGACCTGCTGCTGCTGGATGTCACGCCGCTGACGCTCGCCATCGAGACGATGGGCAGCGTGGCGACGCCGATGATCCCGCGCAACACGACCATCCCGACGAAGAAGACAGAGACCTTCTCGACGGCGGCCGACAACCAGACCGAGGTCGAGATTCACGTTCTGCAGGGCGAGCGGCCGATGGCTTCGCAGAACCGCACGCTCGGCAAGTTCAAGCTCGGCGGAATCCCGCCTGCTCCGCGCGGCATGCCGCAGATCGAGGTCACCTTTGACATCGATGCGAACGGCATCCTGAACGTGACGGCGAAGGACAACGCCACCGGCAAGGACCAGAAGATTACGATCACGAGCTCTTCGGGTCTAAGCAAGGACGAGGTCGAGCGCATGGCGAAGGACGCCGAGGCGCACGCGGCGGAGGATAAGGAAGCCAAGGAGAAGATCGAGGCTCGCAACCAACTCGACTCCATGGTCTACAACGTCGAAAAGATGCTGCGCGAAGGCGGCGACAAGGTCGCGGCGGCGGACAAGAGCGACGTCGAGACCGCGCTTGCCGATGCCAAGACCACGCTGGGCGGTGGCGATCCAAGCAGGACGGAGATGGACGCTGCACGCGAACGCCTGACCACGGCAAGCCACAAGCTCGCCGAGGCGCTGTACAAGGCGCAGTCTGCAGCCGGCACGCCTCCTACTGACGGCGATGCAGCCGCGGCAGGAACAGCCGACCAGCCGAAGGACGAAGGCGTGATCGACGCGGAGTATGTCGATAGCGATAAGTAAAAGAGAAGCCAGGTAAACAGAACCGTTTCGCTTCGTAGCGCGTATTACAAGGAGGAAGGCTTCGAAACTGAAGCCTCCTCCTTGTTGCATCTTGGTGCGCATGGAGCGACAAAGCGGTGACAAACGAACGACACAGAAGTGACCTCGAAAACGAATCAAATTCGCGCGGAGCGGGTTCTAATAAGTAGCCGGAATCAGGGCTGGAAGGGTGGCGGAGGAATGACAAACGAAAGATCAAAGAACGACGGAGCATGGCCGCAGGGAGTGAATTGGGACCTCGGCTTCGGCCACGGGCACATGGGGGAGATCCTTTGGCGGTGTGACGCGCTTCGCGCCGGCCGCCTATACCAGCGCAGTCTTTTTGCAACGCGCGAGGAGGCAGAAGAGTTCGTAACGCGCATGCAGCAGGTAGAACCAGACCAGGTCTTCAACGTGGAGGCGATCAAGGCCAGCACGGTCTGGAACTAAAGTTCTTTTGTCGACAAAAGAGCCGCTGGACCTGGCGAAAACTCGCGCCGGTTCAGCGGCTCAAATTGTTTCAACTCCCCGGTGCAACAGACAAGAGATTCAGCGCCGGAACATCGCCGGCCGCACCCTCTACCTCTACTGGTGCCGGTGTGTCAGGCCGCGACACACGATGATGCCGTCTTACCTCACGGCGCATCTGTAGAGTAAGTTTGAGAACAACACTATGGCAGGACCACAGACCAAGGACTACTACGGCACACTCGGCGTCAAGAAGACGGCCACGCAGGACGAGATTCGCAAGGCCTTCCGCAAACTCGCGCGCAAGTATCACCCTGATGTGAACCCCGGCGACAAGAAGGCTGAGGAGAAATTCAAAGAGATCTCAGAAGCCAACGACGTCCTTTCCGAAGAGAAGAAGCGCAAGGTCTACGACCAGCTCGGCTTCTACTCCGACAACATCGACCCCGCCGCGGCCGAGGCCTACGCTCGCGCTGGCGCGGGCGGTGGCGGACGCTCCGCTGGCGGCGGCCAGGGCGTTCCGTTCGACTTCTCCGGCTTCGACTTCTCCGGTTTCACACCCGAGGGGCGTCGCGCGTCGCAAGCTGAGTCGAGCGGCTTCGGCTCCAGCTTCAAAGACATCTTTGGCAGCATGTTCGGCGGCGGCGGTGGCCGCCAGCCACGCGGCCCGCAGCCGGGCACCGATCTCGAGTACCAGGTCGAGATCGACTTCTGGACCGCCATCCGCGGCGGCGTCACGCGCCTCGAGATTCAACGGCAATCGCCCTGCCCCACGTGCAAAGGCACAGGCGCGGTCGGTAAGCCGATGGAGTGCCCCGAGTGCCACGGCACAGGTCAGGTGCAGCAGACCGGCGGCCGCATGAAGTTCAACATCCAGTGCCCGCGCTGCGGCGGCTCCGGCAAGGTGCAGAACAGTTGCCCCACCTGCGACGGCGCCGGCGTGGTCACACGCCATGAGCCGCTCGAGTTCCGCATCAAGCCCGGCACGCGCGACGGCCAGCGAATTCGCCTCGCCGGCAAAGGCAATGCAGGCACCGAGGGCGCGCCCGCGGGCGATCTCTACCTCATCATCCGCGTCGGCCATCACAAGCTTTTCCGCCGCGTTGCAGACGACATCCACGTCACCATTCCCATCACGGCGATGGAGGCCGCGCTCGGCGCACGCATCGAGGTGCCCACCATCGACGGCGAGGGCCATCACGCAGGCAGCGCGCAGCTCAAGATTCCGCCCGGAACACAGACCGGGCAGAAGCTGCGGATGCGCGAAAAGGGTGTACCCAGCGCTACGCGCGAAGGCCAGCGCGGCGACCAGATCGTCGAGATCAAGATTGTCGTTCCCAAGGTGCAGGACGAGCGCTCGAAAGAAATTTTGCGCGAGCTTCAACGCCTGAACCCGGAAGACCCGCGCGCCGAAATCTTCCGCGAGACCTAGCCGGTTCTTCTCTACGAGGTGACTGTCTGGCCTGCAAAGACAGGCGCCGGCTCGCTCTGGGGGCGCAGCAGCAGATAAAAGGCAAGGCTGTGCGTAATCATCAGCAATGGCACGTACAGCACCGGGATTGCATAGGCGGCTCTCAACTGTCCGGCCACAAACGGCAGACCCGCAACGATCGCGTGGTAGTAGTCGATGAGAATGTCGGCGGCTCCTGCAATGTTGAAGGCGACTACGAACACTCGAAAGATCGAAGCTCTCCGCACCGTCAGCAGCGCGATGATGGCCAGCACCGCCGTTGCGAGGTCTCCGTAGGCGGAAAACCGGGTAAAACTTCCAGGCAGCGTGCCCACGACACCCGGAAGGATGAAGACGAGTCCGAAGAAACGGAAGCTGTGCACAGTCGCGATGGCACGTTGCGCATCCACGCGGCCCATCGATCTCAGCTTCGGCATCACATACGCACCGAAGAAGAGTAACCACGCGACATAACCGAAGACGAGCTGGATCCGGAAGATGGTTTCAGGCGTCATATTGCCTCCTTGCTGCATAGGATTACATGCATCATCTAATAGGCTCAACTTTTTTCTGCGACCGCCCTCGGAAAACCGGCTATCCCTTCACGACCTTGAGATGATGGCAGGCATCCTATAATCAGCCATGCGCTACCGGCCCGAACATAAAGCCCAGGTCCGTCAGCAGATCGTTAAAGACGCCTCCAGGCGCGTCCGCGCGCAGGGCTTATCAGGCGCCGCGGTCGCTACCGTAATGCGTGACGCGGGTCTCACCCACGGAGGCTTTTACAAGCACTTTGGGAGCAAGGATGAGCTGCTCCAGGAATCGCTCAGCGACGCCTTCCAACAGATGGCCGATTCCCTCGCTCAGGCCGCGGAACAATCGCCTCCGGGAACCGCATGGAAGACCATCGTGAAGACCTACCTCAGCGCGGAGCACTGTAATCACGCAGAGGCCGGTTGCCCGCTCGCTGCCCTCGCGCCAGAGCTTGCGCGTGTGGATAAGCCGATAAAACCCCGAATCGTCAACGAACTCACAATCTACAAGAGCCGTCTGCTCCCATTCATGCCCGGCCGGCGCACCGCCGACAAGGAGCGCGCCTTCATCGCCATCTTTTCAACCATGCTGGGAGCTATTGGAATCGCCCGCATACTGCCCAATCCGCAAGCGCGAGCCAGCGTGCTTGCGACGGCGAGAGAGTTTCTCCTCCGCAGCTTCTGACCTACCCTGTCAAAACGTCCGCGTGGCCACGCGCGTTGACTCATTGCGCGCGCAAACGTAGCCTGACCTCGATGCCCTCTGCGCGCCTTCGAGCGGCCGCAAGCCGCCGCGATCCTGCACTCGACGGTCTGCGCGGCGTCGCGATTCTACTCGTCTATATCTTTCACTACGGCGGCGGCCTTCGCTCCGCGAACCCGCTCGTACGCGTGCTCGGTTTCTTCACAGAGACCGGCTGGACCGGCGTCATCCTCTTCTTTGCGCTCTCCGGCTTTCTCATCACCGGCAGCCTCTGGGACTCACGCGACGAGCGCAATGTCCTTCGCAACTTCTACGCACGCCGCGTCCTGCGCATCTTCCCGCTCTACTATGCCGTCGTACTCATCGCGCTGCTCGCCTCCGTTGCACGCGGCAATCGTCTCGCAGAGCTCTCGCCCGTTCTTCTCTATGCCGGGTTCATGCAGAATCTTCCCGGCCTCGTCACCACGGCGCTGCAGCCTATTTCACCGCTCCCACTCTTTCATCTCTGGAGCCTCGCCGTTGAAGAGCAGTTCTACATCCTGTGGCCTGCGCTCGTTCTCTTCTCCGGCACTCGCTCGCGCGCGCTCAATCTCAGCCTGTGGGTCGTCGCTCTCTCTGAGCTCTTTCGCATCCTCACGCACCTGCCCATCGTCCCGCCGGAGTTCGCCGCAACGCTGGATCCATCGATCTTCACGCATGCAGGCACCCTTGCACTTGGCGCTGCTCTGGCGTTCGCGCTGCGCGGACCTCACTGGCAGCTCATCGAGCGCTGTGCTGAGCCGGCGTTCTGGTCCGGCGTTGTGCTCTACCTCCTCGCGAGCTGGCGCTCCGGCACCTTCTATCTTTCGCCCTATCCGCAGTTCACCGTCGGCCTGCTCGGAGTCGGCATCGCCTCTACAGCCATCATTCCCATCGCGATGAGAGCCGGCCGTCTGCGCAGCATTCTCTCTTCGCCTCCTCTACGCTTCCTCGGCCGCATCAGCTACGGCTTCTACGTTCTGCACATCTTCATCGAGCCGCTCATCGATGTCCTCGGCGAACATCTCGCGCACGCGACCTTCGGTGCGAAGTATCAGCTCGCCCGTTTCGTGATTGCCTTCCCACTGACTGTCGCGCTCGCATCGCTCTCCTACTTTTTCTTCGAGCAACCCATCCTCGCCTACAAACGCCGCTTCCCGATGCATTCACCACTTCCGCCGGCCGAGCGCACCGTCACTCCGCAAAACTCGTAATCCGGTCCGTAATCCCAGACGAAGATCGCATCACCTCGCATCCGATTGCGCCCTGCGGCATCCAAACTGAGTGGCGAATTGACTCGCCCGACTCCCGCACGAAGGATGCAGCTCTGGACGCATGGCAAGTGCTAGCGCCACACTCGATCATTCGTCCCTGACCGCCGAGGCGCCACAGGAGGTCACGCAGGGCGTAAACCCCTGGCTCATCGCGGCCTCCGTCATGCTCGCCACCTTCATGGAGGTGCTCGACACCGCGATCGCCTCCGTCGCGCTGCCTTACATTGCGGGCTCGCTCTCTGCATCCACTGACGAAGCCACCTGGGTGCTCACAAGTTACCTAGTCGCCAACGCCATCATCCTTCCGGCGTCCAACTGGTTCTCACTGCGCTTCGGCCGCAAGCGTTTTCTCATCACCTGCGTCGTTATCTTCACCATCGCCAGCTTCGCCTGCGGAGCGGCGCCCACACTCGGTTTCATGCTGCTCGCACGCGTCGTGCAGGGCGCAGGCGGCGGCGCACTGCAGCCGCTCTCGCAGGCCATCCTGCTCGAGAGCTTCCCTCCACGCAAGCGCGGTGCGGCAATGGCCGTCTTCGCCTTCGGTGTCGTCGTCGCTCCGGTGCTCGGCCCCACGCTCGGCGGCTGGCTCACTGACACCTACTCCTGGCGCTACGCGTTCTACATCAACATCCCGGTCGGCGCGATGGCCGTCTTCATGATCAGCCGCTTCGTCCATGACCCGCCGTACATCTCGAAAGCCAAGGTTGCTCCCTTTGACAAGATTGGCTTCGGCACGCTCGTCGTCTGGAGCGGCTGCCTGCAGGTCATCCTCGACAAGGGCCAGGAGGTCGACTGGTTCGGCGCCATCTGGCTCCGCTGGGCCTTCCTCGCTCTCATCATCTCGTTCGTCTGGTTCGTCTACCGTTCGTGGTTCGTCAAGGACTCGCTCGTCGATCTCAAGGTACTTAAGGATCGAAACTTCCTCATCGGTTGCATACTCATCTTCCTCTTCGGCGTCGGCATCTACTCCACCGTCACCGTGCTCCCGCTCTTCTATCAGGAGCTACTCGGCTATACCGCGTTCACCGCGGGCCTCGTCGTCGCGCCGCGCGGCCTCGGTGCCATCTGCGGCATGCCTGTCATCGGCTATCTTTCCAACAAGGTCGATCCGCGTTACCTGCTGACCTTCGGCTTCCTCACCTTCGGCCTCACCACACTCTACTTCGGCTCCATTACCACTGAGATCTCACCGACGACACTCTTCCTCCCCATCCTCATCACCGGCTTCGGCCTCAGCTTCGTCTTCGTGCCCATCAGCACCGCCGCGTACGGTACGCTGCGCAACGACCAGATCGGCAACGCCAGCGGACTGTTCAACCTCATGCGCAATGTAGGTGGCTCCATCGGCATCTCTCTTGCCACCACGATGCTCGTGCGCCGTGCAGACGTTCACCAGAACGAGATCATCAACCACGTTCCGCGCAGCGGCCTGGCCTTCCAGAACAGCGTCCTAGGTTCGCAGCACTTCCTCAACGGCTACTTCGGCGCCAGCAACGCTGCTGGTCCCGCGCAGGCCAGCCTCTACGGCCAACTCGTGCGCCAAGCCTCTACCTGGGCGTTCGTCGACGTCTTCCGCTGGCTCTCACTGCTCTGCGCAGGCTGCGTCATCGTCGTCTGGTTCTTCAAGAAAGTGAAGCCCGGCCGCGGTCCCGCCGGCGCTCACTAATTCACGCGCATTCAAAGCAAAAGGCCTGCCGCTCGGCAGGCCTTTCACTCATAACTCGAAGCTCGCTCAATCAGCGTACCGAGAACGTCGCCTCCAGCGGCAGCTTTGAAGACGAACCACCCGCCATCACTTTGTACTCGCCGCTCGGCCTCGTCCAGCGCTTCGCAGCGACATCCCAGATCGACTCATACGTGGGATCGACATCCATCGTCACCGTCTTGCTCTCGCCCGGCGCCAACTCGATCTTCTTATAAGCGATCAGCCGCTTCCATGGCTCGCCCGCACTCGCTGGCAGTGTTGCGTACACTTCCGCGACCTCCGCTCCTGCACGCGCACCTGTGTTCGTCACCGTCAGCGTCACCGACTCGCCGTCCTTGCCCGCCTTCAGGTTCGAATAGCTGAACGTCGTATACGAGAGTCCGAAGCCAAACGGGAACAGCACCTGCTTCTTCTGCGATTCATACCACTTGTACCCAACCGCTGCGCCCTCGACGTTGTAATCCACCTTGAAGCTCAGCACGCCATTCTTCACCGGCGGAGGGGGCTGCGCGATCGTCGTGCGCGGCAGATCGTCCTCGCTGCGCGGGAAGGTCATCGGCAGCTTGCCGCTCGGATTCACCTCGCCGAAGATCAGCCGCGCCACCGCATCCGCGCCCTTCGACCCGCCGTACCACGCCTCCAGCACCGCGCCTGTGCTGTCGAGCCACGGCATCGTCACTGCCGTGCCGGTCTCCAGCACCACCACCGTGCGCGGATTCGCCTTCGCCACCGCTGCAATCAGCTTGTCCTGATCGTTCGGCAGCGACAGGTTCTCGAGATCGTTGCCCTCTGCCTCAAACTGCCATGCGAACACAATCGCAACGTCCGCGGACTTCGCCTTCTCGACCGCATCCTCGATTTGTTCGCCCGAGCTGAAGCTCACCTTCGCCTCCGAAGCCTTCGCGCGAATCGCCTCCAGCGGCGACGTCGGGAACCAGATGTGCGTCCGCCATTTCGTTCCGCCAATCTGCCCGGGCGCGTCCACCTGCGCCGAGCCGCCGCCCGAGATCATCCCCGTGTCCGCGTTGAAGCCGATCACAGCAATCGACCGCACCTTCTGCGGGTCAATCGGCAGCGCCGCGTGCTCATTGCGCAGCAGCACTGCGCTTCCCTCTTCAACCTTCTGCGACACCGCAAATCCGTGCATCGGGTCGACCACACCGCTTCACCACCGGATGGTCGATGAGCCCGCTCTCGAACTCCGCCCACAGTACGCGCCGAACATGGTCGTTCAGCTCCGCCTGCGAGACCTCGCCGCTCTCCACAGCCTTCTTTAGCGCCGCGCCGTAGAACAGATTCAGCGGCTGCTCCTGATCCAGACCCGCATGCGAGGCCTTCACCGTGCTGTGCGTCGCATCCCAGTCCGACATCACAAATCCCGGGAACTTCCACTCGCCCTTCAGCACATCGTGCAGCAGCCACGTGTTCTCGCACGCGTAGTCGCCGTTCACGCCGTTGTAGCTGCACATCACCGCATTCGGATGCCCGGTCTTCACGCCAATCTCGAACGCCAGCAGTTCGCTCTCGCGCCCCGCACGCTCGCCGATCTGCACATCGACCTCCTGCCGTCCGCTCTCCTGATCGTTGAATGCATAGTGCTTGATGTCGGAGATCACATGCTCACCGCCCTCGCAGCGAATACGGGAGCCCACCATCGTTCCTGCGAGAACCGGGTCCTCGCCCATGTACTCAAACGTGCGACCGTTGCGCGGATCGCGCGTGATGTTCGTTCCGCCGCCCAGCGTGGTGTTGTATCCCTGCAGGCGAAGCTCATCGCCAATCAGCTTGCCGTACGCGCAGGCTGCGTCCTGGTCCCAGCTCGCCGCTGATCCCAGGTTCGAAGGCAGCGCCGTCGAGTAGCGCCCGTTATCTGCGCTCTGCCGCACACCATACGCGGCGTCCGTCATTTGGATCGACGGAATCCCCAGCCGTGGCACACCAAACACAAAGCCAGCGCCGCCGTTCGACTGGTCTTGCACAGCCTGAATCTCCGCCGGAAGATTTTTCTGCCGCGCCATGCCGTTACCGTGCAGCAGGCCAATCTTCTCGTCGAGCGTCATTTGCTCCAGCACCAGATCCGCGCGCCGCTCCGGCGACAGCTTGGCGTCCATCCACGGCTGGTCTTTGACCATGCCGTTCTTCTGTCCCGATACCGTCAACGCCGTCAGGCCAAGCAACCCCAGCATGGCCGCCCGATGGGCTATGTTCTTCACGCGTCTTGCTCCTTTGCAATTGAGGCAGCCAGTCTAGCATTTTTCATGCACGACTGGCTGCCTCTTATTGCAAGGAAAAACGATTGTCTTATGATTTTAGCCCGGCTATCCGGAACCTACTGGTTCACACCGCTCGCCAGGAAGCCGCCATCGACCACCAGGATCTCGCCCGTCACAAAGGCAGCCGCGTCGGACGCGAGATAAATCGCCGCGCCCACCAGCTCCTCCGTCTTGCCGAAGCGATTCATCGGCGTGCGCATGCGCAGCTCCTTGCCGCGCTCGCTCTTGTCCAGCAGTTCCGCGTTCAGCGCCGTCCGAAAAACACCCGGAGCAATCGCATTCACAGTCACACCTTGCGCCGACCACTCCACCGCCAGCGACCGCGTCAGCGCGCCCACCGCAGCCTTCGAGCACGCATACGCCGTCACTTCCTTCAGCGACACAAACGTGTTCAGCGACGCGATGTTCACGATGCGCCCGTAGCCACGCTCCAGCATCTTCTCGCCGAAGATCTGGCACGAGCGCAGCGTTCCGGTGACGTTCGTGTCCATGATCGAATTCCACTCGTCTTCGGGAAAATCCACCGTCGGCGCGCGCTTGATCTTGCCCGCCGAATTAATCAGGATGTCCACCTTGCCGAACGCGCCGATTGTTGCATCGCACAGCGCCTGCAGGCTCTTGCGATCCGCGACGTCGGAAGCCACGCGCAAGCTCCGCCGTCCGCGTGACTCAATCTGCTTCGCCGCCTCGTCCACCTGCTCCTGGCGCCGCGAGCTCGCCACAACATCCGCGCCGGCATCCGCCAGTCCCAGCGCCATCGCCAGGCCAATACCTGACGTTCCACCCACCACCACCGCCGTCTTCCCCGTCAAATCAAACAATCCTGCCATCGTCAGCTCCTTAGCTCTTCCCTTGCTGCTTCTCTTGTTCTTGCTGGCCCGCGGTTAGCGAAACATGCTCCAGAATCTGGTCCACGACCTCCGCCGGCGCACTGTCGTTTTCTATGCGCAGCGCATCCTTCGGCGGCTCAAGCGTTGCAAACTGGCTGTCCAGCAACTTCGGATTCATAAACTCGTGATGCCGCGCCGCCATCCGCTCCGTCAGCAATTCCTTGCTCGGATCCAGCCAGACGAAGGTGATCGCACCCGCCGGAATCCCGCTCTCCAGCGTCTGACGGTACTTCTCCTTCAGCGCCGAGCACGCCAGCACGCCACCCTCGCCGCTGTGGTACCAGCCACGCAACAGGCTGTTCAGAATCTCCAGCCACGGCTCGCGGTCCTCATCGTTCAGCGGAATCCCCGCGCGCATCTTCTCTTTGTTGGCCGCCGGATGATAGTCATCCGCATCCGCAAAGACCGTTCCCGTGCGCTGCGCCAGCAGGGTGCCGATCGTCGTTTTCCCCGACCCGCTCACCCCCATCAGCACCACAATCATTTCCGCGCATCTCCGAACAAAATCTCTGCTAGAACTGTAGCATCCGCGACGCACCGCTGGCTTTCGTGCCCGCCTTGCAAAGTCTACCGCGCGCTAAGGGAGCGACAACTACGCGCCCAGAAACACCGGCTTCAGGTGCCGGTCCCACAGGTTCGTGGTCACATTCTTCGCGATCACGTCCTCGTGCTCGTCGAACTCCTTCGTATAGCGGTCGCCCATCTTCGCCGCCACCTTGAACCCAACATGCAGCAGCTGGCGGAAGCTCGGGTTATACGCCGGGTTCTTCTGGTCGTGCCGCAGCGCCGAGGTGTACTGCTCGCTCGTCCACTTGTCGACCTCCTCGGGCTTCGGCAGCTTCGCGCGGTCGATGTCGATCACGGTCGCATACGGCGCGGTCAGCTCATCCGCATGCGCGTACGCCTCGCGGTAAACCTCCTTCGCCAGCTTCAGTCCCGACCCGCCGGCCTCTGCCAGTCCGATCAGCTCCTCCAGCCACGTCGTGCCCGCCGTCTTCAGGTGCACGCCCGCGTCAAATTTCACCATCGCCGCATGAATCGACGCATAAATCGAAAACTTATCCGAGCCCGAGTGCACGCTCAGCTTCAAATTCTCCGGCAGCCCATACCGCTGCACCGCAAACGCAATCGCCGCGATGTCTTCCTCGAACTCCTTCGCAAACTGCTTCACATCGCCCACATAGTCCACGCCCTTGTTGAACCGTCCCGTAAACTTCGGCGCAATCGTCTGGATCGGAATCTTCTCGTCCGCAATCGCGGCGAGAATGATCAGCAGTTCCACCGGTGTCTGCGGCGAGTCCGTCTCATCCATCGAGACCTCAGGTACAAACTTGCCCTCGCCCTTCTTCTCCACCAGGAACCGATAAATCCGTCCCGCGTCCTGCACGGCCGCCAGGAACTTATTCGCCACGCCCTTCACAAACGCCACATCCGTCTTGAACGGCGCCGCAATCCGCGGAATCCTCACTTCGCCCACCAACTCCGGATGCCGCGCCACAAACGCGTCCACATCCTCCGGCTTCGCTGGCTTGCCAATCTCCTCGGCCACATCGATCGTGAAAAAGTCGCACGGAGCCACAAACCGCTCCACGTTCTTCAAATTGATGTGGTCCGCATCCAGGAAGTAAGGCGTCTTCCAGCCGAGCTCCTTCACCGCCGCGTCCGCCGCCACGCGCGTGTTCTTCGGCTCGCTGCCGATAATCGTATGCTCGCGGTTGGACTTGTTCCACACCGGAGCCACCTCAATTCCTGCTTCCTTCGCCTTGATGCAGGCCGCCAACTGGGCCTTCGCCTGGTGCGCGAACCGGTCGCCCACTCCCACGGAATACTTCGGCAAACGCAGCTCACTCGCCATCACAGTCTCCAATCTTCACCTGTCCTGGAATCGTTCGACGCCTGCGCACACTTTGGCGTCGTCGCGCGTACAGAATACCCGGCTCCGGTCAGACAGCGCAACAATTGCGTCAGACAGCTCTGTCTCGGTCCCGTAAATCAAGCGTTAGTCTACAAACCGTCCCTTGTACGCCCACAACCCCAGCCCGGGGTTCGAGATATAGAAGATCTCCTCGCCATCCACCACATTCCATCCATCCTTCAACTTCTCCGGGTCGTACTTCTTCTCGTACTCCTTCAGGTCGCCGTACTCGAAGTGCACGCCCTCGATCTCCTCGCTCGTCAACCCGCCCGGGCAGTACCGGATCGTAAACCGCCCCTCGCTCGAGCCATGAATCAAATGCGCCGCCGCGCTCAGATTGCTCGCCAGCCCCGGATCTTCCTTCACATACTTCAGCGTCGCCGGAGTGCCGCAGTAGCCAAACTTCCGAATCAGCTTATCGATCGTCGGGTCTTCGCCGAACTCATGCACACCCGGCGCCAGCACAATCAACTCCGCGTTGTCGGCCAGCGCCATGCGCGTCCGATACACGCTCTTGTTCCCCAGCCACGTCGTCTTGAACTCATGCGGATCCAGAAACACCACAGCCTTCTTGATCTCGCGATCCATCATCAGGAAGTTGCACTTCAGGCTCAGCTCCGCCGCCTTGTCAAAGCACTCGTTGTCGTCGCCGATGAACAGTCCGCGCATCACCAGCTCGCCCTTGTCGTTCTTGTTCACGACGGTCTGCACGTACACGATCGGCAGGTTCTTCGCGAAGTGCTCGCTCGCGTAGTTCAGCACGCGCCGCACAGGCGTATCCACGCGCCCCATCATGCGCTCCATCCCATACACCGCACCCAGGAAGTGCGAGCGATGAATCCCCATCACACCGCCCGTGCCCACAAAAATATTCTTCGAGCCATTCGCCATGCCGACAACTTCATGCGGTACAACCTGCCCGATCGAGAGGATGAGATCGTGCCCGCCATCGCGCAGCAGCTTGTTCACCTGTGCCGGCCACGTGTAATCCACCTTGCCCTCGCTCACCTCGCAGATGAACTCGCTCGGCACCTCGCCCAGCGTGACGATGTCGTTGCGCCAGTCGTGCACGCGAAACAGATTCTTCGGCGTCAGCGGATACATCGTCGCCAGCTCGCTCTCGCTCATCGGCTTGTGCGTGCCCAGCGCGGGGAGCACGTCGGTCAGGCGGTCGCCGTAGTACTCATACGCCATGTCCGTCAACTCGCCGGCCTTCGAGTGAAACCGGGTGAAGTCCGGCGGAACGGCCAGCACTTTCTTGCGCGGCCGCAGCTTCTCCAGCTTATCCAGGGCCTCAACCAGCCCCGCGCGAAACTCCTCCGGAGACATCTCCGTCGTCGGCGATCCAGCAGCAAAGAACAGACTCATAGGCTTTTATCTTAGCCCCGCTCACACCACTGCTAGCGCGATTTCCCCATCCACGCCGACTCGATGCACAGCGCGTTGCGGGGACGGCACACAATCAATGCACAAATACTTCTGCAGAGTCCTTCGGAACGCTCATCGGCGTCGCAGATCGCGGATCCGAATTAAATTTTGCAAACACCGCAGGATTTCGCCGAAAATGCGACTCCAGCGCATTGATTCGGTTCTGATCATTCGGATGGTCCGACAGGAGCTGCGGCAGCGCATCGGGATTCGCGCTCTGAAAATCTTGAAGCAGCCACACCAGGCCCCACGGGTTGTACGCGGTCTGTGAGCAGATATCCGAACCCGTGATGTCCGCGCGTGATTCGACATCCCGCGAATAGCCGAGCGAGTGCAGCCTCCCTATCAGCGCAATCGCCAGCAGATGCGCCCTCGTCGGTCCAAGAAGCAGCGCCGCACCCAGTTCCCGCTCCTTAATCTTCTGCTGCTTCTCCATCAACTCCACGGTGTCGTGATGAATCGTGTGGGATACCTCATGGCAGAGCGTTCCAGCCAATTGCTCTTTGTTCTTCACGAAGTAAAGCAGCGAATCCACGACATAAACATTCCCGCCAGGAGTAGCAAAGGCGTTCGGCTGCTGCTCATGCACCAGGTAAAACTTAAATGGATGGCCATACTGTGCCTGCGCGGCTCGGGTAATCGCATCCGAGATCGGCCGCAACTGGTCGTATAGCGGCGATGATTCGATGAGCACACCTTTGGCCTTCAGCTCGTTGAAGACCTCCTGGCCCATCTGCACCTCCACATCCTGCGGCTGCCCTCCCTGATCCTGGGTCTGCTGAGTCTGGGGCTGCTGAGCTTGAGTCTGCTGAGCCTGCTGTGGACTCCTCTGTTGTTCCGTCGGATTCGGTGTCTGCTGAGGTGAGCAACCGGCCATCAGCCCAAACAACGCACACGCACATATGGGTATTCGAGTCTTAACAAGTGAACCGGCTTCGCGTCCACGCACGTACATGAGCGGCTCCTGAAAATTGCACCGGATCAACAGTACTCCCAATCACTGCCCAAGCAGTGGAGCTCCGTTGACCCGGTGTTCTTTGAAGATTCAGTTGCTATGAGGCCTTGGCCTGAGCGACTGCCGCTCTCGTTTCCATCAGCTTCGCCTTGGCCTGCGCTTTGCGCTGGGAGACCACGCCTCGCTCCTCTAGCTTTTGCATCTGCGTCTGGATCCTGCCTTCCAGCTGAGTGATCTTCTCCTGCAGCTTCACCTTCCGATCAGCCTGAGCCTGTGCGTGTTCCGCCTTCATCTGGGCTACGTCCGCCTTCATCGCAGCGACGTTCTGTTCCCGTACCTGCTTCTGAACATCGGACAAGGCACGCCGTAACACGACTCCACCAAGCGACTCCATGCTGGAGTCGACAGGCGTCGTCCACTCCTCATCGACCTCGGCGACCAGTGCTACTTTACCCGGCGTAAGAGTCTTGGCCACGTCATCCAGGTAGTCCTGACCTACGCCGAGATTCGTGAAATCCACCGCGGCGCCACCGCCCAGCCCCGCGGCGGACCCCAGCAACATTCCCGCAGGTCCAAACAGTGCCCCGACGAGCGCTCCGAACGACATCCCGAACAGGCTGCCAAGCGGACCGCTGTTGTCCGCTTGCTTTATCGTTGCGCTGCCGTCCGCATTCTCGGCGACGACAGCATACCCATACACGCTGACATTGCCCTGATCCTGAAGCTGCATGAGCGCAGCCTTTCCCTGATACGCCTTTGCCTCATCGTTGAATACAACGACCAGCATGCGGTCCATGATTGGACCTCCTCTCATTGATTGTTGGCTTAAAGAGTCCCGGTGTCCCGCGTGCCCATGCGTACACCCGCCGCTAATCCCAAAAGCAGAGCCGGTGGCGCGTCGCCACATCGATCAGGTGGGTTTGAGGAGGCTCGTTCTCTCTCTTCGAGAAATCTCGAGTCGTCGAGACCTGAGGTGCTCAGGGTGATGCAGGGCCGACTAGAGCGAAACGGTACTCCTCCGAATCGCGGCTTGCAACACGCTCACGATTAAGAAAATCGTCCACCTCGGGGAATCGACTCCCGGAGACCATTCCAGTCGGATTCACTGGGCAGCGAATCGGGAAGGCTCAGATGGCTTGTCTGTGGCCCTGCGCTAAACGTTTCGGCATCACTAACAGCAGGAAACCGATCGCCCCCAGCATCAGGACGACCGAACTCGGCTCTGGCGTGGACGGTGCGTCGGCGGAGGCGAAACTCAGGGTTCCAGAGTCATGGACATTACAGTTGAGGCAATTGCCGCCACTGTCTACTTGGTAAACAAATGGAGAGTCGTCGTTGAAAAGAAAAAGCGTAAAACTCGCAGTCCCGGACTGGGCGAGGAAGGGTGTGGAACCCTCCCAAGTAACGACAATCTCAGGGTCGAAGGACGTCAGAGAAAAGACAAACAACGTATTCTCCCACGTAATGTCAATGGTGGAGGGCGCCGCGAACGAAACATCAGGCGCGGTCGGAAGGGCACTCGTACACGGACCGCACGTGAATACGGGGGTATAAGAATCCGCATGGCTGCTGGGAACTCCGATGGCCACAAATAGCACTGCAAGGATTGTCCATAAAGCCCTTCGCATTTTGGTGACTCCTCTGAATACCCTCTGTCGACGCAGAGCGCAGGATCCGGGCGATTGAACGCTTGCGCCTCGCTGATATCGTCGGGCATGTACATGGGCCGATCAAACAGCGATATGAGGAATTACCCATCTACCGCGTAATGCCGCCCTTTGCCGCTTCCGAGCGATGGGCCTGATAGTGCCTGATCCCAACCTGCGCATCGAAGACGACGGAGGGCAGATGCTTCCTTTGCGAACCATCCGCTGGAATAAGCCGTTGAATAAAATCGCTCCCATGACACGACTGTTCTCGCGTCTCAGCGTCCTGGCGCTTACGCTTCTCGCGCTCGCATCCGCACTCGCTCAGAAGCCCTGGCACCTCGTCTGGTCCGACGAGTTCAACGGGCCGGCCGGGTCGCTTCCCTCCTCTGCCGACTGGAACTTCGTCCGCGGCTGGGGCCCCAGGGGCAATCACGAGATTCAGTTCTACTGCCGCCCCACCGACGACGACGGCCCGTGCAACGGCAAGACCCATCCCAACCTCGCCGAGGACGGCAACGGCCACCTCGTCCTTACCGCCGTCCACGACGGCCAGCTCTGGAGCTCCGCGCGCCTCAACACGCAGGGCAAACATGCCG
>CAWHBA010000013.1:0-220223 GCA_963827415.1 uncultured Acidobacteriaceae bacterium
GGACCCAACGTCACCGTGCGCCCAGCGGCCGAGATCCAGGCTGCCTTCGACGCCGTCGTGTTGGCCGGCGGGGCCACGCTGCCCGCGACCTCCCGGTGCCCGGACGGGGCTCGACGGCGTCCACCTGGCCCTCGAGTACCTGAAGCCGTCCAACCTGGTCCAAGAGGGTCCGCTCGGCGCCCCACCCATCGACGCCAAGGGCAAGCACGTCGTGATCATCGGTGGCGGCGACACGGGGGCGGACTGCCTCGGCACCGTGCACCGCCAGGGCGCCACGTCGGCCACCAGCTCGAGATCATGGCCGAGCCCCCGAGCGACCGTCTCGCCGACAACCCGTGGCCGTCGTGGCCGCTCATCCTGCGCACATCTCGGCCCACGAGGAGGGCGGCGCCCGCCTGTTCTCGGTGACGACGACGGAGTTCGTCGACGACGGCTCGGGGGTCGTGCGGGCGCTCCGCGGCACACCGTCGAGATGCGCACCGAGAACGGCCGCCCGGTCTTCGAGGAGGTGCCGGGCTCGGAGTCGAAATCGAGTGCGACCTGGTCCTGCTGGCGATGGGCTTCGTCGGCACGGAGCGCCACAACGGGTGGACGACCTCGGCGTGGCGGTGAGCCCGCGGGGCACGGTGGCGGCCGACCCGGACTGGGCGACCAGCGTGGACGGGGTCTTCGTCTGCGGCGACCAGACCCGGGGCCAGAGCCTGATTGTGTGGGCCATCGCCGAGGGGCGCTCGTGCGCGGCGGCCGTGGACCGCTGGCTGATGGGGACGACGTCGCTGCCGGCGCCGATCGCGCCCGGGCAGGTCGCGCTCCGCTAACCCCGGGCCCATCGCCTGGCGCGCACTTCCCGGCGCGACTGCTGTCTGCCGTCCACGTACGGTTCGCCAGAATCGCAATGCCAACAGGCGAAGCCGGCATGCAGCTCAGGAAGCTCCTGCAATCAGGACAGGGTTCGCACCCAGGAACCGTCGCTGGCGTTGAATTCGGTCACCGTGTTGCCGGTGATGTCGGCCACCCAGAGGTGGGTGCCGTCGAAGACGATGGCCAGCGGAAAGACGAAGCCATAGGAGCCCCCGGAAAGAGTCTGGACCCACGACCCGTCACTGGCGTTGATCTCCGTCACCGAGGGCTTCGTGTAATTCGGCACCCAAATGCGATCGTCTGCGACCACGATGGAATTCGGATTGCCGAAGTCGTAGGAGCCACCGAGAGGGTCTGGACCCAAGATCCGTCACTGGCGTTTATTTCGGTGACTGACGGGTCGTACACGTTCGCAACCCACAGATGCGTGCCGTCGAAGGCGATGGCGGTGGGAACGCTGAACCCGAAAGAGCCACCGGAGAGGGTCTGGATCCAAGACCCGTCACCGGCGTTGATTTCGGTCACCGAGTCATTCGTGTTTGCCACCCAGATATGCGTTCCGGCGGATGTAATGCCCTGGACATTTTCGAACCCGTAGAAACCACCGGAGAGCGTCCGCACCCAAGAGCCATTACTCGCGTTGATCTCGGTTACGGAACCACCTGCCCCATGCTCCTGGTTGCCGACCCACAAGTGCGTCCCGTCGAAGGCGAGCTTGTTGGGACCGTTGAACCCGTAAGAGCCGCCCGAGAGGGTCTGTACCCATGAGCCATTGCTCGCATTGACCTCAGTCACTGAGTCCCCCGAGCCGTTTGTGATCCAAAGGTGCAGACCATCGAAGACGATGTCACTGACTCCAGCGAACCCGTAGGAACCACCCGAGAGCGTCTGCACAAGTGACCCGTCGTTGGCATTGACCTCGGTCACGGTGTCTTCGATGCCGTTCGTCACCCAGAGATGCGAACCATCGAACGCCATGCCGGTGGGTTCATCGAACCCGTAGCTGGTGATCGTGATGGTCGCGGCCTTCGTCGTCGCCGTGCCGAGGGCGTTCCGGAATATCGCCCGGACCTCCCAGCCGTTCTCGAACGCGGTGAGCGGCCCGACGGTGATGGTGGGCGTCGTCAGCCCCGTCGCATTGATCCAGGTGCTGCCCCCGTTGACAGACGCCTGCCACTGCACGGTCAGCGTCGGGGTACCACTCGCGGTCGCCGAGAAGGTCGCCTTCTCACCAGATGCGATGATCTGGCTCGCGGGCTGGACACTTATCAGAGGAGCACCCTTGAATGTGAATCTGGCGGCATTGGTTGTCGACTTTCCGGCCCCGTTGGTAAATGTCGCCCGGACCTCCCAGCCGTTCTCGAAATCACTCACCGGGCCGCTTGTGAAGCTGGGGGATGTCAGCCCGACAACGTCGAACCACGTGCTGCCACCGTCTACGGAGAGTTGCCACTGCACCGTGGAAGCGAACATGGCGGCTGCCGAGAAGGTCACTGTCTGACCGGACGCCGCCGTCTGGTCAGTTGGCTGAAGTGTTATCACAGGCGCGGGAGGCGGGAGCGCACCCACTGGTACCGAGGTCATGAGAGTGGCAGACGCCACGACGCACGCCAACACAAGGACACTTTTCGAATGCTTCACAAGCGAAAGAGGTCCCACCCGGAGATGCGTCGAGCGTCTGATCATGGCGAACCCCCATCGGTTGAAAACTCAACATGGGTCATGCCGCATAACTCGTGCTGCGTTCAGTCCTTCTTCTGACGGTACTCCTTCGCCTTTGGATGTCAAGATCGAAGGGGTCCGCACTGCACGTTCCGGAGGTCGTACTGAGTGCTTCTGTCGGACTCTTCGTCAGCGATGGACAAGGTCGGAAATCTAGGGGATGCTCCTCTCCAGAACGGGGAGGTCACATGAGGATTCATAGGCTTGCCGTAGGCATCTGCATCGTGGCCGTCATGAGCGTCGGTCTTGCCCTGCCGGCGGGGGCATCGACGGGGTCCCAGTGGCGTCCTCCGCAAGTCACCACGCAGACGAGCACTCTCTACTGTTCGCAGGCGCCGAGTGAACCGCTGACCCTCACCACGACCACAAAAACCGCGAACTTGCCGTGGGCACCCTCAAGCATGCTCACCGTAGGGCTCGCCAAGGTATCGGGAGGTCCCAACGGCAGGACGCTGTCGTTCCTGCTCTACTACAAGGCCACACCACCGGCCCCAACAGAACCGAGCGACGACGCCACCCTTTATGCCGGGTGGGCCGTCATCGGCGATGCAGGTGTTCTAGGTTTTGATGGGCCGATCTACCTAGAGGGTGGAACTGCGAGTGTGAACCATTACGGCCAAGCGGCCGTGACACGGCGGCCGGTCGCTCGATCTATGCGTGGCTCTCGGGTACCCAACGACTGCGTAGCCCACAGCACCCCATATCGCCGGACAGGCGGCGTGAGGGCAGTCCGTGTCATGAACCTCGGAGGAGTCGACCTCTCTCTTCAAGGAATGAGAGGTGATGCGTTGCCTGGCGTCGTCCCTCGACTCCGCCGAAAGGGTGACGCCCGCACCCGAATCATCCGACAGGCGGAGGGCTGGCTCTAGATGCTTCGACAGGCCATCGATAGGTTGAAGGAGTGGCGCCCCGTCAACCAGTCCGCCGACCGTACGTCCGGCTCGGGTGCCTCGCCCGATCTGGATGCACCTTCGCAGGACCCGGAACTCCCAGAGCACGTTCGCGGCCCGGGGCGGCGGCAGAGGCAGAAGCGGAGGCTCACTCGCCGGGGCAGACTCGTACGCGCCTGCATCGTGGTGCCGCTCGTCGTCGTGCTGGTATGGGCGACCATCTCGTATTCGGTCTGGATGCTGCGACCGACGAGCCTCTCGTGGAGCGTGAACAGCGTTGAATGGGTGCGGTACAACGTCCCCTTCGGCATGGGCAACTGGGTCGCCGACCACGTCGAGCAGGCCTACTACAACAGCCAGGCACCCAAAAAGGGTGGGCCGCAGCTGAAGAGCCTGCCGAAGGTGGGCGTACGACACCCCACCACCCCGACGACGGTCGCGACGGCGGCATGGCCGCCGGCGATCACGCCGGTCTTCTCCAGCCCGCTTCCCGGCGAAGGAGTCTGGCAGCCGACCGGACCAGACGGTCGATGGTGGTGCCACCGATACTGGTCACGACGTATCGTCCCGACCCCACTACCCACAGATCGTGGCGTACGTCGCCTGGTTCGACCATACACGGACGGAGCTCGGCTATTACCCGGGCCGCTATGAGCCGCCGAATGCGGCCGTACGCGGGCCCGCGATGGTTCCCGTACAGTCAGCGCTCTCGTCTGCTCGCGACCTTCAATGGCGGCTTCACCTACGTCGATGGCGACAACGGGTCTGCGGACAACGGCCAGACGAACGAGCCCCTGAAGGACGGCAACGCGACACTCATCGGCTACACGGATGGCCGCGTGGACATCGTGAATTGGAGCGGCGGCCCGAACCCGGGCCCCGGCGTCGCGTGGGCCCGGCAGAGCCTGGCTCCGATCGTCTGGAACAGCCAGCTGAATCCCACGTTGAACACCGATCCCAACAGCCCGCAGTGGGGATACACGCTCGGCGGCGTTACTCGCGTCTGGCGCACCGGCGTTGGCATCGATGCTCGGGGCAACCTCATTTACGTCGCCGCCAACGATCAGACAGTGGTCAGCATCGCGCAGATCCTTCAGCACGTCGGAGCGGTGCGGGCGATGGAGTTCGACATCAACCCTGAATGGCACTCGCTCAACACCTACAACCCCCCCGGCCTCAACCCGACGATGGTTGGGCCCAACCCGAATCAGTCAGCCGATCGCTACCTCGTCCCCGATGACCGTGACTTCTTTGCCGTCTACCGACCGGTTCCCGGTCCGGTGACTGTTCCATTCGGGTAGGGATCGCTCGCCGGCGACCATTTGCACGGCGTTCGTCTTTCACGGGCTGCGACTCCACGCCACTGTGCTCCTGTTCGCCGGGAGCGTGGGACAGCCAGCCCCGCACCTCGGAGATAGGCCTGAATCATCCGAATCGCCGATGATCGATAGGAATGAGGAGCACACGTCCCGCGCAGAAACAGAGATGTGGGCCAGAGCTTCCGCGCAGGACGTATGAAAATATTACCGGTAGACCGTGACGGTGGGGCTGAACGCGTTCGCACCTGATGAAGGGGACACGGCGGTGCAGTAGATGTCGGAAATGAAGTACCCCTCGTTGTCCGAGTTCCAATCGTAGACCCAGCCGACGTAAGTAGGGGTGCCGTCACCCAAGAACTGTGGGACTGGGGGCTGATCAGGACTTCCTGGAACCTCGATCCAGAACACGACGCTGTTGTAACCGGCTGGTGGAACGCAGTCGAGCCACTGGAAGCCCGTCACCGTGGAGTCGTTCGCCGGCAGCGCCATCGCGGCGGTTGGGTTGGACACACCGATCGAAGTCGAAGGGGGGGTGAAGCCGCATTGTCCGCAACCAGCGCCCAATACCTGGTAGGTGCCGTTTGGCACTTCGGTGCTGTTCCACAGCGCGACCCACCCGTAGATGGTGGGTGTGGCATTCAATGAACAAATGTAAATCTGTCCGGGTGGCGTTCCAACGGCGGGGCAACCGGCGGCGGTGTAGAAGAACTGCACCCCGGTCACGCCCACAGGGCCAACCGCGTCGAACACGACTTGGGTGCCCGAGACGGTGCTGCCGTTACTAGGCAGCAACAACGACATAGTTTGTTCCCTATTGCTCAGTGTGATTGAGATACCGGTGCTCGTGCCACTTGAGCCTTCGGCGGTGGCGACGCTTTGGAGCGTGTAGGTGCCACTGACCACGGTGGTGCTGTTCCACGACGAGGCCCACCCGAAGATGGTGGGGGTGGCGGTGGCGATCACGAAGTCATTCAGTGCGCCCCCGGTCAGTTCGAACTGGACCTGGGTCACTCCCGCAGAGGCGCTGGCGTCGAGCACGACCTGGGTGCCCGAGACGGTCGCTCCAGTGGAGGGAGCCACGACCTGAGTGCTCGGTGGCTGCGCGCTGGCGACCTGCGACGGCAGCGCGGTCAGGAGTGCGGTCAGAGCCAGCGCAGCCATGACAGCGAACACCTTTGAGGACCACATGGCGCACCTCAGTTCGACACCAAGCCATGAGAGCGACGACTCCGGTCTGTCATAGCACGACCGAGGCTGCAATGCGATGAGTTCCATACGCACTGGTTGTGCGGCAGTATCGATGCCAGGTGCCCCGTAGCCCGGGAGGACGGACGGATATCTCTGGATTACTCTTCAATTGTTCATCAAGAGCGACCCGAGGGACCTGGCCCTTTGACGGTCCGGCAGCCGGCTGTGCACGGTGCCAATGCCAGGATCGATGAGGAGAACACGATGCAGGATCAGGCTTTGGTCGTGGAGTACGGCGACGCGACGGAACAAGACGCGGACTCCATAGCGGCTTTACACGCTGAGAGTTGGCGGCGTCACTACCGGGGCGCTTACCTCGACGCCTATCTCGACGGAGACATCGTCACCGAACGTCGAGCAGTATGGCGGGGCCGGCTGAGAGAACCTCGGACGGGCCAGTTCACCGTGATTGCCCATCGAGGCGAAGAGGTCGTTGGTTTCGCTCACGTCATTTTGGACGAGGACGCGCAATGGGGCTCACTTCTTGAGAACCTCCACGTCACCGGTGAGCTGAAGAGGGGTGGGATCGGCTCACACTTGCTTTCAGAGACCGCCCAAAGGCTCCGTCTGTTTCAACCTTCAGGATCGCTGCACCTCTGGGTCCTCAATCAGAACACGGCAGCTCAGGACTTTTACGACGCTCGAGGTGGGAGTCGGGTTGAGACGCAGCTCCGCGGCCCGTTTCCAGGTGGTGGTCGAGCGCTCGGTCATCGTTACCACTGGCCAGATCCAGGCCGTCTTGTCATCCCGCTTGCTTGACCTTGCCCCTCCTACACCGGGCTCGAGCCGCAGAACTCTGATTGAGTGAAGGTAGTGATGCCGCTCGGTCCACGCGAAGCTGTGCAACTGCTCTCGGATGTGGCCGCTGAGCCGTATCAGCTCGTGGGTCGATTGCCCGGCGGAGAGTCGGGGGCGCACGAGGTCCGAGGGCCGGGGAACTCACGCCTCGTGGCCAAATGGGCGTTTGACCCTGACTCCCAGGACGCTCGGCGCGTTGCCGTCGAACTCACTGCCCGGCTCCGCGAGAGCGCCGCGTGGCCTGTCCCTCACCAACGGACCATTGAATCCGATTCGTGTCTGTTCGTCCTGCAAGAATTCCTCCCAGGACAACCGGTTCGATATTTCAGCAACGTGATACTCACTCAATTGCTCGAATTGCACGAGGCGCGCATTGGACTGGCCCGACTCGAGGACACATCCAGCTGGCCAGACGAGTTGCTCCACACCCTTGTCCTCGGCGGCCAGAACTACTGCCTGCATTCTTCACTCAGAAACTATGACGCCCGAACTGCGAGGTTGCTCGACCGCATTGTCGAAATCGGTCGCGGCGTCGAGCCGAGCGATCTGCCTGGCGCTGACATCGTGCACTGGGACCTGCACTCGGGCAATCTTCTTCAAATCAATGACGGCCTGACGGGCATCGTCGACACTGACTTCGTCAAGGTGGGTGACGCCGCCTTCGACCTCGTTACTTTGGCGGTGTCGGCGTGCGCGACCGAGTGCGAACCAGGCCTGCGCGAGCTGCTTTTGGAGCGAGCGATCGAACCTCTCAGTGAAGTCTGCCGACACGCCTACGTCGCCCATCTCTTGCTGCGGTTCATCGACTGGCCAATCCGCCGAGGCCGGACCGACCAAGTCGAATTCTGGCTCAGTCAGAGCGATCGACTGCTTCCCCCCTGAACCGGTGCCCGCCGCCACGGTGGTGTCCAGTACGCCGGGATGTGGGTGAGACGCCGGAAACGAGCGGGTCAGTCTTCGTGGCGACAGTACCCAGCAGCCGCCGTCAGGTAGGCGGAACGACATAGACGATGACAGTGACACTCACAGGCGCGCTCGTCCCGCTCACACCACCCGGGTAGGAGGCCACGCTCTGGATCGAGCAGCTCAACGGGATGGGGTTCCCAACCGAAGAGCCCCCAGAAGTGACGGCGATCCAGCCGTAAATCGTGGGGGTGGCGGTCAAGACCGCCCCCTGACACACACCCGTGAACTCGAATCTCACCTGGGTCACACCCGGCGAAGCGACCGCGTCGAAAACCGTCTCATTGGCTGGGTTGAGCGTGGCACCGCTCGACGGAATTAGCACCGTCGTGCTCGGCGGTGGATTGTTCACATGTACGGTGAGCGGTGCACTGCTCGCGCTGGTCCCACCAGCGTAGGAGGCGACGCTTTGGAGCGTGTAGGTGCCGTTGGGCACGGTGGTGGTGTTCCAAACCGCCAACCATCCAAAGATGGTGGGGGTGGCGGTGGCGAGCTGCACGTCACTGATAGCCGCGGGTCCCCCGCTTACTTCGAAGCTGACCTTGGTCACTCCCGACGAGGCGATGGCATCGAGGTATTGGGAGGTGCCCGCGAGCGTGGCGTTGTTGGCAGGCAGCACCATGGATGTGCTCGGCGGGGCGTTGTTGACAGTGATCGTGATGCCAGGGCTCGTGGTGACAGACGCGCCACCGGGAAAGGAGGTAACACCTTGCAACGTGTAGGTGCCGTTGGGCACGGTCGTGGTGTCCCAACTGGCCAGCCAGCCGTAATAAGTCGGTGTTGCGGTGGCGATCACCTTTCCGTTGAGGCTCCCCCCGGTGAGTTCGTACTGCACCCCGTTCGCCCCGTACGAGGCGATGGCGTCGATGACTTGCGTACTGGACACCGTGGCCCCATTCGATGGCAGAACCACGTTGACGCTCGGAATCGTGACCGATCCATTGATCGTTGCGGGGTTTCCCCCCGAAGTCACCTGAATGCTTGTGAGGAGCGCGCCCGTCGCCATTGCGAAGGCGCCGGTCCCAGAGAGAGCGTTGAGAAAAAGCTCAGAGTTGTCGTTGGCCGACTGGCTTCCAACGACATTTCCGGCAAGGGTCCCGACGCCCGTCGTGATGTTGAAGGTCCCGGCGTAACCATATGGGGGGAGAAAAGAGTTGTTCACAAACACGCACCCTTGGATATGAAGAGTGATGATGCCGACGGCCGCGCTCCCAGAGTAGGCCGCGTCGAAGTTCTGGGGTAGGGAAGTGTCGCCATTGCAATTGGTGCCATTGATGGATGTGATTGTCGTCGTGCCGGAAAACGAACCAGCCAGGTCGGCGAGGCTGACTGGGCTGGCGGCGAGGCTGATTGAGAACCCGTCTGACTCGTTCCGGCCGCACCGGCAGCTGTGGGGATCGAAACACACAGCCCAACAACCATCATGAGCGCGGCGACGAAAACACGTGCTCGCATCGCATGCCTCCGATTTGACTTCCCCCGGAGGACCATGCTCTGCCGACCGTTCCCATCTGTCAATCTGACCGCGGTGGAGCCAAGGTGCCCCGTTCGCCGGGACGAGGAGACACGGGCCAGCCTTTGATGCACTTGCTCAGAGCGCGAAACTGTCCATGTGGACGACGACGGCCTACTCGCAGAGCAACGGTCGTACTACCGCGCTCGAGCGCCAGAGTACGACGAATGGTGGCGGCGACAGGGCCGGTTCGACCGGGGTGAGGAAGACCTGCTCGAATGGCAGCGCCAAGTAGCGGTCGTAGACGACGCTCTCGGCTCCTTCGGAGCCACGGGCTCGGTCCTGGAACTGGCAGGAGGTACTGGTTGGTGGACCGAGCGGCTCGCTCGCACAGCCGACAGTCTGACCGTTGTGGACAGTTCGCCTGAGGTCCTCGCGCTCAACCAGGAACGGGTTGGACGCTCCCGACGTGAAGTACGTCGTCGCTGATCTCTTCGATTGGCAGGCCGACTTCCACTATGACGTGGTGTTCTTCTCCTTCTGGCTCTCGCACGTGCCAAGGTCTCGATTCGGTGAGTTCTGGACGCTCCTTCGCTCATGCCTCACTCCCTCTGGACGTGCGTTCCTCATCGACAATCGAGACGATCCGCAACCAGAGACCACGGCGAAGGACCCATTCGTCCTCAAGTACGACACTGACCTGCATGTGCGTCGCCTGGGGGACGGATCCGAGCACCGGGTCGTGAGTGTGATGTACGAGCCAGTTGAGCTGCAGTCGCTCATCGAAGCAGAGGGCTGGAAGGCTGAGATCCAGGCGACTCGGAGGTTCATTTTCGGTTCAGCCCGTCGAGACTGAGTCGGACCGCCACGTGTCGCCGACTAGGAATCGAGCTCGGTCAGCACCTCTCCGATGATCTTCGTCGCCTTATGCGCCGGCAGTGGCTCGCCACCTTCCACTTCGGCGACCTCGACGGCGAAGTCCTCGACCGAATGGACGCCGCCGATGAGGACGTGGCGCAAGGCCTCGCCACTCGCTTCGGGATCCTTGATCGCCTCGATGGCCGAGCTCACATTGTGCTCAGGCGACTCAGCCATTGCGTGGACGAGGGACATGGCCTCCTGGCGGCCGCTCGGCGTGGACACTGCCGGCTCGCGGTCGGGGTTCTGCTGGAGGTCCCACTCGACCAAGGCCTCGTCATAGCCACCCTCTCCGGGGTGAAGGACACGGGTGGTATCTGACGTTGACACCGTCTTCTCGTCGCCCGCGACATCATCCTCATCATGACGACGCTCTTGGCGCACGGGAACGATCAGGGTGCCGTCTTCATTGCGAACGATGGTCATAGGTGTCTCTCCTTGGAGATGCTGGCATCAGTCCTTTGAGCTATACCCAGACAGGTGGGTTCCCACCCATCGGGGCACCTGCCGTCGCCCGCCGGGAAGGGTTTGCTCAAAGTCTCAATCAGGCAGTTCTGGCCGAAGGGAGATCGACAGGTCCTGGCTAGCTACCAATTGCATAAGCCAGTGTGACGACGCTGGTTGCCGAAACGGTTCCGGCCTCGATCGGGACGTTGCCCGACATTGGGATCGCTGCCCTGGCAGCACTTTGGATGTAGTTGATTGGACCAACTGCCTGTTGATCCTGAATGGAGAGCACGCTACCGAGGCCCACTCCCATTTCCTCGGCGATCTCGGCGGCCTTTGTCTTCGCATCTTGGAGAGCCAGCCGTCGCGACTCTCTCCTCAGTGGCTCCGGATCATCAATCGTCAAGTTGATCCCACGGATCTGGAGTGCATCTCCGACCGCCGAAGACAACGAACTGAGAAGGACTCCGGCCGCATCGATCGGTCGGATGATCACCTCCAGATGGTAGGAGCCAATATGCGCGGTGACTTTCTGTTGGGCCTGGTCGAAGAAGTCTTGAACGGAAAGGCTCGTCGTTCGCACGTCACACTCTTCGGCTCGGATGCCGGCAAGGCCGGCGATCGCTTTGGTGGCGAGCTCAGCTGTGACCACAAGAGCATCCGCGGCGGTCTCCGCCAGGTGGTTCAGGGAGATGTGGATCCGGCACTG
This sequence comes from uncultured Acidobacteriaceae bacterium, assembly GCA_963827415.1. Lineage (GTDB taxonomy): Bacteria > Acidobacteriota > Terriglobia > Terriglobales > Acidobacteriaceae > Granulicella. The sequence goes on from CAWHBA010000013.1 coordinate 11,329, forward strand.
ATCGGGCGATCCGCTTGCTTGGCCGATTCCCGTGACGGTAATGGTTGATTTCTTGGCCATGTGGTCGACCCTATAGCCGAGCGTTGGGCGACGCACTGCCCCAGTACGCCTGGCACGGGCGCAGTCGCGCATTCCAAATCTCAGACTTGTTCAGAAGGGGCGCCCACGGAGGTGGGCCGGATCGGGTCTAGAAGTACCAGCCCGAAGGGATCCAGGGGACCGGGACGGCCATGCCGTCAACGAACAAGGACCCGCGTATCTGCGCCGTGAGACGCGCCTGATGGAGTACGTCGAACGCCCACTGCTGGGCAGCGGTGAGTCCGTGGATCAGGATCTCTCCCTCGGAGCCGGCGAGGAACCGCCACAGGAGGACGGCGGCTGTCTGCTCGTCAGTTGCCCCCAGCATGACCAGACGGTCCGGATGCCAAAGCACCCACCCTCGCCCGGGGCCGCTGTCCACCACGTCAATGCGGCAACGCCCGTCACTCAGCGCGAACGCCACGTCCTCGGTACGTGAACGGCCTAGTCGTGCCTCCACCTCGGCCACCAATTCGAGATCCCCCTCATCGCCATCCCGACCGGGCAACGAGGCTGGGATGGCCCGGCGGTCGGGTTGGCCTCCCATCTCGGCCGTCGGGTGCATGGCCAGTCCGGCCAGGAAGTAGCGGCGCATGGCCCGGGGGTCGGGCGAGGACTGGATCATGCGCTGTGTGGCGCCGGCGGCGTAGCCCATGGCCGCCTCGAGGAGCCGCCTGCCCACTCCCCGGCTCTGGAACTCTGGGTGGACGAACAGCATGGACAGCCCCCAGAAGCTCTCTCGTCGGACGGACTCGGCAACGCCCACCACCCGCCCTTCCGAGACCGCCACCCAGGCTCCAGGCCCGTCGCGCTGCACGAAACGGGCATGGCCCACGCGTCTGGCCTCCAACTGGGCGTCGCTCGGTGGGGTGGGCGGCGGGAGCTGACCCGCTTCTGCCAGCGCGGCATCGGCGGCCTCGACCACGGCCATCGCCGCTTCGACGTCGTCGAGGGCCATGGGACGCAGGTCCCACCCGACGGCGTCGCCGGTCGCGCCGCCGCGGGGATGTCACGCTATCCATGGCCCCATGCTGGCACGCCGTCCACCTGGCCTGCCTTGCGTCCCAGCCCAAGAGTTGCCGACGGGCTGCCTCGGTCACATGGCGACAACGTCGGATAAGCCGCACCTCTCGTCGGCCGCAGCGGCCGGGTGATGTCACACGCCTGGCCGCCGCCGTCGATGAGGTGTCGGAGGGTTCGGGTGTCAGCGCGAACGCCCCACCGGTTTCGTCACCTCGCCACCGCCGGGCGGACAGGTCTTTGGGCCGGACGCCCGACCGATCGGTACTCTGCAGCCATGCCCATCTGCGATGCAAACAGAGTCTCCCTGTACTACGAGGTCGGCGGAGGGAGGGGGACCGATTCATGATCATCTCGGGCACCGGCGGCGATTTGCGCCAACCGCCCCGCCTGGCCGACGGGCCCCTGGCCGAAAAGCTTCGAGGTCTTGGCCTACGACCAGCGGGGCTGGGACAGAGCAGCCTGCCGCCGTGGCCGTACGCCATGGCCGACTTTGCCAACGACGCCGCTGCGTTGCTCGACGTCGTGCACTGGGACGACTGCGTGGTCATGGGGATCTCCTTTGGCGGCATGGTGGCCCAGGAGGTGATCCGGCACCCGGAGCGGGTGCGGCGCTTGGTCCTGGCCTGCACGTCCGCCGGCGGAGCGGGCGGCGCCTCCTACCCGCTGCACGAGCTGGCCGCGCTCAGCTCCGAGGAGCAAGCGGCGCAACGGATGCAGATCCTCGACACGCCGTTGGGACGCCACCTGGCAGGAGGCCAACCCGGACATGGTGGCGATGATCAGTGAACGCATGAACCTCCAGGGGGATGGAGGAAGGCCAAGCCAGGGGCTCACGAACCAATTGGCCGCCCGGCGGAACACGACACGTCCAAGCGGCTCAGCTCCATCACGTGCCCGACGCTCGTGTGCGGCGGACGTTTCGACGGGATCGCGCCGCCGGCGAACAGCGAGTTCTTGTCGCGGGGTATCCCCGGCGCGCGCCTTGAGCTGTTCGACGGGGGCCACGGCTTCTTCCTGCAGCCCACCGCAATTCCCGCCGCCCGTCGCGTTCCTGTCGGAGCGCACACCAACGGGCAACACGCCGTAGATTGCCTCGTATGGATCCGACGGCGACACCCGAGTGGAAGGCCCTGGCGGCGAACTACGACGCAATTCGACGCGAACATTTCGCGAGCTCTGCGCGAACGAGCCCGATCGGGCGGAGCGGATGACGGTGGAGGCGGCCGACCTCGTCCTCGACTATTCGAAGCAACGAGCGACGGAAGAAACCCTGCGCCTGCTGATGGACGTGGCTCGAGCAGCCAAGGTCGAACAGCATCACGATGCCATGTTCGCAGGCGAGCACATCAACACGACCGAGGACCACGCCGTCCTGCACGTGGCCTTGCGGATGCCGCCCGGCAGCCGGTTGCATGTCGACGGCCAAGACGTCGTCGGCGACGTGCAGGCGGTGCTCTCCGCCATGGGCGACCTGTCCGACCGCATCCGCAACGGGTTGTGGACCGGGGCCACGGGCAAACGGATTGCGGCCGTGGTCAATATCGGGATCGGTGGGTCGGACCTCGGCCCCGCCATGGCGACCATCGCACTGGCCGATTACGCCCAACCGGGCCTCACCAGTCGATTCGTGTCGAACGTCGACCCGGTCGACCTCTACGCGGCGATCCATGACCTCGACCCCGAGACGACGCTCTTCGTCGTCAGCTCCAAGACGTTCACGACGCTGGAAACACTGACCAACGCCGCCGCCGCCCGGGATTGGCTCCTGGCGGGGCTCGCCGGGGCGGGTGGGGATGACGCAGTGGCGAAGCACTTCGTGGCAGTGTCCACGAACGCCAAAGGCGTCGCGGACTTTGGGATCGACACCGACAACATGCTGGAATTCTGGGACTGGGTCGGTGGGCGCTACTCCTATGACTCCGCCATCGGCTTCTCACTGCATGGTGGCCATCGGACGAGAGGCCTTCGGAGAGATGCTCGCAGGGTTCCATGCCATGGACGAGCACTTCCGGACGACGCCATTGGCGGAGAACGTCCCGGTCATTCAGGGCATGCTCAACGTCTGGTACAACAACTTCTTCGGGGCGCAGACCCATGCAGTGCTGCCCTACAGCCATCGCCTCGCCCGCTTCCCGGCCTATCTGCAGCAGCTGACCATGGAGTCCAACGGCAAGTCGGGTCAAGCTGGACGGCACGCCGTATCGGGCCAGACGGGTGAGATCTTCTGGGGCGAGCCGGGCACCAACGGGCAGCATGCCTTCTACCAACTGATCCATCAGGGCACGAAGCTGATACCCGCCGACTTCATCGCCTTTGCCGAGTCCACCCACGACACGGGGGAGCAGCAAGACCTGCTCATGGCCAACTGTCTGGCTCAGACGAAGGCGCTGGCCTTCGGCAAGACGGCCAAGGAGATCTGGGGGAGGGGACACCGCCGGCCGTCGTGCCCCACAAGGTCATGCCCGGGAATCGGCCCAGCTCCACCATTCTGGCGCCGAAGCTCACGCCCTCGGTCCTGGGCCAACTGGTCGCACTTTACGAGCACACGGTTTTCGTCGAAGGCACCATTTGGGGTATCGATTCCTTCGACCAGTGGGGGGTCGAGCTCGGGGAAGGTCATGGCGAAGGAGCTTGGCACCGATTCTCACAGAGAGCGCTGCCCCGGACCTCTCGGGTGAGGACGCGTCGACCGCTTCCCTGGTACGCCAATACCGGGGCCTGCGGGGCCGCAAGGTCTAACGTTGAACGAGAGGGTTAGACCTTGCTCTCAATTCGGTGGAGGGGCTGACGCGGCATAAGGCCCCGCCAGGCCGTCGGGAGCGTGCGGCCCAGCCGCCCGAGTTCCTCGAGGTGGACCTCGGAGAGTCCCTCCAGGCGCTTGCTGCCGGCAGCTGTGAGTTGCAGTCGGACGACACGGTGGTCCTCGGGATCACCAACCCGCTTCACCAATTTGGGCGGTGCACCGCCCGGTCGATCAGCCCGACCACGCTGTGGTGACGGAGCAGGAGATAGTCGGCGGCCTCGCCCACGGTCGGGCCGCGGCGGTCGGGGTGTCCCCGGATGGCCAGCAGGAGTTGATGCTGCGCCGGGGTCAGCCCCATCGATTCCGCCTGTTGCTCGCTCCAGCGGAGGAATCGGCGCAATCCTGTGCGCAACGCCAAGAGGTCTTCGTAGTCGGCATTTCGCAGATGCATCGTTCTACGATAACATCGGAATACGATGTACCTGGTGGATAGCGGTTCGGGGTGAGATGAGCATGGAGCGCGCCATCACATCTTTCGAACAGGACGACGCGGGGGATTGGGTGGCCGTTCTCGCATGCGGACATCGTCAACACGTCCGGCATCGGCCGCCCTGGCTGGAGCGCGGCTGGGTCCTCGTGGCGGAAGAGCGGGACGAACGGGTCGGCACGCCGCTCGAGTGCCGAGCCTGCGACGACGAGAAAGAAGATGATGCCCCGGTGGGTGACCCGGCCTGTTGGGCGCAGCAGGTCTGCCCTATCTGCGGCGGCCTGGACAAGCATCAGCCCGGGTGCGCAGCGCAGAGCCCGGGCGAACGGGATCAGCCCAACTGAACTGCCTGCTGAACGTGCCTCTCGCTCCTGATGAAGAGCACCTCGACCTCAGACAATGCGATAGCGGTAGCAGGGCGGTTCGCATGCCCCGGGCGAGGCGGGTACTCAGGGCGAAGGGCAGCAGCAGACTCGGTCCTCGTACACTTCTTGAAGTGTCGGATTACGAGTCGCAGGTCGAGCTGGCGGCGAAAGGGATGGCTGAGCCGCGACAACCATCCGATGCCCCGGTCCGTCACCACGCCCGAAGCCTTCTACGAAGTCATGGCCAGCGCCGCTCTCGATGCCGTTGGTTTCCGGGCTCTGTTAGAGAGACTGGCGCAAGCAGAACGGGAACTCGAAACGATGCAGGAGAGGTCACGACGCGCTGATACCGCCGCCAGGGGCGCCCGGCATCGGCGAGACTGATGGGACGGGTGAACAATCCGACCGTGCCGTTTCCCGTCTCACTCGGTTCTCCCTCAGACATCATGACCATCTCGTCTCGGATCTGAGCGAGGTTCGGCCGGCATGGAGGAGTCGAGCGCATCCCGCTCCGGGTCAAGTCGTTGGATGCGGATCCCCGCCACACGCTGGGGCGGGTTCGGCTGACCGACCACCCGAGGTACTCGACGGACCCGGCTCGTACACTCCTTGCTGTGTCGGACTACGAATGGCTGGTGGAGCTGGCAGCAAAGGGGATGGCCGAGCGCGACGATCGTCCAATGCCCAAGTCCGTCACGACGCACGAAGCGTTCTACGAAGTCATGGCCCGCGCCGCCCTGGACGCTATCGGCCTTCCAGCACTCCTTGAAGAGTTGGCCCGCGCAGAGGAAGAACTAAAGAATGTCGACGAACGAACGGACCTCGTCGTCAACGAAGATGTCGCTACGACGCTCCCAGAAGAGCCGATTGTCTCACCCGAGCACGTGCTCCGCGTGCCCACGGAGACAGGCACCGGCGATGAGAACGGCGTACTCGAGAGACCGAGCCGACGTGAGCGAGAAACGGGAAAGGCCGAGAACGCTCGCCTCCGGCGCAAGTGAACGGCTACCGAACCGTCGTTCTGTGGACCGGCTAAGAGGTCCGGATGGACTTCGGCGAAGTCAGAGCGGCCGCGTCGCTCCGATGATCGGAAGGCTGCCGAATGACCGCGCCGGGCGTGGCGGGAAAGCCCTAGGCCCGCACGTCGGCGGTATGGGGCGCGTCTGCCACCCGGTCCGGGACCGAGCCCACGACGACCCAGGTGATGAGTGGGGGAGAGGGACTCGTTGGCTCGCCAGTGGCCCACGTTCCCGGCGTTCGGGGGCACCCATCAAATCGTTCGATAACGGCACTTATGCGAGGAAGTCACGGACCTCACGTTTGGAACGGAGAACGTACAGCGCCACGTGGTTACCCCGCTGCGACAGGATTCTGAATTCGATTTCGCGGTCAGATCGGCGGGCTCGCCAGATGCGCCAGGCCAGCGACCATTCGTCGCGTAACCGTCGCAAAGCCGACTCGTCGCAGCCGTTAGGCAGCTGGAAGCCAACCGCACGCTTGCGAACCCCGCGGAGTAGTGCTCGTCGTGCACAGACCCACCATGACGTATCGAGGTACACGACTGTGTCAGCGCGCTCAAGCCGAAGATCGAGGGTGGCGTGGTAGTTGCCGTCAGCGATCCAGGCGTCGCCGGTGAGGAGGCCCCGCTGCTTCTCCCGCCACTCGTTCTCGGACGGCTCCACCCAGCCCGGTTTCCAGAAGTGGATGTCGAGATGGATGACGGGAAGGCCAGATTTGGCAGACAGCGCTCGCGAGAACGTGCTTTTGCCCGCTCCGGCCAAGCCAGAGACCAGGACGCGTCGTCCGACAGAAGCCCCGGGTGGGATGACCCTTGCAGATCGAACCTCCGTGAACCCCTTGTCCGGCACGAGCAAATATTGCCGGATGCCGAGAGTGGCTGAGGAGGTAGCCACGTATCCGGCGAGCTCCTATCACTTGTCAACCCCTCTTTGGGGGCTCGGGAGTGAAAACAGCGGACAGAACATTGATGAGTCACTCGAGGCGAGGACAAGCTCTTATTGGGTCACGCGTTTTCGAGATCGTGGGCCCGAGCTGAGGGTCGGCGAATCGCTGGAAAGTCAGCCCCGAGGACGACAGAACGGGGGAAAGCCAGACCCACAGCCCGAGGATCTAGCCGCGAGGCAGGTAGCGATAGACCTCGCGGGCGACGTAGCGCTTCAAGATGCGGATGACCTCGTGCTTGGTCTTACCCTCCTTGACTCGGCGCTCGAAGTAGAGCTGGGTGTCGGGGTCATGGGCGATGCGCACCATGACGATGCGCCAGAGCGCGCTGTTGGCCTGGCGATCCCCACCGTCGTGGGCCTTGACCCTGCCGTTGGTCTTGCCCGACCCGGTGGGGATGGGCGACACGCCGCACAGGTGGGCCCAGGCCGCCTCAGAATGGAGTCGCTCGGGGTTGTCGCCGGCCGCCATGACGAGTGCGGCAGCGGTGTCGGGTCCGACACCGAAGAGGTCGAGGAGGTCGGGGACGGTGGCGACGAGGAGCGCTTCGATCCTCTCGTCGAGCTCGGCGAGCTCGTCGTCGAGCGAATTGATCCGGTGCGCCAACGAGGACAGCGACGCCTTGGTGGCAGCGGTCACCGGATCGGGAGAACGCGTCGGGCCGCAGCTTGGTCCCCTCGGCGACGAGAGCCGGCACCGAGAGGCCTTTCAGGCGGCAACGGAGCTGCTCAGGGGCGGTGTAGCCGAGGTGACGCATCTGGATCAGGGCCTTGACCCTGGCCTGGCGGGCCGAACGCTTGGCGACGACGAGGACCCGGATGGCCTCGACCGCACCGTCGCTGGACTTGGGCTTGCCCTTGGCCCGACCACTCAGGGCGGCCCGGGCGGCTTCGACGGCATCGAGAGGATCGGACTTGCCGCTGCGACGGCGCTTCTGGCGGTCTGGTCGGTCGACCTCGATGACCTCGACACCCACTCGGCGCAGGTAGCGGGCCAGGCCCGAGCCATAGGAGCCGGTGCCCTCGACGCCGATCTTGGTCACGTCCCCGAAGGACTCGAGCCAGCGCCAGCAGCGCTTTGTAGCCGGCGGAGTTGGTCTCGAAGCGCTCCGTGCCGAGCAGCCCACCGAGCGGGTCGAGGGCGGCAGCGACATGGACGTCGAGGTGCGTATCGACACCACCGGTCACCCCACGCGCAGCTTCTACGATGGTCATGGTCATCCCTTCTCTTAAGGTGTTGAGGGATGGCACGGCCGTTCCGGATCGGAGCGACGGGCGGTCAGGGTTGTTAGCTGCAACCCGGACCAATCACCCCAACTCGGAGACGGGACGTGCCGCTTTCAATGTGCGGCTGGAAGGTCTCGGTCGACGACGTCTTGCAACGTCACGGGACTCCAAGTCAGACCGAACCCGCCAGCACTCCCGAAGCTATTCAGGACCAGCAACTAAGCGGTGGACCCTCAGAGAAGTATCAATGTACGGGGGCAGTGGGCGGTTGCGGCGTCGGTAGCCTGACCGCCGTGATTGCGACCACCTCGTCTGGGGAGAGCCTCGTGTTCGTCGGGGTGGTCTGCCTCGTCATGTGTCCTGTCTGGTTCCTCGTGGTCTATCTGAGGACGAGAGCATCCAGAGACCCAGGAGAGACACCCGATCTGTGGGCCGGTCGATCTCAAGGGCAAGGTTCAATTCTTTGACTCAAATGCAGGCGCAGTCACGGTGGAAGGGAAATGCCTACGTCGGTCTCGGATTCGCCGTGCTCGGCTTTGTCTTCCTCGTGTGGGGGATTGTCAAGCTTGCCGCCACCGGATAGTCGCCACAGTCCCGGCGACATGGGGCATGGCTTGTCGTAGATTGAGCCTGTCCGTGGCATCGCTCACCAGTTAGCGGTCATAAGCGGGGATCGATGGAATGCTGACCCGGATGCACGCAATCGAACTTGTCTTCGCCATCGGGTGGGCGCTGTTCTGGGTCTACTGGCTGGCGGCGGCATTCACTATGAAGAAGGAACCGTCCCATGGTCTCGCGAACTGCGCATCCGGGCGCTGATCATCGTCGTGGTGCTGGTTCTGTTCCGGCTGGGGGCGTTTCGGGACGGGAGCCTCAACACGAGCCCATGGCGAGCCGGGCTCGGACTCTTCCTCTTTGTTCTCGGACTGGGTTTCGCCGTGGGGCCCGCGTGAACATCGGGCGCAACTGGGGAACCCCAATGTCGCAGAAAGCCGAGCCCGAGCTGGTGACCAGCGGTCCCTACCGTCTGACCCGCCATCCCATCTACTCGGGGATCTTGCTCGGGACTATCGACACGTCGGTGTCGCTGGCCTGGTTTTGGCTGATCGCTACCGCCTTGGCCGGGTCTATTTCATCTACGCCGCGACCGTTGAGGAGCGTTACCTGGCCGGACAGTTCCCCGACACCTACCCGGCCTACAACGTTCGACGAAAATGCTCGTGCCTACGTCGTCCAAGCGACCTGCAGCCTCACCTACCCGGCGACGCTCCTATCACTTGTCAACCCCTCTTTGGGGGTTCGGGAGTTGAAAACAGCGGACAGAACATTGATCAGTCACTCAGGTCGAGGACAAGCTCTTATTGGGTCACGCGTTTTCGAGATCGTGGCCCGAGCTGAGGGTCGGCGAATCGCTGGAAAGTCAGCCCCGAAGGGCGACAGTACGGGGGAAAGCCAGACCCACAGCTCGGGGATCTAGCCGCGAGGCAAGTAGCGATAGACCTCGCGGGCGACGTAGCGCTTCAAGATGCGGATGACCTCGGCCTTGGTCTTGCCCTCCTTGACTCGGCGCTCGAAGTAGAGCTGGGTGTCGGGGTCGTGCGCGATGCGCACCATGACGATGCGCCAGAGCGCGCTGTTGGCCTGGCGATCCCCACCGTCGTGGGCCTTGACCTTGCCGTTGTTCTTGCCCGACCCGCCGGGATGGGTGACGACACCGCACAGGTGGGCCCAGGCGCCTTCTGAATGGAGCCGCTCGGGGTTGTCGCCGGCCGCCATGACCAGGGCGGCAGCGGTGTCGGGACCGACACCGAAGAGCGCGAGGAGGTCGGGGACGGTGGCGACGAGGAGGGCCTCGATCCTCTCGTCGAGCTCGGCGAGCTCGTCGTCGAGCGAATTGATCCGGTGTGCCAACGAGGACAGCGACGCCTTGGTGGCAGCGGTCACCGGATCCGGAGAACGGCCGGGACGGAGCCTTTCCTTCGGCGACGAGAGCCGGCACCGAGAGGCCTTTCATGCGGCAACGGAGCTGCTCAGGGGCGCGTGTAGCCGAGGTGACGCATCTGGACCAGGGCCTTGGCCCTGGCCTGGCGGGCTGAACGCTTGGCGACGACGAGGACCCGGATGGCCTCGACCGCACCGTCTCTGGACTTTGGCTTGCCCTTGGCCCGACCACTCAAGGCGGCCCGGGCGGCTTCGATGGCATCGAGAGGATCGGACTTGCCGCTGCGACGGCGCTTCTGGCGGTCCGGTCGGTCGACCTCGAGGACCTCGACACCCACTCGGCGCAGGTAGCGGGCCAGGCCCGAGCCATAGGAGCCGGTGCCCTCGATGCCGATCTTGGTCACGTCCCCGAAGGACTCGAGCCAGCCCAGCAGCGCCTTGTAGCCGGCGGAGTTGGTCTCGAAGCGCTCCGTGCCGAGCAGCCCACCCAGCGGGTCGAGGGCGGCGGCCACATGGACGTCGAGGTGGGTATCGACACCACCAGTCACCCCACGCGCAGCTTCTACGATGGTCATGGTCATCCCTTCTCTTTAAGGTGTTGAGGGATGGCACGGCCGTTCCGGATCGGAGCGACGGGCGGTCAGGGTTGTTGCTGCAACCCGGGCCAATCACCCCAACTCTGAGACGGGACGTGCCGCTTTCAATGTGCGGCTGGAAGGTCTCGGTCGACGACGTCTTGCAACGTCACGGGACTCCAAGTCAGACCGAACCCGCCAGCACTCCCGAAGCTATTCAGGACCAGCAATCAAGCGGTGGACCCTCAGAGAAGTATCAATGTACGGGGGCACTCACCTAGGAGCGAGAATGGTCTCGGTCTTCGCGAACCTCGGCAACCGCTCGGAGGATAAGTGAACCAAAGTGAGGCCGACGAGAATTACGCCCAGGACGAAGACGGTGCTTGCGAGCATGTTGTTCAGAACATGACCAGTGAGCACAGCGCGATTCCCAGGATCAGCAGCACAAGAAACGCCAACTTTCAACTAGGGACAGTTGCCATCTCTTGCTCCAGTCGGCCCAGTTCGCCACGCCTTGATCTTAACGATCGGACTCATCTGCGAGATGGCGCTGAGCACCCAGTCCCGGCGTATCGGAGCCCAGAAATCGCTGCCCGAGTCAAGCGTCTGGACGTGGAGCGCGGCTGTCTGAGATTTCGGGGAACCCTTGGGAGGCAAGTGGAGGACACTGGGTGTTGAACGGACTGTGGGGGCGACGACGTCATCAACGATCCGGGGGGCGACATGCGGACCAGATGGAGATACGGGGCGGTGGTTGGCGGCGTCGCCATAGTGCTCTCGGCCATATTGATTCCTCCCGGGGCCTCTGCAGCGGCTCCGTCTACCGCACCCGGCGTTACCTCGAACTCCATCACCGTGGGGACCATATCGACACAGACAGGAACACTGGCGGCGAACTCTTCCTAGTGATCTACGGCGAACGGGCCTACTTCGACTACGTCAATGCACAGGGTGGGGTGAACGGACGAAAGATCGACTACAAGTACGCGGTCGACGACGGTGGAAACCCGACCACCTTCAACCAGCTGGCCAACACGCTGATTAACCAGGACCACGTGTTCGCCGTGACCGGCGTCGCCACCATCTTCTTCTCGCCCAGTCTCTTTGTCGAGTCGGGCATCCCGACCTACGGCTACAACGTGACGGACAACTGGGCCGGGGCGCCGAATCTCTTCGCCGCAGGCGGGTCCACCCAGTACTATCAGGCGGGTGCAGCCGAGTTCGCCTACGTGGCACGCCATACCCAGGCAAAGCCCTCGATCGCGCTCGTCGCCTACGGCGTCGCGGCGTCATCGGATGCCTGTCAGGCGGCCGAGACCGCGTTGAAAGCGGAGGGTTACGACGTCAGTTACGTCGATCTCAACATCAACTACCCCGGCTCCACGGTTGCCACTGATGTGCAACGAATGAAGACGTCCGGTACGAACTTCGTACCGAGCTGTATGGACGTGCAGGGCAACGTCACGATGGCCAGGGCCATTCAGCAGTACGGACTCAAGGCGACGCAGTTGTGGCTGAACGGCAACGACGTCCCGACGCTGGAGGCAAACAAGACCCTGATGCAAGGCATCTATTCCCCGCAACCTCGTGAAGGCGGTCGTACAGGAGTAGGCCATCCCACTTTCGCGGCGCAGAGCCGTGTCGTGCACAGGTATCATGGACGCGAGAATCCGCGAAACGCGCTGAGGAGGATTCCTGCTCGTCGGGCTCAAGAGATTGAGGTGGGTGTTGGCGCTGGCCGCCTTCGTGGCACACGCTGCGAAGCGCAGAGCGCTACCTCGCCACTCATGCGACCAACCGGCTTAGCTACGATGCGGCCGGCGATCTCTTCATCGCGGACATCGCACGCAATCAGGTCTTCGAGATAACGGTCGGTGGCGCCATCACGGTGGTCGCCGGTACGGGGACGCAGGGCTTCTCGGGTGACGGCGGGCCGGCCGAGCCGCAGAGTTGAACACCCCGATGTCCGTCGCAGTGGCACCCGACGGAATCCTCTACATCGCCGACACCGGCAATCAGCGCATCCGTGCGGTGCAGGGCGGAAACATCAATACCTTCGCAGGAAACGGCGAACGCGGATTTACAGGCGACGGCGGCCTCGCGACAGCCGCGGCGCTCAATCATCCAGTCGCTCTCGCGTTCGACACAACGGGAGCGTTTCTCGTCTGCGATCAGGGCAACCAGCGCGTGCGACGCATCAGCGCGGGACAGATCGCAACCATCGCCGGCAATGGTGTGCAGGGTTTTGCGGGTGATGGCGGAGCCGCAACCTCCGCAGAACTGAATGAACCCTCCGGCATTGCTGTCAGCGCAGACGGCCGCATCTTCATCGCGGATACCAACAACCAGCGCGTGCGCGTCGTCGGCGCGAACGGAACGATCTCGACCTTGGCGGGAACCGGAGTCTCCGGGGTATTCGGCGATGGTGGACCTGCGTCAGCTTCGCAACTTAGTCGCCCCGTCGGTCTCGCCATCGACGCTGCCAAGAATCTGTTCATCGCGGACGAGAACAATCACCGTCTGCGCAGAATTGCAGCCGACGGCACGATTACGACGATCGCGGAAGCGGCCGCCAAGGATCTGCGGCCGACGGGGAAGTTGCGATCTCATCCGCGCAGAATCAACCCACGGGCGCTGCAGCGTCGAACTTCGGCTGGCCCATGATTGCCGACGCGGCCAACCACACAGTGCAAATCCTCTTCGCCGACGGAAGGCTCGATGCACCCGGCGGATTGAGCACGCGTATTACTACGCTGACAGCGACCGCTCCCAACGCGGTCTACGGCACCTCGCAGAGCACCGTCTCCGTCGTCGGCGGCCCTGCTATACCGCAAGGCCCTATCCAGATCACCGAGGGAGGAACGCCGTTGGCAAGCGCCTCGCTGAGTCAGGGCAACGCAACCATCGGAATGCCAATCCCTGAGCGCAGGCACACACACACTTACGGCGACCTACGCGGGCGACGGGCTGCACCCATCTTCAAGCGCGACGGCAACAATTCTCGTCTCGCCCGCACCCGTCACGGCAACCGCAGCGGGCACGACAGTCAGCTATGGCGCGCCGCTGCCCGCACTCACTGGAACTCTCGCCGGCGTTCTGCCGCAGGATCAAAACAGCGTTGCTGTTGCATTCACGGCGAGCGCGCCGCCGATGGCGCCCGTAGGCAGCTATCCAATCACCGCAGCGCTCACCGGACCAGCCAGCGCAAACTACACTCTCTCATCTCCCACGAATCCTGCCACGCTCACCATCGTCCCCGCTGCGACCACAGCCAGGCTCGCTGCGCCATCAATTACGTATGCGACGCTGCCGTTGCAGTTGACCGCTCATGTGGCTTCCACGACCTCGGGCGTACCGACTGGCACCGTGCAATTCCTCGATGCCGGAAACGTCATCGCAACCGCTGCGCTAGTGAACGGCTCAGCCTCCGCGATCGAGCTAAATCCATCCAGCGGCAACCACACACTCTCCATCGCGTACTCAGGCGACACAAACTTCCATGCGAGCACATCGGAGAACGTCATCCAGGCGGTGAACGCGATGCCGGACTTTACCGTCGGCGTTAGCGGAAGCTCACAGCAGACCGTAATCGCCGGTTCATCGGCGAGCTTCGGTCTGACGATCGGATCGCAGGCAGCACCGTTCACCGGCGCGGTCACGCTCAGTGCGAATGGTTTGCCGGCGGGAGCAACCGTCAGCTTCTCGCCGCCGGCGGTCGTGCCTGGCGCATCGTCGGCTGCCGTCACGATGACGGTCGCCACACGTGCTACGACAGCGCTCAACACCAGTGCGAAGCTCGAGCTCGCAACCGCAGCAACTAGTGCGATCTTCCTCCTCTTGCTGCGGCGCAGGCGCGTACTTTCACGGCTGCTCGCAGTGCTGGCAGTCGCAAGCCTGTTCGGCCTCGCAGGCTGCGGAGCGCGTACGGCACCCGAATCCGTGCTGTCGGTCCAAAGTTTCGCCATTCAGGTGAGGGCGACCGGTACGAACCTCGCAGGCAATGTCGTGGTGCATACAGTCAGCGTGACTCTCGGGGTCGAATAGACAGGTCCGGACAGCTTCTGACATCGTCAACAGCATCTATCGTGATGCAACACGGTTAATCCTCTTTGGGACATTGCTGAGCTGATTAGGGAGTCGCACGCCTATGCCGCGCACACTTTTGCCCGGGAAGCCATATCCTCTCGGTGCAACACCAACGAGCCAGGGAACGAACTTTGCGCTCTATTCCGAGAACGCAACTGCAGTCCACGTCTGCTTCTTCGACGAGAAGGGCAAACAGACCGACTGCGTGCACCTGCGTGAGCGGACCGCATACGTGTGGCACGGACTGATCCGCAATATCAAGCCGGGGCAGCGTTACGGTTTCGCGTCGAGGGTCCGTGGGAGCCTGAAAGAGGACTCCGCTTCAATGCGTCCAAGCTGCTCGTCGATCCCTATGCGAAGGCGCTGACCGGCGAGGTCAATTGGAAGGAGCCCATCTTTCCCTACGACGTGAAGTCGGGCGATCCACGCAAGAAGTGCGATCTCGACAGCTGCGATGGCGTTCCGAAGGGCATCGTTATCGATGGCCGCTTCGATTGGGGAGACGACTGTCCGCCGGAGATTCCTATCGCGGACTCCATCATCTACGAGATGAATGTGCACGGCTTCTCGATGCTGAATCCCAATATTCCCGAGAATCTGCGCGGCACGTACGCCGGGCTCGCGCACGAGGCCAGCATCGCCTACCTGAAGAAGCTCGGAGTCACTGCGGTCGAACTGATGCCCGTGCATTACTTCATCGATGAGGGGCAGCTTGTCGATCGTGGACTGCGCAATTACTGGGGCTACAACACGCTCGGATACTTCGCGCCCATGACGCGCTACAGCTCGAGCGGCACGGAGAGTCAACCTGTCGCCGAGTTCAAGGGCATGGTCAAGAGGTTGCATCGTGAGGGCATCGAGGTCATCCTCGACGTCGTCTACAACCACACTGTGAGGGGAATCAGTTCGGCCCAATGCTCTCGTGGAAGGGCGTCGACAACACGACGTACTATCGCACCGTTGCCGATAATCCTGAGTTCTACATGGACTACACGGGCACCGGAAACACGCTGAACATGTATCACCCGCAGGTACTGAAGATGGTGATGGACAGTCTGCGCTACTGGGTGAGCGACATGCACGTCGACGGCTTCCGTTTCGATCTCGCGTCGACACTCGCGCGTGAGTTGCATGACGTGAACAAGCTGAGCGCGTTCTTCGATACGATCCACCAGGATCCGACGCTCGCAGACGTGAAGCTGATTGCTGAGCCGTGGGATGTCGGTGAAGGCGGCTATCAGGTCGGCAACTTCCCAGTGTTATGGGCCGAGTGGAACGGCAAGTATCGCGACACCGTGCGCCGCTTCTGGAAGGGCGATAGCGGACAGCTTTCCGACTTTGCCTATCGCATCACAGGGTCGAGCGACCTGTATCAGGGTGAAGGTCGAACGCCGTCCGCGTCCATCAACTTCATCACCGCGCATGACGGCTTCACGCTGTGTGATCTCGTCAGCTACAACCAGAAGCACAACGAGGCGAACGGCGACGATAACAAAGACGGCTCCGACAACAACGACAGCTGGAACATGGGTGTCGAGGGCCCGACCGGTGATCCCGGCGTGAATGGACTGCGCGAGCGCCAGATGCGCAACTTCCTTACTACCCTGCTGATGAGCCAGGGCGTGCCCATGCTCCTCGGCGGGGATGAGTTCGCGCGCACGCAGCAGGGCAATAACAACGCCTACTGCCAGGACAACGACCTCACCTGGTACAAATGGGAGTTCGATGACGAGCAGAAGCGGCTGCTTGAGTTCACTACGAAGTTGATTGCGCTGCGCAAGGAGCATCCGAATCTGCACCGGCGCAAATTCTTCCAGGACCGCAAGATTCGCGGCTCTGTCGTGCGTGATGTGGCGTGGTACGGCACGGACGGGAACGAGCTTTCTGACCAGGTCTGGAATGAGCCGTGGAGCAAATCCATCGGCGTCATGTTCAACGGCCACACACTCGGAGTGATGGACGAAGACGGTGAGCCTGTCTACGACGACAGCTTTCTGATCCTTGTGAACGCGAGTGAAGTCGGCGTGGAGTATGTCCTGCCGGATCCGCCAAACAGCAAGCCCTGGCGGCAGGTCCTCGACACCGAAAACGTTAATGACCCGTTTTACAGTACCGAGGTGCATGACAAGGTGATCCTCGGTGACCGCTCCGTGCGTGTCTATTGCGATGGTGCCGAGCCTGCTGCTGAGGCGCCGGTGAAGAAGCCGCTCGCGAAGACGCTATAGTGCCGCGCGATTTAGAGAAGTCCGCCGAAGTGCTTGCGGCGGGAGAGCGTCATGTCGACCATCATGGGCATGGCGGGGTCGCGCACGGTATTGACGCCGAGGCCGGCGAGCGCGTCGAGGATCTTTGCGGCTTCGGGGCTCTCGAGACCGGCTAGGGTTTTCTTCGTTTTGCCCTCGACCTTGAAGCGAAGGCCCAACACGGGTGTTCGTCCGCTGAACGCGACTGATGCGAATTGAAGGTCTTTGACCGCGCTGATGGGGAAGCTCTCGTGCCTCCAGAGGCCGCGAAGTGAGCTGCGCGGGATTCGTCCGATGGTGAATGTGCTGCGGTCGCAGGTCAGCGACTCGCCGGAGGGAAAGAGGCTGCGCAAGGCTCCCCAGAGCAGCATTCCCGCGAAGAGGATTATTCCGAACAGCAGCGGCCAGTTCGAAGGAGAGAGCCAGACGTCACCAGTGGTGAGCCACGTCGCGACGATGCAAACGGTCAAGGCCGACAGGACGAAGAATACGATCGTCGTCCCTACATCGGGCGGCCAGCCGCCCACGGCGTCTGAGACACTGACACGATCTTTGGTGATTTCGATCTTGAAGTCGACCATGGCCGTCGTGTGGCAATGCGAGTCCACTGTCCCAGAGATTGGGCGCGATGGCAATGCTCCGATGCGGTGGGGAGTACGAAGTAGTTACTGGCGCTGCCAGGTCGTGTCGACCCTGACGGGGATCTCGTTCTTGATGGGCACGGTGAGGAAGGTGGGCGGCGGGATTTTGAAGTCAGTGAGCGTGGAGGGGACGGTGCCGGTGATGTGGTGCGTGTTGCCTTGAATGGTCTGCTGGAAAGCGACATGAGCGAAATGCGCAGTGTTGCCGGCGAACTGGACCTCGAGATCGCAGTCGAGCGTGGGCGAGTTGATGGCGGATTCGGGCAGGCGGAAGCGCACGGAGACGATGGGGAACTCGGCGCCGCGCGTGACCTGGATCATGTGCTCGTCGCGGTTGGTGTCGCCGGAGTCGAACGACTTGACCGGCGCGGCGATGAGGAAGTCGCACGTGCCGGCGGAGCAGACGCCCTTACCGCGCGCGCCGTGACTGATGCCGTCGACCTGATGGACCGGGTGCGACATGTGATAGCTGAGCGTGGACTGCGTGAGGAGCCAGGTCTCAGGCGATTGCGCGAGTGCGAGCGGTGAAAACAGAAGGAGGGCAGCGAGACGGATGATCTTCATGAGTGAGTGTGCGGGTTAGAGCTTAATGGGCCAGGAGACGGCGACGATCGTCGCGGTGTAGGAGGCGACGGTGGTCCACGCGACGGCGGCGTGGGCGGAGGCGATGCCATGTACCTTCTCGCCGTTGTTGGCCTGGCTGAAGGCCATGGCTCCGAGGATGGGGGTGAGCACCATGCCGGGCGCGTGAATCCAGATGAGGTACTTATGAATCTTGATGCCGCCCTTGACCGGGCCTTCGGGAATCTTCGGCGCACGGATAGCGTAGTACGCGGTGGCGCCGTACATCGCAACCGAGAGCGAACCCAGGGCGACGTGAATATCGCGGCCCACCGTGTTACCGCCGCCGTTGCGCGGATCAGGCGGTGCGGCGGCAGAGCTGATGCACGCAGCGGCCAGCGGAGCGAGCGTGATGAGGCCGAGCCGCTGATGGATCTTCAGCATCTGCGTGTGGCGGTCGAGACGCGCCTGCAGGTCAGGGTCGGGCGCATTGGAGAGGCCGAGATCCCCGAGTGAGGGTGCGTTGGGGTTCTGCGCAGGTGGCTGTTGCTGGGATTGGTCTGGTGGCTGAGGCGTCTGCTGTGGGTGCTGAGCGAGCTGAGCAGACGGCGCGTCCGGAAGAGCGGCTGTGCTGATCTCGGAGTTGGCGTCGGAAGTGGAGTAGCTCTGTGCGCTGGCGATGCGTGTCCAGGTGATGGAGCTCGCAAGAAGTGCGATGAGTAAGAGTTTCGAGCCCAGTGCTGAGACCGCCATCGTTGCCCTCTGCGCGTTGAGACGAGCAAGTGTTCGCCGCGTGCACATCGTTATATGGGAAGGAGATGACCCACGCAAAACGCAGAGATGACGGGACGTTCATCTGCGTTGCGCGAACGATTTGGAGGCACCCACTGCGGATGGGATGCTCTACCATCGCGACATGAAGTTGTTGCTGGTCGAAGACGATCTCGAGATTCAGACGTTCCTGCGGCATGCGTTGGCAGAGGCGGGGTACACGGTGGACGCGGCTCCGGATGCGAAGACGGCCGAGCGCATGGCGATGGAGAGCAGGCATGAGGTGCTCATCGTGGACCTGGGGCTGCCCGACCAGGACGGGATGGGTCTGATTCTGCGGTTGCGGCAGTTGGGTGTGAGTGCGCCGGTGCTGATACTCTCGGCGCGGCGGTCGGTGGATGATCGCGTGCTCGGGCTGGAGCAGGGCGGTGATGACTACCTGACGAAGCCGTTCGCACTGGCGGAGTTGCTGGCGCGATTGCGGAATCTGGTGAAACGGAACGTGCCGAGCCTGGAGGTCACGAGACTGCGGGTCCTCGACCTTGAACTGAACCTGCTGCGGCGCGAGGCGATGCGCGGCGATCGCGTGCTGAATCTGACGCCACAGGAGTTCACGCTGCTGGAGTATCTGTGCCGCAATCCGGGGCGCGTCGTGACGCGGTCGATGATTCTCGATAAGGTGTGGGGAATGCGAATTCAACCGGCGGCAAATGTGGTGGATGTGCATATCTATCGGCTGCGCGGCAAGGTGGATGCTGAGGGATTGCCGCCACTGATTCGCACGCTGCGAGGTGTGGGATATGTCCTCCGCGACCGTTAGGCCGATGCACAGTGCAGCGTGGCGCGTGTCGTTGTGGGGAACCGTTGCGTTTGCGTGCGGGACGCTGATCCTCTTCCTGTCGTTGCACCAGTTTGTCGCGGGGGATATTCAGAGGCGCAGCGATACCTGGCTCTCCGGTGAGGTGAAGACGTTCAGCGATGTGGCGGAACACACGCCGAAGAACGCTCTCTATAACCGCGTGATGAGCGAGATTGCAGAGCTTGCGAGCCGCGAGATTCCGAACCGGCCACCGAAGGGCGGGGCGAACGACTCGGTGTTTGTTGCACAGACGGCTGCGAATGGATCGCTGGTTCTGTGGGCAGGCACGGGCGATGGTCAGATGTACCTGCGTGCGATTCAGGCGGCGCATCCGACAGGCGACCAACCGTTTGATATTACTGTGCCGCGATCGAGGCCGCCGTACCGTGTGGCGGCAACATCGATGCCGGATGGAAGCCGCATCTATCTTGGGCTCTCGCAGCGCGAGGAGCGGCACGTGCTCGAGCAGATGCGCAACCACTTCCTGAAGCTGTGGGCGCTGAACGTACTGCTGGGGTTCGCGATCATCTTCTATACGACG
The DNA here is from genome assembly GCA_963827415.1 of uncultured Acidobacteriaceae bacterium. GTDB lineage: Bacteria > Acidobacteriota > Terriglobia > Terriglobales > Acidobacteriaceae > Granulicella. The sequence goes on from CAWHBA010000013.1 coordinate 31,431, forward strand.
CGGCGCATGCTGGGTGACGTGCGGAGGATCAGCGAGGTCGCTGCGCGCATCGGCGAGTCGGACCTGAGCGAGCGCGTGCCGACGAGCCGATGGAACGACGAGATTGCACAGCTTGCCTCAACGCTGAACCGGATGCTCGAGCGTATTGAGCAGTCGGTGCATCAGCTGCACACGATCACGAACTCGCTGGCGCACGATCTCCGCAGTCCGCTGACGGCGATTCGCGCGCGGCTGGAAATTGTTCTGACCCGCGACGTGACAGAGCAGGATGCGGAGTCGATTGAGCGGGCGATTAATGAGATTGACCGGCTGACGGAGATTTTGAACCAGTCGCTGGACGTGGCGGAAGCGCAGGCTCATGCGCTGCGGCTGGAGCCCGCGCGGATTGATCTCGGGCAGTTGCTGGTCGGAATGATCGAGCTGTATCAGCCCTGCATGAATGAGAAGGGTCTGCGGCTGGACTTCAGTTCTTCGGGTCCGGTGGAGGTAATGGCTGACGCAGCGCTGCTGCACAGGATGGTCGCGAATCTGCTCGACAACGAGATGAAGCATCTGCCGCCGTCACGCACGGTGACGATTGGGCTGCGCGCTGTTGACGAATTTGCGCAGTTGGTCGTGGAGGATGATGGGCCGGGGTTCTCAGCGAAGATTGAGCCGGATCTTTTCAAACCGGGAGTGAAGGGGAGCGAGTCGCGCGGCTACGGGCTGGGGTTGGCGTTTGTGCAGGCGGTGGCGGGGGCGCACGGCGGCTCGATTCAGGCGGAGAACCGTGAGAATGGCGGGGCGCGGCTGACGATCCAACTGCCACTGGCGGCGCGCAGCCTGAGTGTTGAGGCTGTGGTGAGCGCGGACTAACTTCTGAAGGCTATTTCCCGAAGTCGGGGCCGAAGCAGCAGCGCTCGACGAGCATGCAGAAGATGTGCTCGAGGGCGAGCTGCGACTCCTGGATGTTCATGGTGACGGTGGCGGGGACGATGACGTTGATGTCGGCGAGGGGGGCTGCCTTGCCTCCGCCATTGCCGGTGAAGGCGATGGTGGTGAGGCCGAGGGACCGGGCGCGCTCGAGGGCGCGGAGGCAGTTGGGTGAGTTGCCGGAGGTGGAGATGGCGAGGAGGACGTCGCCGGGCTGTCCGAGGGCTTCGACCTGGCGGGAGAAGATGTGCTCGAAGCCGTAGTCGTTGCCGACGGCGGTGAAGATGGAGCTGTCGGTGGTGAGGGCGATGGCGCGGAGCGCGGGGCGGTCGACGGTGAGGCGGACGACGAGCTCGGCGACGACGTGCTGGGTGTCTGCGGCGCTGCCGCCGTTGCCGCAGACGAGGAGCTTGTGGCCGTTCTGCATGGCCTCTGCGGTGACGCGGGCGGACTCGATCAGGGACCGGTGAACGGAGTCGTCGTGAAGGACCCTGGTCAGGGTGTCGAGAGACTGCTGGAGCTGCCTGCGAACGATATCGAGCATGTCAGGTGTGAGGATACGTGAAGGGATGGTGTGCGATTTTCACACCGGAGGCACCCCTACCCCTCCCCTCTGTTTCCGCAGAATATTGAAAACGAATGCCGGTGTCGCCAAAATATTTAGACCTGAAGACCTTCTAGGCAGATCTTCATTCAAGGGCAGTTAACGGGTGGGGGTTCACTTTTTCAAGATGGGAGTGCTGGAGACGGTGAGAGCGTTCGGTGATCAGGAGTGAGGTGAGGAAGAGGGCGGGAACGACCGCCATGAGCGCGAACCAGTCGAGGCCTCGGATGGCGAAGAGGATAAAGGGCAGCGCGTAGACCAGCGCGGTCAGGAGCGGCTGGCGGCGTTCAGTGAGCAGGAGCACGGGGAAGAGGAGGAGCACGTAGTCGTAGAGGTAAAGGTGGGGTGAGAGCAGAAGGGTTGCTGCGAGTGCGGCGCAGAAGGCAACGGGTGTATTGCGGGTTTTGCGGATGAGGTAGACGGCGGCAGCGAGGACGAGCATGGACAGGAACAGATCGAGGGCGAAGGAGACGCGAGTGGGAAGCAGGCGCGCGCCGCAGATGTAGAGAAGACCGTTGAGGGTGGGCATCGCCTTGGGGTAGACGGCGACGACGGACTGGATGTGATGGCTCTCGTGGGTGGCGACGGAGGATGAGGCGATGAGACGGAACCACGTAGCCATGCCCCGGGGGCCAGTGATGAGGAGGCAGGTGAGCGCGACGGCGGCGGCGGAGGGTACCCAGGACAGGAGCAGGCGAGCGCGCCGCGGCGCGGGCAGATAGAGCGCAAGGAAGAAGAGCAGGCCGAGAGCGATCTGGAGCTTGAAGAGGCCGAGTGCGAGGAGCAGGCCGGCAGTGCGGTCGCGGCCGGAGCCGAGAGCTCGCCAGAGGAGGCAGGCGATGAGGAGGAAGACGATGGAGTCCTGGCCTTCGGCGATAGCCATGAAGGTAGGGAAGCAGAGGAAGAGGAGCAGCGAGCGGGGGACTTTGGCGATGCGCGGGTCGGCTGGCAGGGGAGCGAGGCGGTAGCAGAGGGCGAGGAGAAGCAGATTGAAGACGGCGAAGGCGATGTAGGCGAAACGGTAGGAGAGGAGGGTGAAGGGGGCGTAGAGGAGAGCCTCGTAGGCGGGGTGGTAGAAGGGGACGCCGCGCCACATGGGGCAGACGACGGCGTTCTGGACGGCCGTCTGAACGGAAAGGTCGAAGAGTTGGGTGGGGTGGTGGAGGAGGAGCCAGCCGGCGCCGTAGAAGGCGCGGAAGTCGTAGAGGCGGCCGGCGAGCGGAAGGGCCATGATGCCGATGGTGAGGGTGGCGAAGGAGAAGAGGAGCCAGGCAATGATCGCGCCGGGGGTGAGGCGTTGGACCGGGGATGTGTTCGAGGCGTTGGACTGAGCCGAGCTCACTAGCTTTCTCTCACGGGTGAAAGGATTGGCCCATTTGGGTGTTCTGGTGATAAACAATCCAATCCCCGACTGTGGCCACGGGGGTCCAATGTGTTTGGAGTTCTTCGATCAGAATTGCGCCGTACACGTATGGTTGTCGACGCTTCGGATAAAACTTGTAGCCGATTCCGAGTATTCGCGACGTGTTGGACGGGGTCTCCCTCAATCGCGGATCTTTCACCGGGATCAGAGCCCATTGAGCGCGGTCCATACGGTCCGTTCGCGCCTTTTCCGCATCCGGATTCGTCACGAGCAGATTGAAGCATTCGCGATCCGGTATGAAATGGCCGCTTTCCTTCAAATCGTCTTCAACCCCGAGCGGTACCGGAAACGGCACGGAAACCTTCGCATCTCCGACGATCGACTCAAGCTTGGAGATATCGATCCAGTTCTGCGGGGGTGCCGCAGGGTCAAATCCGACTGCCTGCTTGTCAAATCCGACTGCCCACTTTACGTCAGGTCGGAGCATAAAGTTTACAAGCTGCATCCACATCAAAGAACAGGCAAGACAAAGGAACCATAGTTTACGGACGTCTCCGGAGTATCCGGCGATAGCTACCGACGCAAGCACGAACATTCCTGCGCCGTTGAAAAACAGATGGAGCGGATCGCAACGACCGAAAGCAGGCGGTAAAAGTCCGAGACAGACCATGAACAGGCTCGCAAGCAGCACCGCTTCCGGCCGTCGCCGGCGGAACGCGCCTGCCAGCATCTGCGGAACAAGCCAGACTGCCGCAATCAGGAAGAGAATGACGTAGCCCAACGGCTCAACGATCAGGTTGAAATCGCCATGCGAATACTTTCGCATTGAATCCAGGTAATTGGGACCCGCGACGGGAAGGAATGCGCCCGCAGCCACAAGCGGAGCGATCAGGACGGGAATCCACGAAGGACCATGTTTTGCGACCATGCAGATCGCATAGAAGCAGGCTCCTGCAGCAAATGCCAAGCCTAGCTCAGGCGAGATACTCAGCTGCAGGGCCTCGCCAAACGTGAACGCCAACGCGAGGAGCAGGGGATTTTTTATCCGTGAAGCAAAGAGGAGCGTAGAAAAGGGAGCCAGAAATCGGATGAGTGTGTAATTCAGCCCCATCGCCGGGCAGGTCGACATGATGGCGAACATGCAAAAAGTGACGGATTTGACTTTTCTGCTCAAAGGGAGAGCTTCGAGCGTGAGCCACAGGATCACCAGTCCCAGAACATTCGCAACCGTCAAGGCAACGTAGTAGGAACCCTCTATCCCAACGTGCAGGGGCCGCAACAGCCAGTGCATAAAGAGCGGGAAATACAAGAGAAGTGGCCCGTAGGCGAAGGAGAAATCTATGTATATACGCTGGTGGTATCTGGATACATCCTCCATGTATTCCAGAAAGTATCGATTGTCGATTGATGCCAGCTCCACTTTGCAGAGAAGGTAGGCGACCGTGGCTGTGAACGCGGCGGAGGCTGCCACGCAGCTTATAAGCAGCCATAACGGCATTGGTTTTCTGTCGGGGTCTTCAATGCGGCTGGGAAAGAGGCGAAATTTCCATGCCAGCGCAAAGCTTAGGACAGCCGCCAAGACGGCGGCTACAGCAGCGACTCTATTGTTAAATCCGGCAGTGTATGCGGCGGACAAGCTGGGGCGCGAGGGAGGAAACAAGAACGGCAGAAGAAATACGCCGACCGTCGCAAACGCTCCAATTGTCAAAGCCAGTGCTGCCACGCGGAGCCGTGTGCTCTGTTGAATTGGCGGAGTGCAGACCTGCGATGCCACAGTGTTCACTCCTTTATGACCGCTCTGCTCTTCTGGATCTTCAACGTTCTGCCTAAATCGGCACGTATTTCGAACAGTGCCGCAACATGTCGCACGAAAATTCCCGGCATTTTCTTCCAGCCGTAGACCTGCGTAACACCTGCGGCTCTGAGGCGATGGTTTACAGGTAGCTCTCGAATCGAGAAGCCGTTCCCATTCACGCGAGCTACAAATTCCCACCAAAAACCTTGTTCCATTGCACCCAGTTGCGGGTAGATTTGGCGCACCAGACGACGGCTCATCAGAAGGTAGGGGCAACTGGGGTCGTGAGACGGCGTGCGAAAGAGCAACTGATAGATCAGATAGAAGAAACCCGAGCAGAGCTTGCGCACAAGGGGATCCTGCCGATTTACGCGCCACCCCATTGTTAGATCTGCAGAGTTTCTGGCTTCCCAGAACTGCCAAAAGTCTTTTGGGTCACATTGTCCATCTGAATCCAAGCAAAGCAGAAATTCGGATTCCGTCATGGCCATTCCATCCTGGACGGCCCGCGAGTATCCCCGTCTCTCATCGCTCAGGTTCAGCCGCAAGGGAAGCTCTTTTGCAAGAGTGCGCAAAATCTCCTTCGAGTTATCGCAACTGCCATCTTCGCAGATGATGAATCCCACGCTCAGCTTTTTCGAGAGTTCGTTATAGATCTCGCGGATAGTCGCTTCGATGCTTTCGGCTTCGTTATGAACGGGAAGGAAGATTTCGAGGTCGAAGTTACCAAGACTGGAATCCATGCGCGTATCCCCTACTGAGAAATAACGGCGACTGTGACGCGGACTTCGTTAGCTCAACATGATCAACAGCCTGGCGATATCGCGGTTCAAGTGAGGTTTGCGCCAGCTTAGCTGAGTGAAAGGCGGGGTGGAAGGGAAAAATTGGAGGTCTGAGGGTTACGGTTGGTGGTTACGAAAGGCGATCGGAGCGAGGTGAGGGGCATTGCCCAAAGCTGCGGCTTTTGTGGACCTAAGTGGCTGCGGTATGAGTCAGGCGAGGCCGGTCGGGGATGCTTCGTCGAAGGATGCTGAAGGGACCGCGGTCAGGACGGAAAGATCGTGCCGCCTCGGGCGATGGACCATTCGCATGAGTGGACGCTCTATGAAGTAGAACGATACAGTTGCGATGAATAGCGCTGCGACGATATTGAGCGGAAATAACTGCCAGAGCGGAACGCGATCCGCACCGCGCGGATGCATGAGAAAGACTTCCTGATAGACATAGAGGCCGTACGAGATGCGTCCCAGCCATACCAGAGGCGGGAAATTGAGCCACTTGTGCGCCAGTCCTTCTTGGACCACAAGTGTCGATGTAAGGGAGACCGCGATAAGAAGGTAGAGCCACAACGACGGCAGTCCGAGGGAATGTGACAGGAGCAGGATCATGGGAAAACCGCAAAGGAGTGGAGTCTCTTTGGGAAAGTTCCTGTAGATCCATTGGCGTACAGAGTCGTTGCAAAGCAATATTGCGAGTGCGCAGCCGATGAGTAGACCGTCAAGGCGGCAGTCGGTTCGGATAACGATGAAGTAGGGCGATATCGTGCTGTTTGCGTTGACAGTAACACAGTAGCTTCTCCATACCGCACAGAGGGCAGCTCCGATGAGAGCGGCGTAGAACGCGCGGATCCTGCCCAGAAATGCAAGGAGACCGGGCCAAATTAAGTCAGAAGTGTTCCTCGATGGCGAGCGACCAGAAATGACCGGTGTAGATTCCGCCGGGATGCAGGGCCTCCTGATAGTTACGGATAAAAAATAGAGCTCCGAGCAGCTCGGACCACGTTACCGAATGCACCAGCCTGATGGATGCCAGGATTGCGATCAGCGATAGATAGATAACGACGGGCGTTAGGATTCGAACCGCTCGCCTTTGGTAGAAGCCGAGTAGATCGGGACGTTCGCCTTCCTCGATGAGACGCGCGGTGATGATATATCCGCTGATGACGAAGAAAACGTCGACGCCTGTCCATCCCTGTTGCGCCCAAAACGTTTGACTGAAACGGGAGTAAGTCGCGGCGTGAGAGGTCAACACGGCCAAGATGGCAATACCGCGCCAGCCGTCCAGCGTCGGTATGCGGCCCGATTCACCTGTGAGTGGCATTGAGCGACAAGCCTAACCACTGCTGCGCCGTACGCCAACAAAACTTCGGTAATCGCCTCACGAACCAAGGGGTGGATTTCAGGACTGGAGCGTAGCTTGCCAGTCGAGGATGCCTTGCTCGGGGGTGCGGAAGAAGGGGCGGTTGAGGGTAGTGGTGAGGAGGGTGGAGTCGAGGCCGGCGATGAGGGGGCGGGCGGCGCGCTGGTTGAGCTCGGGGGTGGTGAGCGGGATGAGGAAGGAGTCGTCGAGCGAGAGAAGACGGCAGGCGAGGCGGGCGAAGTCGATGCGCGAGAGCATCTGGGGGCCGGCGGCGTGGAAGAGGCCGGTGTGGCCGGCGCGGAGAAGGGCGAGCGTGGCGGCGGCGAGGTCCTCGTTATAGGTGGGGGTGGCGAGCTGGTCGGTGGGCACGCGCATGGACTGGCCGGAGGAGAGAAGGCGGCGGAGGGTGTAGAGGAAGTTTTTGCCTTGGGGGTCGGGGCCGTAGACGGTGGTGGTGCGGAGGACGAGCGCGGCGGGGTTGGCCTTGAGGATCTCGAGCTCGCCGAGGAGCTTGGTGGCGCCGTAGACGGAGAGCGGGTGGGTGGGTGCGTCTTCGCGGTAGGGTCCGGGGTTGGAGGGCGTGCCGGGGAAGACGTAGTCGGTGGAGTAGAAGACGAAGGGGATGCGCGCGTTGGCGGCGGCGCGGGCGAGGGCGAGCGGGCCGAGGTGGTTGGCGGCGTCGGCCCAGGCGTGGTCGGACTCGCAGCGCTCGACGTCGGTGGCGCCGGCGGAGCAGATGATGGCGGTGAGGTCGTGGCGCGAGACGAGGTCGTCGGGGGATTCGGTGAGGGTGGCGAGGTCGAGGGTGATCCAGTCGCGGCGAGGGCGGACGGCGGGCGGCGGGGATGGCTGCGGGGCCGAGCTGGCGGCAGAGCGCGGCGCCGAGCTGGCCGGTGGCTCCGAGGACGAGGATGCGGTCGGACATGAGGCTATTGTTCCAGAGTTTGGAGAGAGGGTCGTGGGACGGCGTGAGGGGATTGCGGAAATATCGGAAGGTGTTGTGGGAATGTGCCTTGACGCTTTGAAGAAACGCGGCGTAGGGTTGGGCCACTAACCAATATGGGCCTCGGTCTTCTTCTTCTGAGATCGCCGGAAAATTCTGTGTTCGAGGCTTCCCAATGAAATTGAATCAATGTTTAGGTGCCGCAGTGGTGTGTCTGCTGCTGGCAAGTGGGGCGTCGTTGCCGGTGCAGGCGCAGCAGACCTGGCAGGCGAACTTAGGCGCTCAGAGCAAGGACATGGGAACGCAGGCGGTGGCGTTTCTGCCCAACGAGCTGTGGATTCACGTGGGCGACAGCATCACGTGGACGTCGCAGAGCGGAGACATCCATACGGTCTCGTTCTTTGTGGGACAAAAGCTGCTGCCCTTCGCGGTAGGGTGCCCTGGGTTCGCGACGATGAGCCCGGTGATCTTTGACGGCGTTCACTGCCTGTCGACGCCGACGCTGCTGCAGGGGCAGAGCTTCACGGTGAAGTTCAATGCCGTGGGGAACTTTTCGCTGATATGCCTGGTGCATCCGCACATGACAGGTGTGATCCATGTGCTCGCGAAGTGGGAGGCTCTGCCGCATGATCAGGCTTTCTATACGGCGCAGGGGGCGGAGCAGGCGAAGAATCTGCTGAAGGACACGGACGGAGTGAACGACCACGCCAACATGGGCAAATGGGCAACATGGGCGGCATGGACGACATGTGGTCGGGGAGCGTGATCTCGGGCAAGGCGCAGGTTGTTGCCGGCACAGGAGAGATGAACGGAAACGGCGGGGGCTTCCAGTCGACCGCAGTGCTGCGCTTTTTGAATGGGACGATCAAGGTGCATGCGGGCGATACCGTGGAGTGGAAGGTGAAAGATCCAGCAACGCCACATACGGTCACATTCGGTACAGAACCTCTAAACCCCTTGCCCCCGTCGTCGAATGTGATGATGGACACGGATGGAGCGCTGCATGCGACGCTCCACTTCGTCGGCGAGAGCGCGCACTCGGGGCTGATTGGGGCCGCGGCGGAGAACCAGATTGGAGTGGCGACGTCACCTCCGGGCGTGACGGTGTTCCGGGTGACGTTTCTGCATGCGGGGACGTACGACTATATATGCGCGTTGCATGACGACCTGGGGATGGTGGGCAAGGTCATCGTACTGCCGTAGTGCGTGCGTGGGGTGCGGCGGCTGCTTCAGGCGGCCGCACCCGCGCAGTGTCAGACTACTTGCTGCGGAGGTAGGCGTCGTTGCCGGTGATCCAGTCGTGGCGGGGCGGGGCGAAGATGTCGAGGTTGTCGGTGTCTTCGAGGGCTTCGGCCATGTGGGGGACGTTGCCGGGGATGACGAGGGTCTCGCCGCCGCGGACGGTGTAGACCTCGTAGGCGCCTGGTTCGCCGACGGAGAAGCGGAGCGCGCCGGAGAGGATGAAGACGATCTGCTCGTTGGGGTGCGAGTGGTGCGGGACGATGCAGCCTTTGGCGAGCTGAATGCGCGAGAGCATGGCCTGCGTGCCGGTGACGAACTGGCGCGAGAGGAGAGGATTGAGCTGCTCGGGCGGGATGGCGTTCCAGGCGAGGTGTAAGAGGCGGTCGCTCATAGGGCGAGTGTACAAGTGTGTTGGGGTTTGGGTCGCGCTGCGCGCGATGCTCACCTTAGCGCACGATGAAGCCGTGCGCGAAGATGGGGCACCCGGGTTAAGTGTGTTGGCGTGCGGATAAATGCGTTGTAAATTAGAAGCCAACAGGACACAAGTTAGAGCTCGGCCGTCGGGAACGGTGGGTGAGCGAATTGAATGGGCTGTGCCTTCGGGCGCCGAGCTTGAGGTGTATCTCTACACGCTGGTTAGAGGAGTTCAAGAGCATGCGCTGGGTTGGGGGTTTTCGTCGTAGACGCGTTGGGCTGAAGGCGGCGATGTTGGGCGGCCTGCTGACTTCGCTGCTGACTTGTGGCGCGGCGGCGGCGCAGGGATGGTGGCGACGGGTTCCGTCGGACAGGATTGCTGCGCTGGAGAAGGCTGCGGCGGCGAACACGGCGGCGATTGCCAATGCGCAGAGCGCGGGCGATAACGCGTGGATGCTGGTGAGCGCGGCGCTGGTGCTGCTGATGAGCGGGCCGGGGCTGGCGCTGTTCTACGGCGGCCTGGTGCGCAAGAAGAACGTGCTGGCGACGATGATGCAGACCTTCGCGATGATGGCCGTGATCACGGTGCTGTGGGCGTGGGTGGGGTACTCGCTGGCGTTCGGCCCGGGGAATGCATTTATCGGCGGACTGCACAACATCTTTCTGCACGGAGTGGGACTGGCGCCGAACACGGCGTATGCGGCGACGATTCCGGAGCAGACCTTCATGGTCTACCAGCTGATGTTCGCGATTATCACGCCGGCGCTGATTACGGGCGCGTTTGCAGAGCGGATGAAGTTTTCGGCGATGGTGGTGTTCATGGTGCTGTGGGCGATCGTGGTCTATAGCCCGATGGCGCACATGGTGTGGGGCGCGGGCGGATTCCTGAATGCGACGGGCAATGGGATTCCGTGCCTGGACTTCGCGGGCGGCACGGTGGTGCACGTGACTAGCGGGAGTCAGCGCGTTGATCACGGCGCTGTATCTCGGGAAGCGGCTGGGGTATCCGCAGCGTCCGATGCCGCCGCACTCGGTGGTGCTGAGCTTTATCGGCGCGTGTTTGCTGTGGGTGGGATGGTTCGGGTTCAATGCGGGGTCGGCGCTGGCGGCGAGCAGTCTGGCGACGAGCGCGTTTGTGGCGACGCACTTCGGCGCGGCGGCTGCGGCTTGCGGATGGCTGGCAGCGGAGTGGATTCGCAACGGCAAGCCGAGCGCGCTGGGCGGAATCTCCGGGGCGGTGGCTGGGCTCGTGGCGATTACGCCGGCGGCCGGGTTTGTGACGCCGATGAGCGCGCTGTGGATCGGTTTGTTCGCGGGCGTCTTCTGCTTCTGGATGGTCGTGAAGGTGAAAAATATCTTCGGGTATGACGACTCGCTGGACGCGTTTGGCGTGCACGGGGCGGGTGGAACGCTGGGCGCGGTGCTGACGGGGCTTTTTGCGAATTCAGTGATCAATCCGATTTTCGGCAAGGGCAAGCCAACGGGATTTTTCGAGGGCAATCACATGCAGGTGCTGCATCAACTGGTCGGAGTGGGCATCGCGTGGGGGTTGTCAATCGTGGGGACGCTGCTCATTCTTTTCGTAGTTGATAAGCTGATTGGCCTGCGGGTCAGCGAAGATGCTGAACGTGAGGGACTCGACCTGTCGCAGCACGGTGAAGATGGCTACGACTGGGAAGCGGCTTAGAAAAAGTGAATAGTGAGTAGTGAGTAAAGCGAGAGGGATATGCAGAAGATTGAGGCGGTGATTCAGCCGTCAAAGCTGGATGCGGTGAAGGATGCGCTGGTCGAAGCGGGGATCTCCGGGATCACGATCTTCGAGGCGCGTGGACATGGACGCCAGAAGGGCCACACGGAGTTTTATCGCGGACGTGAGTACGCGGTGGACCTGCTGCCGAAGGTGAAGCTGGAACTGGTCGTTGCGGACGAGATGAAGGATCGTGCCATCGAAGCCATTATTTCGGCGGCACGGACTGGCCGCATCGGCGACGGAAAGATCTTCGTCTCACGTATTGACGAGGCGATCCGGATTCGCAACGACGAGCGTGGAGAGATCGCACTGTAGGCGGCTGAGAGCTGTGGCTGGTGATGGCAGCTTCGAAACACAGGGGTCTCTCCGCTCTGCGTCCGCGGTGCGGACGCTCCGGTCGAGATGACACAGTTTCGGGATTGAAGTCATCGCGTTGCGGAAACGAAGGATGATGCACTCTTCGTTTTGGGAGGGCACACTGGCTGGAGTAATCACGAGTGGCGGTCCTGCGCGTTCGGAGTACCAGAGCCGGATGCTGGAGTTGCGGCGTGCGTTTGAGGCTGAAGGCGACGGGCCGCGCACGGTGGCGGCGCGGGCAGCGCTGGTCGACGAGGTGGTGCGCACGTTGTGGGCGCGCGAGGTCGCCACCGACAGGAAGCTGGCGAGCGACGTTGCCGTTGCGGCGATTGGAGGATATGGCCGCGGGATACTGTTTCCGCACTCCGATGTGGACCTGCTGGTGTGCGCGCCGAAACCGGCGGCGGTGAAGGACGCGGTGCGACGTCTGTCGCAGACTCTGTGGGACAGCGGGCTGCAGGTGGCGCTGATCACGCGCACGCCGAAGGACTGCGAGCGGTTCGATGCAGCGAACCCGGAGTTTGCGCTGGCGTTGCTGGACCTGCGATTTGTAGCGGGCGATGAGGAGGCCGTCCTGTTGCTGGAGCGAAAGCTGGAGGCGAACCGGCGCGGACGCGATGGCCGGCGGATTCTCGCGGAGCTTGGGATGCTGACGCGCGATCGTTATGCGAAGTACGGCGGCACGCTCTTTCATCTGGAGCCGAACATCAAGGATTGTCCGGGCGGCCTGCGCGACACGAACGTGTGCAGCTGGGTGGCGAAGCTGGTGGGCCAGCGGCATGAGATCGACGAGCAGGAGTTCCAGGAGGCCGTGGCGTTCCTGACTTCGGCACGATGCTTTCTGCACTGGAGACAGGATCGCGACGACAACGTGCTCGACTGGCTGGCGCAGGATGCTGCGGCGGAGCGCGCGGTTGGATTGCCTTCGGCGATGCGCGAGGCAGGACGCGGAGCCCCGCAGGGAGGGGCGAGAACGCTCGACGCGGCGTACTGGATGCGCGTGTACTTCCGGCATGCGCGGCTTATTGAGCGTCGGCTGCTGACGGTGATGGAGGCGGCAGGGCAGAGCGTGGTGAGCACGCGGCCGACGGAGGGAATCAAACTGATGCCTGAGCGCGGCTTTCGCGTGCAGGATGGGCGGATTGAGCTGGACGCGGCGGACAAGGATGGCGACGCAGCGCAGGATCCCAATGTTGTACTGCGGGCATTCGCAGCGGTGGCACGCTCGGGCATAAGGCTGGGGACGGCGAGCGAGGACCGCATCGAGACGATGATTCCGGTGCTGTCGGCGCGGCTGGAGGAAGGTGCAGCGCTGTGGTCGCGAGTCGCGGAGATACTCACCGGACCGCGCGCGGGGCTAGCGCTGCGCTCGATGCATGCGGTGGGTGTGCTGGAGCTGCTACTGCCGGAGTTTCATGGCATCGATGCATTGGTGATTCGGGATGCATACCACCGCTACACGGTGGACGAACATACGTTCGTGCTGATCGACACGCTGCATGAGCTCGAGGAAGACCCGGGGCCGGGTGCGACGGACGCACGGAGCCGGCTGGGCAAGATGATTCGCGAGCTCGAGAACCCGGCACTGCTGTACCTGGCGGCGCTGATGCACGACACGGGCAAGGCGCGCGCGGGCGATGATCATGCGACGGAAAGCGCGCGGCTGGCCGAGAGCGTGATGAGCCGGTTGGAGATGGACCCGTACGACCAGGCGATGGTGCTGCAGCTGATCGAGACCCACCTGGAGATGTCGGCGGCGCTGCGCCGGGACATCTTCGACACGGAGACGGTTCGGTCCTTTGCGGGCAAGGTACAGACGCATGAGTCGCTGTGGATGTTGACGTTGTTTACGTATGCCGACATCCGAGCCGTGCATCCGGATGCGCTGACGCCGTGGAAGGCGGAGAATCTGTGGCGGCTGTCGATGTCCACGGCGAACCAACTGGACCGCAATGTGGATCAGGAGCGTGTGCAGCCGGCGCGCAGCGGCTACGCGAGACGGGGAGGCGACGCCGGGCGGATCTCGCGGCTGCTGGCGCGGGCGCAGCCAGGCGAGCGGAAGGACCTGGAGCGGTTCGTCGAGGGCTTCCCGGAGCGGTATGTGCGCACGCGTCCGTCGAAGGAGATCTACGGGCAGTTCCGCATGGCGCAACAGCTGCAAAGCGAGGCGGTGCAACTGGACTTCGAATATGCCCCCGAGACGAGCGCGATTACGCTGGTGAGCCGCGACCGGCCGGGTCTGTTTGCGGCGATTACGACGGCTCTGGCGGCGTGGGGGATGAACGTCGTTACTGCGGAGGCGTTCGCGAATGCGGACGGCGTGGTGGTGGACAGCTTCCGTTTTCAGGACACGTTCCGCACGTTGGAGCTGAACGAGAGCGAGCGCGAGCGGTTTTTGGCGAGTGTGCACGACGTGGTGGAGGACCGGGTGTCGGCGGAGGCGCTGCTGAGCGGGCGCCGCCGAGGACGGAGGAAGAGCCCGCGTGTGGTTGTGGAGACGTCAGTGGAGTTCGATGACGGGGCTTCAGCGACGAGCACGCTGCTGCAGGTGGTGGCGCAGGACGTGCCCGGACTGCTGCGGACGATCAGCGTTACGCTGAGCGAGATGCGGTTCAATGTTGAGGTGGCGCTTGTAGACACGGAAGGCGAGACGGCGATTGACGTTTTCTACCTGACCCAGAATGGGAATCGGTTGACGGCGGCCCAGAAGCGTGAGCTGCGCACGGCGCTCGTGGACGCGATTGAGGAGAATGCCCGCTAAAAGGTTGGCCGCTTTCAGCAAAATCTACAACCGAAGTGCACCGGAAGTGCATCACAAGCTACGAATCTTAAGTTGAGGAGTGAGTGATAGCTCTAAGGACGCCAAGGCGAAGATTTGGCAGTACGTATACTGAGCAATATGAGTACTGATCCCAACCAGACGACTACCGGCGGGCGCCCCACGTCGGTTCCGCAGCGTAACGACCGTTACTTATTTGGCACTCTGGAGAGCTTCGGGAAGAATCGCGAGAAGATCGCCGAGGTGAACTGGGGCGATGATCAGCCGGAAGGCGTGGTTCTGGCCTCACTGGACGCGGCGATTAATTGGGTTCGAAAGAACTCGGTGTGGCCGATGACCTTTGGCCTGGCGTGTTGCGCGATCGAGATGATGTCGATGGGCGGCAGCCGGTACGACATTGCGCGCTTTGGAGCGGAGGTCTTTCGCCCTTCGCCGCGGCAGAGCGACCTGATGATTATCGCGGGGCGAGTGTCGCAGAAGATGGCACCGGTGATTCGTCGGCTCTACGAACAAATGCCGGAGCCAAAGTGGGTGATCTCGATGGGCGCGTGCGCGACCTCGGGTGGAGTTTTCAACAACTATGCGCTGCTGCAGGGAGTGAACCAGGTGATTCCGGTGGACGTGTATGTGCCGGGCTGCCCACCTCGTCCTGAGCAGTTGTTATATGCAATTACGCTTCTTCAGGAGAAGATTCAGGCGACGAGAGGAAGCCTGAAAGACACCCTGAATTTGTCGTGAGTTCTTTTGACAGTGGTGCTTGATTGGTAACTGGTGCGATATAGAGTTGCAGTAAGTCATAGTGAGATATTAGGAAACGAAGTAATTTTCTACTCGACACAGGCACTAAACGCGGTAAACTTTTTTGGAATTAACAAAGGTCCAGCAGGCCGCATCGTACATACGAGTCTGCAAGAACAAAAACAGGAAGTTTTTCTTAGTGGAGGGTTGTCGAATGTCTTATCGTCCGTTTCGCAGTATCAGCCGGTCCCTGCTGGCTGCATGTGCGGTCAGCCTGGGCACAATGAGCCTGAGCGCGCAGACCACTGCTGCTCCCAGTGAAAACAACCCTTCGCGCATGGACGTCTTCATGGGGTACTCGTACTTTGGCGCGCATGGGTCGTTGAAGCCGCAGAACATCCGCTACTCGTCGATTGACCTGGGCGCGATCGGAAGCGGAGCGTACTACTTCAACAAATACATTGGTGGCGAGTTCACCTTCATTGCGAACCCCGATGGCCAGAACGACGGTGCGTATGGCGCGTATGCCGGCCCGATCGTCCGCGCCCCGATGGAGAACTTCACCCTCTTTGTGCATGCCGGAGCGGGCGCTACGAACCTTGGTGGACCGAACAGCGACAACCTGGCGACGTTCGGACATAACCGCTACACGTGGGGCCCAAGCCTGATCGTGGGCGGCGGCATGGACTATAACCTGGGGAGCCGGTTCGGTCTGCGGCTCTTCCAGGCCGATTACCGGTACCTGCACAACAACTTCGGTCCTGCGGTGAACCCGCCCACCGGATTTGACATGGGAGGCCGCGCGAACCTTGGCGTGGCTGAACTGAGCACCGGCCTGCTGATGCACTTTGGCCACATCATCCCGCCGCCACCGATCCAGTACTCCTGCTCGGTAACGGCTCCGACGGGCACGATCTACCCTGGCGACCAGGTGACGATCACCGGAACGGCGACCAACCTGAACCCGAAGAAGTCGGCTGCTTACAGCTGGTCGGGTGATCAGGGTGCCACTGCTACAAGCACCACGAACACGGTGACGATCGATACCAAGGCACTGAACCCCGGCACCTACACGGTGAAGGGCCATGTGGAAGAGGGCAAGAAGCCCGGTCAGTTTGCTGACTGCTCGGCGACCGTTACGGTCACCCAGTTCCAGCCGCCGACCGTCAGCTGCTCGGCCAATCCGTCGACTGTCAACCTGAATGAGCCTTCGACCATCACGGCGAACGGCGTCAGCCCGCAGAACCGCCCGCTGACGTACAGCTACTCGGCGACCGCAGGCAACATCAGCGGCAATACGACGACGGCGACCCTGACCACCACCGGTGTTGCTCCGGGGACGATCACGGTTACCTGCAACGTTGTCGATGACAAGGCCCAAACCGCCTCTGCAACGACGTCGGTGACAGTCAATGCACCGCCGCCGGTTGTGAAGCCTGAGACCAAGAGCCTCTGCTCGATCAGCTTCGATCGCGACGCCAAGCGGCCGACTCGTGTGGACAATGAAGCCAAGGCTTGCCTTGACGACATTACCCTGAGCGCGCAGCAGGATCCGACCTCGAAACTGGCGGTTGTGGGTTCGGGAGCGAGCGACGAGAAGGATGCAACGACTCGTGCGGCTCAGCGTGCAGTCAATGAGAAGGACTACCTGGTCACGGAGAAGGGCGTCGACGCCTCCCGCATCTCGGTCTACACCGGGACGGCTGGCACGAAGTCCTCTGCGACGACCCTCATCCCAGACGGTGCAACCTTCGACACCACGGGTCTGACCCCGGTGGACGAGTCGGCAGTCAAGCCGATGTCCCGGACTGCTCCGCCGCCGAAGAAGCACCACCACAAGAAGTAGTCGATAACCGCAGTTCCAACTGCAAACGGCTGACCGGGAAACCGGTCAGCCGTTTCTCTTTTTGCCAGCAGACACGACGGGGAATCCAATGCTTTCTTGGAAACAAAACCACGGCGACGCGGAATTGGCGGTCGAGTGGGTATGGCGTGCCGGCCGGTCTGTCCAAGGGCGATAGATTTTCGTGCGATAGATGTTCCTTTAGGAGTACGCACCTTGGGGGATACAGCACGACGGCTGCGCAATGCATTAATCTGGATGAAGGAGTACGTGCAGCAATGAAGGCAACCTGGCTTCGCCACCTCGGCGTTACGATATTGGCCTGTCAGCTAGTGGGACTGCAGGCCCGCGCGGTCAACTGGTTTCCGCTGGGGCCCTATGGCGGCGACGCGCGGTCGTTTGCCGCCGACCCGCACGACTCCAAACATCTTTATCTCGGGACTGAGACCGGTTGGATCTACCAGAGCCACGACGCCGGCAATACGTGGACGCGCGTGGCGCAGGTAGAGGGCCGCAATGACCTCGTCATTGACCACATCTCGATTGATCCTGCGGCGCCGGAGCACATGATTCTTGCCGCGTTCATGGTGAACCACCCCGGCGGCGGACTTTACGTCAGCGATGATGCCGGGAAGCAGTGGGCCAAGCAGACGGAGATGAGCGGACAGTCGGTGCGCTCGCTGACACGCGCACCGTCTGACCCGAATCTCCTCATCGCAGGCACGCTCGAAGGCGTCTACCGCAGCAAGGACAACGGCAAGCACTGGGAGCTGATCAGCCCGGCGGGTTCGTCGGAGATTCACGAGATCGAGTCGATCGCTATCGACCCGAAGGACCCCAACATCATCTACGCGGGCACGTGGCACCTGCCGTGGAAGACGGTGGACGGCGGAGCGCATTGGCAGAACATCAAGCAGGGCATCATCGATGACTCGGATGTGTTCTCGATCGTCATCGATCCAACGAGTCCGAACATCGTGTATGCGAGCGCGTGCTCCGGAATCTACAAGAGCGTGAACGCGGGTCTTCAGTTCAAAGGCGGTGTGACCGTCAACAAAGGCCAGGGAATTCCTGCCTCGGCACGCCGGACGCGGAAGCTGAAGCTGGACCCCGTGCATCCGACCACCATTTATGCGGGCACGACGCAGGGGCTGTACAAGTCGACGGACGGCGGCTCGACGTGGGTGAGGATGACCGGCGGTGACGTGATTGTGAATGACGTGTACGTCGACCCGAATCAGCCGCAGCATGTGCTGCTGGCCACGGACCGGGGCGGCGTGCTGCGCAGCGAAGACTCGGGCATGAGCTTCCAGCCTTCGAACGATGGATTTACGCTGCGGCAGGTAGTGGCGTATGCGGCAGACCTTCGGGATCCTGCGCAGGTTTATATCGGCGTCGTGAATGACAAGGAGGTCGGTGGCGTCTTTGCGAGCAGCGATGGCGGCGTGAAGTGGCGGCAGACGAGCAGCGGGCTCGGCGGCCGCGATGTCTACAGCCTGACGATGGCGCAGGACGATACGCTGCTGGCAGGGACGTCGCATGGCGTCTTCCGGATGACGAACGGGATCTGGTCCGAAGCTTCGGAACTGGTTCCTCCACCGGCTCCTGCGAAGAAACCGGTGACGAAGAAGGGTGCGAAGGTTGCCGCACATCCGGCTGCGCCGGCGAAGAAGTCTGAACCGAAGGGGCCATCGCCGCTGAGTACTGCGGCCGTCTACGCGCTGACGAGCGGAAGCGAGGGGATCTACGCCGGAACATCGGCGGGGCTGTGGCGCAGTACGGATGGAGCGCAGGGCTGGACCCAACTGCAGGTGCCGCAGCTTGTGGACGGACGCTACATCGCCTCGCACGAAAAGATGATTGTGGCGGCGAGCCTGACGGGAACGGCGCTCTCGGAGAACGGCGGTGAGAGCTGGACAAACATCATGCCTCCTGCCACGCTGACGCAGATTGGTGCTCTGGCGATCGACGGGCTCGGCAACATCTGGATCGGCGGGCCGGAGGGTGTCTTCTACTCGACGGATCGCGGAGCTTCCTGGAAGACGTTGCAGAATTTGTTTGTGCGCCACGTTGACGGTATCTTCTACGACGCGACGAACAAGCGCGTGCTGGTCGCTTCAACGAGTGGCACGGTCGGCTTTGCGGCGTCGTTGCCGGACTACCACGTCAGCTACTGGGAGACAGGATGGGCGCTGCGCTTCCTGCGTCCTGTGGGCGATCATCTCGTCGGCGCAACACTGTTTGACGGCATGGTAGTTGAGCCGAGGATGGTGGCGTCACCGTTCCCGAGCGACACGAAGACCGCGCGCAGTGCTCGCTGAGATGTGCAACGCCGGCGGCTGCTGGTCTCCGGTTTCACGCGCGCGGAGCGGTAGAATAGAGCTATGGACCGCAATGCAATCGAGGCCAGGCCGCGCCACTCCTTTCAGACCGACGATGCGGCGCTGGAGCCGATTGCGGAGAAGGTGCAGCGCGGCGAACGGCTGACCTACGACGACGGGCTTGCGCTTTATCGCAGCGGGGACATCCTCGCCGTGGGCTGGATGGCGAACCTCGTGCGCGAGCGCATGCACGGCGACACGGCGTACTTCAACGTCAACCGGCACATCAATCCGACGAATGTCTGCGTGGCCTCGTGCAGGCTTTGCGCGTTCGGACGCAAGAAGGGCGCGGCCGACACCTACACGATGGCGCTCGAAGAGGCGTGGGAGACGGCGGGCAAGGGGCTCACGGAGGCTGTGACGGAGTTTCACATCGTCGGCGGTCTGCATCCGGACCTGCCGTTTGAGTACTTCATGGACCTGGTGGGCGGGCTTAAGGAGCGCTATCCCCAGGTGCACATCAAGGCCTTCACGATGGTCGAGGTCGCGTTCCTGGCGAAGCGCGCCAAGCTCTCGATTGCCGAGACGCTGGAGCGCATGAAGGCCGCGGGTGTGGATTCGTGCCCGGGCGGAGGCGCGGAGATCTTCGCGGACCGCGTGCGGCACATCATCTGCGATCACAAGATTGATGGCAACGAGTGGCTGGAGACGGCTCGGCTCGCACACAAGGCCGGACTGAGGTCGAATGCGACGATGCTGTATGGGCACATCGAAAACGATGAGGACCGCGTTGACCACCTGATGAAGCTGCGCGCTGTGCAGGATGAGACCGGCGGCTTCCAGACTTTCATTCCGCTGAGCTTTCACCCGGACCACACGGCGCTGAGTCATCTGCCGAAGTCGACCGGGATGCAGGACATCAAGCAGATTGCGGTGAGCCGTCTGATGCTCGACAACTTCCCGCACATCAAGAGCTATTGGCAGATGGTGACGCCGAAGATGGCGCAGATCTCGCTGCGCTTCGGCGCGGATGACATCGACGGCACGGTGGTCGAGGAGAAGATCTACCACGACGCCGGCGCGACGACTCCGCAGGGGCTGCGACGGCACGATCTCGAGCGCTTAATTACCGAGGCTGGGCGCGTGCCGTTTGAGCGCGACACCATGTACCGTGCGGTCACGCGCAGTGAGGACAGCTTCACCGTAGCGGTGTAAAGTCGTCGGCAGATGGGCCGCAGCGTTATACACTTCTCGGACCATGACATCTTCGACTGCTGCGATTGCTCGTCCGCGCCGTAGTGTCTCTGCAGCTATCACCCTGTTCTTCGTCGCTCCGTTCGTAGCGGAGTATCTGCTCGGCGATCTGTCGCTGAAGCTGCTGCCGGCCCTGATTGTGATGGCGCCGATGTACGGCGGTGGCGCGTTGCTCATTCGTGAGTTGGTGCGGCACAAGGGACGCGGCTGGCCGACCATATTGTGCCTGGGCGCGGCGTATGCGCTGCTTGAAGAAGGGCTGGTAACGCAGTCGTTGTTCAATCCGGATTACCTGAAGCTGCACATGTACTTTCTCCAGCCGGCGCATATGGCGTGGCTGGGAACCGGCGGCTGGTGGACGCTGTTGATGCTCAATCTCCATACCTTCTGGAGCATCGGTGTGTCGATTGCGTTGGTGGAGGGTCTGTTTCCGGAACGAGAGCGTGAGCCGTGGCTTGGCAAAGTTGGACACACGGTGGTCGACGTTGTGTTTCTGTTCGGACTGGTTGCGAACACGCTCATTGGATACAAGCAGAATCACTTCTGGGCTTCGCGGGCGCAGTTGGGGGTTGCAGTGTTGTTCTGCGTGTTGCTGATCATGCTGGCATTCGCTACTCCCGTGGGGATGACAAAGCGCGAGGGCGCCGTGCCTTCGCCGTGGCTGACCAGTGTAGCTACGTTGGTGCTCGGGTTGCTGTTTGAACTGATATTCCCTCGATGGGGATGGGGTGCCGTCGCGGCGATGCTCGCTGTGGATGCGGTGTTTCTGCTGCTGGTGTATGTGCTCTCAAGCCGCAGGAGTTGGACGCAGCTGCACACGTTCAGCCTGGGCGCGGGCGGAGCAGTGGCCTACGGTTTGCATGCGTTTCTGCAGAGACCGTTTGGCGGCGGCATCGTGCTCGCGCGTGTTGGCAATGTGATCTTCCTGCTGATAGCTCTGGCGCTGATCGCGACAGGAGCAAAGCGCACGGCTGCGTTGACTCGAGAGATTTCCCGGGTCTCCTAGCGGCTTAGGGCTTCTTGTCGGCGGTGATGTCCGGGCCGCCCTGATGAACGATGAGGCGTGTGATTTCGCCTTTGTCGTTGGGAACGAACTCGATTTCGACCGGAGCTTGCTTGAGGAAGAACTTTGTCGGCGACTCGGGGAACAGCGGAGCCTTCGAGCCGTGCGCGGGCTGGCCCATGAGCTGGCCGTTTTCGACGGTGATGGTGACGGCGAAGTTCGGCGGCGTAGTCGCCTGGTAGCTGCCGATGAAGCGTGCGAGAGCCTCGGGCGGAAGCTGGATCATCGTGCGCTCGGCAGGATGTAAGTCGGGCCAGTTGTACGCAACGGCGATGGCGCTCATGATCTCCGCACAGATCCGTGAGCCGCCCTGCGCGTTCGTCATGATCGCCGCGCCGTCACCGTTGTTTTCGTAGCCGACGAAGAGCGCTTCAAAGCCTTCGTTCACGCCGCCGTGCGTGAAGTACGGGTTCGAGGGCGAGCCGCCGATCTGGACGCCGAGACCCCACGAGCCTTTGCCCGGCGTCAAGCTCTCCTTCGTCATTGCCTGCGAGAGCACATGGTTGGCTTTGCCTCGCAGCGACTCCTGGTGCTCGATGATGTAGCGACCGAGGTCGGAGGGCGTGGTCCACAGGCCGGCCGCGGCCATCTCGGGATAGGTGTGCGCGCCTTCGGGGATGGCCACGCCATGCACATCGTATGGAGCCGCGGCATTCGGCCGCATTGCGGCGGGCAGCGGCTGCTCATACGTGCTGTGCGTCATGCCGATGGGAGCGAGCACGGTGTCGTGCAGCAGCTTCGGAAAGGGCTCGTGCGCGACGTCGATCATGAGCTGCTGCATGATCGTGATGCCGCCGCCGGAGTAGTTCCACTTGGTGCCGGGAGGCGTTTCGATGCGAATTGGCGCGGTGTTGGCGGGTTTTTCGCCGTTGAGCACCTGCACGAGCGTCGGTATCGGACCGGTAGCCGCATAGCCAGGGAAGCCGTGTACGGTCATGCCGGCGGTGTGCGTCATCAGCTCGCGCAACGTGACGACTGCGCCAGGCGCTGCGTCGCTGGCCGGCACCTTCCATGAGGTGAGTTCCGAGTTTACATCGGTGTCAAGCGAGAGCTTGCCCTCCTGCACAAGATGCAGCGCAGCCATCGCAGCGACGGGCTTGCTGATCGAGCCCGCCTGGAAGAGGGTTTCCGGCGTGACAGGCGGCCCGCCAACCGCAGCGACGCCGTAACCGCGCGCCCACTCGATGACGCCGTGATGCACGACCGCGATGTTGACGCCTTGGACGTGAAGCTGCTGCATACGGGTGAGCAGCGGCGTGCACGCAGGCGGTTCCCCTTTGACGACGACCGCCGGAGGAAGACAGCTCTCGATCTTGTGGATGAGTTCGTTTGTGCTGGGGACAGGCGTGGACTGCGCGGTGAGAGGCGTGGCAGCGATGACGAAGAGAACAACCGCAACAAACCGCGCAACGGACATGGAGGGTCCTCTGGAATCAATACGGCTGAGCTTGGCGAAAGTTCTTTTGCAAGTATGGAAAAACTGCGCAGGCTTGAAGCGTTAATGTCAGAGATCCGTCACGCGTGCGATGTCATGCCACATGAGCCAGTGGTCATTGAGCGGCTCGGCCCCGTGGCGCGTGTAGAAGGCACGCGCGTCGGGGTTGCGCGGTTGCGCGTCCACGCAAATTTTGCGCGCGTTGTACGCGGAGAACCAGTCGGCGAGCTCGCGCAGCAGCTCGGACGCGACGCCTTGACGCCGCTGGGCGGTGGAGACGTTGATCCATTGCAACTCACCATCGCAGTGATAGCGGCGCGTGAGATGACCGGCGATGAATCCGATCACCTCGTCATCCTGCTCGGCGACAATCATGACGCGTGGCAGCAGAGCGTGTCGCGGATGATGTTCGCCGCTGAGATAGGAAGCAAGGCGATGCTCCCAGTCCGGAGCGTGACCCCAGTGTTCGGAGCGAAGGTGAGCCATGGAGGAGACGTCGAGCAGAGTTGCAGGACGGTACAGGACTTCATCAGCAGCGAGCGTGGCGATCATGACAGGCTTTCAGTCAATCGGTTGGCAGGCGTTTATTTTGCGAAGAGCTGCTATTTGGCAAAGAGCTGCGAGAGATCGGCAAAGGCTTTGAATTCGAGGGCATTCCCGGAAGGGTCGAGGAAGAACATTGTAGACTGCTCGCCGACCTCGCCCTTGAATCTTGTGTAGGGTTCGATGATAAATTTCACACCGGCGGCTCGGACGCGCTGGGCGAGCGCCTCCCAGTCGGCCTGGGTGAGGACCACGCCGAAGTGGGGGATGGGGACATCGTGACCGTCGACCGGGTTGCTGTGGGCGGCTTCGGCAGAGGCCAGTTTGGGCTTGTAGTGGGCGACGATCTGGTGCCCGAAGAGATCGAAGTCGATCCAATGGCCGGCGCTGCGGCCCTCCGGACAGCCCAGGACGGTGCCGTAGAAGTGGCGGGCGGCGGCGAGATCGTCAACGGGGAAGGCGATGTGGAAGGGTCGGAGTACGCTCATCGCTGACAGGGTATCCTACAATCCGGGCAGCCGGGCCGGTCGTGCTGCGAATAACGGATAAGGGCAATTGGGTGTACGACCTGCGGTTACCGGCCGAAGGGTTCAGGGGAACCCTGTGACAGGTTTGTGGGATTCCTCCTCGGGTTCCCCCTGATGTCTGATCGAGCAGGCGTGAGAGTCGCTGCAGGACGCGACTGTCTTGACCGCCAGGAGAACCCTTTGGCTCATCAAGTGATCCTTGCAGATAACCAGGCGATCTTTCGCGCGGGCGTTGCCCGTGTGCTCGGCCAGGAGCGAAACCTGCAGGTTGTCGCGCAGTGTCCGGATTTTGAGCGTCTGAAGGAGGCGGTCGGAAGCCTCCGGAAGTCGATTGTGATCTACCCGTCTAGCTTTGCACCGGATATGAACGAACTGCTGGACTGGATTGAACAGGCCGGCAGCCGGTCGGTGGTCATTCTGGAACACGGGTCGTCGCTGGATGACGCGTACGCCTCGCGCGTGGAAGGAACGGTGCTGCGCTCCGTGGCGGCTCCGCAGCTTGTGGACTGCCTGCTGCGCGTGGCCGCGGGACAGCGCAGTGTGCAGCGGGCCAACCTGAAGACCATGCCTTCGCCGGATCGCGTGGGCACGAACGTGCTCGAGCGCCTGACGCCGAAGGAACTGCAGATTGTGGCGCTGATCGCCGAGGGCTCAAAGAACAAAGAGATTGCGCTGCAACTCGGTACCAAGGAGCAGGTGGTGAAGAACTATCTGCGCAGCATTTACGACAAGACGGGAGTCAGCGACCGCTTGGAGCTGGCGTTGTTCACGATTCACCATCGGGCGCTGGCCGAGGCCGCAGAGCGCGTGCGCGAGAAGCTGGTGCGCAGCGCGTAGGTCAGCCAGTTAGCAAAACAAGTTTCTGAAGAGCAGCGCATGAGGCCTAGAGGCCCATGCGCTGTTCCTGTTCTTCGACGGCCTCAGAGATGAAGCCTTTCTTTTCTGCGATGGACTTTGCCTGCGTGAAGAGCAGGAGATAGTCGGGGCCGCCGGCCTTGGAATCGGTACCGCTCATGTTGAAGCCGCCGAAGGGGTGGGCGCCGACCATGGCTCCCGTGCACTTGCGGTTGAGGTAGAGATTGCCGACATGGAACTCGCGGCTGGCGCGGTCGAGCTTGTCGCGCGAGCCGGAGTAGATGGCCCCGGTGAGGCCGTACTCAGTGTCGTTGGCGATCGCGAGGGCGTGGTCGAAGTTGTCGGCGCGAATGACGGCGAGGACCGGGCCGAAGATCTCCTCCTGCGCGAGGCGTGCCGTGGGCGCGACGTCACGGAAGACGGTGGGCTGCACGAAGTAGCCGTTGCCGTCGTTCGCTGCGGGCGCGCCGCCGGAGAGGAGCTTGCCCTCCTGCTGACCGATGTTGATGTAGTTCAGCACGCGGTCGTAGGCGGCCTTGTTGATGACCGGGACCGGTGGCTGCGTTCTCGGCGGGGTCGCCGGTCTTGAGCTTGGCGACGCGGTCGCGGAGGCGCTCGGTGAAGGCGTCGTAGATGGGGGCCTCGACGATGGCGCGCGAACAGGCGGAACACTTCTGGCCGTTGAAGCCGAAGGCCGAGGCGACGACGCCCTCGACGGCGGCATCGACGTCCGCGTCTGCGGCGACGACGATGGCGTCCTTGCCTCCCATCTCGAGGATGGTGCGCTTGATGAAGCGCTGGCCGGGCGGGGTGCGGGCGGCGCGCTCGTGGATCTCGAGGCCAACCTTCTTGGAGCCGGTGAAGGCGATGAAGTGGACCTGCGGGCTTTCGACGAGCGGGCGACCTGCTTCGGGGCCGCCCTGGAGGAGGTTGACGACGCCGTCGGGAAGGCCGGCCTCGTTGAGGAGGGCGACGAAGCGTGCGGCGATGGTGGGCGCATCG
Source organism: uncultured Acidobacteriaceae bacterium (assembly GCA_963827415.1). Taxonomy (GTDB): domain Bacteria; phylum Acidobacteriota; class Terriglobia; order Terriglobales; family Acidobacteriaceae; genus Granulicella. The sequence continues at coordinate 57,310 of CAWHBA010000013.1, forward strand.
GGCGAGGGCTTGAGGACGACGGTGTTGCCCGTGACGATAGCTGCTGCGGTCATGCCGGCCATGATTGCGAAGGGGAAGTTCCACGGCGGGATGACCGCGCCGACGCCGAGCGGGACGTAGCGGAGGACGTTGCGTTCGCCGGGGTACTGGATGGGGGTGGTGGCGGCGTCGAGCTTGAGGGCCTCGCGGGCGTAGAACTCGAGGAAGTCGATGCACTCGCCGACGTCGGCGTCGGCCTCAGCCCAGTTCTTGCCGACCTCGAAGACGAGCCAGGCGCAGAGGTCGAGGTGGCGCTCGCGGATGAGCTGCGCGGTGCGAAGGAGGATGTCGACGCGCTCGGCGGCGGGGCGGCGGGACCAGGTGGGAAGGGCGGCGGTGGCGGCGGCGAGGGCGCGGGCGACTTCGTCTGTGCTGGCCACGTAGTGGCTGCCGATGACCTCGGAGGGACGCGCTGGGTTGGAGGAGGTGAACTTCGTGCCGGTCTGGGTGGGATGGCCGCCGATGACGAGGTCCCAGGTGCGTCCGAGCTCAGAGCGGACGCGGGCGAGGGCGTCGAGCATGGCGCGGTGGTTGTCGGGTGCGGAGAAGTCGGTGAAGGGCTCGTTGCGGAAGGGGGGAAGTACAGCGGTGTTCATTCAGGTAGCCTCAGAAATCTCTGTCCAAGGATTAGAGTAGCCGACGGGCGCGCAAGGTGCTTATTTGGACGCGGACTGGAGGGAGGAGGGGCGGAGGGTGGCGATGCGTCCGTGGGGGCCGACGGCGTAGGGGAGGGAGAGGGCGTTCCAGTGCTGGTCGGCGTCGGGAGTGTCGTTGAATTTGGGGTCGGGGTGGAGGGCGCGCCAGTTGCGGCCGTCGTCGGTGGAGATGTCGGTGCCGTTAGGGCCGACGGTGATCCAGGTTTTGGTGGAGGCGTCGTAGGCAACGGCGGAGCGGTAGCCGTGAGGTGGGGTGGTGGGGTAAATCTCCTTTTGGTGCCGAACAAAGAAGCTGTATGTTGCAGCTGGTAAGAAGACAGAGGCACCTAGTGTGTCAGGTTTTTGGTAGTCCCCGCCAACAACCATCTGATCGAATGTGACCTGATCGATCCGGTGATGCGCTAACGAAAAGGCACCCTGAGCATCAGTGGCGTGAGGGAACTTCGCTTTGTTTCCTCGAACGACGGCATTGTCATCCACGTGTCGAGAACCAGGCCGCCACCGACGAGATGAAGAAAGCGTGATCCGCCAGTTCCCCCGGTGACGAAACTTAGATTTCCAGCATCGCCAACTGCGTCAGCTGCGGAATTACTCGCAGCGAAGAGGGCTTCACCCGTGTGGGCATCCGGTAGTTTCTTCAGAAGCTTGTCGCTGGCGCTCGTCCACGTGTTTCCGAAGTCAGACGAGATGAAGATCGGGAAATGACCGCGGACTGGATCTCCGATGAGAACGCCTCGTCGGGTGGGCTCTATCAGTTGTGGGTTGGGCACTTCGAATCGCAATGCGTCCCAGAAGCCGTCTTTGTCGGGGTTGGTGAAGAGGAGTTTCCAGGTTTGGCAGCCATCGGTGGTTTTGTAGAGCCGGGAGAGGTCGCCTTTGCCGGAGGACATGGCGATGGCGGTGTTGTTATCGAAGGCCTGAATGGCGCGGAAGTCGAGGTGCTCGCCGCCGGCAGGTTTGGCGCAGAGCTGCCAGACGATGCCGGCGTCCTCGGTGCGGAGGATGGTGCCGTCGGTGCCGGAGGCCCAGGCGACGCCACCGCCGACGTTGTCGATGCCGCGGAGGTCGGCGGTGGTGTGGGCGTCGTGGAGTTGCCACTGGGCGGGTGCGCCCGTTGCTAAGAGAGTGAGGAGGAGGAGCGTGTGTCGCATCGGAAAGGAAAGGATAGCTCAGGAGCTAAAGTCCCAACTCTCTTGCAGGCAACGGACGGGCTGAAGCCCGTGCCCTTCAAAACATGACGCATCCTGCGAACCCACCGGCGTTGGTGTTGATCCGAGAAGAAAATACAGGGGTCTCCACTCCGCGTCCGCTCGCGCGGACGCTTCGGTCGAGATGACCGCGGGGTCTCGGGGGCAAACATCGGGCGGCTAAGCAGCTACAGATGGCCGGTTTGCGGATGCTGTCACTTTTGACAAGAGAACTGTTGCAGTCTGAACGGTACAAATGCTGTGCAGCACTCTCGCCGCTCAGAGCAGGGAGAACAGCATGCGAATCGGAGCTACACGAAAGAAAATTTTCGTCGTGTCCGCAATCCTGCTCGTCTACATTGTGAGCCTGGTGATGGGGAGTACCGAGGTTCGCCGCCGTTCGCTGCAATTGAGCAGTGAAAGTACAGATCCTGACCATGTGTCTTTGAACGTCGTCGTGACGGATGTAAATCAGGTGACGCAGCAGCTCACGGCTCAATTGAATTTTCGGCTGGCTGGAAAGATCGCTTCGGATGAGGTAACACCCGCTGTCGATTTGAAGTTCTTCGTGAACAATGTTCTAGGAGAGCAAGAGTTCGACTTTCACAAGGGGAGGAGAATCAACCCTGTCGAGGTGGTTTTTCCGCTCAATGGAAATCTGAACAGGTATCCGTTTGACAGGTATCGCACAACGCTGTCGCTGCTGATGACGAGACCCGTGGTGCGGGGAGAGGCTCGAACCCCGGAAGAGTCAGGCGATAAAGGTGCTGCAGGTGAACCGAGTGAGGTGCCGTTTGGCGCTCTCGCGCTGGAGAAGACGTCGCCGGTAGCTCTTTCCGTTGCGCTCTTTGCTGAAGTCCCGGGAACGAAATTCAGGGGAAGCATCGATCGCAAAGAGGCTTCCCAGCTGACTGCGATCAATTTGAACCTGAGGCGCGCCGACAATCTGATCATGGTATCGATCCTGATCAGCGCCACGATGATCTCCCTTGCTGTCACGTTGCTGTTCGTTGTGCTTCGGCTGGTTGGCCTGCCCAAGGAAGAGATGAGCATCATGCCTCTGTCCATGTCCTTCGCGTTGATCTTCGGTTTGCCTGCGTTACGCAATGCACAACCGGATGTGCCCCCGATCGGCGCCTTCTGCGACTACATCTCCTTCATCTGGGCGGAACTCATCGTCGCCGTGAGCGGTCTCCTGTTCGCGTGGAGATGGTTGCGCGCCACGAAACGCGGAGGCGTCTGACTGAGTGGGCTCAGTTATTGATGGTGAGGGTGAAGGTGGCGGAGGCGGCGATGGAAGTGTTCACGGAGTCTTTGCCTTGAAGTGTGACGGTGTAAACCTGGGGCGGTACGGTGCTGCTGCCTCCAGCGCCGCCGCTGGTGCTGGAGCCGCCTCCGCAGCCAGTGAGCGTGACAGCGAAGATCGCGAGCAGCGCCGTGGAGAGAATGGGGAGGAACTTGCGACGGCGTCGCGAGGGAAAGGCACTGCAGAGAAGGAGGGCGACGAAGGTGGCGGCCGCGGGTGCTTTGTGTGACGGTGGCGGCGACGGCTGCTGGACGGAGGTTCTCTGGACGGAAGAAGGAGCGCGAGAGCCGGTGGGTTGCGGAGCGCTGCAGGTGGTGCCTGCGCCAATGTACACGGTGCCCGTTGCGGTGCCGACGATGGTCGGCGCCTTGACGATGTAGCAGAGGGGCTGGGAGACGCCGCCGGAGATGCTGAGGGACCAGGTGAGCTCGCCGTTGTAGCCGCCGTTCGGGGTGATGGTGACCGCTGCGGAACCGGTGGTGTTGTTGGCCATGGTGATGTTGCCGGCCGAAAGGCTGATGCCCCCAGTGGCGACGACGTTGCCGACCGTGACGGCGTAGGTTGCAGAGGACCGGAGGTGTGTGGAGTCGCCGCTGTAGCGGGCGATGACGATATGCGAGCCGGTTTGCGTGGGAGCCATGAAGCTGTAACTGGCCGCGGCCTGGTTGTTGGAGGAGCTTGCGAGGGCGAGCGAAGAAGTGACCGTCTGGCCGTCAATGGAGATGGAGAGCGAGCCGGTGGGAATGGTCGAGCCGCTCGGCAGATTACCGGTGCTGACGAGGATCTGAACAGAGACGGTGGTGCCGGCGCCGGCGGTTGGCGGCGTGGAGGAGAACGAGGTGACGGTCGGCACGAGGCCGCTCGTGGAAGTGGAGGGCCAAGCGGTAGCGAGATTGCTGAAGTCGAGGGAGCCGAGGCCCGTGGCTTCGTCGTAGCCGGTTGTGGCGGCGTACACAGACTGGCCGGGAGCGCCGCAGTTGCCGTCGCCGGTGAGGCAGGCGGTGGTTCCAGTGGTGATGTCGTGGAAGGCGGAGAGATAGACAGAGGGCTGCGCGGCGAGGCTGTAGAGTGTGGGGTTAACGTTGCCCTGGCCGAGGGTGTGCTCGTACTGATTGAGGACGGCGAGGAAGCCGGCGAAGATGGGAGCGGCGAAGCTGGTGCCGCCGCCGATGATGTACCTGTTGTTGCTGTCCTGGACGGTGCCGCCGGCGCAATCAGAGCTTGCGCCGGTGAAGGCTTTGTCCTCGGTGCAGAGGATGTAGCCGGGACTGGTGACGGAAGACTGGAGGGCGATGTCGGGTAGGACACGATAGTTGCCGGAGGGAATGCCGGGCACACCGGCCTGCCACGATGGACGCGGGAAGAAGGAACTGCTGCCGCCGCCGGAGGCAGCGAGACCAAAGGTGGGCGAGTCCTCGTTCCAGACGACCTCGGGGACGTAGGTAACAAGCGACGAGTTGTTGTCGGTGTTGAGGGCGCTCAACCAGTACTTGCTCGTGCCGGCCGTGAAGGTTCCGGGCGCCATCTGGGTGCCGCCGACGGCGGTGACGTAAGGGCTGCTGGCGGGGAAGCCGACGGCGAGCGCCTGCTGCTGCGTGAGTGAGACGCCGCTGGAGGAGCTGTAGGGAGCGCAGGCTGTGGCGCCAGTGTCGCCGGAGGCTGCGACGACGGTCTGGCCCTGTGCAGCGGCCTGCTGGAGGATCGAGTTGTATTGCTGCAGTTCGGTGGTGCTGATGAGAGCTTCGCAGGCGCCGTAGCTGATGCTGATGACCGGAGCGATGTCCTGCGTGACGGCGAAGGCGAGTGCGTCGAAGGCGTTGTAGTTGGGGCTGGTGCCGGTGAAGACGAAGAAGATGTTTGCGCTCGAGGCGATGCCGGAGGAGTACTCGAGATCGATGTCGGCCTCGCCTTCGTCGCCGGGGAAGGCGGCTTCATTGCCAGTGTTGGGTACGAAGACTGGGTAGATGGAGGTGAGGGGGCCGGTGAGGAGTTGCTGGAAGTTGGCGACCGCAGAGCCGTTGGAGGTGGGGACGAAGGACTGGCCGACGACCGCCATGCTCTGGCCTGAGCCGGGGTTGCTGACGTTGGCGAGGAGCGGCACGAGGTGGTACATGGTCGCGACATCTTTGGGCGCGAGGAAGTGTGACTGGCTGGTGAGGGTGGTGTAGTCGGGGCGGACGGCGCTGAAGTTGGGCCTGGGGCGGAAGTCGGAGAGGTGAAGGACGGCGGAGGTGACGGGTGCGAGCGTGGGCGGGAGCGAGAGTTCGGACGCGGGGGCGAAGTGGAGCTCAGGTTCAGCGTCGCTGCCGGAGCGATAGTGATGGAGCTCGGCGCCAAAGGCCTGTTGGATCTGGGCAGCGTTGCCTGAGAAGGTGATGCGGTCGTGAGACAGGTTGTCGATGGTGAAGCCGTGGGACTGAAGCCACGACTCGGTGGCGGCGATGTCGGCGTCGGCGATGCCGAAACGGGCGGCGAAGTCGTCGGGCGTGAGCCAGTGATGAAAGAGCGGAGAGGACGGGTCGGTTTGTTGAGCGAGGAGCTGCTGGAGGTCGGCCTCCTGTGCGGTGGAGCGCTTGAAGGCGAGCGTGACGCCGCGGAGGGGAGTGTCGGGCGCGAGAGGGCCGAGGTCGTCGGAGAGGCGGACGTTCGGATTGAGAGAGCCTTCGAGCGGGACGGAGGGGGATGTCTCGATGGCGCGGCGGATGCGTGGAACGGGCGCCTGACCGAAGGTGAGGAGCGAGCAGAGGAGCAGGGCCGAGACGGGCGAGAGCCGAGCGAGCCGATGGAGCGGGGGAATTTGAAGCATGGTTTTGAGTGACAACGAACAGTGTAGATGGATCGCGAACGTACGGTAGCAGAGAACGCGCTGCGGAAAAAGGCCGATTTTAGGACCGCGACGGAGCGGACGTATGATGGGCTCGTGTCGCAGGATGGTGCAGTCGCGTGGGAGGAATTGCCGGGCGGGATTGGTCTGCGCACGGAACTGAGCCTGCGAGGGATTAGGTTTGCCGCGGCGCACGGGCTGAGGTATGAGCGGACAGATGGAGCGGTGCCGGGCATCCTCTTTGCGTGCGGCGAAGATGGCAGGCATGGGAACTTTCATCCGCGGGCGTATGAGGCGATCTGCGCGAGGGCGGAATGGAAGAAGAGGCTGGGGAAGGTTCATACGGCGCATAAGCGGATGCGCGCGCGGGCGGACTGGAAGTGGATGGAACTAGACTGCGCGAACAGCTCCGATGCACTGCTGATGAATGTGTTTTGCCATCCGGGTGTAACGGAGTGTGCGGGCGTGCGCGCGACGCTAGGGATTGCGGCGGGAGCGATGCCGGAGTTTGGTGTGAAGCCGAGGACGCCGCTGCAGGGAGGGAAGCGCGACAACACGGAGGTCGATATGCGGTTGGGCGATCTGCTGGTGGAGGCGAAGCTGACGGAGTCGGACTTTCAGAGTGCGAAGATGGCGCTGGTGGAGCGGTATCGGGATCTGCGAAGAGATGTTCGATGTGGAAGAGCTGCCGATGCGCGGTGGGCGCGTGATTGGATATCAGCTGATTCGCGGGACACTGGCGGCGCATGCGAGCGGGTGCTCGTTCTGCGTGTTGTGCGATGCGCGGAGGCCAGAGCTGGTGGAGACGTGGTATGCAGTGATGCGGGCAGTGCGATCGTTCGAGCTGCGCTGCAGGCTGAAGTTGCTTACGTGGCAGGAGCTTGCGGGAGTTGTGCCGCAGGAGCTGCGGGAGTTTCTGGCGGAGAAGTATGGGATTTTGAGTAGTTAGTAGTTAGTGGTTGCTGGTTAGTGAGGGAGTTGCGATGCGCCGTCTGTTTGCGAGCTTTGTTCTTGCGGGCTGTTTGGTTGCGAATCCTGCGTGGGGAAGATGCGCAGGAGGGTGTGTACTCGGCACAGGCGGCGCCGTCGCCGAGCCACGATGAGACGTGGTGGAAGCATGCGGTGATTTACGAGATCTATCCGCGAAGCTTTCAGGATTCGAACGGCGATGGCGTGGGCGATCTGAATGGGATTCGCGAGCGGCTGCCCTATCTGCAAAAGCTGGGCGTGGATGCGATCTGGATTGCGCCGATGTATCCGTCGCCGCAGGTGGATTTTGGGTACGACATCTCGAACTACGAGGCGGTGGATCCGCAGTATGGGACGATGGAGGACTTCGACGCACTGATGGCCGCGGCGAAGCAGCACAATGTTCGAATCATCCTGGACATGGTGCTGAATCATACGTCGGACAAGCACAGGTGGTTTGTGGAGTCGGCGAGTTCGCGCACGAATGCGAAGGCGGATTGGTATGTGTGGAACGACGGCGTGAAGGCTGATGCGCCGGGAGTGACGGCGTATCAGAAGAAGGTTTGAGCATGATGGGATGGTGCCGCCGAATAACTGGACGTCGCTGTTCGGCGGGTCGGCTGGGAGTGGGTGCCGGCGAGGAGGCAGTTTTACTATCACCGCTTCTATAAGCAGCAGCCGGATTTGAACTGGAACAATCCGGCGGTAGAGAAGGCAATGTTCGACATGATGCGATTCTGGCTGGACCGCGGCGTGGCGGGCTTCCGGCTGGATGCGATTCCGTCGCTGTTTGAAGATCCGCAACTGCGCAATGAGCCGGAGACGGGTGGCGTGAACGCGTATGGCGATCCGAACGTGAATACGGAATACACCGACAATCTGCCGGAGGTGCATGAGGTGATTCGGAGGATGCGCGCGATGGTGAATGCGTATCCCGGGAATCGCGTGCTGATTGGCGAGACGTATCTGCCGAACACGGCGGAGCTGGAGAAGTGGTACGGCGGCGCGTCGAGAGAATGAGCTGCAACTGGCGATGGACATGCTGGTGGGCTTCAACGATGGCTACTCGGCGGCACATTTTGGGAAGTACATCGGTGAGGCGGAGACGGAGCTGCAGGGATCGCAGCCGCTGTTTGTGTTCGACAACCATGACAATGCGCGGTCGATTACGCGGTATGGCGATGGCGTGCACGATGTGGCGATTGCGAAGACAGTTGCGGCGATGCTGCTGACGACGCGCGCGACGGCGCTGACGTACTACGGCGCGGAGATTGGGATGCCGACGACGACGCCGACGAGGAAAGAGGATGTGAAGGATCCGATCGGCATCACGGGATGGCCGAAGGAGAAGGGGCGCGACGGCGAGCGCACGCCGATGCAGTGGACGCCGGGGCTGGATGCGGGCTTTTCGACGGCGAAGACGACGTGGCTGCCGATTCCGCCGAGCTACAAGACGATCAATGTGCAGACGGAGAGCGCGAATTCTGACTCGCTGCTGAACTGGTACAAGCAGTTGATTGCGCTGCGCAGGACGAATGCGACGCTGCATGATGGTGGGTTTGCGATGTTGCAGACGTCGAGCCCGGATGTGTTGGCGTATGTGCGGACGCCGCCGAAGGGAAGCTACCCGGTCGTCGTGGCGATCAATATGAGCGCGCAGCCGCAGACGGTGTCGCTGGATGTGGCGGCGTTTGGCGGGACGGGGAAGATGGCGAAGACGCTGGCGGCGAGCGAGGCGTCTTTGCGTGGGGTGACGTCAACGGAGAATGTGAGGTTGCCGCCGTACTCGGCGTGGGTGGCCGAGGTGAGGTAGAGCTCACAAGGCGTCCTGCGAACTCACGTCTCAAATGCGAGACGCGAAGAACGGCTTCGAAAATACAGGGGTCTCTCCACTCCGCATTCGCATGCGCGAACGCTCCAGTCGAGATGACGAGCGTTTCGCTCGGCAGGTCCCGCTACTGCTGGAGGACGGCGACGCCGTATTGCGGCAGCGTGACGGAGTTGGTGGTGGTGCCGGCGAGGACGTCGTGCATCTCCGAGGGGAGTGTGATGGTGGCGGGTGAGGCGTTGTAGTTGGTGAGGATGAGGATGCGTTTGTTGTCACCGGTGCGGATGGCGACGTCGACGCCTTCGGGGATGTTGGGGAGGACGGGAGCGAGGCCGGCGTCAGAGAGCATCCAGGCGGCGGCGCGCTTCATGGCGGCGGGTCGAGCGAGGCGCCGATGTAGGTGATACTGCCTTTGCCGAGTTTGCGCGTGACGGCGGCGGGTTGGTCGTCGAGCCAGCCGTTGGACTTGCCGTAGCGCATCAGGATTTTGGTGTCGGGCGAGGTGACGGAGAGCTGCTCGGCCCAGAGGGTGTCCTCGCCGGAGCCCCAGTCGCCGCTGACGGGGAACGGTGGTGTCGAGCGCGTAGAACTGGGCGACCTTTGCGCCGAGGAGTTCTGCGAGCGGGCCGGGCTGGCGCTGCGGCCAGAGGCTGTTGTCTTCGTCCTTCATGGCGGAGCGCGGGCCGAGGACGAGATGGCCGCCGTTGCGGACATAGGCTTCGAGGTTCTTCGCGGCCTCGGGCGTGAGGACGTTGAGCGCGGGTGCGACGACGAGCTTGTAGTTATCGAGCGGAACGGTGTCGGGGATGACATCGACGGAGCGGACGGCGTCATGCAGCGGCATGTAGAAGCTCATCAAGGCTTCGATGGGGTCGAAGGCGCGATTGTGGCGCTGCCAGTCGATGGCCCAGCGCGAGGGGTAGTCGTTGAGGAGAGCGACGTCGGACTGGATGGTGGTGCCGGCGAGCACGGGGCCGGCCTTGTCGAAGTCGGCGCCAATTTGCTGGACTTCTGCATAGAGCGGGACGGGCGTGCCGTCGGCGCCGACGAGGGTGCCGTGGTACTGCTCCTGCCCGTTGAGCGCGGAGCGCCACTGCCAGTACTCGACGGCCTCGGAGCCGTGGCCGATGGCTTGCCATGCCATCGCGCGGGTCTCCCCTTTGTTGAGCGCGTTGTTGTTAGGCGACCAGTTGACGAAGCCGGGCTGCGTCTCCATGACCCAGAAGTTTTTGCGGAGGAAGCCGCGCGTGAGGTCGTGGCGTGCGCCGTTCTCTGACACCTTGAGTTGGCCGGTGCCGACGTAGTCGTCCCAGCAGGCAAGGTCGAGATCCTGTGCGACGGTGTATTGGTCGTAGGCGTCGAACCAGCCCATCATGTTGGTGGTGATGAACTGGCGCTTGTCGGCGTGGGCGCGGATGGCGTCAAGCTGATTGCGCTGGTAGCTGCGCCAGGTGTCGGAGACGAACTCGCGCCAGGCGAGGTTGAGGCCGGGGTTTTCGGAGCGGCGCGACTCAGGGATGTTGATCTGATTCCAGTTGCTGTAGGTCTGCGACCAGTAGGCTGTGGTCCAGCGGGTGTTGAGGTTGTCGAGCGTCTTGTACTTGGCGTGCAGCCATTCGTCGAAGCGCGCTTTGTCGTCGGAGCCCTGGCTGTCGGCGGCGTACTCGTTGTCGATCTGCCAGCCGATCACGTTGGGATCGTGGCCGAAGCGCTCAGCGAGTTTGGTAGCGATAATGCGGCAGAGCTCACGATACCTGGGATCGCTCCAGTCGAACTGCTGACGCGCGCCGTGCTGATCTTTGCGGCCGTCGGCGCCGGTGCGGAGGGTTTGAGGGTACTTCTGCGTGAGCCAGGCGGGTGGCGCGGCGGTGGGTGTGCCGATGACGATGGCGATGTGGTGCTTCTCGGCGAGGCGGATGGCGTGCTCAAGCCAGTCGAGCTGGAAGTTGCCCTCGGAGGGCTCCATGGTGGACCAGGCGAACTCGCCGATGCGGGTGAAGTGGATGTGCGCCTGCTCCATGAGCGTGAGGTCGGCGTCCCAGCGGGACTCAGGCCACTGCTCGGGATACCATGCGGCGCCGAGCTCGAGCGGCACCTTGTTGGGCGTGGAGGGAAGTGGCTGTTGGGCGATTGTGCTGGAGATGGGAAGTGCGCAGGCGGTGGCGAGGAGGACGAGTGCGAGCTTCTTCATCGAGTCTCCGGATTCTGATAGAGAGCTTATGACTTGGGTGACGACTGGCCGTAGGTGGCGTTGGCGCCGTGCTTGCGGAAGTAGTGGCGATCGAGGAGGGCCTGCGAGACCCCGGCAGCCTCGTTGAGGGTGAGGGTGTGATAGGCCATGCGCGCGACGGCTTCGAGGACGACGGCGTTGTGCGCGGCGTCGTGCGCGGTGCGTCCCCAGGCGAAGGGAGCGTGGCCGGCGACGAGGCAGGCGGGAACGGCGAGCGGGTCGATCGCGGGTTCATTGCCGTGGGCTTTGAAGCGCTCGATGATGGCGAGGCCGGTCTCGTGAACGTAGCGGCCGGCGATGGCCTCGTCGGTGAGCGGGGCGGTGATGGGCACGGGGCCGTAAAAGTAGTCGGCGTGCGTGGTGCCGAGCGGAGGTATGGGGAGGCCGGCCTGCGCGAAGCTGGTGGCGAACTCGGAGTGCGTGTGCACGACGGCGCCGATGGTGGGGAACTCGCGGTAGAGGAGAGTGTGGGTGTCGAGGTCGGAGGAGGGACGGAGGTCGCCTTCGACGATGCAGCCGTGGAGGTCGGTGACGACCATGTGGCTGGGCTTGAGATGGTCGTAGTCGACGCCGGAGGGTTTGATGACGATGAGGCCCTGCTGGCGGTCGACGCCCGAGGCGTTGCCGAAGGTGTAGAGCACGAGACCGCGGCGGACGAGCTCGAGGTTCGCTTCGAGGACCTCTTCGCGAAGTTCTTTGAGCAGCATGACGAGTCCTTTTGTTTATAGCGCAGCGGCGTCGCTGACAGTTTAAGCCTGGGCGCGGACCTCGGCGGCGATGTCGCGCAGGGAGCGCAGGATGTCGCCGAGCTGGGCTGTAACACCTTCGTCGCCGAAGGCGAAGTAGACTCGGCGATAGAGCGGGTAGAGCTTCTCGTAGATGGCTGCGGCTTTGGGCTCGGGAAGGAAGACGCGGTGCTCGGGACACATCTTCTGCTGCGCGGATTCGATCGACGGGAAGATGCCGGCGGCGAGTTGCGCGAAGATGCCGGAGCCGATGCTGGTGGGCGGGGCCGCGGGTACCAGCACGGGCTTGTTGAGCACGTTGGCATAGACATGGTTGAGCACGGCGTTGTTCTGCGGGATGCCGCCGGCGTTGATGACGCGCTCGATGGGCACGCCGAACTCGGCCATGCGCTCGAGGATGATGCGGGTGTGGAAGGCGGTGCCTTCGATGGCGGCGAAGAGCTCGTCCTGCGCGGTGTGGACGAGGTTCCAGCCGAGGGTGATGCCGCCGAGTTCGCTCTTGACGAGCACGGTGCGGTCGCCGTTGTCCCAGGAGAGACGCAGCAGGCCGGTCTGGCCGGCGCGATATTGATCGAGGCCTTCAGAGAGCTTGCGGACGTCGGTGCCGGCGCGTTTGGCGATGGCTTCGAAGATGTCGCCGACGGCGGAGAGGCCGGCTTCGACGCCGGTGAACGCAGGATGCACACTGCCGGGGACGACGCCGCAGACGCCGGGGACGAGGTTGACGTTGTGGCCCATGGCGATGATGCAGGTGGAGGTGCCGACGACGTTGACGACGTCGCCTTCGCGGCAGCCGGCGCCGATGGCATCCCAGTGTGCGTCAAAGGCGCCGACGGGGACGGGGATGCCGGCGCGCAGGCCGAGCTTGGCGGCCCACTCGGGCGAGAGGTGACCGGCGATGTGATCAGAGGTGAGGACCTCACCCTGCATCTTGTCGCGGACGCCGTCGAGGAGCGGGTCGAGCGCGGAGAGGAACTCCTGCGGAGGATAGCCGCCCCAGCGCGGGTTCCAGAGCCACTTGTGACCCATGGCGCAGGCAGAACGCTTGACCGCAGCAGGATCGGTGACGCCGCAGAGCGTGGCGGCGACCATGTCGCAGTGCTCGAAGGCGGAGGCGAATTGTGTGCGCTTGTCTGGATTATTACGGAGCCAATGCAGCAGTTTGGCCCAGCCCCACTCGTGCGAGTAGACGCCGCCGCACCACTCAATGGCTTCGAGGTTGCGCTCGTGCGCGAGCGCGGTGATCTGCTGGGCCTCGCGAAGGGCGCGGTGGTCGCACCAGAGGTAGTACTCGTCGAGCGGCTGCATGTTGGCGTCGACGGGAATGACGCTGGAGCCAGTGGTGTCGAGCGCGATGGCCTCGATCTGGTCGCCGGAGGTGTTGGTTTCGGCGAGGACCTGGCGCATGGCTTCGACGAGCGCGTTCATCTGGTCGTCGTGAGCTTGCGTGGCGTAGTCAGGGTCTTCGCGGCGCCGGTGGAGGGGGTAGCTGGCTGACGCTGTTCCGAGGCGGCCGCGCTCGGCGTCGAGGAGGGTGACACGTGTGCTGAGGGTTCCGAAGTCGACTCCGGCGACAATACGCATTCGAACTCTTTCCTAAGTACCCGGCTGTGCGCAGGGAGGCTGGTCTCGAAGGACGTATCCAATCTATCGCATCAGGAAGAGGTTCGGCTCCGCAGTGCGGATTGCCGGACGCGCTACTGAGCTCCGCGGCGGCGCACAATCGTCTTGATGGTCTCGAACATGATCATGAGGTCGAGGCCCATCGACTTGTGCTTGAGGTAGTAGAGGTCGTAGGCGAGTTTTTCGCGGGCTTCGGCGAGCGTAGCGCCGTATCCGTAGCGTACCTGGGCCCAGCCGGTGAGGCCCGGGCGAGCCATGTGGCGGAGATTGTAGAAGGGGATTTCCTCGGCGAGCCAGGAGGTGAACTCCGGGCGCTCGGGCCGTGGGCCGACGAAGCTCATCTCGCCGCGCAGCACGTTCCAGAGCTGCGGGATCTCGTCGATGCGTGTCTTGCGAAGGAAGCCGCCGAGACGGGTGACGCGCGGGTCGTCCTTAGTGGCCCAACGCGCGCCCTTAGCTTCGGCGTCGACGGACATCGTGCGGAACTTATGAACCTTGAAGGGCTCGTTCTCGAGGCCGACGCGGGTCTGCGAGAAGAAGATGGGGCCCTTGGAGGATAGCTTGATGGCGAGGGCGACGAAGGGGAAGAACGGAAGGAAGAGCAGCAGGCCGATGAACGCGATGATGCACGAGGCGAGGCGCTGCGTGAGTTGCAGCGACTGCTTCATGTTGAAGCCTTCGCAGAAGAGCAGATTGCTGGGGCGCAGGCCTTCGAGCTGCAATTTGCCAGTGAGGCGCTCGAGCAGGTTGCCGACCTCTTCAATTTCGACACCGCGCATGCGCATGGCGAGCAGGTCGTCGACGGGAAGCTCGCCGCGGCGCTCTTCCATGGCGATGACGACGCGATGCACGGGAGGCTTCAGCGCCGCGATCTTCTCAATGACCTCGTGATGGGTGGGGGGAGCGTCGCCCAACTTGAGCAGCGGGCTGTCGTACTCGATGACCTCCATGCCGGCTTCCTTGCGGTCGCGGATGGCGGTGATGAGATTGGCGGCGATCGCTCCGTTGCCGAGCACGAAGACGCGCTCGTGAAACAGCGCCTTGCCGCTGATCCACTCGAAGGTGCGGCGCCAAAGGATGAGGAAGGTGACGACCAGTGCAAGACCGAGCAGGAAGACGTAGCGCGCGATGTTCACCTGCGGAAACATGAACATGACGAGCGAGAGCAGCAGCGAGAGGCAGCCGATGACCAGCAGCAGGCGGAAGTAGATCTCCCACGGTGCGGAGAGCTGCTGGGGCTCGTAGAGATCAAAGTAATAGGCGCAGAGGATGGTGAGGACGGTGAGGACGCCGATCTTCAGGAGGCCGTGATGGTCGGTGAGAACGTCCATCGTCGAGGGGCCGAGGAGCACGAGCGAGGCCACAACGAACGAGCCACAGACGATCAACGCCTCGCAGAGAAGGAGGATGACCGTGCGCGTGGGGTAGTAGACGTTCAGAAATCGAATCATGGATGAGTTAATTCACAGCGTTTTCGTTTGCAACTGCAGCTCAGTGTTTTGTTCAGAACATTTTAGTTCGCAGCGTCGTAGGTGTAATAGCTGTCGGGAGACGGCGGATTCTTTACGGCGTTGAGCACGAAACCGATGATGTTCGATGCTTTAAGCTCATGCTGCGCGCGCTGCGCAACGGTGTAGCCAGTAACACCCTGACGCGCGACGAGCAGAACAGCATCGCAGGCACGGCCCATGCTGACGGAGTCAGACACGGGGATCACGGGCGAGGAGTCGACGATGATCCAGTCGAAGTTTTCGTTGGCGATGCGGAGCATCTCCTCGAAGCGCGGGCTGCCGGCGAGGTCCGCCGCGCGGTCACCGACGCTGCCGCCGGGGATGAGCACGAGGTTGTTGAGGAACGGCGCGATGAGACGCGCGGGTGTGCTTGCCTTCGAGGGGCGCTGCATGGCGTCGGTCAACTCGCACTTGCCGGAGAGGTAATCGGAGAGGCCAGGGTGCGCCTCGCAGCCGAAGTATTCCTGCAGAGTGGACCGGCGCATGTCGCCATCGACGAGCAGGACCTTGCTGCTCTTGTGAAGAGCGAGCGAGAGTGCGAGGTTGGCGGCGATGAAGCTCTTGCCCTCCTGCGGTACGCCGCTCGAGACGAGCAGCGACTGCAGGCGGTTCATGGCGCGAAACTCTTCGAGACGCGAGCGCAGGCTGCGGAACTGTTCGACCATGGAACCACGTTGCTCGAGAGCGGGGAAACGCTCGACCGCAATGTTCCAGTCGGTGGCGCGAATCTCGGTCCAGAGGGTCCGCGGCGTGGGATGCTTGTCGACGATCGCGGCGGGAACGGGCGTGAGGGGCTCGATCAACGGTGACGGGAAGCGGTCAGTGATGGGGCGTGCGAGGCGCTCGGGCATCGCCGGCGGAACGAACGGCTGAGGTTCAGGCGTGTCCATGCGCTCGACGACGGCACGCGGCGCGTTGGGGACGACGGGTGGCACGCGAGATGGTGGCGGAGGAGGGACCATTTCGGTCTCAGGAGCCCCTGTGAGCACAGCGCTGCTGCTCTCCTCGCGCTCTATCTGGCGCTCGGCTTCCGCACGCTGCAATGCTTCGTAAATGCGACTCATCGGACCTGCCTTTCCGCAGTTCGACCAAAGAAGTGAATTGGGCGGGACGGCTCTCCGGGCCCTGAACTCAAACGTGATTCCTCAACGACATCGTTGGGAGGAATCAAAAAGGATTGCATCTCGAGCTCGAGATCTGCGGCAACGGAGGTGATGGAGGCGCCGGTGATCTGGGGGGTCTGCTCGACGTAGCCGAGGATGAGCGCGTGCTCGCAGACCAGATTGATGAGGCGCGGAATGCCGCGGCTGTGCTGGTGTACGAGGCGTGCGGCCTCGGGCGTGAAGATTGGCTGCGTGGCGCCGGCGATGCGAAGCCGCTCGATGATGTACTCGACGGTCTGGTCGCCGGTGAGCGGCTGGGTGCGGCACCAGAGGAAGATGCGCTGGCGGAGCTGGCGCACGCTGGGATGACGCAACTTCTCCTCAAGCTCGGGCTGTCCGGAGAGCACGATCTGAAGCAGCTTCTCGGAGGAGGACTCGAGGTTGGTGAGCAGGCGAATCTCCTCGAGCAGCTCCCAGGAGAGGTTCTGCGCCTCGTCGACGACGACGACGCAGGTCTCATTCATCCGGAAACGCTCGATGAGCCAGCGGTTGAGCTGCAGCAGCATGCCGCTCTTGGTGCGCGAGGTCGGCGTCAGGCCGAAGTCGGAGAGCACGAACTCGAGGAAGTCCAGCGGCTCCAGCAGGGGATTGAAGACGAACGAGGTGTAGACGCGCTCCTGGCTGAGTGCGCTGAGCGCACGGCGCAGGATCGTCGTCTTGCCTGTGCCGACTTCACCTGTAAGGACGGTGAACCCCTTGCGGGCAAAGATGCCGTACTCGAGCCCGGCCAGGACCTCGCGCGTGTGCGGCATCATGTACATGAAGCGCGGGTCGGGGCTGGTGCCGAACGGACTGTTCTGAAGATTGAAGAACTTCTTATACATGGCTATCCACCCAGATTCGCCAGAGGCGGAGTCGCCGGTTTCAGACGGCGTTTGAACCAGCCGCGACCGTTCGATGAGCCAGTCGCACTTGCACTCAACGCGATGATGCCGAGAGTCGGCAGCTTCGTGAAGGCCCAGACATCGCGCTCGGAGCGCAACGATTTGTCGCGGTACTCGAGGAACGCGACGATCATAATGCCAAATACGATTCCCGCCGCCAGACCGCCGAGGGCGAATCGTGTGCGGTCGGGGAAGGTTGGCTGATCCGGCAGATTGGCGTCATCCATAACCCGGAACTGTTCTCCCTGTTGCTGATGTTCAAGTTCGGTTGCCATCTGAGACTGGTTCTTTTTCGCCAGAAGGCTGTCGTAGAACTGCTGTGCGGTGGTGTAATCGCGGGTCAGCTCTTTATATTTCGCGGAGACCAGGGGACTGGCCTGTAGACGGCCCTGGTAGGTACCGATCTCACCCTGAATCTTGGCCTGAACGCGACGTTTCTGCTGAATCATCTCGTCGATGGAATTGACCTGCAGGTGCAGTGTCTGCACAGCCGGTGATTCCACATGAACCGGTGACCCGCCTGCATTGGCGGCGGATGGTGTGCCGTTCTGGGAGATCTCCTTCTTGAGGTCCGCGATCTGGCGCTTGGTCGAGATGACATCGGGGTAGTCGGGTGTATAGTGCGCGGACAGATCGGCGAGTTGAGTCTGAAGCCTCTGGAGCTCTGCGGCCTGCTCCGCGGTGGCCTGCCCAGTAACGCGGGGCGTCGCCTTCTGACCCGGTTCTGTCGTCATGGTCACCATGCTCTGACCCTGCTGCGCGAGCATCGCCTCACGGATGGACCTCTCCTGCTCAAGCCGCGCGATCTCCTGCGTGGTCGCATCGAGCTGCGAGTTGAGCGTCGTGAGCATGTTCATATTGGCGTCCTGATCGTCCGGCAGCGCTCCAATGTTTTCGCGCTGGAAGGCCGCCAGCTTGGCGTCCTGCGCGTCGAGGTTATTCTTCGCGTCGTTCAGTTGTTCTTCGATGAACGCCGTTGTTCCTTCGGCCGATTGCTCACGGGCCTTCAGGCTTTCTGTGAGGAACAGCGAGGTGATCTGGCGGCAGACCTGCTGCGCGGTATGCGGATCGCGCGCCTTGAAGTAGATGAAGAAGCCGGGAAGTCCGCCGTCGCGCGGCGATCTCCGAATGAATCGGCTTGATGTCGATGTCCTTGCGAACCTTGTCGATGCGGCTATCCATGTCGTCCTTGGGTTCGCCGAGGTTGTACTGCTTGATGATCGGCTCCAGGCGGGAACGGCTGAGGATCTGCTCCTTCATCGAGGCGAGACGGCTGTCGAGGTTCGTTTCGACCACCGGCTTGACGTACTCGTCGGGCACCTTTGGTGAGTCGATGATTACCAGCGTCTGCGACGTGAAGATCGGCGTCAGACGGTAGGTGATCGCGAGCGACACAATCGGAAGAATGACGGCCGGAATGAGGATGAGCAGCCAGCGGCGCTTCAGGATTCCGAGATAATCGTCCAGCGAGAGAGTGCGGTGACCAAGCATAAGGACTTCCTTATCGGCGGTTGATGAGCGGGGCCGGAGCGAACGTGATGCCAATAGAAACGATGTTGATTCAATCCATCGAATGCGTTTTCGAATAGCCTGCCGGCTGGTTTTTGGCCGACTGCGCGATGGCACTATAGCTGGCGTAACACAGAGAACGATCTCGGTGAGACGGCGGCCGACCTGTGCGCTGCCGGTAACGGAGTTGTAGGTCGGGATCAGATTGTTGATTGGCGCGAGGCCCACATCGTGCGAGTAATTGACCTGGAAAGCAAGATTCCAGTCGCGATTGATCGGCCGGGTCAGCCCCGCACCGACGGTGTCCGACAGGGCGCCGAAGATAATGCCGGAGCCGCTGTTCACCCCGCGACTGTAGTTTCCGAAGAAGCCAGTCGTTCGGGTGGCGTAGGTCACCGAGGCATTGCCCCCGAAGATTCCACTGCGACGGGAATCGGAACGAGCGTAGTGCCGTGGGTCCTCTGCCGGACCGAAGGCGAAGTTCGTGCTCAGGCGCCGCGTCCAGGTGCGACTGTAGGTGACATTCGCTCCCTCGGTCTCAATGAGATAGTCCGCATAGCCGGGGTAGGTCTGCCGCTGATAAAAGGCTTGAGCGCCGACGGAATTGAGCGCGTCGATCCGGTAGTTGGGACCGAAGGTGGCGCCGATCTCATTCGTGTTGTTTCCGGGATTGTCACCGGTGAAGCTCAGAATCTGCCAGTTTCCCGAGCCCTCAAGGTCCAGGCTGGGGGTAACCTGCCAGGTCGCGCTTCCGTCCAGCCCGTTCGAAAATCGGGTGGAGTTGTTCGAGAGGATGGTCTGGTTGGGGCCCAGGCCGGTCTGCACGGGAAAGACCCCGACGTCGCCCACGCCGGCCACGCCCGAGAGTCCCGTGGTGGGCGAGCCAGGCAAATAGCTGAGCGCGTCCGACACCACGAAGGACCACGAGCGCGTGCGATAGACCTGCGAGGCTGCAAGATTCTGGTAGAACTCGGTACCCGAAGTTCCCGGAACTCCCGTAAACGCACGCCTCCGGAATAAACCAGGCTGAAGGGAGCCTGCTCACTCTTGGAGAGATAGGCGAGGTTACCGCTCAGAACCGTGCCTTGCATAGACCGAACCTGTGCCATACCCCGATTCGATCAGCTCGGAGCCGGTCAAAGAGTACGACAGTGAGCCAACGTGGGTCGGCAGATTGAAGCCAAAGTTGTTCCCGGGCATGGTGTTCGTGACAGAAGCCGCCGACTCCGCCTGGCCCAGCATGGCTGCGGGCAGGCAGACGAGCAACGCCGCGAGCAGGCTGACGCGAAAGCCTCTCATGGAACCACGACCGTATCGTTGGGCTGCAGAGCGATGTCCTGACTGTTGTCTCCGCGAAGTGCTGCCTTGTAGTTGAATGGAATTTTCTCCTGCTTTCCTTGGGGCCCACGCAAAATATAGATGCGAGTTTTGTGAGCGTAGGGCGTGAGACCCCCGGCGGTGGCGATCGCCTGCAGCGGAGTCATGCCGGGAGTAATAGGAATCGGTCCGACGTGGCCTACCTCGCCGACAACAAAGATACGCTGGCTGTTAACCTGCTGCACAAGAACAGTTACAAGCGGATCCTGAACGTATTTCTTGTATTGTGCGGTGAGGTTGGCGGACAACTGTTCCGGGGTGAGGCCAGCCGCCTTCACGTCCCCGAGAAGAACCATCGAGATCATCCCGTCGGGCCGGACAGGAAAGGTGCCGGAGAGCGTCTGCTCCTTCCAGACCGTGACCTGGAGGACATCGTCCGGACCAATGACATAGCTCGCATCAACATGAGCGGGAGCCGATGATGCGGCGGCGGGGGCCGGGGGAGGAGGGGCCGCCGGCTCGGGAACCGGGGTCAGGATCGGCTTGGCCGCCTGAGCGACGCAAAGGGCAGCGATCCCGAGCATTCCCAGAAATACGAGAACGCCACGGAAGGATATGAAACATCTAATCTTTGTTCCAACGGTTGCGATGGTTGCCCTCACGAAATCCTCTCCTATAGAGCTGTATGCACAACAGTTGCCAAATTGGCTGGGAAGGTGGCCTAAAAGCTTGTGGAAGTTAACTTTTCGGCCTTTGACCTGACTCGAAGCGCACTTTGTTGGGACAAGTGAGTTCAGCCTTCAGAAGATGCCGCTAAGAGCCATAGTATCGTTCGCTTGGTTCGGCCCAACATGGGAAAATGTTTGCCACTCTTGTGCAAGAAGATTCTCAACCGGAAGGCACGGGAGTGCAGTAGGCTAGGGAGCGCGGCAGGTTTGTGCCCACGTTGCAAACGGCAAGCAAATTGCTCGGTCCATCTGTAGAGGATTCTCGTTCCATGATGGTCACCCAACCGGTTACCCATCCCGGCCCTGTGGCTCCGCCGAGCCAAGAGCGCGAGGTGGTCCCTGTTCATGCCACCTGGCGGCGGTGGCTGCCAGCGATTCTGCTGATTGGCCTGTTGGTTGCCATTTACTGGGGCATCATCGCCAAGCTCGTTTACGACTGGTACACGCAGCCCGACTTTTCGCACGGATTCCTGGTACCGCTCTTCTCGGCCTATCTGGTTTGGACGAAACGGGAGACCCTTCGGAAGACTCCTGTGCGGCAGAGCTGGGCGGGTGTCCCCCTTATCATCGCCGGAATCATCACACTCTTTCTCGGAGTCTACGGAGCAGAGCTGTTTCTTGCGCGTCTTTCGCTGCTGATGTTGCTGGGCGGTCTCATCTGGACGCTGACCGGACGCCAGATGCTGCGGGAGCTCCGGTTTCCGCTGCTGGTGCTGCTGCTGGGGATTCCATGGCCGAAGGTCATCTACAACCAGATCACCTTCCCGCTGCAGATTCTGGCATCGAAGCTGGCCAGCGCGGCGCTTCCACTGTTCGGCGTCCCTGTGATGCGTGACGGCAACATTATCCAGTTGCCTTCGATGCCGTTGGAGGTGGCCGAGGCCTGCAGCGGGATCCGTTCGCTGATGAGCCTGTTCACCGCGGCGGTGTTCTATGGATACTTCCTCGAGCCAAAGGTGAATCGGCGGGTGATTCTCGCGCTTGCGGCGATTCCAATCGCGGTAGCGGCGAATGGCGCGCGCATCGTGGGCACCGGCCTCGCAGTTCAGTACTGGGATCCCGAGAAGGCGCTGGGATTCTTTCATGAGTTTTCAGGCTGGCTCATCTTCGTCTTCTCCTTGATTCTCCTCTACCTGCTTCATACTGCGATGAATCTTTCGTCGCGCAGGGATGGAGGGCGGCGATGAAATCCGCAAAGTTCTGGGTGGTAGTAGTTCTGTTGGCGGCGACTCTTACTACGCTGCGCCTGCGTGGAGATACGGATCGCGTTCCACCGACGCCTCCGCTCTCATTGATGCCGGCGACGATCGGGGGCCGGACGGCCCAGGACTATCCGCTGGATAGCGAGACGCTCGCGGTTCTGGGGGACGGACGCTTTCTGAATCGGGTCTACACGGACCCGGGCCCCATGGGGCACCCGGCGGAGACTCCGGTCTCGCTCTTCATCGGCTACTTCCCGACGCAGCGGTCGGGGCAGTCGATTCATTCTCCGCAGAACTGTCTGCCTGGAGCGGGCTGGGCGTTTCTGTCTTCGGAGGTGATCAATCTGCCGACGGCGGACGGAAGGCCGTATCCGGTCGGCGAATACCTCATCGGAAATGCCGGAGAGAAGCAGGTAGTGCTGTACTGGTATCTTGCGCACGGACGCAGCGTTGCCAGCGACTATCTCGCGAAGGCCTACATGATGCTGGACGCGGTTCGCTGGAACCGGACGGACGGCGCTCTCGTGCGGATCGTGACGCCGGTGGGCCAGAACGAACCGTTGGAGTCTGCACAGCAGCGCGCGGTCAGCTTTGCCAATCAGGTCACGCCGCTTCTACCCCGGTTTATTCCAAATTGACCGTGCACCTGAAACTCTTCAGCCCGACTCATGGCCACTTCCACATCTGCGCAAGGGCGAGCGGCTTGGTTCGCAGGTATTCGTTGTTCGGCGTAACTCGTAGCAACTGGTTGTTATTCGTTTTGTGTTCGGAAGGACGCGGCCGGCTTGGAGAGCGGCTTTTGGAGAAGGAACGTTGATGAAGACCTCACACTCTCACCGGATGGGCCGTGTTCCGGCTCTTGTTTGTCTGACCATACTGGCTCTGCTGGGGCAGGGTTGCACGCGCGACCCCAACGTTCGGAAGGTCAAATACCTGAACAGCGGAAAGGCGTACGCTGCGCAGGGCAAAGAGAAGGAAGCGATCATTCAGTTCTCGAATGCCGTCAAGATCGATCCTCACTTTGCGGCCGCGCACTTCGAACTCGCCAAGACGTACCTGAAGAGCGGCTCGGCCATGGGGGCATATACCGAGCTGCGGCGCACGGTGGACCTCGACCCGAAGAACGTCGAAGCACGCCTGACACTTGCCCAGATTTACCTTGCAGCCCGCCAGTACCCGAAGTCTCTCGAACAGGCGAATGCGATTCTGGTCATCGATCCGAAGAACGCCGATGCATGGGCGGTGAAGTCGGGTATTGCGACGGCGAATAACGATCACGAGGAGGCGCTTAAGGACATTCAGCAGGCGCTTGCCTACGCTCCTAACCGCGCGGGCTTCCACGCGCAGCTCGGACTCATCCAAGCCTCCGATCCTTCCACCGCCAAGGATGCCGAGGGCAATGTTCGGGAGGCAGTGAAACTCGATCCGAAGAACGCGCCGGCACATCTGCTGCTCTCCGCCATGCTGCAGAAAAAGGGTGACGATACTGGAGCTGTTGCTGAGGCACAGGCTGCAACACAGGCCGATCCGAAGAACGCTCGAGCCTGGCTCACACTCGCCGCGCTGTACTACAAGAGCGGAGACAAAGCGAAGTCCGAGGCCACGCTGATGCAGGCCACGGACGAACTGCACGATACCAATGATGGCGCCAACCTGCTCTTCAACTACTACCGGCAGACAGGACAGATGGACCGTGCGGCCACGGTTTACGAGCAGTTGTCGAACAAGTATCCCAAGAGCGTCCCGATCAAGATGACTTACGCGCAGATCCTCATCGATCAGGGCAACTTTGCGAAGGTTCAGCAGATCGTCGACGAACTGAACAAGACCAACCCGAACGAACCGCAGGTGCAGGCGATGACGGGCATGCTCCTGCTGCACAACGGTAAGACGGATGACGCGTACAACCTGTTGCAGAAGGCTGCCAAGAATTCGCCCGATAACATTGCGCTGAAGTACTGGCTCGGCACGGCAGCCAAGGCGAAGGGTGACCTTGCGGGCGCGGAGGAGAACTTCCGTGCTGTGACCCAGGCGCAACCGGGCAATCTGCCGGCTCTGCGCGAACTTGCTGCGCTCGCTGCGGGGAAGAAGGACAATGCTCAACTCCAGCAGATTGCGGAAACACTCATCACCCGGTTCCCGAACCTATCCGACGGTTACCTGTGGCGTGCCGTGGCAGAGGTGAACCTGGGCCGGGCGGACCAGGCAGACGCCGATCTGCAGACTGCGATCAAGAAGAACCCCAAGGACTCGGCATCTCTGGTTGCGCTGGGCGAGCTTCGCATGAAGCAGAAGCGGTACCCCGAGGCCGTAACGCTGCTTCAGCAGTCGCTGGACGCGAATCCGAATCAGCTTCCGGCGCTGCAGATGCTTGTCGGCTACTACATGTTCCAGAAGCAACCCGACAAGGCCACTGCGTTGGTTCAGCAGGAGATCGCAAAGACGCCGAACAACGGTGCGTTGTATGTGACGCTGTCGACCATCCAGCTTGCACAGAAGGACGTCAGCGGCGCGACGAGTTCAGCCGAGAAGGCCATACAGTTGAACCCGTCCGACCCTGCCACGATGATGGCCTATACACGTGCCGCGACTGCTTCAGGGAACGTAGGCGCTGCTATATCGAAGTGGCAGGCGTGGACGAACGCGCATCCGAACAACGCACAAGGCGATGTGATCCTCGCCACGCTGGAAGAGTCGCGGGGCAACGCGAGTGCTGCGATGGACTACTACAAGAAGGCGCTCGCTATTCAGCCCGACAATCCCGTCGCGCAGAACAACCTCGCATTTCTGATGCTCGAGAACGGACAGGATGTGGATATGGCGCTGTCGATGGCGGAATCGGCGCGGCGTACGATGCCGCACTCGCCGAACACTGCGGACACGCTTGCCTGGGCCTACTATCACAAGGGCATCTACGGCTCGGCGCGTGATCTGCTCGAGGACGCGGCCAAGACATCCCCGGACAATGCGTCGATCCAGTACCACCTCGGCATGGTCTACAGCAAACTAGGGAAAAAGGATGACGCGGTCGAGCACCTGAAGAAGGCGGTCAGCCTCGCTCCGGGCACGCAGACCGGCAACGACGCCAACAAGGCGCTCAGCTCTCTGGGCATGTAGACGGTTGCTTTTTCAGCGGGCGGCGGTTTAACCTGCCGCCCGGTTGATTTTGCCGTAAATGCA
This sequence comes from uncultured Acidobacteriaceae bacterium, assembly GCA_963827415.1. GTDB lineage: Bacteria > Acidobacteriota > Terriglobia > Terriglobales > Acidobacteriaceae > Granulicella. The sequence goes on from CAWHBA010000013.1 coordinate 82,212, forward strand.
GAGGCTCCTCTCACTGCGAGCCTGTGAATTGACTGTCGGTGGGTGGTCGGCCGAGCCTCCAGAACAGAGGCTCGCCGACGCGCGCAAAACCTGTCGCGTGAGCGCAAAAAAGAGGGAGTCCTTTCGGACTCCCTCCCGGTAGTTGAGTTTAGGAGAACTAAGCAGAGAAGCGCGCGCTGAAGCGACGGCGAGCGATCGCTGCCGCACCCAGCAGGCTGGTTCCCAGCAAAGCAAGGCTGCTCGGCTCGGGCGCCGGGCCAAGAGCGGTTCCAGTCCCGGAGAAGGTCACAAACTGCGTGCTCCCTCCGGGGGTCTGCTGCGCGGTGAAGTTGAACGCCGCAACTTCGGGAGTGAAATTATCTACACCCGTGAGGTTGAAGATGCCGGTACCTGTGACCGACAGGTTGGTGAACATACCTGACGGGTCAGGTCCGAACATCCAGGACTCTTGAGTAAGGGCGAATGTGAGTGTCTCTCCCCCCTGTGTGGTTGACAGAATCACAAGCGAACCACCCGGAGGTGAGTGAGGCGTCATCGGGCCCAGAGGAAGCACGAACGGGCCAGGCTGCGGAGCCGTCGGGAAGAACGTAACCGGATTCGGACTCGAGAAGAAGCTCGCGAAGGTACCCGATACACCGCCGACTGTGTAGTTGCCGCAGGTCGAGCATGTTCCGTTTGCAGCAAACGTCACCGTGCCCGTGCCCGTGTTGAACTGGAAGTTAGAGCCAGTGACTGAGATCTCGCTCCCAGACGCAATAGTGTCTGCTTTTGCCATCGTTGTTGAAGCTGCAAACGCAGCTCCAAGGGCCAAAACCGCTAAAACATGTTTCATAGTCCTCCTCGACTCCGCCTCCAGCGAAGTGCCTGAAGTTGCTGCCACCTGAGCTGCAAACCCTCCCCAGGGACGGTGACCAGCGGGAACGGTGCCGATGGGACCCCAAACTACGTCTGCGTGCTCACCATGTTGGAGCACACGCATCGCTAAACGGTTGTTTTGTAACGTTCAGTACTTGGGTCACCTCGAAGTGGTGACTATGAAGAAATTTGCAGAGTGCTGTTGAATTGTTTTTCCGCAGAGCTCGCCATCGCAAGATTGCAGCGTTCAGGAGCAGTCCGCCTCACGCGCACGCGGAGAGCCGCCGGATCATGCAAGTCCTATTTCAAATAAGGCATTGAAATCAAAGGCGCTGCTCTTAAACGCGGCATCTGCGGACGTGTTTCAGAAAGAGCAAACGCAGCAACACGTCATGACGGATCTGGAGGAAATGGAAGAGAGGTTTAATGAACTAGCGAGTCGCCGGAGGGGTTTATCACGCTGTGGATTTCTTCTTTCTCGGTGAGTTCGAGAATGTGCTGAAGCTGGAGACGTTGCAGTTTTTCAGCAACGGCCATCAGCACGAAGAGATTGAGAGAGAGGCTCTCACGAGAGGCCATCTCCTCGGCGCGATCGCGCAGAGCGGCCGGGAGATGCAGAACCACATCCTGAAGTCCCTGGTTCTCAAGCGCCATCGGTCTCTCCTCGCAAGACAGTTGTCCGCAAAGAAAAGTATGGGTCGCTGGACCGGCCGGTTCCAATGGCACGATGGTGTAACGCCCTATGGGTCGCGGATCGCTATGTTGTTGAGCCTGTTACCGGCTCATCCAGCCGCCGTCCACCGTCAGGACTGTGCCCGTGACGTAGTCACTTGCGGCCGAGGCCAGATAGACGGCGGCTCCGGCCAGATCCTCCGGCTTGCCCCAGCGTCCGGCCGGGATTCTTTCGAGAATCTGGCGGTTCCGGACCGGGTCGGCCTGCAACGCCTCGGTATTCGTCGTCGCGAAGTAGCCAGGCGCAATGGCGTTCACCTGAATGTTATGAGCAGCCCACTCGTTGGCAAGCGCCTTGGTGAGCTGCGCGACTCCGCCCTTCGAGGCCGTGTATGCCGGAACGCGGATGCCGCCCTGGAAGCTCAGCAGGGAGGCGATGTTGATGATCTTTCCGGCGGAGTTGCGGGCGAGGAGATCGCGGCCCACGAGTTGCGAGAGTTGAAAGACGCTCGTGAGGTTGACCTGCAGCACGCGCTGCCAGTCCTCCAGCTTGAACTCCTCGGCGGCATCGCGATGAATCGTACCGGCGTTGTTCACAAGGATGTCCACGCGGCCGAAGCGCTGCTTTACCTCCGCGAACAGCGCTTCAGCGCCTCCGATGTCTCCGAGATCGGCCTGGAAAGCAGCCGCGGATGTGCCGATGGCCTTGGCTGTATCGAGTGCCGCACGGCGGTTTCCATGCACAGCCACCTGCGCTCCGGCTTGTGCAAGCGCGGTCGCGATGGCTGCGCCGAGCCCGCTGGCTGCACCAGTGACGAGAGCGACACGGCCGTCGAGACGGAAGAGATCAAGGATGGAAGATGACATGGCTCTCCTGAGGGTTCGAATCGCGAATGGATAGCGCGCGACGTAAAGAACAGAGTACGGCAAACACGCGTGGAATGTCCGGTAGATGCCGAGAGCTTAGCTCTTGCGCTTGCGCGGACGCGCGGGTTCCGGTGTTGACGCCGGAGCTGGGCCCGTCGACTCGCGGACGATGAGCTCGGGATCAACGCGGAGGGTCTCCGGCTGGCGCTCGCGCGCGATCTTCTTGAGCAGCGTTGTTGCGGCGAGTTCGCCCATCGACTGCAGCGGCTGGCGAATCGTCGTGAGGCTGGGGACGTAATAGTTGGCGGATTGGATGTCGTCGAAGCCGATGACGGAGACATCATGGGGAACACGAAGGCCGCCGTCGTGCAGCGCGCGGATGCAGCCGATTGCCGCGATATCGTTGAAGCAGACGATGGCAGTAAAATCGCGCCGTCGCATCAGCAATTGTTGTGTGCCGGGATAGCCGAGCTCGGGCGACTGCATGTCTTTTTGGAGCTGTATGGTGAGGTCGGGCGCGACACGGAGGCCGAGCGTCCGTGCAACCTGCAGCGTCGCGCGCCAGCGCGTGTTCGAGTCGGAGCTGAACTCCTGCCCGCGCATGAACGCGATTTTTCTATGACCGAGACGAAAAAGATGGCCGAGGGCAAGCTCCGCAGCGCGTGTGCTGTCGAGGACGATGTTGGTGACCCCGGGGAGGGGGGTGTGGGAAGCGAGGGCGACGGTGGGCGCGGGGGGTGGTTCGGTCAGGTGAGTGTCGATGGCGAGGATGCCGTCGACGCCGCGGGAGTGGAGGATGCGGGGGTACTCGGCGATGAGGTCGGCGCGGTGGCGATGATGGGCGGTGAAGAAGAAGTAGCCCTCGCGCATGAGGACGTCGGCGGCACCGGAGAGGACCTGGGAGTGGTAGCCCTCGCCGAGCACCGGGATCAGGATGCCGACGGTGAGGGTGTTGGTGCCGCGGAGGGAGCGGGCGATGAGGTTGGGGCGGTAGCCAAACTTGCGGGCGGCAGCGCGGACACGCTCGCGAGTGGGTTCGGGGATGGAGCGGTTGGGGGCGTTGTTTAGGACGAAGGAGACGGTCGCCGGAGAGAGGTCGAGGTACTCGGCGAGCATCTTGAGGCTGACGCGCGCGCCGGGAGGAGGAGAGGATTTCTCTTTCGGCATGTCGGGGGTAGTGTACCCCCTCCGCTGTACTTTTTTGCGCAAAGTCTTCAGCGGAGGGAGCTTAGGAGTGGACCTAACGTGGTGCTTAAACTCGCAAGCCCGGCATGGGCGGGAACTTTTCTTCTTTAGTTCTAAATGGTGCGTCCAGCAGGGTTCAGAAGTTGAAGACGCCGGTGAACTGAAGCGAGTAACCCTGAAAGGTCGAGCGATCGGCGAATTCTTCGAAGAACTTCATCCCGAGGTTCAGTCGCTGCTCTGGAAAAGTGAATTGTGAGGCGACGCCGATCGAGTTGATGGCGTAACGGTTGGCGGCGAGGGCGGGTGTGATGGCAGGGCCGGAGTGGGCGGTCGTCTGTCGAGCCTCGTACCCGGTGACGCCGAGCTGGAGCCGCAAAGGAGAGCTTGGGAAGGTGAGGTTTCGGACCAGCGAATAGTCGAGATCGAAGGTCCCGCCCGGGTGAGTTTGAGTGCCCTCCTGCGTAGTGTGTAGCTCGTACATCTCGAAGGTGGAGAGCGCCCAGGTTTTGCTGCGCGTGAGCGAGAAGGTCTGGCCGGAGGAGATGGCGTTCGTCCAGTAGCCGGAGCCGACGTTATTGCTGGCATCGGTGGCGTAGCGCCCGGTAGGAGCGAGGAAGCCGTAGAGCAGACGAAGCGATGCACGTTCCTTGTTCCAGCCGAGGACGAAGGGCACATAGTAGGAGTCGGCGAAGCCACCGCCGCCGCTGATGTTGCCGTTGATGTCGGACGTGAGATCGTTTTTTGCAAAGGGCAGCGTTGCAATCGCGGAGTAGTGGGCGCCGCCAAGAAGCGTCCGAGCGCTGACCCAGATGATGGAGTTCATATCCATCAGCACGGCATTGCTTCCCGTGACGGGTTTGGTGGCGCCGTGTTGATCTTTGGATTCGTTGCGGTAGTAGAAGAGCAACTGGTTGGAGTAGGTGAAGCCGGATGTGGGAGTGATGCCGGAGTTTGTGGAGGTCATGCCGAGGGGATAGACGCCTCTGCTTTGGGCCTGCGCGTGGAAGGGCGACAGGAGCAAGAACATTGCAAGAGCTCTGATGCAGACTTTGTTGGCGGAGCCGGTCGAGCGGAGAGTAGGCATGCTTTCTCCGCGGGCCTATTTCGTGGCGAGGTTCTTCCAGAAGCGCTCGAGGCTTTCGCCGCCACCGAAGAGCGAGGTGAAGATGGTGGAGTCGGCGAGCAGGATGTCTCCGGGGCGATCGCTGGTTGGCGGCATCCAGAGGAACATATTGAAGGCGGTGTTGCCGGCTTCGATAAACGGGTGTGGATGCGAGGTGTCGACGGGCTGCTGGGCGAGAAGGCGGATGGTGTTGCCGTCGTTGGTGGTGAGTGCGTAGTGGGGAAGATGCGGATGGAAGTTGAAGGTCGGGACGCCTTCGAGCCAGCCGCGAGTGTCGAGACCGTCGGTCTTGATGAGCGGCTGAAGATCTCTGGTGCCCTTGAGGGTTGCGGGACGCAGGCCCCAGCGGTTTTCGACCGGGACGTTGAGACCCTTCATGAGTGAGCGTGTGTATTTGCCGAAGCGCTGCTGGCGGGGAACGAGAGGATCGCCATGGTGCGCGTACTCCAAGGCACGCTCTTTCAGGTCCTCTGACATCCCGACGTCATGGTGCGGGCCGATCATGAGACAGGTTCCTTCACGCTTGAGGAAGTTGCGAAGCGCTTCGATCTCCTCGGGCTGTGCCTCCTGTTCGGTGACCATGTGGTCGAGACCGAAGACCATGAGGGTGTCGGTGTCGTCGAGGATGCGCTCGTCGATGGGGAGCTTCTGACCTGCCTGGTCGATGCGCTGGTAGACGGCGACCGGATGGCCGGTGGTCTCGCCGACGAGGTTCTGGAAGTTGAGCAGGCTGAGATGGAAGAGCTCGAGCGTTCCCGCGATTCCCTGAAGGAACATTTGTTGTGAGAATTCGATTCCTTCGTAGTTCGGCCATGCGACGCGGCGAACCTCGGTCATCGTGGAGAAGCGATTGTCCATCTCGGTGAGATCGCGGTTGGATTCCCACGGGTAACTCCACGTCCAGTAGACGCTGAATCGCCGCTTTCCGGGCGTGTATTTGCGCGGAACCTGAACCTGATTGTAGGTGCGTGCGCGGGTCTTTAGTTGTGCCATTGGAGTTCTCCCTCGTTCTGAAGAGAATTGCGAGTCTGCGGATCTGACGCGAGGTAGCGCAGAGCGCGTATCCCGGGAAGAAAGAAGTAAGCTCCGCCTCGAATGGTGGTGAAGGCGGGCAAACCTTTGATCTTCTTCTTGATCGGGCGTTTTGGAATTGTGTAGTCGAAGGTGCCGTCCTGTGTGCCGACGAACGGATCACGCTCGTTGCCTAGGTTCTTGAAGTTCGGATCGTTGGTCCATACGGCCATGGCGAATTCGAATTGACGGATTAGGCTGGCGCAGCCGACAAACGCTGCGATGCCGCGCTCGACACCATCGTCCGGAACGCCTTCAGGCAGCGCGGGACCATAGGTTCCGCCGCGACGAATCATCTTGTGACGTTCTATTGACTCGGCGGTGTCGCGTGGATTCATGCGGCGCATGTGCGAACCCACAGGGCAGCCATATCCGTAGGGGTCCATCTTGCCGTAGTCGAACTCGTTGGTGCGCTGCGGGTCGGCGGCGAGCTCGGGATCATCCTGGTGAGGACAGAGGGTGAGCGGAGCTCCGCTGCGCCAGCGCCCCATGAGTTTCGCGGCAACGAGTTCCTGCTCTTCAGCAGTGTTGCCGTTTCCGCGAAGGAATTCGCGAAACACGCCGACGTGTTCTTCCATGCGCAGATAGGCGATGTAGCTTCCATTGCGCGAGAGGATCTCGGGCTGCGGTGCGACTGGTATGTAACCACTCTCATCGACGTAGCCTATGAAGAACTCACCAGCCCTGGTGGGCTTTTCCCAGCCGCATGTCGCTCCGGGATCGACTCCTTCGATGAGTGGATGAGAGAGGCGATCGCGATAGCCGAAGTGTTCGTGCGGGTAGGTGAAGGGTGGAATTGCTTCGAGATCCAGCGAGGAGAGGACGTCGACCCCATCGATCTGATCGAGGTAGCGAGCGTGCTCCGTCCTGCAACGCTCGCGTTCCGGAACATCGCGCGCAAAGAGAACGGCGATGGCGTGCAGATCGGGACTGGCGAGATCGCCCAGCCAGTGATCGGGGTGATTGGCACCGGTGATGCCGAGGATTTCGGCGCGCGCTGCTACACCTTGCTTGAACTCGTCGGGGAAGGTGGAGAGAGAATCATGGTCGAGGCCGAGCGCGCGAAGGCCGTTCCAGGTAAAGGCGAGAGTGACCCAGCGGGCGTCCGGAGAGTGTGTGCCGACGGAGCTTGCGGTTCCAACTTTGTCGATGAGCCCGGACAACCAGGTGCGGCCAGCGGCTGGGTCGCGAAAGGTGAGGAACTCGTAGCGAGCGGCGAGCGCAGGCGTGCGTGCCAGAAGGAAGTGCTGAATGTCGTTCGTTTCGAGGGTATCCATCTCGAGCCTTGTCAGCTTTGTAATGGCTATTGCATCTGGTCGAGCATGTCGGAGAGTGCGGCCTTCACCTTCAGGGCCTTCTTGATCTCGTCGGCGCTGACGAACGGGTACTCGCCGTACTCGAGGAAGCTTGGGCATTGATGTTCCCGGAAGAATTTGACGACCGCGGGTGTGTTCGTCTTCCAGTCTTCAGGGAAGCCTTCAAGATTGGTGAAGACAGTGGTGATTCCTGTTTCGATGAAGAGAGCGATGGCGTCTTCGAGATATTTGTCGAAGTCGGTGTCGAAGATGCCCTGATACATGAAGTGAAGGCCAGAGCCGACATCGAAGAGAACCCAGCGAAGATAGTGAAGCTTCAGCGGCGCGAGGACATCGGGAGCGCCTTTGACGGCGTCCTCGATCTTCTTGCCGTAGTCGCGGATTGCCTGCTCGCGGCCGGGTTTGACCTTGCCGACGATTGAGAAGCCGTAGCAGGCGGGCGTCTGCGGAAAGATAGGGCCGTAACGTCCCTGCTCGAGCTTGAAGTAGCCCTCTTGGGGGATCGCCATTGCGACAGGATGTTCCCAGGTATTGTCTGCCATGTTGTTCTCCTTGAAGTTTGTGTGGGGGATTCTCAGGCGGATTTACGGCGGATGAGCGCTGCGGCGATGCGTGTGACCGGACCGCGAAGCAGAATGTAGGGAACGAAGGCCAGTATGGGCGCCACGATCAGGAGCTCGAGCAGGTGGACTGCGTGGAGCTGGATGAGCTGATAGACGGCGTCGAGGACGACGGCGAGGGTGAAGACAATGCGGACGTCCTTCCAGCCGCTGCGGAGCAGGGCGCGTCGCTGGCCAGGATCGGAGACGGCGGTCCAGAGAAAGGCCGGGCGCCCTGCACGGGCGTCTTTGATGCCAGACCAGATGGCATAGGCAGATGACGCCAGTGGCTGCAGGATCAAGCGGAAGTTCATCGGGCCAGTGAAGCGGCCGATCAGGTGGTCCCATAGGCGCTGCAGCATTTCTTCCATATGGCTCACGACGGGCGGATAGCGCAGCGGAAGCGATGCGTATCTGCAGAGTTGAGGCTAGTGAAGGGAGAGTGGGAGGGGTACTGTCAGTTTTTACACGTGGCTAATTGACGGAATAGAAGCGCTTGACATATATGCGTATATAGGAATATATAATGAATCATGGCACGAGCTGCGACAACGGCGGACGTCTTCAATGCAGTGGCAGAGCCTCGGCGGCGCGAGATTATCGCGCTGCTGAGCAATGGGCAGGAGTGGGCCGTGAATGACGTCGTGGTGCGAATGCGGATGGCGCAGCCGGCGGTGTCGAAGCATCTGGGCGTGTTGCGCAAGGTTGGGGTGGTGACAACGGTGAAGCGTGGTCAGCACCGGATGTACCGGCTGGAGGCGGCGAAATTGAAGCCGATCCACGACTGGGTGAAGACGTTCGAGCGCTACTGGAGCGACCAGATCAGCCGCATCAAGGAGCGCGCAGAGCAGAAGGCGATGGACAAGATTGCGCGTGAGAACGAATCGCGTAAGGGCAAAAAATAGAGAGGAGAGCGAGATGTCAGCAGCGATTACTGAACAGACGGTGAACATGCTGGAGATCGTGAAGGAAGAGGAGATCGCGGCGCCGATTCGTGTGGTGTTCGAGACGATCCTCGAGGAAATGGGTCCGCGCAACGAGCGCGAGCCGGGCGAGGCGATGCCGATGAAGCTGGAGGCGTGGCCGGGCGGCCGCTGGTTTCGCGACCTGGGCAACGGTGCGGGACACTGGTGGGGAACGGTACAGGCGATCAAGCCGCCGTCGCTGATTGAGATTCATGGGCCGCTGTTCATGTCGTACCCGGCGAGCTCGAATATTCAGTACCGGCTGAAGGAAGAGAACGGTGTGACGAAGCTGAGGTTCACGCATCGCGCGATGGCCTGGATTGCGTTTGACCCGCAGATCAAGGAGCAGCAGTGGACCAATGTGCAGCGCGGGTGGGGAAGTTTGATCGAGAGAATTGCGAAGGCGTCCGTGAGGAAGTAAGAGCGGACGTGTGATGAGGTTTGCAAATACTGCTGGGAGGAGAAGAGTAATGACGGGGCCCAGTGTGGTATCGCAACAGGATTCGGGCGACAGGATCTAGAACTCGTAGTCGAGCGAGAACTGGATGCGTCGTGCGGTGCCTGCGGAGATCGGGCGTGCAAAGTCCGGGGCGCTCTGAAGGCCTGACCCGTAGACCGGATCGAGCTGAGTAATGTTCCGGTGGTTCAGGATGTTGAAGGACTCCGCGACGATGTCGAGGTGTCCTCCCTTGATCGCGACCATCCTGAGTGCACGAAAATCAAAGTTGATGTTGGTCGGAGTCGCCAAGGTGTTACGACTGTAGTCGCGTGGGCGAGTGGCGAATGGGTAGATGTGTTCGCGATTGCAGTCTAAACCGGTGAGTGGGTTAGAGCGGAGGCCGCTTCCGATACTGACGATGGGAGCGAACTCGAACCCGTAGAGTGCCTTCATGAATGCCGCTGGCTTCGCGTTCTTGGCGACGTCTGCGGGATCGCCGAGATCGGGGCCGATGAGCCAGAGGCCGCTTAGAGTGAGGCGATTCCGTTGATCCTGAAGCGAGAGGGCGCGCTCGTCGTTGATGGTGTACGGATTTTGCGGTTGCTCGAGATCGTAGGATGCGTCGTCGATAGTTTTGGAGTAGGTGTAGCCGATCATGATCTGAAGGTCGTCCTGGAACTGGCGGTTGAGCGTGACAGTGGCGCCGTTATAGGAGGAGCTTGCGGTGGTGGCAAACTCATTGATCGCGTCGTGAGAGGGATCGAGGCGCGCGGGCGAGAAGACGAGTGAGCCTAGTTGCTGTGGTGTGGGGTTCGAGACTCCGAGGGATGCTGCGTTTGCCGTCGTCAGGATCACGGGTGGACCGAGGTTTGCGTCGGTCGTTCGTCCGAGGTGGACGCCGTGGACGAACTGGTACTCGCCGGTGAGTGTGGTTTGGAGGGGAAGAGACTGCTCGACGCTGAGTGACGCGACTTCGCTGTATGGGTTGGGGAGATTTGGGGGCGCTTTCCAGATGCTCGGTGCGACTGCGGGCAGCGGGGCGGTGAGGATTTGGTTGCTCCGATAAATGCTGGCCGCGGCGGTGTCTTCGAGGATTTGCAAGGAGGCGGATGTGCTGTTGAATTCTTCGATGCGGTTGATCGTGGAGAGCAGGAAGCGATCGTAGAAGGTGCCGAAGCCGCCGCGCACGACTGTGCATTTTATCGGCGTCCACGCGAAGCCGAATCGCGGGCTGAAGTTGAGTGCATCCTGCGGGAAGGACGAGGGCAGGTGGTTATAGTCGTACCGCAGGCCGTAGTCGAGTGTGAGTGACTTCGAGGACCAGTGATCCTGCGCGAAACCGGCGAGGCGCATCCTCTGAAAAGTCTGTGTTGAATGTACCGAAGCTTTCGGTGAAGAAGTCGGGCATGCGATTCTGCAGTGCTGCGAGGTTGGCAAAGACGAACTGACCTTGCGAACCGTCTGGGACATCGGCGCGGAGTGCGACGTGGTCTATGCGCGCGCCGAACTGCATGAGGTGATGGTGGAGTTGCTTCGAGATTGAGTCGGCGAACTCGACGTGAGTCTCGAAGCGCTCACCGTTGCCGGAGTAGGGTGTGCCGAAGTATGCGAGGCCAGCGATTGTGATCCCGGGGCCAGATGTGATGGCGGTGCGTGTGACGGCGCGACGCTGTGCGAGTTCGAAGTTGAGGTTGTTGAGAAGCGTTTCAGAGAGCGTCGATGTCAATGTTGCGTTGAGGCTGTTGTCGGCAATAAAGGAGGAGCCGCGAGCCGAGAGGTCTGCCTGTTCGTCTGTGTTGAAGGCGTCGTTGACGTTGCGAGCGTTTGTGAACGCGTAGCGCGCCGAGATGGATTCGAGCGGAGTGAGTGTGCGGTCAAGGCGCGCGGATAGTTCGGTTTCCTGATCGGTGGTGGGGAAGACACCGGATTGCAGGACGAGGTGGTTGAGTGGGCTGTAACTTGCGATGGCAGCGTTGATTGCGCTGAGGGTGGAAGGCTTGAGGTCGTTTACGTCTTCGCCGCGTGCCATCTCCTGTTCGCCGGCGATGTAGTAGAAGGTCCTGTCGCGTTGGAGGGGGCCACCGAGCGCGACGCCGGCGCGGACTCGAGTCTCATCGGGTTTGCGTGGATAGAGACCGAGCGGTGGCGTGGCGTTGAAGGCGCCGTTCTGGACGAAGGTGAACGCGTCACCGTGGATTTTGTTGACGCCTGTTCGCGTCTGTACGTCGATCGAGCCACCTGCACCGCCACCAGACTGTGCGGCGAAGCCGTGGTTGACGATCTGAAAGTCGCTGATGGCCTCGGGAGAGAGTTGCGTGCGGCTGTCTCCGCTGAATTCGTCGTTGTCGTTGACCTGGTCGAGATAGATAGAGTTGCTGGCGGGGCGGAGGCCGCCAAAGCTGAAGCTTCCGCCGCTCTGGACGAGGCCCTTCTGGAAGAGCACGGGGTTGGCGGGCGCGACCTGCGGAGAGAGCATGACGAAGGTGAGGTAGTTGCGGCTGGGGATGGGCAGCTCTTCGACGCGATCGCGGTCGATGTTGAAAACGGAGGATGTCTGCGAGGTGTCGAATGTGACGGGGGTCGCGGTGACCGAGACGGCCTCGGTGGCGGTGGCGAGGGCAAGCTTCAGGGTGAGGTGATTTGTTCTGCCGACCGCGACGACTACCGAGGATTGGTGCAGAGGTGCGAAGCCGGTGGCGTCGACCTTGAGGGTATAGTCGCCACTGCTGGGGAGTTGCGTGAAGGCGAAGGTTCCGTCCTGCGTGGTGGAGGTTGCGCGCGCGGGTGCATCGGGCTGAGCGACGGTAACGTGCGCGTTCGGGATCGCCCCGCCGTCGGGTCCGATGACGGTGCCGAGGACGGAGCCGGTGTTGCTGGACTGAGCAAGAGAGACGACAGGGCTTGCTCCCAGAATGCAGAGGGGCAACGCGCAAAGGCGCGCGAACAGCTCGAAACGCATACATGCTCCGGGGAAAGTGGAGGGCTTCATGCGGGGAGTCCGCACGCAAGACAGCAGGCGCGTTAGGAATAAACGCGTCTGGGCACACTTATCCGGAGATCAGATTCGAAGAGGCGGAGAGAAGAAGGGCGAGACTTCGACGTCTGTCCACGAACAGAACTTGGACTGAACGAACTCGTAGACGATGTTGGTTTCGGTCTGGGCGTTCTGCCGGGCAAACATGCGGCGCGCGATGGCGACTGCCACGAGAATCACGAGCGTAATGAAGAGTGTGATCAGGAATACCGGCAGCTCTGTGTCGTTTCCGAGGCCGGGGCGATCCCAGCGGTCGAAGTATTCGAGCAACGGCATGAGAAGCGTCACCGTGACCATGAGGATGGTGGCGAATCTGAGCAGCCGCTTCATGCTCCGAGTTTAGCGTCATTGCAGATTCGCTGCATGTCGATCTTGTCATGAAGGCAGATTTGCTGCGCAACGGTAGAGATAGTGCGTGATTTGCGTGGGGCTACTGCCAGCCACCGCCGAGAGCGGAGTAGAGCTGAACAAGGGTGAGGGCTTCGTTCTGTTGCGCGGTGATGAGAGAGAGCTGTGCGTTGAAGAGGATGGAGTCGTTGGTGAGCACCTCAAGGTAGCTGGCGGCTCCGCCCTGATAGCGGTCGCGGGCGAGGCGTGTGGCGTCCTGCGCGGAGGCGACGAGCTTCTGCTGCTCGATGCGGGTTTCGCGGGTCTTCTGGGTTGCGACGAGCGCGTTGGAGACGTCGCGGAAGGCGCCGAGGATGGTCTTCTGGTAGTTGAGGACCAGCTCCTCTTTTTGCGCCTTGGTGAGCTCAAGCTGGCCGCGAAGCCTGCCGCCTGTGAAGAGGGGTTGGGTTATGGAGCCGGTGCCGAGAACTACGCCGAGGAGATTGGCGAAGTTTGCACCAGCGGCTCCTCCCTGCCCGGTGATGGAAAGCTGCGGGAAGAACTGCGCGCGGGCTACGCCGATGTTGGCGTTGGCGGCCATAAGTTGGGCTTCGGCTTGCTCGATGTCCGGGCGGCGTTCGACGAGCTGCGAGGGGATGCCGGTGGGCAGATCGGTGGACGGGGTCGCGAGTGCAGAGGGGTCGGAGTGCGAGACCGTGCCCGGTGTCTGGCCGAGGAGCAGGCGGAGCTGGTTCTCGGTTTGCTGGATCTGCTGCTGAAGCTGCGGGACCTCGGAGGACGCGGTGTAGAGGAGTTGCTCGGCCTGGCGAACGTCAGAGAGCGGAGCTGCACCGCCGGTCTCGAGCTTGCGCGTGAGGTCGAGGGAGCCTTGACGAGCTTTGAGAGTGTCCTGCGCGATGGCGAGTTGCGCGTCGAGGGCGCGGAGTTGGAAATAGGTTGTGGCTACCTCCTGGACGAGCGTTACGCGGACAGCGCGCTGTGCCCACTGCTGCGCGAGGAGTTGGTCGCGCTGAGCTTCAGTCTGGTGGCGGTAGAGGCCCCAGAAGTCGGGCGTCCAGGAGCCGGAAAGGCCGAACTCGACCGGTGGGGCGGTAAGTACGGTGGTTGCGGCGGAGGAAATGTTCGTCCCGGCCCCGGACAGGACAGCACTGACCTGCGGGAACTCCTGTGAGCGCGTGATGCGGACCTGCTGTTGCTGCTCGAGGATGTGCTCCGCGGCGATGCGGAGATCGTAGTTGTTCTGGAGCGCGGTGTGGATGAGGTCCTGCAACTCGGGCTCGTGGAAGATAGCGGACCACTGTTGGTCGGCGATGGAGGTCTTGGGATCGGAGGAGACGTCGGCGTTGTCTGCGCCGCGGAATGCGGGCGGAGCGGGGACGTTGGGGCGCGCGTATTTTGGGCCGACCATGCAGCCGGTGAGTGCAAGCGTGAGGCCGAGTACGGCGACGAGTTGTGTGCGTGCGAGGGTCATTAGAAGTCACCTCCGTCGTCGGGTACAGCATGGAGTTTGGCGGCGGCGGCGAGTGCCTTTGGATCGGCGTCGTGCTTGGAGTCCATGGTGGTGCCTTTGCCTCCGCGGCGGAAGCGGTGCGAGATGTACTCGACGACCGAGAAGCTGACGGGGATAAGGAGGATGCCGAAGAAGGTGGCGAGCACCATGCCGCCGATGACGACAGTGCCGAGGATTTGTCGTGAGACAGCACCGGAACCGGAGGCGAACCACAGCGGGAGACAGCCGAAGATGAAGGCGAAGGCCGTCATGACGATGGGGCGGAAGCGCAGTTTGGCCGCACCGAGTGCCGCCTGGGCGATCGGCTGACCTTGCTTGTAGTTGGTGACGGCGAACTCGACGATGAGGATGGCGTTCTTCGCGGAGAGGCCGATGAGCATGATGAGGCCGATGGTGGCGAAGATATCGTTCTCGAGCGAGCGCATCGCGATCGCGAGATAGGCGCCGAGGATGGCGACGGGCGTGGAGAGTAGAACGCTGAAAGGAAGCGACCAGCTCTCGTACAGCGCGGCGAGGATCAGGAAGGTGACGAGGATGGAGAGAGCAAAGACAACCCAGGTGGGGACGCCTTGTTCGGCGGCCTGTTCCTGATAGCTCATGCCGGAGTAGTCGAAGCCCATGCCGGCGGGCATCGTCTGCTGGAAGACCTCCTCGAGCGCGTGACGGACCTGTCCTGAGCTGTATCCGGGTGCGCCGGTGATGTTGAGCTGCGCGGAAGGGTACTCGTTGTAGCGCAGGATGAATTCAGGGCCGGTGATCTGCCTGACGTGAACGAGTGAAGAGAGCGGGACCTGGCTGCCATTGTTGCTGCGCACGTAGAACTGATCGATGTTGTTGATGTTTGTGCGCGAGCTGCCTTCAGCTTCGACGTAGGTCTGCCATTGACGGCCGAAGCGATTGAAGTAGTTGACCAGGAAACCGCCCATGAACGTCTGCATGGTGGTGTAGATGTTGCCCAGGTCGACCTGCTGCTGCGATGCCTTTTCGCGGTCTACATCTGCGTAGAGCTGCGGGACAGCGGGCAGGTAGGACGGAATCGCAGCGGCAATCTCTTTGCGTTTGGAGGCGGCGCCGAGGAAGGCGTAGAGGTTCTTCGTAAGGAGCGCGGGGTCATCGCTGCCGGAGCGGTCTTCAAGAATCATGGTGACGCCGCCGGAGGTTCCGATGCCGGGGATGGCAGGCGGCGGGAAGTTGAAGGCTATGCCCTCGGTGCTGCCCATCAGCTTGCCTTGCACGCTCTTCTGGATGGCGGCGAGCTGTTGGTCGTGCGACTTGCGCTGGTCCCACGGCTTGAGCGAGACGAAGAAGAAGGCGGTGTTGGTGCTCTGCGTAAGAGTGAGGAGCGAGAAGCCATTGACGGCAACGACGCCCTCGATGCCAGGAGTGTGAAGGAGTGCGTCGGTGATCTTTTGCGCGGCTTGATCGGTGCGCTGCAAGCTGGAGGCGTCAGGGAGCTGCAGGGCGACGTACATGTAGCCCTGATCTTCCTGTGGGAGGAAGCCGGTGGGGAGCTTCGCGCCTATCAAGACGTCAAGCAGCGCGATGACGGCGAGACCGAGCATCGCGACAGTGGACTTGTGAATGAGAACGTTGGAGGTGCGGACGTAGCTGTCTGTGGTGCGGCCGAAGAACCTGTTGAACCAGTCGAAGAAACGTCCCAGCGGGCCGCGCTTGCGGTCGGGGTCGCGCGGCTTGAGCAGCAATGCGGCGAGCGCAGGGCTGAGCGTAAGCGCGTTGAACGCGGAGATGAGAACGGAGATCGCGATGGTGATGGCGAACTGCTGATAAAGCCGGCCGGTGATGCCGGGAATGGCCGCGGTGGGAATGAAGACGGCGGCGAGGATGATGGCCACGGCAATAACCGGGCCGCCGACCTGCTTCATGGCGGTAACGGTGGCGTCGCGCGGCGTGAGCCCGGTGTCGATGAGGTGCTCGACAGCTTCGACGACGATAATGGCGTCGTCTACGACGAGACCGATGGCGAGCACGAGGCCGAAGAGCGAGAGCGTGTTGATGGTGAAGCCGAGGGCAGGGAAGATGATGAACGTGCCAATGAGCGAGACGGGCACGGCCATGAGCGGGATGATAGTCGCGCGCCATCCCTGCAGAAAGATGTAGACGACAAGGATGACGAGAGCGAGCGCGATGAACAGCGTGACGACGATCTCGTGAATGCCCGCGGTGACGGCCTTGGTGGTGTCGAGCGGAATGTTGTAACTGATGCCTGCCGGGAACCGCTTGGCGAGCTCGTTCATGCGCTTCTGGACGAGACGCGAGACCTCGACGGCGTTGGAGCCGGGGAGCTGATAGACCGCCATGATTCCAGACGGTGCACCGTTGTAGCGCGCGGTGAGGTTGTAGATCTGGGTGCCGAGCTCGATGCGCGCGACGTCACGGAGATGGAGGACGGAGCCGGCGTTGGAGCGGAGAATGATGTCGCCGAACTGCTCGGGCGTGACGAGGCGGCCCTGGGTGCGAACGGTGTAAGTGAACTGCTGGCCCTGTGGCACGGGCTGGCCGCCGATCTGGCCGGCGGGATAGACGTTGTTCTGCGTGGAGAGCGCGTTGATGACGTCGGTCGCGGTGACGCCAAGCTGAGCCATCTTGTCAGGTTGAACCCAGACGCGGATGGAGTACTGGCCGCCGAAGATCTGTACGCGGCTGACGCCTTTGACGCGCGTGATCTCGTCCTGCAGGTTGATGATCGCGTAGTTTGTGAGGAAGTCCGGGCCGTACTTGCCGTTGGGCGAGTTGAGGCTGATGAACAGCAGCGGCGAGTGCAGTGACTTGAGCACGGTGACGCCGGCGACGTTGACGATAGGTGGAAGCTGCGACTGCGTTTGCGAGACGCGAAGCTGCGAGAGGACCTGATCGGTGTCGGGGTTCGTCTTGACGTCGAAGTCGACGTAGAGAGTGGCCTGGCCGTTGTTGGCGTTGACGGACTGCATGTAGAGCATGTTGTCGACGCCGTTCATCTGCTCTTCGAGCGGCGTGGAGACGGACTGCTCCAGCGTTTTAGCGTCGGCGCCTGGGTAGATGGCCTGGACCTGGATCTCGGGCGGAACGATGTCGGGGTATTGCGAGATGGGCAGGTTCAACATCGACACGATGCCGATGACGACGGTGAGGATGGCGATGACGATGGCGACGATGGGCCGCCGGATGAAGAAGTTCGAGAGCATCGCGCGTTACCTCGCCGCTTGAGGGGTGGTGTTGGAGGAGGGCGAGGCTGGTGTTGGATGCGGAGCGACGGGTGCGCCTTCGCGGAGCTTCTGCAGATTGCTGACGATGACCCGCGCGCCGGGTTGGAGGCCGGAGTTGATGACCCAATCCTGGCCATGCTGCGGGCCGAGCGTGACGTTGGTGACGTGGACCTTGTTGTCGTCGCCGGCGACGTAAACCTGCTCGATACCCTGCAACTCCTGCACGGCGGACTGCGGAACGAGGATCGCGTTATTGAGGACCGTGGTCTGCGCGCGCACGCGACCAAACTGGCCGGGACGAAGGACATTGCCGGGGTTCGGGAAGGACGCAGCGATGCGAATGGCGCCGGTCTGCTGGTTCATCTGGCGGTCGACGAAGATGATGCGGCCGGTGTGCGGGAAGACAGAGCCGTTGGCGAGCGTGAGAGTGAGCGGGAGGTTTGAGGACGCGCGGAGGAGGTCGGCGTTGCTCTGGGTGGTGCGCTTGATGAGGCCGAGGTATTCGCTATCGCTGATGGAGAAGTAGACCTTGATGGGGTCGAGCTGCGAGACGGAGGTAAGGACGGACTGCGGGCCGACGAGGTTGCCGACCTGCGTGGTGGCCTGGCCAGCAACTCCGGTAATGAGTGAGCGGACTTCAGTGAAGCCGAGGTTAAGCTTGGCGTTGGCGACAGCAGCCTGTGCAGCGGCGACAGAGGCCCTCGCGGATGCGACGGAAGCTTCGGCCTGCGCGGCCTGCTGCTTCTCGTTATCGAGCTGGCTTTGCGCGATGGCGTGCTCGGCGGCGAGTGGTGTGTCGCGGTTGACGTTTATCTGCGCGAGTTGGAATTGAGCTTGAGCCTGACCGACGGCTCCCTGGGCCTGGCCTACCTGGCCTTCGGCCTGTTGCAGGGCGGCCTGGAAGGGGCGCGGGTCGATCTCGAACAGGGCTTGACCCTTCTGGACCACGGAGCCCTCGCGGTAGTTCTGCTTGATGAGATAGCCGGAGACCTGCGGCTGGATCTGCGCGTTGACGAAGCCGTCGAGGGTGCCGACCCACTCGTTGGAGACCGGGACATCGGACTGCTGGACGGTGACGACGTCGACGGGCATGGGACCCATGGCGCCAGCGGCGGATGCGGGCTCCGAATGGTTGCAGCCGGCCAGGAGCGCAGTGGCGAGGACAGCGGATGCAGTGAAAATGATGTGGGCTCGACGGGTGGCTTGCAGCCCGTCAGGTCTTGTACGGCTCATCCAGTACCTCGCTGGACACGCAGAGCGTGACGAATTCAAGAGCTATAGATTCTTCGGAGCAAGCAGCGATGCAAAATTTTGCGTGTGCAAAAGCCGGGTGGCAGAGGAGTTACAGCCGATCATTCCCGTTTTAATCGACTTCATGGTAATGGTCGGCAGCCGTTAATGCGCGGTCGTGAATAGGCTAATCGCAAGGCTGGCGGCAATGCTTGCGAGAAGGGCGAGCGGCATGGCGAGGAGGCCGGCTTTGAGGAAGTCGAGGAAGGTGACGTTGAGGCCCTCGCGTCGGAGGGCGAGCAGCCAGAGGATGGTGGCGAGCGAGCCGGTGACGGAGAGATTGGGGCCGAGGTCGATCGCGATCAGCGTGACGTCGCGGAGCAGGCCTTGCGTGTGCGTGAGGGTGAGGGTGTTGGCTGCGATGAGGCCGAGCGGAAGGTTGTTGATGAGGTTGTTGGCGATGGCGACAGTGAAGCCGACGGCCAGTGCGGCAATCGGTGCGGCGAGATGTTGTGCGGCGAGAAGGGCGTGCTCAGTGAAGGTGAGCGCGCCGATGCTCTCGACGGCTTCCACAAGGATGAAGAGCGCGGCGACGAGGGCGATGGTGCTCCAACTGATTTGTTTGAGGATGGGAGTGGGGCTGGAGCGGGTGCGGGTGAGGAGAATTGCGGTGATGGCGACTGCGGCGAGGAAGGTGGGGAGGCCGAGGTCTTTGCCGAAGGCGGAAGCCGTGAGCAGAACAGCGACCACGAGAGCGAGGCCCATGAGGATGAGCTTGCCGTTGGTGGTGAGGGTGACGGGGTCGGATGAGGCGTCGACGAGGGAGGTGAGTTCGCGGCGGAAGTAGAAGCGAAGGACGATGTAGGTGACGAGGATGGAGAGCAATGAGGGTAAAAGAAACGCAGCGAGCCAGCGGCTGAGCGGAGGCATGCCGTTATGGAAGACGACGAGGTTCGCGGGGTTGGAGATGGGGAGGACGAAGGAGGCGGCGTTCGCGATCATGGCACAGGCGAAGAGGAAGGGCAGAGGGTTGACGCGGGCTCGGCGAACGGAGGCGAGGACGGCGGGTGTAAGGACGATTGCGGTGGCGTCGTTGGAGAGGCAGACGGTGACGGCGATGCCGGAGAGGTAGAGCAGTGCGAAGAGGCGGGTATCGGAGCCGCGTGCGTGATGGACGGCGACGGAGGCGATCCAGTCGAAGACGCCTTGCTCGCGGGCGATCTCGGAGAGGAGCATCATGCCGGCGAGGAAGAGGTAAACGTCGGTGCCTTTGGCGACAGCGCGGCCGGCGAGCGAGAGCGGGATGAGGCGAGTGAGGACGAGGAGCAGAGCGCTGGCGCCGACCCAGTAGACCTCAGGGATATTGCGCAAGCGAAGGAGCATCAACAGGATGCTCGCGGCGACGATGGTAATGAGCAGGGTGTGCGCGGCGAGCGTCGGCATCCTTGCGATGTTCCTCCAGGTCGGAACGTGTCTGGAAACGTCTTAAGGGTATAGATGCATTGTCGGCGCTTTTGCCAATTGGCGGGAAGCGACAGAGAATGGTTGCAGATTCTCTTGCTTCAGATGAGGGGGAGATGATGGCGAAGGTTACGGAAGAGGGCGCGGAGAAGATTCCGGCTGCTGAGGGTCAGGAGAAGGACGCGCGGCTCAGCCGACGGTCTTTTCTGACGGGGCTGGGCGCGGCGGGTGTGGCGGCGACAGCGCAGCCGCTGATGGCTGCTGTCCCGGAAGCCAGGCAGGCGGGTGAAGACGCTGCCGAGCCGGGAACAGTTCCGCTGGTGCTGCGCGTGAACGGTGTGGAGCACAGGCTGCAGGTTGAGCCGAGAGTGGCGCTGCTCGATTGCCTGCGCGAAAACCTTGATTTGCCGGGAACGAAGAAGGGCTGTGATCACGGGCAGTGCGGGGCGTGCACTGTTCATGTGAATGGGCGGCGCGTGCTCAGTTGCATGAGCTTTGCGGTGATGCACGCGAACGATGAGATTACGACGATTGAAGGGCTGGGGTCGCCGGAGAAGATGCATCCGATGCAGGCGTCATTTGTAGAGCACGATGCGTATCAGTGCGGGTATTGCACGTCGGGCCAGATTATGTCGGCGGTGGCCGCGCTGAAGGAGAACGTGGGGCCGACCGATGATGACGTGAGGCACGCAATGTATGGGAATATCTGCCGCTGCGGAGCGTATCCGAATATAGTGGCGGCGGTGCAGCAGGTGCGGCGGCTGGGCTAGAGATTCCGGAGGCGAGCATGGAGCAGTTTGCTTTTGTGAGTGCGAAGAGTGAGACCCAGGCAGCGGAGGCTGCTGCGCGAAGTGCGACGGCGCAGATGGGCGCGTCGGTGCGGTACGTTGCCGGCGGGACGAACCTGATCGACCTGATGAAGCTGGATGTCGAGCGGCCGAAGCAGGTGGTGGATATCAATGCGCTGGAACTGAGCAGGATTGAGCCGATCCATGGCGGGCTTCGGATTGGCGCGCTGGCACGGAACAGCGATGTGGCCAACGATCCGACGGTGAAGCGCGACTATGCGGTGCTAAGCGAGGCGATTCTGTCGGGTGCTTCGCCGCAGATTCGGAACATGGCTTCGACGGCAGGAAATTTATTGCAGCGGACGAGGTGTCCGTACTTTCGGGATCTCGCGCATAAGTGCAACAAGCGCGAGCCGGGAAGTGGATGCGACGCGATGGAAGGACACAATCGCATGCTGGCGATCCTCGGGACGAGTGAGCATTGCATTGCAACGAATCCATCGGATCAGAACGTCGCGTTGATGGCGCTGGATGCGGTGGTGGAGATTCGCGGATTGAAAGGCGAGCGCAGTGTGGCGATTGCCGAGTTCTACAAACTGCCGGGGACGACGCCGCATATCGAGACGGTGCTTGAGCCGGGCGATCTGATTATTGGTGTGACACTGCCGGCTCCGGTGGCTGGTGCGAAGTCGGGATATCTGAAGCTGAGGGATCGTGCGGCGTACGAGTTTGCGCTGGCGTCGGCGGCTGTCGTACTGGGCGTGGGCGGCGGCAAAGTGACGCATGCGCGCGTGGCGCTGGGTGGTGTCGGGACGATTCCATGGAGGGCGCGCGAGGCCGAGGCGGCGCTGGTGGGCAAACCGGCGACGCGCGAGCAGTTTGTGCGTGCGGCGGACGCGGCGTTGAAGGATGCGAAGCCGCGATCGGAGAATGGATTCAAGGTGGAGCTGGCGAAGCGGTGCATCGTGCATGCACTGACGACGGTAAGCGCGTAGGGATCGCAAAGGAGACGGCGATGCAGGAGAACGGTGCGAAGCAGGCTGAGGTCAGGACAGAGTTTCCACCCGTGATTGGAGCGGCGCTGCCGCGAGTGGATGGCCCGGTGAAAACGACGGGGCGCGCGCAGTATGCGGCGGACTACCGTTTCCCGGGGATGGTCTATGCGGTGCCGGTGGGAAGCACCGTCGCTCATGGAAAGATCCGCTCGATCGATACCTCGACGGCAGAGAAGATGCCGGGCGTACTGGCGGTGCTGCATCAGGGGAACATCGGGCCGCTGTTTCATATCGCTCCTGGGTCGCACGCAGGATTGGGGGAGCAGCGGCAGCCGTTCGAGGATGAGATCGTCTCGTACTGGGGACAGTACGTGGCGCTTGCGGTCGCGAAGACCCTGCAGCAGGCGCAGGCAGCGGCGGCGGCAGTTCGCGTCACGTATGACGCGGAGAAGCCGAATGTGTCGGCGAAGCTGGACGATGCCGATGTGACCGTGATGACGATGAGCAAGCGCGGCGACGTGAGTGCGGCGTTTGCGAACGCGCCGGTGAAGTTGGATGAGACGTATGCGACGCCGGTTGAGGTCCACAACCCGATGGAGATGCACGCGACGACGGCGGTGTGGGATGGGAAGGGCTTCACGCTGTATGAGTCGACGCAGGGTGTCGTGACCCACATGAATACGCTGGCGCAGGTACTGGGCGTGCCGAAGGAGAACGTCCGGGTGATCTCGCGGTTTATCGGCTCGGGCTTTGGCGGGAAGCTGGATCCGTGGCCACACTCGGCAATGGCGGCGGCTGCATCGCGCAAGCTGAACCGGCCGGTGAAGCTGATGGTCACGCGGAAGATGATGTTCTGCGATGTGGGACACAGGCCGCGCACGCAACAGCAGATGAGGCTGGGCGCGACTCCGGATGGGAAGCTGGTGTCGCTGGAACAGCACTACAGGAATCACACGTCGTTCCTGGGAAACTTTCATGAGAACTGCGGAGAGGCGACGCCGTTTCTGTACAGCACGCCGAATCTGCAGGTGACGTCGGCGATAGTGAAGCGGAATGTGGGAACGCCGTGTCCGATGCGCGGGCCGGGTGCGGTGCCGGGGCTGTTTGCGGTGGAGTCCGCGATGGACGAGCTGGCGATCAAGCTGAAGATGGATCCGGTGGAGCTGCGGCTGAAGAATGACACGCTGACGGATGAAAGCAATGGGAAGCCTTTTTCGTCGCGGCACCTGAAGGAGTGTCTGCAGGTGGGCGCGGAGAGGTTCGGTTGGTCGAAGCGTACGCCCGATGTGGGATCGATGCGGCGCGGCGACACGGTGCTGGGTTGGGGTGTGGCTGCGGCGTCATGGGGCGCATGGAGAGGCGGGTGCCAGGCGACTGTGATGTTGAAGGCGGATGGCAGGGCAACTGTCAGCTGCGCGGCACAGGATCCGGGTATGGGAACGTACACGATTCTCGCGCAGATCGTGAGCGACAAGACAGGTCTGCCGGTCGACAAGATCGACGTGCTGCTGGGCGATTCGAACTTTGTCCCGGGCGCGACCTCAGGCGGGTCGACGCTGACCGCGACAGTGATGCCGGCGGTTGCGGATGCGACGAACGGCGCGGTGCAGATGGTGCTGGCGATGGCGACACGGCCGGGTGCAGCGTTTGCGGGGAAGAAGCCGGCCGAACTGATGATGAACGGCGGGCACGTGCACCTGAAGGACCGGCCGGCAGAGAGCCCGGTTCCGATGGAAGAAGTGCTGCGCGCGGCGAAGGTGAACTATGCGAGCGCGGATGGGAAATCAGGCGGGCTGGGATCGGACACGAAGGCGCGGGACTATTCGACGCACTCGTTCGGCGTGCAGTTTGTGGAGGTGGAGTGGCAGCCGAAGATTGCGCAACTGCGCGTGAGCCGCGTGGTGAGCGTGATGGATGCGGGCCGCATCATCAACATGAAGACTGGCACAAACCAGATACAGGGTGGCGTGGTGATGGGCATCGGCATGGCGCTACTGGAGCAGGCGATCTATGACCCGCGGAATGGGCATCCGATCAACGACAACTTCGCGGACTACCTGGTGGCGACGAACGCGGATGTCCCGGCGATTGATGTGCACTTCCTCGGGATTCCGGATCCAATGATGGGTGAGTATGGAGCGCGCGGGATCGGCGAGATCGGCCTGGCAGGTGTGGCGCCGGCGATTACGGCGGCGGTGTATCACGCGACGGGCGTGCGCGTGCGCGAGCTGCCGGTGAGGATCGAGGACCTGCTCCGGTCTACTATCGTTTAGCTGATGCGGTGGTGTAACTACTGCGCGGGCGTGTGCGGTGTCGCGTCGCCGGGTGTGTGCTGATCGGCCTGCTGACTGATTCCGTTGTCTGCCATAGCGGTCGCGATGGGAATGCCGAAGAGGACTTTGACCGCGATCTTGTCGGTGCCCATAGCGGCGGGGTCGAAGTACCAGTGCGTGAGGCTGGTGATGATGCCTTCGTTGAGGCGCTGATCGGGTGACTCGAGGACGTGGAAGGCTTCGAGCTTGCCGTCAGCCTTGAGGTTGGCCTGAATGACGACGAGCCGTCCAACGTTGGCGGCGACGAGTGCAGGCGGGAGCTGTGGAAGGCGCTCATCCTGAGGAAGCGGTGGCGTGAGCGGGACGCCGGGGTGCGCGATGCGGGCGTCGCGTGAGGCGCTGTACTGGAAGCTCCAGCGGGCGTGGGCGCCCAACTTCGAGAGGTCGAGGTAGACGGTGAAGACAGGGCCCCCGGTGAAGACGCCGTAGTCGCGGACGGCGCCGCCGCTGCCGCCGTTGGAGAGGATGGTCAGGCCGTAAGAGCCCCGCGGGTCATTGGGGTTCACATTGCCCGAGGCGGGTTCAGAGTGAAGGCCACCGTTGCCGGAGGTGCCACCGACGATGGTCATGCCGGAGAACGGAGCAGAGCCGTTGCCGCCGGCGGGAGCGTTGCCGGTGCCGTTACCCATACCCGCGCTGCCGGCGTGACCTGTTCCACTGCCCGTGCCATTGCCCAAGCCTGTGCCATGTCCGGCGCCAGCACCGGCGATGTTGGCAGTGCCAGCTCCTGAGCCGTTCCCGTGCGTGCCCCCTGTGCCTGCTCCGGAGGGGGACTTGGAGGCTGTGGCGCCCTTGCCCGCGCCATTGCCGGAGGTTGCGACGCCGGAGCCGCTAACGCCAGCGGAACTGGAGGAGCCGCCGGTGGTGGGAGCCTCAGGGAGGCTTGGACTGGCGGTCACCTCAAA
This sequence comes from uncultured Acidobacteriaceae bacterium, assembly GCA_963827415.1. GTDB lineage: Bacteria > Acidobacteriota > Terriglobia > Terriglobales > Acidobacteriaceae > Granulicella. The sequence continues at coordinate 107,111 of CAWHBA010000013.1, forward strand.
GCGACCGTGTATTTCAGCCGCGGGGATGTCGCGTTCCGTAAGAGTGGATTGAACCTCAATAGCATTGACCACGAGGAGATTGCGGGAGTCGGTGCCTCCGGCGGGCGTTGAGGTCGTAGGCGGGCTCGGCGCGCTACTGGCGGCGAGCTTGGGAGCGGACGGCTTGGTCGCAGCCGGTGGTGGCGCAGGCGGTTGCGGGGGCTGGAAGGTGCGGCCAGTGGTGGCGTAGGCGGGGATCTTCGGTGAATTGACGAGCTCGGTCGCAGAGGTGAGCGGAACGGTGTCGATGTTGGCGGGGTGGATCTTCGGCAGGGTGGGCTGAGGTGCGGGCGCGGGCGTCGGCGGAGCAGCAGGTTTCACGACGGCGGTCAAAGTGGGCGCTGTCAGCGAGGGGACGTGCTGCGCGGGGGCCATTCGAACCATGCTGGGAATGGGGAGCGTCGTGGCTAAGCGTGGCGCATTGTGAATATCAGGCTGCAGGATCGTCTGCACGGGGTTGGTTGCGTCGGGAGTGTTGGAGATGATGTGTTGCCGACGCTGGTGGATGAGCGGCATGGAGGAGGCGCTTGACGGCCCGTTACGACCCGGCGCTGAGCGTAATGAGGCGGAGGCGGGCGATGAGGCAGAGGCAGAGGAAGACTCCAGTTGAGGAAGCACGGGTGCGTCATCGGTCTCCGGCTGGAGGTCAACACGCTCAGTCAGCTGCCGAAGGTTGTGTGGGCCGTCGATTGTGACGGGAGCGAGACCAAGCAGAAGGACCACGACGATGACGACGACGTGTGCGGAGGTGGAGGAGGGGAGCGAACGCACAGGGAAGCCGGTGGCGTCCGCGAGCTTGGGCGTGGAGAGAATCGGACGTGGGCTGTCTAGAGACACAGGAGGGGTCCGGTTGTGAGCATACTGGCCGATGCGGGATGAAGGAAGGATGACAGTAACCGGTGGCTCGAAACGGTAGTGTCTCCGTCGGTACCGGTCGAAGTCTCTGAAGGATCAAACGCGCATGTCGGCCTGAAGCGTAGAAAGAAACTCAGAGCAAGCGACCACCGATGGCTCGACGTGCTGAGGGCCAGCGGCAGAAGAGGGGGCGTGACCAACGCGAATGCAAACGGATGGTGGCCGGACTCACTTCCGCGGCGGCGATGAGCAATCCTAAACATTGCGCAGGCCTCGCAGATAAGGGAGCTTTGCAGATGGGCTAAGTCTAGTCCCGCGAAGGGGAAAGTCAACGGAAAAGGCGGTCACCGTTCGCGTCGTAACAACGACCGGGCTGAATCGTGTGGAGACGCATGCTGGGAGTTGTTGATTGGTTATAGGTTTGCGAGTAACGCGAGAAAACAGCAGGGCAAAATATTGTTGTTCGGGCGCAGGTGGCAGCTTAGAATTCCGATACGCCGCGGAAGCAGACGGAGCAGGACGTGGCGGGCACCTTTCTTCTATGTGCGGCGAGGAATGAATGAGCTCCGTTGCGAGCGTAACTGTAACTCCTGAGAAGGTAGCTCCGGTGGGCCGACTGTGGTGCCCGTTTCATGTAACGATTGCAGCGACTGTTGCGCTGTTTACCTTCTTCTTCTGCGGACAGTCGATTGCGGACCCTGACATCTGGTGGCATCTGAGGGATGCGCAGATTCTGGTGCAGCAGCATCACTGGGTGCGCGTGGACCAGTTTTCGTACACCGTTGCAGGCACTCCATGGGTGAACTCCGAGTGGCTTTCAGAGCTTGTGTTTTATGGCATCTGGAAGCTGCATGGAGTCACCGCGTTGTTCTTTGGATATGTGGTGATCGTTGAGCTGATGATGATCGGGATTCTGGCGCTGGCGTATCGCGCAAGTGAGTCGATCAAGGCTTCGGCTTTAGCGGCAGGCTGGGCAGTCGTGCTCGCGGTAGTGAACTTTGGGCCGCGGACGATTCTGCTGGGATGGGCGTGCCTGCTGGCACTGATGTTTGTGCTGTGGAAGCTGATGAAGGACGGCGATGCGCCGCTGTGGACGGTGCCGCTGATCTTTTTGCTGTGGGTGAATCTGCATGGCTCGTGGCTGATGGGGTTGATCGTGTTCGGGATTGTCGTAGGGAGCGGGTTTGTCTCGGGCACGTGGGGCAAGGTGGTTGCGGAGAGATGGAGACCGGAGGTGCGCCGCAAGCTGTTCATTACAGCCGGCGCAATCGTTCCGGCACTCTTTGTGAATCCGTATGGCTATAAAGAGGTGTTTTATCCGTTCGACCTGGCGTTCCGGCAAAAGCTGAACGTGGCACACGTGGTGGAGTGGGCCTCAGTGAACTTTCATGAGCCCCGGGGAAAGTTCGTGTTTGCGTTGCTGCTGGCGCTTCTTTTGCTGGCGCTGGCGGGGCGGCGGCAGTGGAAACTCGCAGAGGTCGGGATGGTTGCGTTCGGCCTGTATATGTCGCTGACTTATGTTCGGTTTCTGTTTCCGGCAGCGATCCTGATTGCACCTGTCCTGGCGCGGCAGATGGATTTTGTGCCGGCATACAACAGGAAGGCGGATAAATCGTGGGTGAATGCGCTGTTCTCGGCGGCCTTGCTGGCGGCAATTGCATGGCACTGGCCGACGGCGAAGATCATCAACGACGATCTCGCGAAAAAGATGCCGATTGGCGGCGTTCACTACCTGCAGACACATATGGCGCCGGGTGAGCGAGTGTTTAACCACTATATGTATGGCGGATGGATGATCTGGAGCCAACCGTCGATTCCGACGTTTGTCGACAGCCGGACGGATATCTTCGAGTACAAGGGTGTTCTGGCTGACTATCTGGATGCAATCGGGTTAAAGAATTCGCTGGCGATCGTGGATCGTTACCATGCGAACTATATCTTCTTTCCTTCGAAGGATGATCCGTTTACCTACCTGATAAGACACACCGAGGGGTGGCACGTCATCTATGACGATGGGGTGAGTTGTGTCTTTGAAAGAAACGCAGAGCAAGAGCTAGGGAGCGACGGGAGCGAGTTGAAGTTGATCACCTAACTGCGTCTTCGTAGCGAGGATGGTTCCTGACGGAAGTTCAAGCACGCTGGCTGCCTTCCAGTTGATTGCAGTCATGCGAAACGGACGCAGAACTCGATAAGCCGAGAGCACACGGTACTCTCTGTCGAGAAGCAGGACGTCGATACTAAAGCGCATCCAGAGGGTGTGAACCCCGTTGGATGGGCGAATGAGGAGGCCGTGGCCGGGTGCAAGAGAACCGCGGCCCATGAGGCCCACGAAACGTGTGAGCGTCGTATCCGCAACTCCAATCCGGTCTCCCAGAACGGACTGGCGGACCGGATTGGAGATGCGCAGAAACTCTCGTATTCGTGGACCCATGGTGCGTAGCGGCTAGACCTTGCGCTTGCGGCGCTGAATGAGAACGAGAAGGACCACGACGAACAGAACTCCTGCAACAACGCGAATAATTGTGGGTGTATCCATGCTTTCTCCTATTTCAAGGTAGATAAGACAGTTGAGAGATTGAGTTAGAACAGCGTCTGCATGTTTTTGATGATGCTGAGGAATGCTGGTGCGAGTAAGACAATAAACATACTGGGGAAGATAAACAAGACAAGGGGGAACACCATTTTGATGGTCGTCTTTGCGGCCAGCTCTTCTGCTTTCTGACGGCGCTGGGTGCGCAGCGAGTCAGAAAATACCGCAAGTGCCTTTGAAATGGGAGTACCAAACTTATCGGTCTGAACGAGCATGCTGACGAAGGAGGTGACGATCTCGAGCTTCGTGCGTTCAGCCATGTGCCGCCAGGCGTCGATGCGCGGAGTGCCGGCCCGCTGCTCAAGACTGATGAGATTGAACTCGTCGCTAAGATCGGGATGAGTGTCGATGAGTTCTCCGCCGACGCGCATGAGTGCCTGGTCGAGTCCGAGACCGGCCTCCATGCAGATGGCGAGCAGGTCCAGAGCGTCCGGTAGACCGAGGCGAACGCGCTCGCGACGCAGACGGATGAGCCGCGAAACAAAGAGGTCGGGCACATAGAAGGCGAAGATCGTGCCGACGATAAACCAGAAGATGGCGTCCTCATGGATGAACAGACTGATGAGGACGGCGGTGATCGCCGGAAGCAGAAGCCGTACGGCGTAGAAGATCTCTACATGGAAGGGCTGCCGGTAGCCGGCGAGCATGAGCTGACGAGCGGCGCTGGTCGTATCGGTGATGCCGACGGCACGACGGAGACGCTCAGTCGCGGAGCTGATATCGGTGAGGATGGTTGCAGGCCGAAAGGCAGGAACGGGAACAATCGGTTTGATGCCCTGCACTGCGTCGAGCAGACGTGCCTCAGCAGAAGCCCGGCGCTCGAAGATGATAACGAGCAACGTCGTCGCGAAGAAGACAGTGAGGCCGGCGGCAATGACGATGTAGAGCATGGTTACACCTTGATCTGGATGATCTTCCGAATGACCAGAATGCCGAGAAGCATAAATGCAGCGCCAACAATTAGTAAGTGCTGGCCGGTTGGCTCGTTCAGCAGGGGAGCCGTGTAGTCGGGATTGATCGCGGTGAGAGCGAAGAACATGAAGATGGGGAGCAGGCAAAGAATCCAGCCGGTAAGGCGACCCTGCGCGGTGTAGATGCGGATTTCTCCCTGCAGGCGCATTCGATCGCGAAGCAGCGACGTGGTCTTGTCGAGGACCTCAACGAGATTGCCGCCGGTCTCACGCTGAATGAGCATGGCGGCGACGAGGAAACGAACGTCGGGTGTGGGGACACGCTCGGCAAGATTGAGCAGAGCGTCACGTAAGGGGAGACCGAGGTTCTGCTCTTCCGAGACGCGGCGGAACTCCTTGCCGACGGGGTCGGCGATTTCCTGACCGACGAGGTCGAGTGCGGCAGTGAGGGAGTGGCCGGCGCGGAGAGCGCGCGAGACGAGATCCATCGCGTCGGGGAGAATCGCGGAGAACTTCTGGAACTGATGCTTTCTTTTCAGGTAGAGAAACGAATATGGGCTGAGAAATGCGGCGAACCCAAGGATGGGAGCTATCGCTCGATTGACGCCGAAGAGGATACTGATCCAGTAGACGGCGAACAAGGCAACCAGGGATCCCAGAAGGAGGGCTCCCACTGTCCAGTTGAGGCCGGCCTCGATAATGAGCCTGCGCAACCTGGCTGCAGGTGTGAGTCTGCCGAAGAGTCGATTGAGCCAGGGGATCGTGCTATAGGCGTCGTGACGGAGAATGTCGACTTGCTGCGCGGCGTTGGCATTGGCGCGGCCCGCAACGTTGTGCAGACGGGAGTGCGCAAGCTTCTCCGACCGGGTTGGCTGCGTGAGCATCGCAACCACTGCGAAGACAACGACGAGGACGAAGACAAACAGTAGAAGGAGAGCCATGGTCGTGAGAGGTTATACGTCGACGGCGTGGTTATAGATCTCCATGGGTATATCAATACCGGAGGCTTGAAGTTTCTCGAGAAATTTAGGAACGATGCCGGTAGCACGGAAACGGCCGAGTACTCTGTTGTTGGGACCGAGGCCGCGCTTTTCGAAGCGGAAAATGTCCTGAAGGCTGACGACATCTTCAGACATTCCAGTGATTTCGGAGAAGTGGGTAATGCGCCGCGTGCCGTCACTCATGCGCGAGATCTGAATGATGATGGCGACTGCGGATGCGATCTGCTGACGGATCGCTTTTTCGGGAAGGTTGAGGTTGGCCATCATCGCCATGGTTTCCATGCGGGCGATGGCGTCACGTGGGCTGTTGGCGTGGATGGTGGTGAGGGAGCCGTCATGACCGGTATTCATGGCCTGGAGCATGTCGAGTGCTTCTTCGGAACGGACCTCGCCGACGATGATGCGGTCGGGACGCATGCGAAGGGAGTTGACGACAAGCTCGCGTTGCTTGACTCCGCCTCGGCCTTCGACGTTGGCAGGGCGGCATTCGAGTCGCACAACGTGATGCTGTTTGAGCTGAAGTTCAGCCGAATCTTCGATGGTGACGATGCGCTCAGTGTCCGGGATGAAGCTGGAGAGCACGTTGAGCAAGGTTGTCTTGCCGGCGCCGGTTCCACCGGAGACGACGACGTTGAGGCGGGCCTTGATTGCGCCTTGGAGAAGCTGCAACATCTCCGGTGTGATGGTGACGTTGCGGAGAAGATCCGCGGCCTCAAGGGGGGTGGTGCCGAAGCGGCGGATGGAGACGATGGGGCCATCGACTGCGAGCGGAGGGATAATGACGTTGACGCGGGAGCCGTCGGCGAGACGGGCGTCGACCATCGGCGATGATTCATCAACGCGGCGACCTACAGCGGAGACAATCTTGTCGATGATGTGCATGAGGTGCACCTGGTCCTTAAAGGTGACCCCGGTCTTTTCGAGAATTCCCGCGCGCTCGACGTAGACTGCGCTGTGTGTGTTGACGAGGATGTCGTTGATGGTGGGATCCTGCAGAAGCGGCTCGAGCGGGCCGAGGCCGAAGACCTCATCGAGCACCTCACGGCAGAGACGATCCTTCTCCACCATGCTGAGCGGAGTGTCGAGCTGCGTCATCAGGTCCTGGATGACGGCGAGGATTTGCTGGCGCGCGCGGAGGTCCTGCAGATTGCGCAGCTTCTCAAGGTCGATCTTCGCGAGCATGTCGCGGTGCAGCGCAGACTTGATCTCCTGATAGACGCGACCGGAGACGCCCTGACGGGTGGAGTCAGTGCCGCGAGCAAGCGGGAGGCGGCCAAAGGATGGCACCACTTCATTCATCGAGCCCATATTGACCTCCCTGCAAACTTCTGTAGGCGCATCGGCTTATCCGGAAATACCGAGGACATTGAAACGGGAACGCGCCTCATGAATTCGTTTCTGTGTGCTGTCATCCTGCGCAATTTCGAGCGATCCGTTAAGACGCAGGGTCCACTTATTAATGCCCTGCATGAAATCGGACCTGGACTTGACGGGAACCGGGATGCCGGTTGTGATGGCTTCGGCGAGTTCCTGCTCGCTGTTCGGGATGATGAGCGAGATCTTTCTGTGCAGGGCTTTTTCAATGTTCTCTACGGAGAGCGGGGCTCGTTTGGACCAGCGATTGAGAACTACCTGCGACTTGGACGTGGGATAGTTGAGCCGCAGCAGGTAATCGAGGAAGCGCGATGTGCTGCGAATGGACGGCAGCTGTGGCGTGGCGATGAGGTTGAACTCGTCGCTGGATTCGAGGATGGCCAGATTCTGTTCATCGAAACCGCAATGGGTATCGACGACGATGTAGTCGTACATGCGCAGGAGAAAGCGGAGGGTCTGTTGCACGGCTTCGGGTGTCGTTTTCGGCGTCATGCCAATGCCTTCGGGCGAGGCGAGAACCTCAAGGCCGCTCTCATGTTTGAGGGCGAAGCCCTGGAGGAGCTCGGCGTCCATGCGGCTGAGGTTGCAGGCCAGCTCGTAGAAGCCGTAGTTATGGTGCTCAAGACCAAGGTGGAGAGTCGCTTCTCCCAACTCGGGATGATGATCGATGAGAAGCACCTTCTTGCCGCGCTTCGCGAGAGAGTAGGCGAGGTGAACGGCGAGGGTCGTGGTTCCGACTCCGCCTTTCACGCCCATCAGCGTGATGAGCTTGCCCTGGACGGAGGAGACAAGCGAGTCACGCTTTTTGCGCGAGAGCTGAACGAGAGCCTCCTGAACACGGTCGGCCACCAACGGTTTTTCTAGGTATTCTGTGCAGCCGGAGCGCATCGCATCGATGATTGACTCGGAGTCCATGCGGCTGGAGGCGGCGAAGATGGAGATCGGGGTGAGCGAGGTTCGGCGGAGGTACTCGACAGTATCAAGCGCCATGCGGCGGTCGCGATCGAGGTCGATCATGCAGACCTCAGGATGGATCTCACGCAGCGTGCGGATGAGAGTTGCATCTTTCTCGCCGAAATACTGCTGGAGAGACGCACCAAAGAGGAAGCCCGGCACCGACGCGACGACGCGCCTGAGGAGCTGGACGGCCGAGTCGTCCAGATGAATTGCGAGGACCGGTATGCCCTGAGCGTTTTCCGGGTTCGATGTTCCGAACATGTTAGCCATCGTGTTTCTACCTTTGCACTATCGGTGTTGCCGTCCCTGGAACCTGGTGAGAACCGGGGAAGTGCTGGTCAAAGCGATTTGGATCGAGGGCCGGGACGACGGGTTTGGGCAGCAGAGGCACTGCAGTTGGGACGCCGAGCGGATCGATGATCGTCGGAGTTACAACAACGAGAAGTTCGGAGGACGAAAAGTTTTTCGAATGCGAGTGAAATATCTGGCCCAGGATCGGAATGTCGCCGATTCCGGGAATCTTGCTCATCTGGATCGTAGTGTTTGAGTCGAGGAGCCCGGCGATACCAAAACTTTGGCCGTCTTTCAGCTCAACGGTGGTCTCAGCGTGGCGGGTAGACAATGCGGGGACCGTAAAGCCGGAGATCGTAACAGCGTTGCCGTAATCGAGAGAACTGACCTCGGGAGCGACCTTTAGGCGAATCGAGTTGTCCGGTTCGATAGTACCCGTAAAGTCGAGCTTAATGCCGTACGGACGGAACTGGATGGTAACGGCCCCTGCGCCTCCAGCGGAGGTTCCCTGAACGACAGGATAGGGGAACTCACCGCCCGCAAGGAAATGTGCGGGTTCCCCGCTGATGGCCATAAGATCGGGTTCAGCGAGGATCTGGAGGACGTTCTTTGTCTCGAGATCCTGGATGGTGGCGCCGAGGTTGAGGTCGGGCCGGAAGAGGAAAATATTGAGCAGGCTGGTGACATTGAAGCTCGAGATGGTTCCCTGAGGGGTTCCTCCAACGGTGCCGGTAATTGCGCCCGAGTTTGATACACCACCGAACTGTTGCGTCGTGATTACGCCCGGCGTGTTGGCTGCGCCGGTGCTGATGATGTTGATGGCGAAGGTATTCATCTTGCCGCGGTCGACCTCAGCGAAGCGCACTTTGAGCATGATCTGCTTGCCGTGCGGCGGCACATGGACGAGGAGAGCATCTACGACGTCTTTGGAGTAGTTCTGCGCCATCTTGTAGACGTTGTCCGCGATGTCTTTGTCGGTGACGGTGCCGGAAATGATGACGCGGCCTTCTTCAGCACGAACCTCGATGGGCTGATTCGGGTATGTCTGCTGCATGGCGTCTCGGAAACCGGCGATGTCGACATCCGCAGAGACCTCAAGCATCCGGGAGCGGCCTTCCTCATCCCAGAAGACGACGTTACTGGAGCCTGGGCCCTTGGCGGTAATCACAACCTGATTCGGCGAGGTTGTGGTGCTCTCGACGACGGCCGGATTGCTGACGTAAACCTTACGTAGCCGGGCCTGCATTGTGACGATGATGGAGCGGCCAACGAGGATGTGGACGTTTTCCGTTTCGGCCGATGCCTGTGCCTGCGGAAGGGTCATTACAGTCCCGGGCGCGGGTGCCGGTGCGGGGGTCTGAGGCGCAGCGCTGTCCTGCGACGACGCAGGCAGTGCGACGCAAAGGGGAAGTGCAAGGGTTAAAGCCAGCCCAGCTCGAACGTGCATATCAGAGTAGCCTCATCCTGTCTCGACTAGAACTTCTCGACCGTGTGTTTGTCTCCAGCGATCGTTTCGACTGTATAGAACTCGGGAGGTCGGGGAGCTTTTTGAGGAGCAGCAGCCGCCACGTGCGGCTTGGGCCCAGGAGGCGCAACGTCTGCCATCAGCTGTGAAGCCAGAACGGGTTTCTGGTCGGGCTTATTCTGATCGGCGCCATTTCTCAGAACAAATTGGACGGACCCTTGCTGAGTTGCGAGTACGAGCTTCTGCGCGTCACGCGGACTGAGGAGCAGAGTGACAACGTTGACGGTCTGCGGCTTACCCTTGGGATCCGGTTCGAGTGTCTGTCCGGCGGTGAGGACGTCGACGTCCTGCAGGATGGTCTGGGTCAGCGGTGTACCAGCGTTGTCGGGTCGAAAGGTGAGGAGGACGTCCACATGAGAGCCGGGATAGAGGAAGCCGGCGACGCCGACGACATCATTCGACCGAATGGAGATGGCACGCATGCCATCGGGAATCTTGACGGACAGTCCGATGCCCGACCCGGGGGCGGCCAAATCGTTTTCGACCAGAGGCTGGTTGGTATTCACGGGATAGATAAGAGAGCGGCCGAGGATCTGCTCAGGCCGGGAGAAGGCGCCGGTGAGGGGAATTGACGCAGGCCAGTCGACGATCTTGAGATTCTGAGGAGCGAGTGCGGTGCCTGCGGCCAACTGATCGACAGCGGCAACAACCCGGATGGTGACCGGCGCGGCGGACCTTTGGTTCTTGATACGCGAATAAAGGAGATAGGTTGCGCCTCCGGAGAGAACGAGGGCGATGAACAGAGCGAACGAGAGTCGACGAACATCCATGGATTCAACCCTTCCAAACCGTCGAAATCAGGGTGCCAACCGCACCCGCAGCAATCGCAAGGCCGTAGGGCATGCGCACAGCCTTGGCGCTGGACAGATTGAGCTCGGGATTCTCGCGCAGACCGCTGGACGCGTGGAACCGAATGAGCGAGGTGATGTTGGAGAAGGTGGTACGGTATCGCTTGAGAACGATGACATATCCCAATGCGATGAGACCACCAGCCAGAGCGCAGACGATGAGAGCTATGCCGGCGTTGTGATAGCCCACCCAGGCGCCTACCGCCGCCATGAGCTTGACGTCACCACCGCCCATCGCATGAATTACAAACAGCAGAAAGAAAATGCCTCCGCAAAGAACCAGCCCGAGGAGTCCCTCATATAGACCGCGCCAGCCTAGGAAGCCGAAACGAACCACCAAAGCTGCGAGCATCGCCGGGTAGGTAAGCCGATTGGGAATGCGACGGGAGATCACGTCAAACCAGGCGCCCAGAAGCGCTACAAATACCGCTCCATCAAGCAACCAGATAAGCATTGTGTACCCCTTGCCGCAAGACCCGTAGTTCGGGACAGAGCTTGGCCTGCCGGCCGAGCAGGTTTGTGCCTGCGGGCCGACAGGTTTGAATCAAGTTAGGCACCGGTTGCGCTGCTCAGCTGACTGCCGATGGAGTTGAACGCGTTGTTGATGTAGTTGGCGACGGTCTTCATGCCGGCTACTGCGCCGAGCGCGATGAGAGCACAGATGAGCGCGTACTCAATCAGGTCCTGACCGGATTCGCTCTCATGAAGACTGGATAAGAGGCTGCGTAAAGTCATGGTCGGTTCTCCTTGGGAAAAATAAAACGTACGGCTATTCGGTTGTAGTCATTCATAAAGCAAGCCCGATCGGTCAAACACAATCGCTCGCCCGCACAGCTCAAAAAGGGAAGGACGCGCACACGTAGCTTGGGGGAGTGAAGGTTCGCCTCGAGTAATCCTCGCTGCGTGCCACCTGGCTGGCTTAATCCTTCTTCCGTATCAGCTATCGTGTCGCTACAAGTATCAGCCGACACATCCTATGTCAATTCATTTTGGTAACTTTGGGCGTGGTTACTACCACTTTGGTAAGGCACGAGATTCCAAAGGTAACCAGCGACGTTTCAGCGGAAGCACTATGCCTATGAAATATGGAAGAACTTGCAACTTCGCTTAAGTGAGCAGCTTGCGTTCGTTCGGTGCCAAGGTAACTCGACGTAATTCCTGACCGGGAAGTCGAAACCTGACGGTGGTTACTGTGGTACGTATGCCGAGGAGGGACCGTGGCCCTCCCTGGAGATCGGTGATCAATCGGGCGGCGCCCTCGATGTGGGCTACCGGCTTGTTGTTGACGCTGAGCTCGGCGGAGTGGGGAAGGTAACGGAGCTCGGCGACCGTACCACGACGGTCGAGAGGGGTGCGGAAGATTCCGCTCTGAGTGGCGGGGCACTCCGGGTGGACGTTCCAATGAAGTTCGTCGTCCTGCCGTCGCACCCCTGCGAGGCGCCAGGTGTAGTCGTAGAGCACGAGCGCGCAGGGCGAGTAGCTGGCGGAGCCGGACTGGGTGAACTCGCCGGTGAGCGGGTCGAGCTGCTGACGAAAGGATGGATCGCGGAGGATGGCGTTACACCACTGCTGCATCATGTGCGCGAACTCGGCGGAGCGGTGGTAGTGATCGAACCAGCGGCCGGCACGGAGGGCTGTAAGGGCCTGCGATGGGCCTCCCCAGGAGTTGCGCGGGATGGGACGAACGAAGCTTGGGTCATCGAGCGCACTGGAGGGCAGTGGGTACGGCGACCAGAAGGCGTGCGGGTTGCCGAGTTGACGGGCCCACAAGGTGTCGAAGACGCGCTGGGCATCCGCACCTGCGAGGACATGCTCGCCGCAGATGCGCGAGAGGATGTCGCAGTTGATCTTGACGAAATGGTTCTGCGCGTCAAGGTCGTAGAAGGCGGTGTCTTCGGGGACGTAGAGCTTCTCGAGGATTAGTTTGCGGAGGCCTTCGGCGAGGTCGAGCCAGTGATCAGCCTCGGAGTTCTTGCCGAGGGCGCGGGCCATAGCGGCGAGTGCGATGCGCGCGCCATAAGTGGTGGCGGAGAGATCCGGGCACAGACGTGGGAGGGTTCGAACAGGAGCGCATTTGCGTGCGTCCTTATCCGGGCACTGCCGAGGCATGCCGGCCCAGCGGGGGCTATTGTCCATGCCCGTGTCGTAGGTGCAGAAGCCTTCGATGAGGCCGGTGCCGCGCGTGTTGCGGTAGCGCATGAGCCATGCGTCCCAGCGTGAGCAGGCGCCGTAGGCGGAGTCGAGAAGCTCGGAGTCGCCGGTGGCGTGAGCGAGCTCCCATGCGGTGGCGGCAATGGGGACGACCATCTGGATCTGGCCGAAGCCGGTTTCAGAGCGCTTATTGTTCGCGGGAAGCTGGCCGTCCTCATGTTGCAACGCGAAAAAGGTCATGTGCGTGTTGCGAGCGACGTCGGGGCGGAAGAGCGAGTAGACAAGCGATTCGTGCGGGCCGCATTCCTGCCAGATGCCGGCGTACTCGGCGCCTTCGATGAGGACGGGACCGGGGAAGTGAGGAAGGACCTGCACATTGCCAGCGAGGATTTGGAGGGCGCGGTCATAGGCACGCTGCCACGCGGCGTTTGAGGTGGAGAAGGATGGGAGAGCGTCGGAGGGCGCGGCGGATTGAGTAAGGACTGCGAGCGGACGCACGGCCGGCGCGAGCGCGGCGAGAGCGGCGGACTTCAGGAGTTCGCGGCGTTGCATATGGGCGTGGGGGCGGGGGCGGTGGATGGAGGTGCAGGCGAGTCAAGCAATGTGGCGGCCCAGGAGGAGACCTCAGCCGCGAAGGCGTTGGGGTCTGCGGGTGAGACGCCTTCGAGCGCAGCGAGTTGCACGGCCAGGTTGCCGATGGTGGAGCTCTCAGGGGCACCGCGGCGGACGGGGAGACCGGTGCGCTCGGCGGTGAGGCGGCAGAGGAGGTCGTTGCGGCAGCCACCCCCAACGACGACGATCTCGGTGGGCTTGTGGCCGGTGTGGCGGCGGAGCTCTTCGAGAGCGCGCGCGTAGGCGGCGGCGAGGCTATGGAAGATGAGGGCGGCCATGCGCGCGGCGCCAGCCGGTGACTCGTCCAGCGAGACGTGACCATGCGTCTGGAGCTGCGCGTTAATGCGCGCGGGCATGTTGCCGACGAGGCCGAGCTCGGGGTCGGCGACGTCGAGCAGAGCCGAGGGTGCCGGTTCGAGCGAGGCCAGGCGGACGAGCTCTTCGACGGTGAAGGATGTGCCGGCGGTGGGCGATGTATCGCGAGTAGCCCAGGCATCCATGCATTGCTTGAGGAGCCACATGCCGTTGACGGCCTTGTGGAAGCAGATGCGGTTGCCGATGGCGCCCAGGTTGGTGAAATCGTCGGCGAGCGCCGCTGGCGAGTTGCAGGGCGCTGCGAGGAGTGCGCCGATCAGCGACCATGTGCCGGAGCTGATGTAGGCCCAGTGCTCGGCGTGTTTGGGGATGCCGGCGATGGCCGAGGCGGTGTCATGACAGGCGGGCGCGATGAGTTCGGTGTCACGCAACGCGGGAAGATTGGCCAGGGGGCCGCGGAGCTTGCCCAGGCAGGTACCGGGCTGAGTGAGCTTACCGGCGCGATTGAGATCAAGGCCGGCGGCGGCGAAGATCTCGGGACTCCAGCTCCGCGTGGCGAGATCGATCAGGCCGGTGTGGGTGGCGTTGGTGTACTCGGCGAAGGGCGCGGCTCCCCAGCGCGTGAGCATGTACTCGGGCAGATTGAGCCAGCGTGTGCCGGGCTCGAGTTTCGCGGTGTCGTCGGCGTAGAGCTGGTAGAGGGTGTTGAGTCGTGCAAGCTGGATGCCGGTGATCTGATGCAGGCGCTCGGGAGAGATCTTGGTCTGGAGTTGCTGCTGTGCGGCAATGGTGCGCTCGTCGCGGTAGGAGAACGGCGCGGCGAGCGGACGGTTCTCCGCGTTCGAGGCGGACATAGTCGACGGCCCAGCCATCGACGGCGACGGAGCGGATGCCTTCCGGCGCGAGTTCGGCGGCGCGACGGAGACCGTCGATCGATGCCTGCTTCGATGGCGGCGAGCGGCCAGCGCAAGCCGTCGTCTTCGACGGGGCCGTTAGGGAAGCGGTGGACGAGTGTGACCTCGGCGGTGTCGCCATGCCAGCGAAGCAGGGAGACGCGGCAGCTTTCGGCACCGAGATCCACGGCGACGAGCGCTCGCTTGTCGTTGGGAATTCGCGGAACACTCGGAGCTCGAAGAGCTGCCTGGCTCACCTGAGATATGCCTCCACGAGGCCACCGTCAACCGGGATGAGATGACCGGTGGTGCAGCGCGCCAGCGGCCCTGCAAGGAACATGATGGCCTCGGCGCAGTCCTTGGGGTCAATGGGCTGATGCGTGAGCGTGCGGGTGGCATAGAAGCGCGCCAGCACGTTGCGGAGATCGTCGTCAGAACCGGACTCGTCGAAGGGGAGGTTGTACTTCTTGAGCGAGGCGATGACGCGGTCGCGCGGGAACATCGTGGAGCCTTTGACGACGGTGGCGGGGCTGATCCCGTTGACGCGCGCCTTCGGTGAGAGACTAACCGCGAGCTCGCGCACGAGATGACTGAGGGCGGCCTTGCTGACATCGTAGGCCTCGCTGCCACGCTTGGCCACAACGGCGTTGGCGGAACTGGTGAGGACGATGCTGGTTTCAAGGCCCTGGGCGTCGAGGATAGCCTTGAGTTCGTCAGCGAGCAGATAGTTGGCCGTGACGTTGACTTCGAGCGTGAGGGCCCACTGCGCGTCAGAGACGATCCCGTCGGGAGAGGACGGGAAGAGCGCAGCGGTGTTGATGAGGATGTCGATGCCGCCGTAGCGGAGGATGGTGGCCTCGAACGCGGAGCGGATCGCAGCGCGGTCGCGGATGTCGATCGAGCAGAAGTCGGCGACCTCGCGGCCATACTTCGACTGAACCTCTTTAGCGACGGCCTCGGCTCCCTTGACGTCGCGGTCGGCGACCATCACATGTGCGCCACGCTCGGCGGCGAGAAGCGCTACCTCGCGGCCGATGCCGCTGCCTCCTCCGACGATGAGGGCGATCTGGCGGGAGAGCTGTTTTTCGGCAGGCTGGCGGCGAATCTTGGCCTCTTCGAGCGCCCAGTACTCGATGCGGAAGGCTTCGCTCGGCGGAAGCGCGACGTAGTTGTCATGCACGGTGAAGAGGTCGGAGGGGATGCGCGGGGAGGCCTGCGGGACTTCGGTGCAGGGTTTGTTGTCGTCCAGAGCGCCGGCGCCCTGCATGACGCCGATGGCATTCGTGTAGAACTCGCCCGTGATGCGGGACTCGGCCTTGTTCTTGCCGAAGGAGAACATGCCAACGCCGGGGATTAGAACGACAGTTGGGCTGGCGTCGCGTTGTTTGGGCGATTCAGGCAGAGCATGGTTTGTGTAGTACTCGGCATACTCGGCGCGATAGGTCTCGAGCGCGGAGTCGAAGAGCGCGGGGAGCCCGGCGGGATCGTCTGCAGGGTTCCAGTCGACGAAGAGCGGGCGGATTTTCGTGCGGATGAAGTGATCGGGGCAGCTGGTGCCCAGGTGTGCGAGTTTCTGAGCCTGGGTAGAGTTAACGAACTCGAGAACCTGCGGCGAGTCCGTGTAGGTGCCGATGAAACGCTGCTGTCGCGAGACGGCTCCGCGCAAACGCGGCATGAGCCTGGCGGCGATCTGCTTGCGGTCTTCACGCGTGGAGACGCCCGCGCCGCCGAAACGCTTGTAATTTGGGCGTGCCCCGTGGCGCTCGATGAACTGGCCAATCTGGTCGATGATGGTGATGGTGTTGAGATAGCACTGGTGCTGCGTGTCGCCCCAGGTGAAGAGACCGTGGCCGCCGAGGACGACGCCGTCGCAGCCGGGAGTTTCAGAGACGACCTTGCGCAGCATCATGCCGAGCTCGAAGCCGGGGCGCTGCCAGGGCAGCCAGGCGAGTTTGTGGCCGAACTCTGCGTTGAACTCTTCCATGCGCTGTTTGCCGTTAGCCGAGGCCGCAAGTGCAATCGCCCAGTCAGGGTGCAGGTGGTCGACATGCGAGAAGGGAAGGAAGCCGTGGAGGGGCGTGTCGATGGACGCCGCGGTGGGGTTGTTGCCGAAGGTGACGAGCGGATAGAGCACGACCATGGCGTCCTCTTCGTCGACGCCGCGGTACTGTTTCTCCAGCGCGAGCAGCTTGTCGAGATAGAGGGTCGCGAAGCCGGAACGCTTGATGCTGCCGAGGTCGCCGCCGCTGCCCTTGACCCAGAGCACGAGCTTCTTCTGGCCGTCGACGGGATCTACGGTTTCGAGCTTCGAGCTGGTGTTGCCACCGCCGAAGTTGGTCAGGCGGAGGTCAGAGCCGAGAAGGTTCGAGCGGTAGCGGAGAAGTTCAGGAGCGTCGAGGGTCGCGGCGAAGGAATCGTCCCACTTGTCTTCTAGAAAATTGAGCTTGGCTGGCGCAGAGGTTTGGGGCATAGAGAGCTCTCAGGAAGGAAAATCCCAACCATTGTCACACACGAAACAGCAATAGAGCAAAAGTTTCTTATTTGAACTTTACTCAAAATTCGAGTTGGCATTCTCCAGAATCGAGTGGCGAGTAACAAGCCGGTGCGTGACGTAGTTGTAGGGCGGAACGGTCTGGCCGCGGAGCAGAGCAAGGCCGAGGTTCATGAGCGCTGGGCCGTAGCTGTTGGTCTCGTGGGAGACGGAGGCGATCATGGGCGAATTGCGGCGCTTCATCTCCTCGACGGCGTCGTGAATGCAATCCTGACCGACGACGGCGACGTGGCGCTCACGTTTGAGCTCGCGGGCGGCGTCGATGGCGCCGAGGGCGCTGCTGTCGTTCGCGGCTGCGATGAGGATGTGCTTCTCGCGGCGATGGCGCTCGAGAAACTCGGAGATCACCTTACGGCTGCGCTCGCGGATGCCGCGGCCATCGATGCGTACGAAGGCCTCGACGGGAAGATTGGGCAGAGCGGACCGAACTGCTTCAAATGCGCCGGAGACGCGGCTCTGGACCAGCAGACCAGCCTCGGGGAGATCGAGACCGATGACCCAGTCGACTGCACCTCCCCACTCGGAGATAGCGAATTGGGCGAGGGCATGGCCGGCGGTCATTCCAACGCGATAGTTGTCGACGCCGAAGAAGGTCGCATGGGGATGCGGGATATCGATGGCGATGAGTGGAATCTTGGCGGCGGCTATCTTGTCGCCGATGATCGGAGCGACCTCGTGTTCGACTTGGAACTCAATGATGAGATCGACGCGCGCCTGGATGAACTCCTCGGCGTTTTTGATGGCGGTGGGTCCTTCATAGCGGTTGTCGAGAACCATGAGATCGACGCCACTTGCGGCGGCGGCTTCGACGAGGCTGGTAGTGACTTCGACAGAGAAGGGCATATCGGCACTCTGGCCGGCGAAGCCAAAACGGAGCTTCTTGGGCCGTGAGACGTGGCGATAGGTGCCGTCCTGCGCCTGCGAAATATAACCACGATGCGCAAAGGTCTTGAGCACGCGGTAGACCGTTGTCTTGGAGACGCGCGTGCGGCGGTGAATTGCCTCGAGCGTCAGCGGTTGGTTTTCGTTTTGCAGCAACTCGAGGATATCGAGTGCTTTGGAGAGAACGGGAATCAGGTAAAGGCGGGGACTGGATTTCGCCACTGGGACTCCTGAACTGGTTTACAGCTCAGAATGATAACGTTTCGCTATTGAATTGTGGAAGTTATAAATTCGAAACGCTCAAGCGTATGTTGCAGTGGACTGACGATTACGCTCGCGGCGTTCGCGACTGGTCCGTTCAACGTAGCCGCCCGTGGCGAGTTCCTGGAGTGGGTCAGGAGCCAGACCGCGGCGTTCACGCCAGGCACGGATGGCCGGACGCACGTCGGTCCAGAACGAGGAGCGGAAGCACTCTTCGGCCTCGACGAGCCGACAGGCATCCTGGAGTTCAGCGAGGCGCTTGAAGTCGATGAGCGCGGCGCGGGCGTAGAGTTCCTGCGCGGTAACGACGCTCTGAACCATGGCCTCCATCTTGCCTTTGAGGTTGTGGCTCTGGTCAATCATGAAGGCGGCGGAATCGGCTTTTGCACCGGCGGAGAGAATCTCCGCAAAGATGCGGAAGAGTTGGTAGGGGTCGATCGATCCTAGGGTGAGATCGTCGTCCGCGTACTTCCGGTCATTGAGGTGAAGGCCGCCAAAGCCGTCTTTCGCGATCAGCCACGCGATGATCTGTTCGATGTTCGTTCCCTGGAGATGATGTCCGGTGTCGACCAGCACTCTGGCCTTGGATCCGGAGGCCTGACACAAGAGCATAGCCATGCCCCAGTCGGCAATGTCGGTGTGATAAAAGGCGGGCTCGAATGGCTTGTACTCGATGAGCATGCGCTGATTGGGGCCGAGCGCTGCATGCGTCGCGGACATCGCCTCCTCCATCCAGTGGATGCGGCGACGAACGGACTGTGTACCAGGGTAGTTGGAGCCGTCAGAGACCCAGATGGAGAGGTCGCGGCTCTCAAGTCCCTTGGCGATCTCCACTGAGTCGAGCATGTGCTGGATCGCCATCTGCCGAATTTCAGCAGAGGGGTTCGCGATGGAGCCGAATTTGTACTCCTGAGCTTGGAAGAGATTCGGATTGATGCTGCCGGCGCGGACGCCGTGCTCGCGCTCGAGTGAACGAATCACGGGGATGTCGTCGAGGCCGTTGGGCATGTCCCAGAGCACGTGAATGGCGACGGTGGGAGTGATGCCAGTAAGGCGGAAGACCTCGCCGGCGTCGGCGAACTTCTCGGCCGTTGTGGTTGCGGCCGCGTCCTGGATGAACTTGCCGAAGCGCGTTCCGGTGTTGGCGAAGCCCCAGGACGGAATCTCGATACGAAACTGATCGAGGGCTTTGTCGATCCGTTCTATGCTCTGGTCCTTCATATTTACCACCGGTCGAATCGACTGAGGAATTCAATACCTATTGAAATTGCAAGCTTCGCTGATTTTTCTGCGGTTGTCAAAGGGTTTCGTAATGCGTGGGTTAAGTGCCGTTTTGGAACAGGAGAATGTGAAGGTGACGAGGACCGTGCACACCCTTGATTCGCGTCATCTCGATGTCCGCAGTGGCGGACGGGCCGGAGAAAAATGTCAGCGGCAGCGTCGCAGCTGAGCCAAGGCGGGCGAACGCCTCAGGCACATTAGTGACGATGTTCGCGGCGTTCAGGACGCAGACATGGACGTCCGGCACAAGAGTGGCGGCGCGGCGCCCCTGGCCGGAGATACCTTCGAGGACGATGGTTCCGGTTTCGGCAATGGCGAGAGCACCGAGAGTGACAGCAGCGTCGAAGCGGTCGAGCTCCGCCGGGGAGAGGTTGTGGTCGGGTATGACCTCGAAACCGTCGGGCAGGAGATGTGGCGGAAAGTCTTCAGGGACGAGGATGCGGTGGGCGTTATGTTTCTGCAATGCATTCCGAATTGCGGATGGGATCTCATCCGCCGTGCAGGAGACGACGTTCGCGTCGTAGTCGATCAGGCGCTCGGTGAGGAGCGCCTGGGCTTCCTCGCGGGAGAGCGAGGAGTTCTGAGTGTACGTGCGTGGAATCTGCGCGTAGTCGGACTCAGCGTGTGGAAGATCAGTCGCCCGGCCGTTCGCCGAGCGAATGGCGGAGAGGACGGCGGAACGCGTGTCAGTTGGCATCCGGACCTCCTTTGGAGACCGTGGCCTGTGGCTGAACTTTGCGGTCGCGCTGCTCCCACCACTCGCGGAAGGTTTGTAGGGGAAGCGCGGGCAGGTCGCGGGATTGGGTCCACCCGCCGAGCATGCCGGGCAGCCAGCGGATCCAGCTTTCGCCGTTGCTGTCTTTACGGGTGAGAGGGCGGTCCGCGGTTCGGGCCAGACGCTGCGCGGCGCGGAAGCGTGACTCGCTCTGGAAGACGCGGCTCATGGTTTTCATCGCCAGTGCCTCAGGCCGGAAAGCGCCGAGACCCTTGGTGTCGTGTTGGACGACTCGATGACGCAGGTGAACGAGGATCTCCGGGATGTTGATGCGGACGGGGCAGACTTCATAGCAGGCACCACAGAGCGAACTGGCAAACGGAAGACTGCGCGCATGCTCCATTTGCTGGAGTTGTGGCGTGAGGATGGCGCCGATGGGGCCAGCGTAGACGCTGCCGTAGGCGTGGCCGCCGGTCTCTCGATAGACCGGGCAGATGTTCTGGCAGGCGCCGCAGCGGATACAGTTCAGCGTCTGGCGGCCTTCGCGGTCAGCGAGAACGGCGGTGCGCGCGTTATCCATGAGGACCACGTGGAAGGCGCGCGGGCCGTCGTTTTCATAGACGCCGGTCCAGATGGAGTTGTAGGGGTTCATGCGCTCGCCGGTGGCGCTGCGGGGGAGAAGCTGCAGGAAGACCTCGAGGTCACGGAATCGAGGAATCACCTTGTCGATTCCGGCGACGGTGATAAGCGTGCGCGGCAGAGTGAGGCACATGCGGCCGTTGCCTTCGCTCTCGACGATGCAGACACCTCCTGTTTCGGCGATGAGAAAGTTCGCGCCGCTGACAGCAGTTGGCACGCGCAGGAACTTCTCGCGGAGAAAGAGGCGCGCGGCGTCGGCGAGGTCTTCAGGTGAGTTGCCGAGGTTGGGCAGGTGCATCTCGCGCTGGAAGATCTCGTGAATCTGCTGGCGGTTCTTGTGCAGCGCGGGGACGACGATGTGCGATGGCTGGTCGCGGCCGAGCTGAATGATGAGCTCGGCAAGGTCAGTCTCGTATGGACGGATTCCCGCGGCCTCGAGCGCGCCGTTGAGACCGATTTCCTCGGTAGTCATCGATTTGATTTTGAGGATCTCGGCCGGGCTGGCCGCACTTTGCTGTTCGGCGGCGATTGCTTCCTTCGCAAGTCGAACGACAATCTGGCGAGCCTCTTCGGCGTCGCGCGCCCAGTGCACGACGCCGCCGGCGCGCGTGCAGTTCTGCTCGAACTGCTCGAGATAGGCGTCGAGGTACGCCATGGTGTGCTCGCGAATATGCTGACCGGCGAGGCGAAGCTGCTCCCAGTCGCTGAGCTCAGCGACGACACGCGCTCGCTTGTTCTGAATGACTGACGTCGCGTGATGGAGATTCTTCCGGAGTTGAGCGTCGCGCAGCAGGTTGTGCGCGGCCTTGGGAAAGGAGGGAGCCGTGCGCGGATCAAGCAAGGGCCCGCTCATCGCGAACCTTCTTGTTCGCCTGCGAGGATCTCGGCGATATGCATGGTGCGGACGCTGCAGCCGCGGCGATGCAGGCCGCCGTGGATGTGCATCAGGCAGCTGTTGTCGCAGGCGGTTACGATCTCGGCGTTCGTGCTGAGGACGGCCTCGAGCTTCTCATCGAGCATCGCGCTGGAGACGTCGGCGTTCTTGATGGCGAAGGTGCCCCCGAAACCGCAGCATTGCTCGAGGCCGGGAAGCGGGACAAGATCAATGTCGTCGACGGAGCGAAGAAGCGACGCAGGGCCATCGCCGAGTTGGAGTGAACGGAGTCCGTGGCAACTGGCGTGATAGGTGACGCGATGCGCGAAGACCGCATTGAGGTCGGTGATGCCGAGGCGCTTTGTGAGAAGCTCGGAGAATTCGTAGACACGCGGAAGAAGCGACTCAACCTCCGCGACAAGTCCCGGGTGCCTCCCCGCGGCTTCGAACTGGCGGGACATCGCGGGATAGTGCTCGCGCATGTGAGCAACGCAGCTTGAGGACGGGACGACGATGGCTTCGGAGTCGCGGAACTGCTCGACGAAGCGTGGGAGCAGCGGGACAGCTTCGTCCCAGTAGCCGGTGTTGACATGCATCTGGCCACAGCAGGTCTGGCCGGCAGGGAAGTCAACGGTGTGACCGAGGCGCTCGAGCACACGCACGACGGCCCGGCCTGTGGCAGGGAATAGGGTGTCGTTGTAGCAGGTGATGAAGAGCGAGATGCGCAGGGAGACTCCTTGACCGCTCGGAATTTCAATACAGATTCTATTTCACAATGCTGTGTGGGTTCTGTAGGATGATTTCTACTTTTCGCAACTCGCTCGCGGAGCTACGGAGAACCTGTGGGACCGAATCCGTTTCTTGGACTGATTTATCACTGGATCGGCGGATTCGCTTCCGCTACCAACTTTATTCCCTTTCGGCAGATCCGGCGCTGGTCGTGGGAGGTGTACTGGATTATCCAGGGCTTCGCGGCGTGGATCGTTGCGCCGATCGTGCTGGCGAGCATCTTTGTGCCGCATGTGTGGCCCATGCTCGGGCAGGCCTACAGGGAATATCCGCGGAGCTTGCAGTACGCGTTTCTGTTCGGCGTTTTGTGGGGTGTGGGGGGGATTACCTTCGGCCTCGCGATTCGGTATCTCGGAATCGCGCTAGGGTACGCGATCGCGTTGGGACTGTGCGCGTTCTTTGGGACCCTGGTGCCGCCGTTTGTGCATCGCGTTCCGCCATTGAACCAGCGCGAGATTGCCGCGATGGCGCACGCGACCTCAGGCAAGGTGATTCTGCTGGGTGTGGTGGTGTGCGTGCTCGGCGTGGCGATTAACGGCGCAGCCGGTTACTGGAAGGAGCGGGAGTTGACGCCGGAAGCAAAGGCGGAGGCGGGCGAGCGCGACTACAGCTTCGTGAAGGGAATCCTGATCGCTATTCTCGCGGGCTTCATGAGCTCGTTCTTTGCCTTCGGGCTGTCGGCGGGCAAGCCGCTCGGTGACATCGCCAAGGCGCAGTTGCTGGCGGGAGGCCATCTGGATCTCTGGCAGAACCTGCCGATCCTCATCGTCGTTCTGTGGGGAGGCTTTCTAACAAACTTCGTGTGGTCGTCGATCCTTATCTTCCAGAACGGGTCGGTGCGCCAATTTGCGGGAGAGCCGGGGATCAATCCCATGCGCGCGACGGCAACGAAGGGCGATACGCTGGTGGATTTCGATCCAAAAGATCCTTCGACTCACAACCGGCTATCCGGTGGGGCACTGTTTGGGAACTACGTCTTTGCAGCGATGGCAGGCGTGATCTGGTACTTCCAGTTCTTCTTCTATTCGATGGGTCAGACGAAGATGGGCAAGTATGACTTTTCGTCGTGGACGCTGCATATGGCCTCGATCATCATCTTCGCGACGCTGTGGGGACTGGTGTTGCACGAGTGGCGGGGAACAAGCCGCACCACGAAGTTGCTGGTCACCTTAGGCTTGGCATTGCTGATTGGCTCGACGGTTGTCGTTGGCTATGGCAACTACCTGAAGGTGCAGGAGACAACGGTTGTGACTTCGCAGCGATGAGCAGCGATGAGGTGATGGTCTGTTCGGGCTTGCTCGGCGTGCGATATGCTGTATTGCAATGAGGTTGATCGCTCAGTTCGCGCGCCGCCGAGGACTTCATCACGTGATTGCGATCGCGATCTGTGCGGTGATGCTGTTCTTCGCGGTTGGCAGCAAAGTGGCAGCCTACCACTCGAAAGAATTGGCGGCCCGGTCGATCGCTGCAACGAAAGTTTGGCAGGCGAAGCACGTAGCGGGCGACTCCGAACAAGCGGGCGCCAGCGTCACGCTGCAGTCGGCTATGGAGTTGGTCTTTCTACTAAGTTTGTACCTTGTAGTTGCCGAGCTGCCGTTAGAGCGTGAGCGTTCCGGCTGGCATCCACCGCTAGAGAACTTTGCAGCATTGGCGATGCGACCTCCACCCTCCTTGTAAACGGCTCATGTAGGCCCTCCGCTAGAGATACGCGGCGAGCGCCTCTGTCATCGGCTCTGAATCCAGCAAAGCGAGTCCAATCGATGTGTAAGCCTCTTGTCCGTGCGACGGGGTTTTGCAAAGGCATGCTGCCTTTGGCGTGTTGTCTTGTGTTGACTGTTGGTTGCCACGATTCCGATGTGCAACGCGATAAGGCATCGGCGCCGGTTGCGCCGGTCGCAGTGGTCGAGCGGGGTCAACTCGCCAACCAACTTCAGGTGGCAGGTGAGTTCCTTCCATATCAGGAGGTCGAACTGCATGCGAAAGTCGCCGGGTATATCAAACGGATTAACGTTGACATCGGCGACCGAGTGAAGACCGGACAGGTGCTTGCGACCCTTGATGTCCCCGAACTCCAAGCGCAAGTCCAAGGAGCGACAGCGGGCGTTCGCCAGACACGTGAACAGATCACACGCGCGAAAAGCGAAGTGCAGCAGGCGCAGGCGAACTACGACGCGCTGCACTCGGAGTCGCAACGTTTACAACAGGCTTCAACGGCTCAGCCTGGGTTGATCGCGCAGCAGGAACTGGACGATGCGATGGCGAAGGATCAGGCCGCCGCGGCGCAGGTGGACGCAGCGAAGTCCGGACTGTCCGCGACCGAGCAGCAGCTTGGTGTTTCACAGGCAGATCAGCTTCGCTTTTCATCGCTGGCGGATTATTCGCGGATCACGGCGCCGTTCAACGGAGTCGTGACATGGCGGTATGCGGATACGGGGGCGTTGATCCAGGCGGGCACGTCGAACTCGGGCTCGATGCCGGTGGTGAAGCTGGCGGAGATTGACGTGCTAAGGCTGCGGCTGCCGGTGCCGGAGTCGCTGGCGCCGTTTGTGCACCTGGGCGATACGGCGCAGATTCAGGTGCAAGCGCTGAACAGAACGTTTTCGGGCAGAGTCGCACGGGACACCGAGGCGCTGGATCCTTCGACACGAACAATGCAGGTGGAGATTGACGTCCCGAATCCGAAGGGGCAGCTCGCGCCAGGAATGTACGCGCAGGTTACGCTCGACATCGAGCGGGCGGGCGATGCGCTGATGGTGCCGGTCCAGGCGATAGACCTGAGCGGAGGGCAGCCCGCGGTGATGCTGGTGGATAGCTCGAACCACGTGCAGCGTCGAGCGGTACAGGTTGGGATCTCAACCGCGAACCACACGGAGATCGTGAGCGGACTGCAGGTGGGCGATAAGGTCATCGCAACGAACCTATCGTCGTATCAGGCTGGGGAGTTCGTCCAACCGAAGCTCGATACGATGACGAGCTTCCATGAAGCGGAGGCGCAGTAGATGTCCAGTTTTTCTCTACGCTATCCGTTCTTCATCATCATGGTCTGCTTCGTCATCGCGGTAATGGGCGTAACCACCGTTGCGCGCATGCCAGTCGATTTGTTTCCGAACATCAACATTCCGGTGGTTGTGGTCGCCACGTTCTATAACGGCATGCCGCCAGAGCAGATCGAGGCGCATATCACCAACCCCTTCGAGCGGTTCTTCACGCTCGGGAGCGGGATCGATCATATTGAATCGCGTTCGCTGCCGGGTGTGTCGCTGATTCGCGTGTATTTTCAACCGGGAACGAACCCGGACTCCGCAGTTAACACAATCTCGAATCTGGCGATGGCGCAGCTTCGGCGCATGCCTCCGGGAACACTGCCCCCGGTCGTATTGAAATTCGACGCCTCCAGCTTGCCGGTGTGTCTGGTGACGCTGAAAGGCAAAGGCCTGAACGAGACGCAGCTCCACGACCTGGGGCAGTATGCCGTCAGACAGCAGATCGCAGATGTCCCGGGCGCGTCCATCCCCCCTCCGTTTGGAGGAAAGTACCGCCAGATTCAGGTGTACGTGGACCCTGTCAAACTCGAGGCGCACGAGCTCAGTCCGATGGACGTAGTGCGCACGGTGAATGACGCGAACGCCATTCTTCCTTCGGGCGACGTTCGTATCGGTCCGCGGGACTACAGCATCTTTACCAACTCGCAGTTTCCGTCGGCAGATGAGATAAACGATCTTCCGCTTCGCTCGGTCGGCAACGGACAACTGCTCGTCTCGGATGTCGGCCACGCCAAGGATTCCTCTGCGATCCAGACGAACATTGTGCGCGTCGATGGACAGCACTCTGTGTATCTTCCGATCCTTAAGCAAGGCGGCGATTCTAATACGATCGCCGTTGTCAATGGAATACGCGTCGAACTGAAACATCTGCTCGATGTGCCGAAGTCGCTCATCGCGAGTGTTGTGTTTGATCAGTCGGCGTTTGTTAAAACTGCAATCCGCAATCTCAGCTCGGAAGGCGGCATTGGTCTCGTTCTCACCGGCCTGATGATTCTGATCTTTCTGGGGAGCACACGCGCGACTCTTGCCGTCATGCTCTCGATACCGCTATCCGCACTGGCGGCGTTTCTTGTGATGAGCCTCATGGGCGAAACGATCAATTCCATGGTGCTGGGCGGACTGGCCTTGGCATTTTCGCGCTTGATCGACAACTCCGTTGTTGTTCTGGAGAACATCTTTCGCCACCTGGAAATGGGCAAGTCTTCGCAGGAGGCAGCCGAGGTGGGAGGACGTGAGGTGGCTATGCCGGTGCTGGCCGCCACGTTTACAACGGCCATCGTCTTTTTCCCGGTCGTCTTTCTTTATGGAGTCAGCCGATTTTTGTTTATTGCGCTCGCGCTTTCGGTCGTGCTTTCTCTGTTTGCATCCTTTTTCGTTGCGTTCACTGTCGTTCCGCTGTTCTGCGCAAAGTTCATCAAGAATGCGCATCACGAGGCTGGCCATCATGGCGGTGGGAACCTGTTCCAGCGGTTTGTTCGTTGGTTCAACCATCGCTATGAACGCTCGCTGATGCACTACGACCGCACCGTCGGCAAAACGCTGCTGCGCCCTGTTGCAACGACACTTGGAGTGCTCGGCATATTCCTGTTCTCGCTCGGGCTCTATCCGCTGCTCGGCCTGTCGTTCTTTCCGCGGACCGACCCAGGACAGTTTGTCATCAATGTGAAGGCGCCCAGCGGTACGCGCATTGAACTCGCGGATAAGTACATCGCTCGCGTGGAGCAGGACATTCGGGACGTAGTTCCGGCGAGGGATCTCAACATGATCGTCTCCAATATCGGAACGGCGCCTGGATTTTCCGCGATCTATTCCAGCAATTCCGGACCGCACACAGCCTTTGTGCAGGTGAGCCTCAAGGAGGGGCACCGGAAGAGCAGCTTTGACGATATAGCGGCGGTGCGTGCGAAGTTGCGGGATGATCTTCCAGAGCTTTCCACTTACTTTCAGACCGGCGGACTCGTCGATGCAGTTGTAAATCTGGGACTACCCGCGCCTATCGATATACAGGTGGGCGGAAGCAATCTTAATGCAGCCGCTGCTGTGGCGAAGGAACTCTCCGATAAGATTCGCAAACTGCCCGGCGTGGGCGATGTGCTCACACCTCAGGATATGGACTATCCGGGGCTTCGCGTGAATGTGAATCGCGAGATGGCAGGGCGGTTGGGATTGACGTCACGCGAGGTTGTGGACAACGTGATTACGTCCCTCAATTCCAACGCCATGATCGCACCCAGCTACTGGGACGATCCCCGAAGCGGCAACAGCTACATTCTGGCCGTGCAATACCCTGAGCAGCAGGTGCAGTCGCTGAATGATCTCAAGGAGATTCCGTTGCATGGGCGCCTGGGAAGCGCAGTAACGACGCTCGGTGCGGTAACAGAGATAACTCCAATCAATACACCCACTGAGGTTGACCACTATCAGCTGCGAAGGGTGATCGACGTCTATGTCTCTCCGTCTGGCAAGGATCTTGGCGGCCTGGCTACACGCGTCCAAAAGATCATCGACCAGACGAAGCTACCTGAGAATCTCACGGTGAATGTCCGCGGTTCCGTGGAGGGGATGCACAGGTCGTTCATCAGCTTCGGTCTCGGCCTAATCCTCTCGATCGTCCTTGTCTATCTGATCCTGATGGCGCAGTTTTCGTCTTTTATTGACCCTCTCATCATTCTGCTCGCGATTCCTCCCGGCATTACGGGCGTCATCGTCTTTCTGCTTGTTACGGGGACAACGCTGAATGTCATGTCGTTGATGGGGGTCATCATGATGACAGGAATCGTCGTCTCGAACTCAATTCTTATCGTTGAGTTCACTCGCGCCCTCCGCAACGAAGGAATGCCAATCAGGGAAGCGGTAGCCGTCGCATGCAGAGTCCGTCTGCGCCCCGTACTGATGACATCACTGGCGACGATCATCGGTATGGTGCCGATGGCTCTTGCGCTCGAGGCGGGTAGTGAGCAGTATGCTCCGCTGGCCCGCGCGATCATCGGAGGCCTGACAGTGTCGGTGATTGTGACCGTGTTTGTCGTACCCGCGGCGTATCTGTGGGTGCATCGCAAGGAAGAGCAGCCGCGTGCGGAATCACCCATGGAGGCTGCCTAATGCGAACAGGTTCCAACATTTTCTTCGCAGCTGTAGTGGTAGTTTCGATGCCTGTCGGTGCACAAACCTCGACCCCCGTAACGACCAACAATGGAACACCACCGTCCACACCGACGACCTCATTGCCGTCTGCGCCTTCGGTACCGATGACCGCGCCGGTTCCTGATGTCGCGTCGCCAGGCTCACAGGTAACAACGTCTCCGGCACCGCCTGTCCAGCAGCTTCCGAACGGGCTCACTACGCC
The DNA here is from genome assembly GCA_963827415.1 of uncultured Acidobacteriaceae bacterium. GTDB lineage: Bacteria > Acidobacteriota > Terriglobia > Terriglobales > Acidobacteriaceae > Granulicella. The sequence goes on from CAWHBA010000013.1 coordinate 135,855, forward strand.
GCTCGTGCCGCCGAATGCACCCTCGCTGACGGTTGGACAGGCGGAGCAACTCGCGCTCCAACATAACCCTCGCGTGACAGTTGCACGCCTGTTGGCGCTCGCACAGGGACAGGTGACACGCGAGCAGCGCGCCGCGGAGATGCCGACGCTCGCCGGAAATGTGACCGCGGTTGGCGCGGACAATGGCACACGTATCACCGCGGGCGCGCTAAATAATCCGGTGCTCTATCAGAGGGCTGCGGCGGGCGTTACGCTGAACCAGCTCGTCACAGATTTTGGACGCACACGGAACCTCGTTGCCCAGGCAAATCTGAATGCGCAGGCGGCACAGAATACGCTGGTAGCGACCCGGGACGATGTCGTATTTGCAGTCGATGACGCCTTCTACCGGGCCCTCGGGGCCCAGGCATTGATTCAGGTTGCGCTGCAGACGGTGAACGCGCGACAGGCTACAGTGAATCAGATCCAGGCACTGGCGAACGCCCGGCTGCGTTCAACGCTTGATGTGAGCTTCGCGAATGCGCAACTCGCACAGGCTCAACTGTTGTTGCTTGATGCCCGGAATCAAAGTGTAACCGCGCAAGCCGATCTTGCGGCTCTCCTCGGGGATGAGCGAAGCACGCCCTACCGACTTGTTGACGAAACGCCGGCAACGCCCCCGGCTGCACCGGCTGAGGCAGCGCCTCTCGTCCAACAGGCGTTTACGCAGCGGCCCGATCTGAAGAGTCTGCAACAGGAGGCTGACGCCGCGCATCACTTCGCGACGGCGGAGCATGATCTTTCTCTGCCGACAATCACGGCTCCTTGGCGCGGCGGGCGCTGCACCATGGAGAGCCGACGAGATTCCGAGTGCGGCCTATGGTGCGGCCGGCGTCAATATAAACATCCCGATCTTTAATGGGTTTCTCTATTCGGCACGCGCGGAAGAGGCGAAGCTTCGTGCAGGTGCGGCGGATGCACAGGTGCTGCAACTCCGCGATACGATTGCGCGTGATGTGACAACAACAGTTCTGCAGGCGCAGGATAACTTCAACCGCATCGCGGTGGCGCAGCAGCTCGTGTCTCAAGCGAATTCGGCGTTGTCACTGGCGCAGACTCGTTATCAGCTCGGTCTGTCTTCGATCGTTGAATTGAGCGATGCGCAGCTCCTGCAGACACAGGCACAGATCGAACTCGCAAATGCACGCTACGCCTACCAGGGATCATTGAGCGCGATTCGCTATCAGACGGGGCAGTAAGGATACCTATTGCGCTTTGGCGATTTCGACACCGAAGACAAAAGTCGGGCCAAACATGTTGGATCGGAAGATAATCAGCTTTCCGTCGGGAGTGAAGCTCACATTAGGTTCAAGCACGTAGTTGTGCTTCGACATGTTTACAAGCTTCTCCGCATGGAAGACACCAGGGTGGATGAACCCGGGCTGATCTTCCCCACTGTTCTTGATGAGTTCAGGATGGAAGAGATAAATCCATTCGCCATCCGGAGCTTTCGCAACCTGGCCTGGATCGCCGCCGTCCCCTGTGAAGAGGGTTGCGTCTTTATTGACGTTGAAGTGGATCGACCACTCGTTGCGCTGCATGTGATACCAGATTCGTTCACCGTTCTTCAGATTGATGGAGGCGAGCCAGAAATCCTGGCCTCTTGGCGTCTGCAAATCGTAGTACAACGTGTCGCCGGTCTTGCCCCAGAACTCGTGTCCCGCGATCTCCATCTGCATGAAACGTTTGTGCATGAGCTGGTTATGCGTGCCGTCGGTATGGATGGTCCAGATGCGGTCGACCTTTTGCCACGAGCCCTCATGGCAGTACATGAGGAGGTGAGGATCGCCGGGTGAGAAGAGCAGGTGATTGATCCAGTCGGTCGAGTGCTGGATGAGAGGCGTAAGTTTGCCGCTCCCCGTGAGATCCAGGGTGAACAGCGTCAGTGGGATGCGCGCGGCAAGCCGGCGCTCCATCATCTCTCCCTTGTTTCGGGGTTGGTCGAGCGGACTGGTCTGGCTGGTGGCCGTGTGGTCGGTCGCGCGGTACTCCTGGTTCGAACGGCCACCCTCTCCTTCTTCAAAAGTGCCGGCGGCAAGGGTCTCATCGGCGTTGATAGTCACGAGACCAGCGTGGTCGGGGATCTTCGCCAGCATCTTCGTTTCGCCGGTATCAACGTTGGTGGAGTAAACCGCTTTGGGCGCGTTCGCGAACTCGGCGGGCGTCTTCGGCTCCGGTGTGCCGTCGAGGACTTTCGTATAGAAGATGCTGGGAGTTTTATGGCCGACCTCGAGCGTATGCACGCGGCCTTTCACGACGGAGCGGGTCTTCAGGGTCCGAAGATCCAGTACCGAGATGCCCTCGGGCGTGGTGTACACCATCTCGTTTCCGTCGGGCGTATAGCTGTTGACATTGAAGTAGAAGCTCGCGGAACCAGGCTCCTCAGTGAGCCGAACGATGCGATGGCCTGTGTCTTTATCGATCCAGGTCTTGGGAGGATGTGCGATCTCGTCTGGAGTCGGGCGCTTGTCAGGAACTCGTGTATCGCGGGGAGCATCCGTGAATTGCGCAAGAGCGACCAGACAGCCAAGCAGGACAGATCCTGCCACAAGGACACAGCGAACCTGATGACGGTGCATGGGGCCTCTACATAATGTGAGAAAGGAAAGGCCTCGGCGCCAATGCGACGCCGAGGCCTGAGGAGAGAACTAGAAGTTGATGTGACCCGCGAGCTCGAATGCACGCGGCTTGTTGGAAGCGCCGCTGATTGTACCGAATGAGGTAGAGCCTGCACTCCACGTTGCACTCGGGTTTGAGAAGAGCGTGTGGTTGACGACGTTGAAGGCGTTTGCCTCGAAGACGAACGCCATCTCCCTCCAGATTGGGATGCTGCGACGCAGGCCGGAATCGAGGGTCCATTGCGCCGGATTGCGCAGCGCCAGTGCGCCCGTACGAGGAGTGTTGCCGATCAGGTTCAGCGCCGCCACAGGGGTGGTGGTGCCAGTCACGAAGGTGTTGGCATTTATGTTGACGGGCTTCTGGAACGAGTTCACGTTGAAGTATTGAACTTTGCCGAGGTTCGCTGCGGTACGGCCGTTCGGACCGCTACCATAGCCACCGTTTTGACGTGCCGTGCCCGGAGAGAAGCCGGGCGTGATATCCGGCATGCACTGACCTTGCAGCGGCGTGGTGCATCCGCCGTAGGTGATCTGAACCGGCGTGCCGGAGGCGTAGGTGTAGATGCTGGAGAAGTGCCCATCCACTGACCAGAGCGCGGACGAAGCCATTGCCGCTACCCAGGCTGTGACCGCGGCCGAAGGGTAGATCCCACACGCCAAAGAGCGTGGATCACATTCGGCGTCGAGACAGTGGTCTCGCTGCGGTCGATGCGGTTCTGCTTGTACGACGCTGTCGATCCGGAGATTGAGCCCGAAGGGAGTGCAAAGCCCGTGCGATATGGACCGTCGTCGCCAACGTTACGCGCCCACGTGTAGTTGAAGTTGAATGTGAGTCCATGTGCCAGGCGCTGCTGCACCGTGACCTGGAGCGAGTTGTAGCTGAAGTTGCCGACGTTACCCCAGAGGTCGGAGAGGCCAGCTGCGGTAGGCGTGGCGTACTGTGGGAATGCGACGAGTCCCACTGCGACGGTCGCATTCGTGTCACCATTGTTCGCTGCGTTCACGAAGTACGGCGGGATGCTCAGGCCGGACATGAGGCCCTGTGCCTTGGCAACGTTTGCACTTGTTGCCGGTGACGTCAGCAGTGGCGACTTGCCGGTTGAATCGGTTGCGGCACCGAGTGCGACGAGGTAGGTGGGATTCAGCTGATTGGACCAATAGCCGCGGGCTGTTCCAGTACCGGCATTTGTTGAGTTGATCAGGTGGTGGCTCTGGTTGCCCACGTAGTTGATCGCCAAGGTCATGTTGTTGGTCAGAGCGCGCTGCATGCCGACGTTGTAGAACATGAAGTCCGGTGCGCGAGCGGAGAAGTGCGGGTCTGCGTACGACATGCCTGCGGGCGTGAAGTGTTTCACCCCAGCGGTGTCGATGTAGTGGCCGGTGTTCAGGATCTGCGAGGCGGCGCTGGGCGTGGGAGCCGCGGGATAGGTGAAGCCCAGGGCAGTATTCGACTTCCCGATCGACTGGAAGTAGGCGCTGTTGTTGAGATAGAACGATGGCCCTGCCGTGGCTCCGTTGGTGACTTCTGCAGGAGCCGTCGCTGTGGTGTTAAAGCCAAGCTGGCCGGTGCCTTGGAATGCTCCACCGCGGCCGCCGACGCCACCGCCCTGTGAGAAGACGCGGCCTGCGCCAATTCTGAAGACTGTCTTCGCATCGGTCTGGTAGGTGATGCCAACACGCGGACCCCAGTTGTTCCAGTAGGTCGGCACCGGGGTGCGACAGCCGCAGCTGACTCCCGCACCACCGTAGTCGCCGGCGAACTGGAGAGCGCCGGGCGAGTTCGTGGCTGAATTGGTGATGTTGGGGTTCATGAAGCTCCAGCGGTCCTGCACTTCGTGATAGGGAGGCAGGTAATCCCAACGCAGGCCTGCGTCGATGGTGAGTTTGGAGTTCACCTTCCAGGTGTCTTCGGCGTACGGCGCGACCGTGAAGTAGCGCCCGCCGACCTCACTGACATACTGCAGACCGAGGGTAGGTGAGCCGCCCGACGGCTCCGAGCAGGTAGCTGGCGTAGGAGTAACCGGTGGCGGTCGACGATATCGAGCTGCCAACAAATTGTGCTGTCGAGTTGGCGTTGTAGCTGAAGTTCATGACGCCGGTGAAGGTGGCCGGGTTGGCGTTGTTGATCTGCTGCCACTGAACGGTCATGCCGAAGGTGAGCGAGTGCGCTCCCTTGACCCACTGCAGGTTATCGACGATGGCATAGTTGTTCGGAGTCGTGACCTGAGTGGCAACTGAATTGCCCGGTGCGCCTGAAGGCGTCGCGGTGCCGGTCCAGTACTGCTGCGCGGTTCCAAACTTAGTGGTGCTGGGGAAGGTGGCGCCGGGGAACTCGTCGCCGGCCTGACCGAGCGGGAGGTTGGTGACGCCGAGCTTGGCGACGGAGTAGGTCGGGGAGCCCTGCGTCGTGTTGTGAATGTTCTGGTAGAAGCGGGTGTAGCCGAACTTCAGCTGGTTCACGATCGAGTTGCTGATCGTGAACGCGTCTTCAACGTCGAAGACCTTCGGGTAGATGTTCGCGAGGTCGCCGCCGGTGTAGGGAAGCGGCAGATAGGGAGTGTTGAAGTTGTTCAGGTAGTTGACGGTGCCCATTGCGCCGACGGTGGAGATGCGGTGCCGGGGCGTCCACTGGAAGTCCACCCGCCAGTCGTAGAGGTGATTGTCGAATCCCGCGGGAGAACCGGCGCTGTAGTTGTTTGTGAGGCTGTTGGGATTCGTAGGAGCTGGAATCCACTGCTGCATCGCCTTCGCGATCGGCGAGATGTAGTTCGACGGGATGACGTTGTTCGTGGGAACGCCATTCTTCAGGCCCACGAAGGGACAGCGGGTATTCGCGCTGCCGCCGCAGCTGTTGTTTGTCGGGTCAAAGAGGAACGCAGGGTTGTTCGCGCCGGTTCCGGTGAGCCCGCCGGTACCGACGCCGCCGTTCAACTCGGTGAAGTCTCCACCGAGTTCGAGCGGTGTGGGAATCGTCACCGCCGAAGGGTTGTTGAAGGTGCGGCTGTGGTAACGGTCATAGGCAAAGAAGAAGAAGACACGCTTGGTGCCGGGAACGTGGCCACCAAGCGTGACTGCCAGCTCATTCTGGTGGTCGACCGGTTTCGTTGCTCCCTTGCTGAACTGCCATGCGTCGAGAGACGTGTTGCGGATGAAGTCGGCAACGCTGCCGTGATACTGGAGGCCGCCCGACTTCATGGTGAAGTTCTCGGCGCCTGCACCTGAGAATTCGGCCGAGCGGTGTGCTGGTGACCACCTGCATCTGGTCTACGGCGTCGACGCTAATGGATTGCGAAACGAGGCGGTTATCACCCTGCTGGCTGACAGTTTGTGCGGGAAGGCCGTCGAGATAAAGCTGGCCGAGGTAGTTTCCGGTACCGCCAATCAGCGGCAGACGGGCGCCGCCTTGTGCGCCGGGCGCCAGCGTGCCAAACGCCGTTGGGTCGCGCTGCGCGTTATTCATGATGAGCGGCAGGTTCGCATACGCATCGTTCTCGATGGTCATGCCGAGAGTTGCGTTCGTCGTCTCCAGTTGAGGGGGCGCAGCAGTGACGGTGACCTCGGTGGTCGCCGACCCGACGGTGAGCTTGATATCGAGAGGAGTTAGCGCAAGGGCGTTAACCGTAAGATTCTTCTGAGTGACGGTTTCAAACCCCTGGGCCGTCGCAGTGACGGTATAGGTTCCGGGCAGGATGGGAGAGATGGTATACAGGCCAGCCCCCGTCGTCTGTCTCTTGGTAGAGACTCCGGTATCGACGTTCGTCGCGGTTACGATCGCATTGGGAATCGCGGCGCCGGTGGAATCACTGACGGTACCCTGGATACCGCCTTCACCGCCGGTCTGTGCCCATGCCGTAGGCGCAAGTGCAAGGCACAAAAGAAGCTAGAAAGGAGAGGGACAGTTCCCGGAGCCCGTTCTTGCGAGCTGCCTTTGGGAAACGCCCAGAGAATATGGCGAAACGAATGGAATACATGTTTGGTGGCCTCCAAACAGAACTAATTTTCGGACTTGAGGGAGCACTGTACGTTCGCGAGAACACGAGTGTCAATAGGAGAACTATTCCAAAATGTCACATGGGTTCCCTCCTCCATCCCTCCTGAGAACAAGCGCTTAGAGAGTCGGGTTACGGTGTCAGCATCCAAATAGGAATAAGTATCTGTATTGACATAGTTTGTTTTGGACCAATAAAGTTCGGTGGACGATGAAGATTGGCTCAACGAAGTATTGGCGCTCCCTCTTTCCGCGAATCAGCGCTGCGATCCTCTGTGGCGCTCTTGCAACCGCGGCCGCGGCACAGACCGACATTCAGCAACTGAGAGCGACCTTCGCCTCGCCACCCGCGGACGCTCGCCCGATGGTGCGTTGGTGGTGGTTCGGACCGGCCGTGGTCAAGCCGGAGATTGCGCGGGAACTCGATCGGATGCACGAAGCCGGCATCGGAGGGGTGGAACTGGCCGCAGAGTATCCCCTCGCCCTGGACGATCCCGCGAAGGGCATCTTGAATCTTCGCTACGGCTCACCCGAGTATGTCGACATGCTCCGATTTGCCAACCAGCATGCCAATGAGTTGGGCATGCGCGTGGACCTTACCCTGGGCAGCGGATGGCCCTTTGGAGGCCCCAACATTCCGATCGACCTTGCGGCCGGACGGCTCCGCGTCGTTACGGTTGGCTTGCCTTCACCGGAGAAGGCGCTCCCTACGCTGGCCGATGGCGAGAGCTTCATCGCGGCCTTCGTCGCGAAGGGCACGGCCGAGCATTTCGACGCGGCGTCTGCGCGGCGCATTCCCGGCGCGACGCTTCCTCACGAACTTGCGCGCCCCGAGGGATCAGAGCCGCAGGTCGAGCTGTTCTTCATCGCAAGCCACACGCGTCAACAGGTAAAGCGTGCGGCCTTTGACGGCGAAGGATACGTGCTCGATCACATGGCTCGGCCTGCCATCGATCACTACCTGCAAACACGCGGAGACACACTGCTTGGCGGATTCTCTGCTAAGCCTCCCTACGCGATCTTCTCGGACTCACTTGAGGTCTACGGGTCTGATTGGACGAAGGATCTTCCTGCAGAGTTCGCACGCCGCCGCGGCTACGATCTCGTTGCGCATCTCCCCGAGTTGGTGCAGGGAGGAACGCCCGAGGCGGAGAGCGTGCGGCACGACTGGGGCCTGACACTCTCGGATCTTGTACGCGACAACTACCTTCGCCCGATGGCAGAGTATGCGACCGCACATGCGACTCGCTTTCGTTCGCAGACTTATGGTGAGCCCGCCGTGACGCTCGCCGATGAGCACGTTCCGCAGCTGCCCGAGGGAGAAGGTCCGCAATGGCACGCCTTCTCGTTCACACGATGGGCAAGCTCCGCCAATCACGTCTACGGCAATCGCATCACATCAGCGGAGACCTTTACCTGGCTGCACTCGCCTGCCTTTCGCGCAACTCCGCTGGACATGAAAGCTGAAGCGGACTGCATGTTCCTCGAGGGAGTGAATCAGATCGTCGGACACGGGTTCCCGTACTCCGCGCCAGGTGTGGAGGAGCCAGGATGGTCGCTGTACGCGGCGGCAGCACTCAACGATCACAATCCATGGTGGCCTGTGATGCACGACGTCACAGCATATCTTCAGCGTGTCAGCTGGGCGCTGCGGCAAGGTGAGCCCGCGAATGATGTTGCGCTCCTTCTCCCCGAAGATGATGCGCAGGCTGCCTTTCGGCCAGGGCACGTCTCTGTCACCGACGAAATGCGGCGGAGGATTACATCGGATTTGATGGGAGCGATTCTCGATAGCGGATATAACGTCGACTACATCGATCTCTCCGCGATTGAGCAGCGAGGCCTTCACTATCCGATTGTGATCGTTCCTCCGACGGAGCGTATGCCGTTGCGCGGAGTGCATGCGCTGGAAGCGTACGTGGCAGGCGGCGGCAAGCTTGATCTTCCTTGGCCAAACCCCGACGTTCGCTGCTGGTCTCGCCGATGCTGCGGACACGCCCGCAGTATCGGCCGGCATTCAGCAGTTGCTCCAGAAGAGTCATCACGTTGAGACCACGGCGGAACTTGCAGCAGCGCTTCCGGGTCTGCTGCGGCCCGATGTTGAACTGGGAGCCGCTGGCGGCAAGGTTGGGTTCATTCACCGGCACCTCAACGATGCCGATGTCTACTTTCTGGCAAACACCACCGCCGAGCCCATCTCATTCCCGCTGCGCGTGCGATCGTCGCACCGCGTGGCGGAATGGTGGGATGCAGACACAGGTAGGGTTGAACGCGCCGAACTGGGGCAGCCCCTAACACTGCCGCCGTACGGATCGCGTCTTTTGGTGCTCTACGACGGCAGCTCTCGTGCGGGTACACCCGTGGCGATGCAGTTTGTTCCGGACCAGCGACCGGCCATCAAACTCGCGGACTGGACGATTGCGTTTCCGGGAAGCGCCGGGTCGTCGACCCGGCCCACTAAGGAACATACCGAGGACACATTGTGGACGGACTCTGCGGCGACGCGCTTTTACTCAGGCGCGGTGATTTACACAACAAAATTCCGCCCCGATGCTCTGCATGCCGGAGAACACATTCGGCTTCAGTTCGCTCCGGGTGATCCGCTACAGAACACGCAGGCGCCCGGAAAGCCTGGCATGCGGGCATGGATAGATCCGCCAATTCGCGAGGCGGCAGAGGTATTCGTCAACGGGCGGCACGTCGGAGATCTATGGCATCCGCCCTACGCGATCGACGTTACCTCGGCGGCACATGCGGGAGAAAACACCGTGGAACTGCGGGTGTTCAACACAGCGATTAACGAACTCGCCGGGCAGCCGCCACACGATTACACCGCGCTGAAAGCCAGGTACGGCGATCGTTTTCAAGCGCAGGACATGGATAATCTGCAGCCGGTGCCCTCAGGCATTCGCGGTCCTGTTCAGATTGTGTACGGAACCGAAGTTCCCGAAGCTCGAAACAGCGCAGAGTCGCGATGAAGAAGCAAAATGCACTTTTGACCTGGAATTGGAGAGATTTATGCGTCGTTACTGCCAATTAATTCGGCTCCGTCCGGAGCATCGCGAGGAATACATCGAATACCACAAAGCAGGTCTGGCCGACGGTCCTCGCGCACGATTGACGCCTGTAACATACGCAACTACTCCATCTACCTTCAAGAGGGATCTTCTCATCGCCTACTTCGAATACCATGGCAGCGACTATGTGGCTGACATGCGCAAGATGGCGGCGGATCCGGAGACACAGCGCTGGTGGTCGATCATGGATCCGATGCAGCAACCTTTGCCCGCCGTTCAACCAGGATGGCAAATGGCTCGAGATACCTGAGGTCTTTCATTTTGATGGTTCTAATCTGCCCGGAGGCAAAGCATGAGTTTGATTTCAAGAAGAAGATTCAGTGCATCGTTGTTGTTGTCGGCTTCTGCCGTGGCCGCGCCGCATCTGGCTATGAGCCGGGAGCAGGGAGCAGCAGCCTGCGTCGAGCGGCGGCGCTGCACCCGGTGCGACGGATCTTCAGCAATGGCCGAAGGGATATGACCCGCGCGAACTCGGAACAAATGTCGCGCAGCACTTTGTGCCGTCTCCACACTTTCACACGGATCGGATCGTGTACCCCGAGGTCTGCGCATGGTACGGCGCACTCGAGCTCGCGCGTGTAACGAACAACACAGACCTTATCGCGCAAACTTCAGGCTCGTTTTGAGCCACTTTTCAGTTCGGAGAAGGCACTGTTGCCGCCCGAGGGACAACACGTGGATTACTCGATGTTCGGCTCTTTGCCGCTCGAGCTCTACATGATCACGAAGGACAAGCGCTATCTCGATCTCGGGCTTCGATATGCCGACGCGCAGTGGAACAAGCCCGATGCTCAAGGCCTGACCGACGAGACACGGTTCTGGGTCGACGACATGTACATGGTCACGATCGTTCAGGTTCAGGCGTTTCGCGCGACGGGAGATCAGAAGTATCTCGATCGTGCGGCCACAGAGATGGCGGCTTATCTCGATAAACTCCAGCAGCCGAACGGCCTGTTCTTCCACGCTCCCGACGTCCCGTTCTTCTGGGGACGAGGTAATGGATGGTTTGCCGTCGGGAATGACAGAACTGCTTCGTGACCTTCCACGCGATCATGCCAAGCGTGGCCGCATCGAGAAGGGCTATCAGACGATGATGGCCGCGCTGCTTCGCTATCAACCACCGGCTGGAGCATGGCGTCAGCTTCTCGATCACGAAGAATCATGGCCTGAGACCTCAGGTACAGGGATGTTTGCCTTTGCGTTGATCTCCGGCGTGCGTAACGGCATGTTGAGCACGGCGACCTACGGTTCGGCCGCTCGCCGCGCCTGGATTGCGCTTGCAGGTTACGTCGATCAGAACAACGATGTGACAAGCGTCTGCGAGGGAACAAACAAGCTCAACAACCTCGAGTACTATCTGTTGCGCAAGCGGCGAACTGGCGACTTCCATGGACAGGCACCGTTGCTATGGACTGCTGCGGCCCTGCTGCGAACGTAAGCACAAGAATCCATTCCATCAGATATTTCCACGATCGGGTGACTTCGAGCAGAGCATGTTCGCGCGTTCGCTGAGCGAACGTGTAGCATGGGCCGAAGCATCGCGATCGGGAGGAATGGTGGATGGGGAGTGGAAGTCGTCTGAGCCCGGCAGGATACGGCCGGCTGATGTTGCTGGTTGCAGGGCTGGGCGGCCTGCTTTACGGAATCGACGTCGGCATTATTGGCGGGGCGCTGCCTTATCTCGAGGCTACTTCAAATCTGAGCCGCGGCCAGATTTCGATCATTGTGGCGGCGGTGCTGCTAGGTAGTGTCTTCTCTACGCTGTTTGCTGGGCTGTTGGCGGATTGGATGGGACGCAAGCCGCTGATGTTGCTGAGCGGTGTGGCCTTTTCGATCAGTGTGCCGATCATTGCGCTCTCGCAGGGTTTTGTGCCGCTGTTTATGGGCCGCCTGCTGCAAGGCGTGAGCGGCGGACTGGTCGGCGTTGTCGTGCCGCTGTATCTGGCGGAGTGCCTTTCCGCAAAGGTTCGTGGGAAGGGAACCGGCATCTTTCAATGGCTCCTGACACTGGGCATCTTTGTGGCTGCGCTGATCGGCATCTACACCAGCTACCACGTGGCGGAGATTGCGAAGACTGCTTCGGCGGATGCGCTGTTTGCGGCGAAGGACAGCGCATGGCGGAGCATTTTCTGGATGTCGTTGCCACCGGGGTTGCTCTTTGTCGTTGCGGCGTATCTTTATTTCGGAGTCGCCGCGGTGGCTGTTTCTGCGAGGCCGTATCGAGGCAGCACGGTCGGCGCTGGAACGGTCGCGGACACGGGACGAGGCTGCGATTGAGATCGACGAGATGGAGCAGACTGCGACTCAGGGCAAACGCGGAGTTGCCTATAAAGGCCCACTGCTGAGTCGCCGATATGTCATTCCGTTTCTGCTTGCGTGCGTGATTCTCATCTGCAATACGGCTACAGGGATCAACTCCATCATTGGATACAACGTGGATATTCTGATCCAGAGTGGGCTGAGCGACGTACTGGCGCACTGGGGTTATGTGCTGTTTACATTTATGAACTTCCTGATGACGGTGGTGGGACTGCAGCTTGTCGACAAGAAGGGACGGAAGTTTCTTCTCGTCACAGGAACTTCAGGGGTCATTGTGGCGTTGGTTGCCGTGGGGACTCTGTTTCTGCGCACCGAGAAATCTCGCTATGACGCGCGCGACGCGGTGCAGCGGCTGGTGACGAACGGCGACTCGCTGAACGTGAAGTTTGACGCGGCCGAGGCGCAGCAGCTTGGCTCGCCAAATGTGAATGGGCAGCAGTCATTAGCCATCATCTATTCCTACGGCGACTTTACTTCCAGCACGAAGCCCGTAGAGCCGGGCGATGCGGAGCCGGCGACGATTGACCGAGCGAGTTCAATTCCTTCGAGCAAGGTAGCGGCCTTCTTTCAGAACCCGTTTGCCAATCTTGATGCGGCGCGAACGGCCCCGCTAAAGATTGAGCACGCGTACATTACTCCTGTGCCGAGTACGACGAATGGCTGGCTAGTGGCGTTTTGCCTCTATGCCTTTGTGAGCTTTTTCGCAATGGGACCGGGGGTTTGCGTCTGGCTGGCGCTGAGCGAGCTGATGCCCACACGGATTCGGTCGAACGGCATGAGCATTGCCCTAGTGTTGAACCAGACGGTCTCCACCACGCTGGCGGCGATCTTTCTGCCCGTGGTAGGGAAATATGGCTACTCGACGATGTTTTACCTGTTTGCCGGCTTTACGGTCGTGTACTTGCTGACCGCCGCCTTCTTCCTGCCAGAGACTAAGGGCAAAACGCTGGAGGAAATCGAACGCCTCTTCGACCGAACCGACAGACAGGAGACATCGCCGATCATTTCTTGAGACTAAGAACGGCTGTCCGTAGTTTTGCCGTGTGTATTGAGGAACTTCTGGAGCACGACTGCGTTATTGTGCTCGGCGTCCTTCGAGCCGAAGACCAGCGTCACGTGGCGTCCATGAGCCGCCTCCGCAAGCGGTTTCCAAGCCACCGTATTGTGCTTCAACTCATCGAAGTAACGCCGCTGAAATTCCTTCCATCGCTCCGGGTCGTGGGAGAACCATTTGCGTAAAGCTGCGCTCGGTGCAACCTCTTTGAGCCACATGTCCAGTTTCAGCTTGTCCTTCGGGATGCCGCGCGGCCAAAGCCCATCTACAAGCACTCGAGTGCCGTCGGAAGATGATGGAGGATCGTAAGCTCTCTTGATAGTAATCATCAGATTCGCATTACCTCTGCATTAGCTAAGGTTTGGCAATCTTCATCGCACGTTCGCTGGTTTCCTCTTCCATCAGCCAGCGCCGCAACTGCAGAATATCGTTCGCGCGAGCGATCCCGACCGGTCTGCGGTTGTCATTCAGGTACAACCACAACAACGTTTTCCGTATTCTTCAGCATCATCTCGCGATGAACCTGGTCAACTGATTCACCCAGGTATGCAAGAACAAAATCTCGCCGCGCCAGTTCGCGCATGGTGAAGTGATGGTCAGGAGTCTCCGTCCGTAACAAGTCATGCGGTTCGACGATTCCTACAAGTGCGCCATCCTCTTCGATCACCGGAATCAATCCGATCTCTCCCGGAACAAACGTCTCCAGCACCTTGCGTAACTCATCATCGGCGTGCAGAAGGCTAAATTCTTTCTTCATCACTTGGTCGATGCGGGCACGCATTAGCACCGGAACTGAGTAGTCCTGCAGAATAATCAACCCGCGCTTCACCAGCTTCACGGTCATAATCGAATCGCGGCTGCACAGGCGCACAACTGCATCGGAGATCATGACGCAGACGATCAGAGGCAGAATCGCGTTCGGGTTGTGGCTCAGCTCGAAAAGAAACACGATGCTGGTTAGTGGAGCACGCGCTATTCCGCCAAAGACTGCCCCCATCGCAGCAAGCGCATAGAACGCAGGATCGCTCACAAGATGCGGCGCAACATGGCGAAAGAGGATGGCAAAGGATGCACCGAGTCCACCTCCAACAACGAGCGAAGGCGCGAACACGCCGCCCGTAGTTCCGGAGCCGAGCGAAAGAACGAGCGCCCAGAATTTTGCGAATGAAATGCCCGTGAGACTCGCCGCACTCAAACGGTCGTTCAGCATGTCACGAATCGTGTCATAGCTCGTGCCCAGTACCTGGGGATAGAAGTATCCGATTCCGCCGAGCAGGAACGCGCCAATCACAGGGGACCAGATCAGCGGATTGCGAATTGGCAACTCATCGAAGAAGTCCTCCAGCCAGGAGAGCACCCGAATCATCACGATTCCAACCACGCCCATCAGCACACCGAGCAGCGCAAACAGCCACAGCTCATTCATTCCCGTCAGCCGAAACATTGGAGTAGGGAAGAGGGGCGCCCATCCGGCGAAGTGAATCCGAACCGCCGTAGCAACCGATGCAGCAAGCGCAACAGGAATAAACGATCGAGCACGCAGCTCGAAAAGTAGCAATTCGATGGCGACGAGAATTCCCGCCATAGGCGCCGTAAATGTCGCCGCCATGCCGGCGGCTGCTCCGGAGGCCAGCAATACGCGGCGATAGTACGGCGTGAGCCCGACCGCCTGCCCGAACAGTGATCCCAGCGCCGCACCCGTCTGGATGATCGGACCCTCGGCGCCGAACGGGCCGCCAGTGCCGATAGCAAACGCGGTCGCAAGCGGTTTCAGCAACGCTACGCGAAGCCGCATGCGACTATGGCCGAAGAGAACGGACTCCATAGCCTCTGGAATTCCGTGGCCCTTCAGGGTTGGCTCCCAGAAGTGGATCATGATACCGACCAGCAGCCCGCCGATCGGCGGAATCAGCACAACCCAAAAACCCAGGTGGTTGTGAGCCGGATTGCTGTACGCGAAGGAAAACTTGCCGTAAAAAAAGATGTTCGTGAAGAGCTGGATCAACAGGAGCAGGCCTTGAGCGACCAACCCAGCGACGAGACCCACCAGGACTGCAAACCCGCAGATCCGCACGATCTCCGGTTCAAGGGCAACGCCAAACTGTCCCTTCTTGCTGGACTGTGCCTCTGGTATCGCTGCCATCTCTGGAATCGGAAACTCGGCCATGCAGAACTCCTTCGCGTTTTACGTCAATTTAGTTCCGTAGAATGCTCCTTCAGATCTTGCTGCACACCGCCACTGTTCTCGGACTCGGTAGTCGTCCCATAGTCCTTCAAAACCTGGAGGATGTCCGTCTTCGTAACGATGCCTTTGACATCACCGTCCGAAGCGACGACGAGAAGCATGGGCTGCCGATGTTCAGTTGTTAACAGTCGGAGTGCTTCCAGCACATCTGTGTCTGGTGCGATCGTGCCAACCCTCTGATCCACCACATCGCGAAGGCGCGTGCGTGCCCATTTCTCCGGAGCAATGCGAGTAATGCAGAGCGGATTCACTGCTCCCAGTAGCTTCTCATCCTCGAAGACAGGAAAGGCCTCGTGTTGCACGTCAGGCGTCAGCATCTTCACGAACTCACCCACGCTGAGACTTGCCGGTGCTGAGATGATGTGTTGCTGCATGATCTCGCTGACGGGAATGTAGCGCAGTGGCGACGCCTTTGCTGTCTCATGCAGCCGCTGATCACCCGATGCCGATGCATCGCCTGAAACCGCATACGCAACCGCCGCGCCGATCAGCGCGGGAATGATGAACGCATGACCTCCAGTCGCCTCTGCGACGAAGACAACGGCAGCCAACGGCGTCTTGTAACCAGCGGAAATGAAAGACGCCATTCCGACCGCCGCATAAAGTCCCAACGCAGGGCTGTGCACGATTGATTGCGCAAATGCCGTTCCCAGCGATCCGCCTGTGAGAAACAGCGGAACGAACATCGCGCTGACACCGCCCGACGCCAGCGTGAAGATCGTTGCTGCGAGTTTGAGTCCGCTGAACACCAGAAGCTGAGAACTGCTGTGCGTCTTGTCGAGGACGTCGCCAACAGCCTCATAGTTCGGGCCAAGGGGTACCAGCGAGCCTCCATAGATGTGCAGGAAGAGCACACCGCACAGGCCCGTCAGCAAACCGCCGATCGACAACTTAACCCAATGCGGAACCTGCCAGTTCACAAAGAAGACCCGAGCTCTCCTGAAGGTCACTACGAACGCCATTGCGACAAGCCCGATCAGTAGTCCAAGAAGCGCGCTCCAGTAGAGGTCATTTCGGTGATAGGTATACGAGACAGGGAAGTTGAAAAGCGGCGCAGAGCCGAGGAACGCGCCGAGCGTCACATAGGACACGACTGACGCAATCAGCGATGGAACCAGCGCTTCGTGCGCCAGGTCATCCCGGTAGGGCATCTCCAGCGCGAAGACAATACCAGTCAGCGGCGCGCGGAAGACCGCGGACATGCCTGCTGCTGCGCCGCAGATAAGCATGATCCTGCGATCGCGACTGTCGAAGCGAAATCGGCGGACCTTCGTCCACACCCATGAACCGATGGCGGCACCGCCATAGATGCTCGGCCCCTCCAGCGCCGCGCTTCCGCCGAACCCTACCGTCGTGATTGCGGCGAGGATTTTCGCTGCGAACGGATGGACGTCAATATCGCCCTCGTGCTCGTGGTAGGAGCGAATCACCTCTTCCGTCGAGTGCTCATCAGGGTTCGGCGTGAGGAACTGCATAATCAGGCCGGTCACCGCAAAGGAGAGGACCAGTCCCGGAACGATCGCCCAGTGATGGCCCAGGTAGTAATTCAGCACCCACGGCCAAAGCCTCCCCAGCAGAAGCGCTGCGATGCCGGTGATGGCCAACCCTGTCGTCAAACCAATAACCGGCGCAACCACCAGCCATTTCTGCAGGTCACGCGAATAGACGGATGTGAGGTCCTCGTGGACCAAGGGCAGGTACTTGCGAAGAACAGGATGCGCTAACAGTTGTTTTCTCTTCATGTCTTTTCAACAAAGCATTTCAAATTCAATTTCACGACTTTTGGTAACGACGGAGTACACCGTCAAGTGAAACAACGCCCTCCAGAACACCGCGCACCGCGCGGTTCGATACGGGCAAGACTGGCCAGCGTTGGAAGTGTGACAGCGCGATCGCAAGCGGCTGATCCGGAAAGACGACCGGCGTGCGCTCCTTCCCAACACATTCTTGAATCGATTGCTGCGCTTCGGGCGCAGGAGAGTCTTCCAAAGATCCGACTAGCCTCGCCATCTCATCCTTGCGTGCCGCATACCAGCCATCACTGCACTGCACAAGGGTGTACGGCGAGTCCAGCAGATCCTGCATCTTATTGGATGAGCGAATTTGCGCGAGCGTATCCGACCCCACGATCACCGGGTACTTCACTGGCTCGATTGCATCCTCCAGCCGAAGTTCGTGCTCCTCGCGTTCCTCTTCCATTGAGGGCAGATACAGACCGTCCTGATTCGTCAGCAGCTCAAAGATGGGAACCGGTTGTAGGCTGCGTGAGATCAGGTATGCGATCGTGTTCGCAAGAATCACGGGAAGAATGATCGAATAATTTCCGCTCACCTCGAGGACCATAAACACCGAGGTGAGGGGAACGCGTAGAAACGCCGCGAACAACACACCCATACCCACAAGTGCATAGGAACCAATCGATCCCGTCAGGTGCGGGAAGAAGATCTTCTCAAACGAGCCAACTGCTCCCCCGAGCATCGCTCCGATGAACAGCGTCGGTGCGAACATTCCTCCCGGTGTTCCGCTGGAGAACGAGACCGTGGTCGCCGCGATCTTGAAGACAGCCAACAACAGCAGCGCCTTCAAGGCGAACTGCGCATGCATTGCCTGATCGATCGCGCCGTAGCCTGCGCCCATTACCTCGGGAAGCCCGAAGTATCCAACGCACCCCACGAGCAGCCCTGCAATCGACGGCTGCAGCAGCTGCAGCCACTGCGGCTGACTCCGGAGTCGAGGCCGCAGATACGCCAGCGACTTCGCGAAGAGCAGCGCTGCTAAGCCGCCGATGACCCCAAGCACCGAATACGCCAGCAGCTCGCGCGGATCGCGGAGCGTGATCGATGGAATTCGAAACATCGGTTGCGCGCCCCAGAACCACCGCGCGACAGCGACGCTCGCGACTGCAGCCAGAACGATCGAGCCGAGCACGCCTGCCGTCCACTTGCCGATCACCTCTTCAATCACGAACAGGATCGCGGAGATGGGCGCATTGAACGCTGCAGCCAGACCCGCAGCGGCACCAACAGGAGCGAACAAACGAAGCCTCGTTCGCGAGAGTCCAACACGGCGCCCAATCAACGACGCAACACCGGCTCCAATCTGCAGCGAAGGGTCTTCAGGCCCAAGCGACTGCCCGCTGCCAATCGCGAGCGCCGACAGAAAAAACTTGCCGATCACTGTGCGAACCGAGATATACCCGTTGTGGATATAGAGTGCAGCCTTCGTCTGGTTCACGCCGCTGCCGCGCACGCCGGGAAATACGTATCGCGTAAGCGCAGCGACGACGATTCCAACAGCCGCCGGTATCAGGAACAGCCGCTTCTGTCCGGGTGCCGGTGCGATTCCCAGCAGAAGGATGCTCACCCACTCGATCGCCATCCGGAACGACACGACCAGCAAACCGGAGAGAACACCGACGAAGATCGACAGCAGCAGGAACAGACGCTCCTCGCGCACCGGGAGTGAGTCACCCATCTCCGGTGGCTGTATTGCGTCTATCAGCGCTGCTTCAACACTCATCAGCTGTCCCTGCCGATCTCATTCACTGAGGCGTGCCTTCCGTCGGCGAACTTTCTCCCATCTCATCCATCACCCGCCGAGCGCCACTGAGTGCTTCGGCGTCCTTTGGATTGAGCTTTAGCGCCTTCTCGTAGAATCTCAGCGCCTGAGGTAGATTGTTGACCTGTTCAAACCGCTGGCCAAGCATCACGGCCACCCCGGCATCCTCAGGCGCATCCGCCGCCGCAATCAGCAACTCCGCGCGCGCAGACGGCATGTCTCTGAGCTCAATCAGATACTGCGCAAGTTCAAGCTGCACATGAAACCGCTCGCTGAGCGAATCGCCGTTCCAGTTCCCAACCGCAGCCGCGCGATAGTACGCAGTCGCCGCTGGAGCATCCTTCCGTTGTCGCGCCAGTCGCGCCAACTGCAAATTCAAAAATCCGTCGGCGGGCTGCTCATCCAGCAGGCCCAGGAAGTAACCTCGCGCCTGCTCCGGATGATGTGCCTGCGCCAGTGCCTCTGCGAGCAGCAGGCGGTTGCTCATCTCATCCGGCGCATAGGAGAGCGAGAGGCGCAGATCACGGACCGCCTGCTCTGAAGCACCTTCGCTCAGCGCCTTCTGTCCGCTGAGAGCAAACTGCTTTCCCAACTCAACGCGTCGCGCTGAGAAGCTGCGAAACAGAAACGATGTAATCGCAAAAAGTGCCAGCGTCGACAAAACCAAGACCCCAATCGTGACGCTGTCCCTGAAAATGATCTTGCGCCTCGGCGGCAGGGCCGAGCTTACCGTCGCTATGTCGGCGGAATTTGCTTGTGTGTTGATGATGTCCTTCTCAAAAATGAACGAAGTCCGCGAAAGAGGGCCTGATAATAGTTTATCGTATTGCGACACTGAGTGCCGCGCGCTGTTCATTCCTAAGAATAGCGATCAACCTCATCAAAACCTTGAATTAATCGTTGGACGAAACCGTATAGCGTCGCTGATGCCACTCCCACGCAGAAACCAGAATCTGGTCGATGCCCGGAGTCTGCGGTTTCCATCCCAGCTCTGCCTGCGCCCGTGTCGAACTCGCCACCAGTCGCGCAGGATCACCCGGCCGCCGCGGCTTGATCTCCACCGGAATCGGATGGCCCGTCACCCGCCGCGCAGCCTCGACGACCTCTTTTACGGAGAAGCCCTGTCCGTTGCCCAGGTTGCAGATCAGCCGGTCCCGCTCCCCCAGCGCATCCAAGGCGAGTATGTGCGCTGCAGCAAGATCCACCACGTGAATGTAGTCGCGAATACACGTGCCGTCCGGCGTGTCGTAGTCATCGCCGTAGATGAAAATCTTCTCGCGCCGCCCCAGCGCCACATCCAGGATCAGCGGAATTAGGTGCGTCTCAGGTTCATGCGCCTCACCGCGCCCTGTCAGCGCGCCCGCAACGTTGAAGTAGCGCAGCGACGCATACCGCAGGCCGTGGATGCGGTGCAGCCATCCAAGCACTTGCTCGACCAGCAGTTTGCTCTCGCCATAGGCATTCGTCGGCGCAAGCTTCGCGGACTCATCAATTGGCACGCCCTCCGGTTCGCCATACACGGCGGCCGTTGAACTGAAGACCAGCTTCTTGACTCCCGTCGCATGCATCGCCTCCAGCAACGCCAGCGTCGACGCGGTGTTGTTCCGGAAGTAGATCTCCGGCTTCTGCATCGATTCGCCGGCCTCGATGAGGGCCGCGAAGTGCAGCACACCCTCCGGTTGCAACTCGCGGAGCAAAGCTTCCACTCGCGGACGGTCAGCGATATCGGCCTGCACAAACTCGACGCCAACAGGAACCTCATCGCGTTTGCTGTGGCAAAGGTTGTCGAGAATCGTAACCTCGTGCCCCGCCTGCAGCAGGATCGTCGCAACGGTGCCCCCGACGTACCCAGCCCCACCTGTCACCAGCAGCTTCATCGTCTCTCCTGTACGAAAAGTTTGCGACTAGTTTGAAGTACCCTTCAGCGTGCGACGATCGTGAATCGGAGCCAGCACAATGAGGACGAAACTGCAGAGCAGCACCACTCCCTCAAGATTCACCGACAGCGAATGCAGCCGGTCGAAGTCGTGTCTCGTGGGGTTGGCCTTAGAAACTGCATTGACATCGCCGCCCAGTGACAACCGGTCACTCTCCATCCGGGGAATCACGGACATCTGCGAGAACAGTGTGAGAGCCAGCATCACGCCAATCAGAATCACCTCAACCCCACGCGCGCGGTGAGTGTCTCGACGCGTCGCTAACAATCCCGCAGTCGCGAGCAGATAGACCGCACCTGCGCCGATCCCAATCCTGTGCAGATCAATCAACGCACTGCGCACTACCAGCCCTGCAGAATGTGCATCCGGCAACACGCGTAAACGCGATACCGGCAACGACAACGAAAAACACTTCGCCGCCCGCCCACAGGGCCAGCGGATACAGCCGAAGGATGCGCAGCAGCGTCGTCATCGAGTTAGCGTGAGATCAGCTCCGGCGCATTCGCAGTCGCATTCGAACGCTGCAGTGCACGGCGCAGCACCAGCTCCAGCGCCGCCTTCTGGGCCGCATAGTCTTCATCGGAAACTCGGTGTTGCAGGTGATCTGTCTCCAGCGCAAACATCTCCTCCTTGAGCGCCTGCATCAGTTGCGCAGAGTGCGTCAGCGGCGTCTGCGCGGCTCGCGGAAGAGGTTCGATCGGATTCGATCCCGGAAGCCGCGCCGTGGAACCAGCCGACGGCTTACGTAGCAGTACACCAGCTGCCGCAGCCAGGAGCACCGCGAGCCCCGAGAGGATCCACCACTTGTACTTCGCCCACGGATCACGCGTGCCCTCCGCGTCCAGCGGATTGCCGAGCCCACCACCCGGGCGCGTGTCCGCAGTTGCCGATTGCGAACTGTCTGCGGGCTGCGGTGCCGCGCTTTGTGCCGACTGACCTCCGCCTTGCGTCGGCGCGTTGTTATCGCGCGGAAGCTGTCCCGTCCCTGTCAGCGTGAATCCCAGCGGCTGATTCGGC
Source organism: uncultured Acidobacteriaceae bacterium (assembly GCA_963827415.1). Classification (GTDB taxonomy): domain Bacteria; phylum Acidobacteriota; class Terriglobia; order Terriglobales; family Acidobacteriaceae; genus Granulicella. Next base: position 157,707 of record CAWHBA010000013.1, read on the forward strand.
GCGACATTGCGCGCCACCAGTGTGTGTGCGTTCACCTCATCATCCACCGGGCTGTACGGCGCACCTGCAACCGGTGCAAAGGTCATCGCCTTCGGAATCATGATCGCGACCGTGTCGGTCGGCATCGTCAGCTTCGGCGCAATAGAGAGCTTGCCCGTGTAGGGAAGCCGATAGGTAATCTGAAAGCGCGTCTCGCCCGGACGAATCGGAAACAGGAAAGTGTAGTGATTCTTCTCTGCCAGCGGCACCGGCGCCTGTCGCACGGGCATCCCATCAGGCGACTCCGCCGCCGCACCCTCAACCACCGCGCCATCCGGCAGCCAGAAGTCGAACGGCTGCTTCGAGAACTGCGTCATCGGTGGGTTCGACTCGTTCTTCAGGAAGAAGTTCTGCACCACGCGCAGCGCGCTTCCGCTCGCATCGCTCTCGATGCGCATCACCTGCGCCTCGCTGGTCACGCCCTTCACCTTCGCCGCGGCGTTGTACACGTCGAGATCGACTGTCGTCGTCCCCGCGGGCGCCGGGCGGAAGTAGTTCGCCAGGTCATGCGTCACCCGCACAAGGTGCAATCCATCGTCAGGCACCTCCAGAGTGTAATGACCATGCGCATCGGTGGTGGTGTGGGTCGCCTCCTGCATCCCTTGCGCCAACCGGATAAGCGTGACCGTATCGCCGGCGGAAGGCTTGCCGGTGGTCTTGTTGGTCACAACACCCGTAATAGGGGTCGCTGCAAAGGCTGTAAGGGCGGAGCAAACTGAGGCTAGAGCGAAGATGCGAAGGATTTGCTGAATTCGGGGCACAATTCAGGATACTTCAACGATAATGTAACCGCGAAACTCCGGAAAAATAGCCGCGCTAACCGCCCAGCGACTCCATCTCCGCCAGCACGCTCGCCGCCTCAGTCTCCAGCGAATCCCGCTGCACCGCGTAGTCTGCTTCGGGATACTTGCCGGCCTTGTACTCGAAGTTCAGGTCGCGGAGGTTCTCATAGATAACTTCCTTGCGCTCGCGCAGATAGTCCAGCCGCGTTTTCTCCGGCGCCGCAGCCAGCCTGCGCTGCGGCCAGAAGATATACGCGCCGCATGCGAGCAGCAGAAGAATCGGCGGAAGCACAATCGAAAGGTTCATCGTCACTATCTTGGGGACATCGCAAACCGACGCTCAGGCTACGGCTCGTTCGTGCGTCAAAGGTATAGTGTATCTGCGCTGCGCTAAATTCGCTGCGCACACAGAGGAGAGACTCCGGGTGCGACGATCTGTACCGCTGCTGCCGTTGCTGGCATGTCTTCTAATCCTTTGCCTCCCAGCGCAGGCGCAGCCCCAAAACTCCCACACCGACCCGCTCAACCTCGACCCACTCGTCCGCCAGGGCTTCGACCGCTTCTACGATCTCGACTTCGACGCCGCGCTCAAGGACTTCAACCAGGTCGCGCAACAGCACTCGCAGGACCCCATGGCCTGGAACTACATCCTCGTGGTCACCATCTTCCGCGAGCTCTACCACCAGGACCTGCTCGACACCACCTACTACGCCCACGACAGCTTTCTCTTCTCCAAGCGTGAGATCAGCATTCCCAAGCAGGCGCGCGACCAGATCAATTCGCTCACTGACAAGGTCATCAGCATGTGCGACGCGCGCCTCAATCAAAATCCCTCTGACAAGAACGCTCTCTTCGCTCGCGGCTACGCCCGCGGAATGCACGCCGCGTTCATCACGCTCGCCGACCACTCCTTCACCGCCGCCGCGCGCCAGGGCTATCAGGCCCGCAACGACAGCGAAGCCGTCCTCAAGATCGACCCGCAGTATGCCGACGCCAACATGGCGATCGGAATCCAGCAGTTCGCCGTCGCCAGCCTCCCTCGCTTCGTTCGCATGATGGTCGGCATCATGGGCGTCGGCGGATCGAAGCAGAAGGGCATCGAACTGCTGCGCAACTCCGGCGAGCACGGCGTCGTCACTACCGTCGAATCCCGCACCGCCCTCAGCCTCTTCCTCCGCCACGATGGCCGCTACCCCGAGGCCCTCCAGGTAGAGCGAAGCCTCACACAGCAGTACCCGCACGACTACCTCTTCGCCCTTGAGGTCGCCAACCTCCTCAAGGACGAAGGTCACGGCTATGAGGCTATCGCCGCCTACAAACAGGTGCTCGCGAATGCGCAGGAGCCCGGCTACTTCATCGACCCTCGCCTGCAAATGGCATGGTTCGGTCTCGCGGAAACGCAGCGCGGCTACAACCAGCTTCAGGACGCCGTCAATTCCTACATCCAGGCCGCCACGCAACCCAACTGCAGCGACTGGCTTCGACGCCGTGCCCAGGTCAACGCCGGCGAGGTCTACGACATCCTGCATCGCCGCGCCGAGGCCATGAAGATGTACCAGCTCGCCGCCACCGGCTCCGACACCTCGCAGGCCGATCTCGCGCGCAAGTACCTGCGAACTCCCTACGTCGGCAAATAGTTTCTCGCCTACAAGGGAACCGCTCTCACGCTGCATCCGTATCGCACGATGTAGTCTTGAGGAGGCAGTAATGGTTTGCCCGGCTTGCGGTACTGGTGTCCAGGATGGAGCAAGATTCTGCAGTGGATGCGGACGTCCCATGATGATTGAATCGACATCACCTTTCCGAACCAATCTCGTTCGTCCGCGCCAGGGACGCGTCCTCGCCGGCGTCTGCGCGGGCTTCGCGCAGGCCTACGGTTGGGATCCCGTCATCGTTCGCCTGGTGCTCTGCCTCATCGCGCTTTGCGGCGCCGGAACACCCATCATCGCTTATGTGATCGCATGGATCGTGATGCCGAACGCGCCCTATGAATATCCGCACAGAACGGACCTGACCAATTCGTGAGTGAATTTCCCGCCCCTCGCCCCTTCCGTTATATCGACTCGCAACTCTGCTGCGGCAGCGTCAAGCTAAGCGACCTCGCCACCCAATTCGGCACACCGCTCTACGTCTACTCCGCCGATGACATCCGCTCGCGCGTCGCCATGCTCGCGCGCGAGTTCACCGGCGTCGACCACACCGTCTGCTACGCCGTCAAAGCCAACTCCTCGCTCGCCATCCTCAAGCTCCTCGCGGGCCTCGGCTGCGGCTTCGACATCGTCTCCGGCGGCGAGCTCGAGCGCGTCCGCCGCGCTGCCCCTGAAGCCCTCTCGCGGATTGTCTTCTCCGGAGTCGGCAAACAGGCCTGGGAGATGGACGCCGCACTCAACGCCGGCATTTTGCTCTTCAACGTCGAAAGCGAGGCCGAGCTCGAACTCCTCGCCGAACGCGCCCAAGCCCTCGGCGCGTCAGCCAATGGGAACATAAAGCCCGCGCGCATCGCACTGCGCGTAAACCCAGACGTCTTCGCCGAGACGCACCCGTACATCTCCACCGGCCTGCGCGAGCACAAGTTCGGTATTGCCATCGAGCGGGCCCGCGAAGTCTATCGCCGCGCCACGCAGCTCCCCGGCATCACGCCCGCCGGCGTCAGCGTGCACATCGGCTCGCAGATCCGCGACACCGCGCCCTTCGCCGAGTCCGTCAAGCGCGTGCGCTCGCTCATCGAAGACCTCCGCTCCGACGGCATCAATATCCAGTACCTCGACGCCGGCGGCGGCTTCGGCATCGAGTACGGCCGCGCCGACTTCAACCCCGCCGACCGCGTCGCCGAATATGCACACGCCATTCCGCGACCGCGCGCTCGAATGGCTTCGGCGTCCATCTCCTGCTCGAGCCCGGCCGCTTCCTCATCGCGCAGGCCGGCGCGCTGCTCTCTCGCGTCCTCTACACCAAGCAGAACGGCAGCAAGCGCTTCATCATTACCGACGCCGCGATGAACGACCTCATCCGTCCCGCACTCTACGGCGCGCACCACGAGATCATCCCCGTCGCTCCGCGAGGACCGCCCGCTCGAGATCGCGGATATCGTCGGTCCCGTCTGCGAGAGCGGCGACTTCTTCGCTCGCGACCGCGAGATCGAGCAGCTCCGCGCTGGCGACCTCGTCGCCCTGCTCGACGCCGGTGCCTACGGCATGAGCCTCAGCTCGCACTACAACACTCGCGTCCGCCCCGCCGAGGTCCTTATCGAAGGTGACAAGCCCCGTCTCATTCGTCGCCGCGAGACCCTCGACGACCTCTTCGGGCCAGAGATCCTCTGATCCGCGCTCGGGGGCCAGGGGCTGGCCTTGCATGCTAAAATCACCAACGGTGCAGACGCTTCGTTGAGTGGCTATTTGAGCCCGTTCCGGAGCTTGCCAGACAGATTTCAGTACGAGGTTTCAGCATGTCCGGCCATTCAAAATGGGCGACCATTAAGCACAAGAAGGGCGCACTCGACGCCAAGCGCGGCAAGATCTTCACCCGTCTGATCAAGGAGATCATGGTCGCGGCCAAGGCTGGCGGCGGAGATCCCGACGGCAATCCGCGCCTGCGCAGCGCCATCGCTGGCTGCCAAGGCCGAGAACATGCCCAACGACAACATCCAGCGCGCCATCAAGCGCGGCACGGGTGAGATCGAGGGCGCCAGCTACGAGGACATCAACTTCGAGGGTTACGGCCCCGGCGGCGTCGCCGTCATCGTTGAAGTCCTCACCGACAACCGCAACCGCGCCGTCAGCGAAATCCGCCACGCCTTCTCCAAGAACGGCGGCAACCTCGGCGAGTCCGGCTCGGTCAGCTACATGTTCTCGAAGAAGGGTGTCATCATCGTCGCGAAGTCCGCCGCCGAGGAAGACAAGATCACCGAGATCGTCCTCGAGGCAGGCGCCGACGACCTGAACGACGACGGCGACTACTGGGAGATTCTCACCTCGCCCAAGGACTTCGAAGCCGTCCGCGACGCCGTCAAGGCCGCCAAGATCGACACCGAGTCCGCCGAGGTCACCATGGTGCCCTCCACCTACCAGAAGCTCGAAGGAACTCAGGCCTCCGCGATGATGCGGTTGCTTGAAACCCTCGAAGAGCTGGACGACACGCAGAACGTCTACTCGAACTTTGAGATGGACGAAGCTCAGGTTCCGGCGTAATCGTCTAACACCAGAGAACGAAGCGCGAAGCCGCCATTCTCATGGCGGCTTTCGACTGTAAGGAGCGGCGGGTGAACGTAAGACAAATCGCAGGTGGGTTGGCGGTTCTGGCGGCACTCATCATGGCACCAACGACCGTTGCGCAGAAAAACCCGAGCCAGACAAACACCAGCTGCAGCCCCCGCTGCCGAAGCGGCGGCGAATGCCCACTGGAACTTCGGCGCGCTCCTGCAGAGCGGCTTCGGCGTCACCCAGGAGCGCGGCGACTTCAAGTTCCTGCTCATCGGCGGCCACGCCGGCCGCATCCTCACGCCGAATCTCGGCGGCGGTCTCCTCAGGGGCAACTTCGAATACGGCGTCGAGGTCTTTCCGCTCTGGCAGAGCTACACGCCGAAGTTCCAGCGCGCCAAATGCACGCAGATCTTTCCGCCCGCCGTGCCGTCTGGAACCTATGTTGCCTGTTCAGCCGAATACACCGTTGGCGGAACGTTCACCGGAGTCAGTGTGACACCGGCCATCTTCCGCTGGAACTTCACGCACGGCGAGCGGTGGATGCCATGGATACAGGGCGCAGGCGGCGTGGTCTGGACGAACCACAAGTATCCGGCCTTCGGTGCGCCTCTTCCTGCCCCAGGGCCCATCACCATCGGCCCGCCGCTCGGCCAGTACTACCTCGACAACGATGGTCCCAGCGCGAACACAAGCGTGTGGAACTTCACACCGCAGTTCGGCGTCGGAACCCACTATTTCGTCCACCCGCGACGGTCCATTGACGTCAGCGCAAACGCGGTGCATATTTCCAGCGCGAGTCTTGGTGACAGGAATCCGGGCGTGAACGCAAGCGTGCAGTTTTCGGTCGGCTATAGCTGGTGGAAGTAGGGAATCAAGAAGGATGAGCAGTCAGGCAACATTGCAGGAAAACGAAACGCAGACGATTGCCGGCCCAATCGTAGAGTGCGTTCCCAACTTCGCCGAGGGTCGAGACGCCGCAAAGGTCCGCGAGATCGTTCGCGCGATGCACGTCGAGGGCGTGCACCTGCTCGACTGGTCGCTCGACCCCGATCACAACCGTTCGGTCGTCACCATCGCCGGCGCTCCTGAGGCTGTCGTCGAGTCCGCGATTCGCGGTGTCGGCAAAGCCGCAGAGCTGATCGACCTGACGCAACAGAAGGGCGAGCATCCGCGCATGGGTGCGGCGGACGTCGTTCCGTTCGTCCCCGTGAGCGGCATCTCGCTTCCGCAGTGTGTCCTGCTCGCTCGCCAGGCGGGCATGGAGATCTGGAAGCGCTTCGGCGTTCCGGTCTACTTCTACGAGGCAGCGGCCTCACGGCCGGACCGCGTGCATCTTGAAAACGTCCGGCGCGGAGAGTTCGAGGGCCTGAGCGCAGCCGCAATGAAGGACTCGACCCGCCAGCCCGATATCGGCGGCCCGGGAATCCATGCAACTGCCGGAGCAAGCGCTATCGGAGCGCGACAGTTTCTCATCGCCTACAACATCACCCTTCACGCCCGGCGCGGGACTGCAGACGTCGGACTGGCCCGAACGGTTGCGAAGGAGGTGCGGGCCTCAGGCGGCGGACTCTACGGCCTCAAGGCCATGGGCGCATTGGTCAACGGCCACGCCCAGGTAAGCATGAACGTCACGGACTTTGCCCGCACCCCGATGGCGCGGGTGCACGCCGCTGTAGCCGAGAGCGCGGCACGTCACGGAGGCACAGTCGGCGAGGGAGAGTTGATTGGCCTGATTCCTGAGCAGGCGTTTGAGCCAAACGCTGATTGGGTTCGTCAAATAGTGGGGTTTAATCCCGAGGAGAGGGTGTTGGAGCGGCGTTTGCTACACCCTTTGGCGTGGCCCTGAGCCAAAAGAAGTAGCCCCTGTTTCTTGCAGGTTTGCTGGGTTCACGAAACAATAGAGACTGCGGGAAAACCTGCGGTTTGAGTCGGAGTGCGGAAGTGATGATGTTCAAAGTTTGGAAGCGTGGAACGGTTGTTGCCCTGTTGGCAGGGCTGGCTGGCGTTCCTCTAACAGCAGGGGCTGCTCAACTCAGCGGCGACGCGACGTGCGTCGATCCCGCGCGATGTACAGCAGATCATTGTGGTCGATTACCGGGCGATGCAGAATTCGCCGGCTGCGATGCAGTTGAAGGATCGGGTCCTTCCACCGGAGCTGAAGCGGCTGGAGACTTCGCTGAAGACCTCCGGCCTCAAGGTCGATCAGGATGCGGACACGCTTGCCTTTGCGGCTTTCCGCGCTCCCGGCTCGGATGGCACGCGGATTATCGGAGTTGCGCAGGGCCAGTTCAACTACCAGTCAATCCTCGCAAACTTCACGAAACAGAAGACCAAGCCCGTCATGGTGAGAAACAACCCGGTGTACCCGATGGGAGTGGCGGGAATGAGCGTGGCGTTCCTGAACCAGACCACGATGGTGTTCGGGGACAGGGACGCGGTGAAGGCGGCGCTGGATGCGCGCGACGGCCTGGCACCGAACTTCCTTCAGAACGGCGAGATGATGAACGATATGGCCATCGTCGACAACCGTCCAGTGTGGAGCCTTCTGGACCAGAAGGGCACGCAGACCATGATGAAGAGCGTTCTGGGCGAGGCGGCGCAACTGGCCGACTACGACACGGTGAAGAACCGGATGAAGAGCGCTCGCTACACCATGGACTTCTCCAACGGCGTGAAATTCGACATGGCGGTCGTGATGTCGGACACGATGACCGCGGCGACGGCGGCGACGCTGATGAAGGGTGTTGCCATCCTGAAGCGGACCTCGGGGTCTCCGTTCGAGAAGAGCGCGGTGGATGATACGACGATCGACTCGAACTCGGGAACCCTGACGGTGGGTTACTCGTCGTCGGATAGTGAGTTCGCCGGTCTGCTGAGTTCGCCTCTGTTCCAGCAGGTTGTGATCAAGTAAATCGGAAGTTAGTTGGTAGTGAAAGGCGGCCTTCGGCCGCTTTTTGCTTTTGGCAGGCAGAACCCCTCTCCCCGTCACTTTTTTGCGCAACGTCTTCAGTACAGGATGGTTAGGTCCGGACCTGAGTGTGTTTCCCCCGATTGTTAAAGATCAAAACCCGGCGTATGCCGGGTTGAAAGTTTCCCCACTTCTATTTGTATCCGGTCGTGTCAAGCCGTCAGGAGGAGCGGCTGGAGGCGTCGCGTACGAGTTCGGCGTGGAGCTTGGCTTTGGCTTCTGCACCTTCTTTAGAGGCCTGGCAACGCTGCATGATGGCGGATCGGAGGCGGGTGGAGAGGTCTTCGGGGAACTCGTAGGTCTGCTGGTCGCGGTAGATGTCGATCGTCTTCCGGGTGGTGTTGACGACCACTTCGCAGTGGTGGCAGGTTCCGAGGTGGTCTTTGACTTCCGCAAGGAGATCGGGATCGATCTGGCCGTCGAAGTAGTCGGTTAGTTTCGCGAGAAAGTCGGTGCAGTTCACTTCGAGCCCTCGTTGGCTGCTTTGCGGAAGTAGCGGCTGAGGCGTTCGCGCAACTGCAGGCGCGCGCGCAGCAGCCGAGACTTCACAGCAGGGACGCTCAATCCTAGCGCCTCCGCCGTTTCCTCAGTCGACAGGTTTTCGATGTCCCTGAGGGTGAAAACGGTTCTAAAACCCGGGGGCAGGCCTGCAATTGTTTTTCGGAGGATGTCGCCAAGCTCGCCCTGCGAGTAAATCTGCTCGGGGTTGGGGCGCCATTCGGCGAAATCCCGGGGGATAGAGCCCTCCTCGGTCTGGACGTCCTGGTCCATGGATACGGTCTTTGAGGTCTTGCGCTTACGGAGGCGCATGAGGCTCTCATTGACGGCGATGCGGACGAGCCAGGTGGAGAACTTGGAGTTGCCTTGGAACTGCTCGAGCTTCTGGAAGGCTTTGAAGAAGACATCCTGGGTGATGTCTTCGGCGTCTTCGCGGTTCTGGGTGATGTGCAGGGCGGTGCGGTAGATCTGGCGGTCGTACTGGCGGACGAGTTGCTCGAACGCGGCGGTGTCGCCGGCCTTGGCGCGCTCGACGAGCGCGAGATCCGGATGGGGCTCGATGACAGCGGTGGCCCCGGAGAGCTCGGCCGGGTCGTCTGCGAGAGATGAGGTGTGGGCCGCCATCGGTCTAGTTTACAGGACGCAGGTTCTCTGTGAGGGCGCAGGCTGCCGCCGGCGAGTTGGTCTTCAGGGTTGCTTAAGCGAGTTGCAAGTAGACTCGCAAAAGGGGCTTTCAGAGCGATGGGGCGATGGATGGTCCGTCTCGAGTTTGGAAGAGGTGTGATGTCGTTGTTGTTTCGTCGGTTGGGTGTGGTTGTTCTCTGTGGTTTTGGAGGGGTTGCAGCACAGACGGCGCGGACGGTGAGCGGGACGGTGCAGGATCCGAGCGGCGCGCTGATTCCGGGAGCGGCGGTGCAGGTGCTCACTGAGGGTGGTGCGGTGGTGGGCCATGCGACCTCCGATAGTGCCGGCACGTTTCATGTGCAGTCCCCGAAACCGGGCAAGTATGTTCTGGATGTGACCGAGACGGGCTTTCGCGAGGTGAAACTGCCGCTGAGTGTTGGGACGAGCGGGCATGGGCCGATGAAGATCATCCTGCCGGTGGCGGCGACGGATGAGGTGGTGACGGTCCAAGGTTCTGACGCCTCCGCGCAGGTGAGCACGGAGATTGGACAGAACCAGAACGGAAATTCTGTTGATCGCGATGCGCTGGACCGGCTGCCTGTGTTCGACGAGGACTACATCACGACGCTGTCGCGATTTCTGAACTCCGACGCGACCGGAACGAATGGCGTGACGCTGGTGGTGAACGGTGTTGAGGCGAACGGGCCGGGTGTGACGCCTTCGGCTGTTACGAGCGTAAAGATTAACCAGAATCCTTACTCGTCGTTATTTTCTCGGCCGGGACGTGCGCGAATTGAGATTATGACCGCGGGCGGTACACCGCAGCTGCATGGCACGGCGAACTTCATGTACCGCAACTCGATATTCAACGCGCAGCGGGCGTTTTCGGACAACAAGCCCGATGAGAACCGGACGTACTACGAGGGCTCGCTGACGGGGCCGTTGTCGCACAACGGGAAGACGACGTTTCTGCTGGCGCTGGATGATGACAACGACAACCAGCAGAGTGTGGTTGTAGCTGCGCTGCCAGGCGGAGCGGTGAACGAGACGGTCCCGTATCCGGTCAATCATTACTTTCTCTCGGGCAGGGTGTTTCATAACTACGGCAAGGCGAATCAGTTCTGGATTGGTTATTCGTACGAGCACAAGACCGTGCAGAACCAGGGCGTGGGTGGAATGGTACTGCCGGAGGCGGGCACGGATACTGTGTTCTTTGAGCACGAGGTGAACGTGGGACACACGTATGTGTTTTCGCCAACGCTGTTGAATCAGCTGCATTTTCTCGTCGGGCATTACGACAACAAGACGCAGAGCATCAACGAACAGCCGCAGGTTTCGGTGTCGGGCGCGTTTGTCGGAGGCGGAGCGCAGGCGGACGCGCGGCGCACGGAGTACCACTTCGACGGAACGGACATCGTGACGTGGACGAAGGGAAAGCAGGAGATGAAGTTCGGCGTGGACGTGCCGGACATCAGCCGGCGTGGGTTCGATGACTTTACGAATCGGCTGGGCACGTACTCCTTTGCGAGTTTGAGCACGTATGAGTCGAATACGCCGTACACGTACCTGGTTCAGCAGGGACAGGGGCATCTGACGTTTCTGGAGATGAACTTTGCGGGCGTTTTCGAGGATACGGTGCGAGTGTCGTCGAAGCTGCAGATCGCGGCGGGCGTCCGGTACTACTGGCAGAACTACTTTGGTGATGTTCCTCATAATGTGGCTCCGCGGTTGAGCTTCGCGTACGCGCCTTCGCAGCGAGGAAAGACGGTGATTCGTGGCGGTGCGGGAATCTTCTTCGATCGCACAGGACCGGGGCCGATTGCCGATTTGCTGCACTTCGATGGTGTGACACTGCGGCGGTACATCGTGGAGAGCCCGACGTATCCGGTGACGCAGGCGGAGGTGGCCGCAGTGCCGACGAGCCTGGTGACGCTGGACCCGCGGGTGCGGATTCCGTACTCGGTGCAGTATGGGATCGGCGTAGAGCAGCAGTTGACGGCGCGCAGCTCGCTGGCGGTCAACTATGCGGGTGCACGCGGGATCGATATGTTCCGGTCGGTGGATGTGAATGCGCCGATGGGACCCGCGTACGCGGCAAGGCCGAATGCGGCGGTGGGACAGGAGAGGCAGATTCAGTCGGAAGGGTACATGAAGAGCAACTCGCTGGAGGTGAACTTCCGCGGACGGATCGGGAGTTACTTCACGGGGCAAGCGCAGTACATCCTGAACAAGACACGCAACAATACAAGCGGTGTGACGTACTTCCCGGCGAACAGCTACGTGCCGAATGCGGACTGGGCGCGGTCAGACTATGACCGGCGGCATAAGTTTGATCTGCTGGGGACCTTCAATGCGAAGGACTGGTTCCACTTCGGCACGGCGATGTCGGTGTCCTCGGGGCTGCCGGTGAATGTTACTACGGGGAACGACGATAACCACGACGGGCTGGCGCTGGACCGGCCGACGGGCTTGCCGCGGAATACGATGCATGGGCCGGGCTATCTGGGGCTGGATCTGAATGTGTCGAGGGACTTTGCTCTGACGAAGAAGAGGGAGAAAGGGCCGATTGCGACGGTGGCGCTGAACGCATTCAATGCGCTGAATCACCAGAACGACACGACGTATGTGGGCGTGGCCACGTCGCCGTACTTTGGGCGGGCGGTGGCGGCGCAGCCGCCACGGATGATGCAGCTGAATATGGCGGTAAAGTTCTAGCGCTCGGCTGCCGGGTTACCTGCCGAGGTTCGGGTGGGGTGCGGGTGTGGATGCAGAGTCTTTGCGTACGCCGTAGAGTCGAATCAAGGTGGACGTGGTGACGAAGGATTCGGGTTTCGGTTGGCAATGGGTGACGGGCGCAGTATTGTGCGTGGCGATCACGGTTGGGTACGCGCAGAGTTCAAGCACGACGACGCAGAAGAAGAAGCCGGCGACGACGCCGAGCAAGACGACGACGCATCACACGAAGACGCACCATACGACTTCGAAGAGGACGAGTTCCAGGACGAAGGTGCGGCGGAAGCACATTGAGGTGGCTCCGACGGCGGTGAGCCGCAGGCTGCATGCGGCGTTTGTGGCGAGCGCGCAGTTGCGGCCGATGGCGCAACAGCTGGTGACGGTGCGCAGCGCGGCTGCGTACGACGGCGTGCGGCACTGGGCCGGTGGACATCCCGGCGATGGCGCGGCGGCGGCGCAGCTGGCGCTCGGGCATGCGCTGATGATGGACCGCAGATATGCAGAAGCGCAGGAGGCATTCGCTGCGGCGAAGCAGGCGGGCGATGCGTTGGATGATTATGCGGAGTACCTGGGCGCGCAGGCGGCTCTCGCTGCGAACCGGCCCACGGACGCGGTCCTGCTGTTGGCTGCACTTTGCGGAGAAGTATCCGGACAGTTTGTTTGTGCCGAATGCGCCGGTGACGCTGGCGCAGGCATATGTCGCGAACCATGACCCGGCGAGCGCGCTGCGCGTGTTGCAGCCGCTGGCGCATACTCGCGGCGGGAAGCCATGTGGACTTCCGCGCGACGCTGGCGAAGGCGTACCAGGCGAGCGGAAATCATGGCCGAGGCGGCGAAGCTGTATCGCGGGATTTATCTGAGCGATCCGCTGAGCAGCCAGGCGAACGATGCGAAGAATCAGCTGGCCGCGATGCAGATTCCGCTGACGGTGGCAGAGCGCAAGCAGCATGCGGATGCGATGTTCAACGCGCATCAGTATGGCGATGCGGCGATTGAGTATCGTGAGCTGCGGAAGGACGACACGGATCTGTCGCAGGCGGACCGCGATGCGCTGGAGATCTACGCGGCGGTGTGCGATCTGAAGCTGAAGCGGCTGAGCCGGATGGATGTAGAGAAGCTGCCGGTGACGGGCGATGACAGCGCGGCGCTGAAGCTGTATCTGCAGGCGGAGCTGGCGCGGAATGTGGGCGACACGAACGAGCAGGACCAGCTGGTGCAGGAGCTGATGACGAAGTATCCGCAGAGCCGGTGGCTGGAGGAGGCGCTGTACTCGGGCGGGAACATGTATTTGCTCCGCAAGGATTCGGTGCGAGCGATTGCGGACTACATGGCGCTGGGGGAGCACTTTCCGAAGAGCGTGTATTCGCCGAGCGCGCATTGGCGTGTGGCGTGGCTGAGCTATCGAACGCGCAACTATCCGGCGGCCGCGCGGTTGATGGATGAGCAGATACAGAATTATCCGGCGGGCAGGAGATTCCGGGAGCGCTGTACTGGCGCGGACGTCTGTATGAGGATGTGGAGCACGACTTCGGGCAGGCGCTGAACTACTACCACCGGCTGGATGAAGCGTATGTGAACAGCTACTACGCGTGGCTGGCGCGGCAGAGGATTGCGGCGATTGGCAAGCGCGATGAGGTTGCGGCGGCTCCGGCGCTGGCGGCGGTGAGAGATGTGGATGATCCGGAGCTGATCGATCAGCTGCCGGAGAACGATCCGCATCTGATCAAGGCAAGGCTGCTGGCGAATGCGGCGCTGAATGAGTACATCCGTCCGGAGATTGCGCTGAGTGCGACATCTTCAGAATGGGGCGCGCTGGCGGAGGCGGATATCTATCAGAGCTTCGGCGAGACGACGCGCGCGCTGCAGGCGATGAAACGCAGCAAGATCCCGTTCACGGCGCTGGATGTAGACGAAATTCCGCATGCGTACTGGGAGATTCTGTTTCCACGGCCGTACTGGCCGACCTTGAAAGCGAATGCGGATGCGAATGGCTTGGATCCCTATCTCGTTGCGGCGCTCATCCGGCAGGAGTCGGAGTTCAATGCGGGCGCGGTGAGCAGGGCGAATGCAGTGGGGTTGATGCAATTGCTGCCGAGTACAGGGAAAGGCCTAGCGCGGAAGAACGGCGTGAAGCACTTCAACGCGAATCAGCTGCTGGATCCGACGGTGAATCTGAGGCTCGGGACGATGGATCTGCGGCAGGCGATCAGCCACTACGACGGGCAGGTGGAATATGCGCTGGCGTCGTACAACGCGGGCGATTCGCCGGTGCGGCAGTGGATTTCCTCGAACGACTACAAGGATGTGCCGGAGTGGGTGGAGTCGATTCCGTATAGCGAGACGCGGGATTACGTGCAGAGCATTTTGCGGAATCGCGAGATGTATAAGGCGATCTATGCAGGGAAGTAGTCGATGCGACTCACTCGTGGCGGAGGGCGACGACGGGGTCGAGGCGTGAGGCGCGGAAGGCGGGGATGAAGCCGCTGATGATGCCGACAAGCGCGAGGATGACGAAGGACGCGATCATCGTGGTGCCGGAGGCGCGGAGGATGATGTCGCCTTCGTGGTTGGCGGTCTTGTAGATGTCGGAGTAGAGCGGCATCGGCGGGATGAGGTGGCCGAGGATGACGGCGATGATCATGCCGATGGCGCCGGCCATGAAGGTGAGGATCAGGCTTTCAAGCAGGAACTGCGCGAGGATGTCGCGACGGCGCGCGCCGAGTGCTTTGAGGATGCCGATCTCGCGGGTGCGCTCGGTGACGGAGACAAGCATGATGTTCATGACGCCGACGCCGCCGACGGCGAGGGTCATGGCGCCGATGAGGCCGAGCAACACTTCAAGGCCGATGGAGAACTGCATGATCTGCTTTGAGTCTTCGACGGTGTCCCACATACCGAGAGCTTTGTCGTCGGCAGGGTTGAAGTGGTGGCGCTGCGCCATCACGGTGCGGACGGCGGCGATGGCGCGGAGATGGAGCTCCGGCGATGAAGGTTGAAAGACGATGGAGCCGGGGTCACGCTGCTGGCGTAGCGTGCGCATCGCTTCGAAGGGGACGAAGATGTTTTCGTTGTCGGGGCCGTTGTTGGAGGAGTCCTGGATTTTGTTGCGCAGGACGCCGATGACCTGGAAGGGCTGGCCTTCGATCTGCACCGTTTCGCCGACGGGCGGGTAGCCGGAGAAGAGTTTTTCGGCGGCGTGCGGTCCGAAGATGACGACCTGGCGGTGGTTGGTGAAGTCGTCGGACTCGAAGTAGCGGCCGGTTTCGACGTCGAGACGGCGCATGCTGCCGTAGGGCAGATCGACGGCCTTGGACTGGATGGTGACGACCTTGGGGCCGTACTTGACGCTGAGGCCGTCGTCGGACTCGTTGGAGACGGCGCGGAGATAGGGGAGCGAGTCGCGGATGGCTTCGGCGTCGCCTTCCTTGAGCTGCACTTTTTGCCCGGAGCGCTGACCGCCGGCCTGCATCGAGGTCTGGCCGCCCCAGAACATGACGATGTTGTTGCCGATGCCGAGGAAGCCCTGCAGGACCGCCTTGCCGATGGCTCGCCGTAGCTGAGCAGAAGCACGACGGTGACCAGTCCCCAGACGATACCGAGCATCGTGAGGACGGAGCGCACGCGGTTGCGGCGGAGGGAGTCGACGGACTGGACGAAGGCTTCGCGGATGTTCCATGGCTTATGAGTCGCGTCCGGTGAGGCACTCCATGGGAGTGAGGTTTGGCGGCGCGCAAAGCAGGGTACATGCCCGCACCGACGGTAATGGCTGCGAGCGTGAGCAAGCGACGAGATGATGGCGAGCGGAGAGACGGCAGGGCGCGGAAGGAATGGCGGCAACGGAATGAGACGGAAGGCCGCAATGACGCGCGAAGGCGCAGAAAAGGCCGAGGCCGCCGCTGACCAGCGTGATGATGGCAGCTTCGGCGAGGAATTGGCGGCGGATGTCGCGTGCTGTTGCTCCGAGCGCCTTGCGGACGCCAATTTCGCGCGTGCGCTCGGAGACAGCGACGAGCATGATGTTCATGACGCCGATGCCGCCCAGCGCGAGCGTGAGCAGGGCGACAGCGGCGAAGAAGATGGTCATGACGTGGAAGATGCGGTCAGTGAACTTGACGCTATCGAGCGTGTCCCAGACCCAGAGCGCGTCGAGGTCGATGGGATCGAAGTGGTGGCGCGCGCCGAGGACCTCGCGGACCTGGCGCATCGCGGCCACATGTAGCTGAGGCGAGACAGGCTGGACGACGATGTTGTTGACGTAACCGGGGAAGGAGCCTTTGAAGTCGGGCGGGAAGTCGCGCTCCATAGCAGAGAAGGGAACGAACATCTGCGTGTTGTCCGGGCCGGAGCCGTAGCTGCCGTTCTGCTGCTTCTTTTCGAGCACGCCGATGACGGTGTACGGGTAGCCGGAGATAGCGATGGTCTGGCCGATGGACGGCTTGCCGGGGAAGAGCTGGCGCTCGGAGTCGGCGCCGAGGACGACGACGCGGGAGGCGTTGTCCTCATCATCCTGAGACATAAGGCGACCCTGCCCGACGATGAGCGAGCGGAAGTGCTGATACTCGGGCCAGACGCCGCGAACGGCTCGGTTGGAGGCGTTCCACTGGCTGACCTGGTTGACGGTCTTGCGGATCTCAGGCGAGATGGTTTTGATGAGCGGCGCGAGCTGCTTGATGGCGATGGCGTCGTCGAGCGTCATGTAGACATTGCGGCCGGCAGGGTAGCCCTGGTAGGGCATGCCGGTCTTGCCGCCGAAGCAGATGGCGATGTCCGTGCCGATCGTGGCGAGTTGCTTACGCTGCTGGATGCTGAAGCCGATGCCAAGGCCGACGAGCAGAATGACCGAGGTGATGCCCCAGAGGATGCCGAACATGGTGAGGAAGCTGCGGAGCTTGGACTCCCACAGTGCGGCAAGCGTTTGTTTGAGAATTTCGCGAAAGGGCATGGCCGGGCGCTGCTCAGTTTAAGCGTTGATGGAGGTACGCAGAGAGGCAGCCGGCGGTTCCATGTTGGCGGACCAGATGGAAGGCGGGGTGGGATAGGATGAAGCAGGCGCCCGGGTGGTGGAATCGGCAGACACAGCGGACTTAAAATCCGCAGCTGCGAAAGCGGCGTGGGGGTTCAAGTCCCCCCTCGGGCACCACGAAATCATGGTGTTTCATTGGTTTAATATTGACGCTCTTGGGTGTAGCGGCAATTTCGTCGGTTTCGTCGGTTGGGCACCGTGACCTATTTCGTGACTCTATCTGTGATTCTCGCTGATTGATTTCGAGCTTCCGCATCGGGTATTTCCATGAACTACGCGCGCGCGAGACGCAACGGCTGGAATCGCTCTATCGCTGAGAACAGCGAGAAAATAGCGTGCAAGAAGGCAATTCAGTCGCTACGCCTCGCGGGCTTAGCGACAGATTTCGGCGGTGGTAGAGCGCTTTGCGCGAGCCGGATTCGGCCCGACTGAGGTCGGGCACTCCCGGTTTATTGATGTGAGGAGATTTGGGTCGATCGGGCCACGCATCGCGGTGACCCCGCGTACGGGTGGAGCACCCAGAGTGTGGTTTCACGGTGGGTCACCCGCTTACGACCTTATTGACCGAATCGAGTAATCCGATCAATCACCCGAGTTATTTACTGTCTGCAGTCGAGCCTTGAGTTCAGGTTTTGACAACAAAAACTCCAGGCTGACATTGAGCCCAGGGCAGAGAATCTTCCGTAAGAAATACTGGTCGCGGTAGACCGAGAAGACCAGCTTGCTGTCGTTCGGCAGATTGTCTATGACAGGAATGGCACTTACGAACGTCGTTTTTCCCGTGCTGTTTTGAGTTATTGATGTGAAGTCATTTTGTGTTGCGATGGTGTAGCTTCCGGCGGGCAACTGGGTACCCGACGCGCTGAAGTCAAACGGGATGTCTACCCGGACTGCATGTTTTTGTGCTGGTGCACCATTGACCACGATGAGGCTTGCAAGTATGCAAGCAGCAGTTGTTATGATTCGATTCATTGCGGTATCCGTTTCTGTAACTTTGTTGGAAGCCTGTCATGACGATTCTCATGACAGGCTTTGATCTGTGTATCTACTTGCGTCCCGCAATTAGTGCGAGAGCAGCTTCAGTGGCTAGAGGCCGGCCGCCAATTCCCGACTCACCGATCAAGCAATTGCGGCAATTGCACATGCGCCATACAGCATCGCTACTCCGATACGCGCGCATATAGCGAAGAAGTGCAACGCGGTTTCGGGTGGATGGCCGATGCGCCCTTCATGCATCGGGTTCAACTTCGGTCTTGGTGCGAGTGACTGTGTCTCGTCCGCGGTGCTGGCTCGTGACACCCGTGATTCAATTTTGTAGCTCTTCATTCTTTCGCCTCATCTCACGTGTGATCTCGTTGAGCAACTCATCCATTCACTATGGAGAAGCGGGTGGCACAGTACTTGTCTCTGCGTCCGGCATTCTTTGCTCGTGGACGGTTGCGGTATCATGGCTTTGTCCGAGGGTCCTGAAACATTTGCTCAACGTCTGCGAAAGAGGACCATGGACGTCCTTTCCGAAATATTGAAAGTCGTGAAGCTGAAGGGAGCGCTGTTTTACAACGGCGAATTCTCTTCTCCGTGGAGTGTGCGTGCAGCTTCATCGCGAGGACTGGCAAACCACTTCAACGCTGGCGTGGAGCACGTGATTGTCTATCACCTGCTCACTGAGGGCCGGGCTTTCATTCGACTCGACAGCGGTCAACGCGTGACATTGAATGCCGGCGATCTGGTCATGATCCCGCATGGCGACCCGCACATCATGGAGAATGGGTCAGCTACTCAAACTGTCGACGACTCGAAGCAGTTGGGTGAGGTTCTCGCGCAGGGAATGAAGTTATGGCGCATCGGCGGTGGAGGTGAAGTGACGAGGGTTGTGTGTGGTTACATGGCCTGCGACCCGCGATTGAGCCAGGCCTTTCTCAGCGGTCTGCCGCCAGTGCTGAAGATCAGCATTCGCAATGATGCGTCGGGACAATGGCTGGAAGACTCGATCCGGTTTTCGGTAGACCAGGCGGGCGGCGGTTGTCGCGCCGGAGGAGAGGCGGTGTTAGCCAAACTTTCGGAAGTACTGTTTGTCGAGGCGCTGCGAGCTTACATTACGAGCCTGCCTCCCGAACAAACAGGGTGGTTGGCCGGCGCGCGCGATGCGGAAGTGAGCAAAGCATTAGCGCTAATGCATCAAAGGCCTGCCGATGCGTGGACGATCGCCACGCTGGCTCAAGCGGCAGGCGTTTCTCGTTCGGTGCTCGCTGAACGTTTCCGCCATTTTCTCGGAGAACCTCCAATGGCATACCTCATGCGTTGGCGACTGCATCTGGGAGCAGAGATGATGATGTCAACCAATCATTCGGTGGCACAGGTCGCATCAGAGGTAGGCTACGAATCGGAAGCAGCGTTCAATCGAGCCTTCAAGCGTGAGTTCGCACTCCCCCCAGCACGATTTCGGGCCAAAGCCCGCTCTTCTGCGGATACAGGAAGTTCTCAAAACTAACGGCCGACCAGGCTGGTAACTCATCTAATATCTCTGGCTCAACCGGCCCTCAAATCCGGGGAGCCAACAGCTTTTGCGTAATCATTACCATCTTGAGCAAGTGAGATCGGGACCGATAACTTTGAGCTACGCAATTTTCTTCGCAACCCGTCCAGAGCGCGTGAATTGATTTGCAAGTATTCCGGAAACCTTTGCCGTTCGTCCCGGAAAGGGCCGATTGACGCATTCTCGGAAATCCTGACCGGGTCAAACTGAACGGAGCTCTGTTCTTCAAGCGGACTTTTCGGCCCAGGTGCACGAAGTTACATTGCCCATGCGACTGTGCTCCGGGTCCAGGAACGAATCGCGGCATTCTCGGCGACGATTTCCGTCCGCTTCAACGACGCAGCCGGCGCGTGGTGCGTGCCACGTTAAGGTGAACGCCACTTCAAAAACTGCCCGCCAGGCTTAGTTCACAAGATGCGCTACCGTGTCGGCGGGATCACTGGCCTGATCCGGCCGCTTGTCCCGGCAGGATACGGAAGCAATCGAGGAACTGAACGGTACGACCGGCGGCGCCGGAAAACTCAAACTTGCAATCGTGAAAGCGACAGGATTCAAAGATGACGGGAGATCCGCTGTAGAGCAGCGTGCAATTCCGGAAGCCACAGTCGCAGAAGTGTTTCTATCCGTCGCCACCATCTCGCCGTCGAAATCATGTTTGGAGACAAGCAGCAGCGGAGCCGTTGGTGGAGCACTCTGATCTTGCCGGTGCCAGCGTGAGAGCGTCAGGATCGGTAGATTCGGGATAACTGAGCAAAGCCTTGCTATCGGCGAGCAGTTGCCGGGACTTCACAATGGCTTTCATCGAGCGGTCCAGAGACCTTGTTACGTTAGTCCCGTAGATTGCAGCTGATTCTGATTCTCAGTTCAGAGCGACTAAGAGAGATCAACAGATTGGTCGATCATAGGCACCTCGTTTTCAGACATTGACGCGTTTGTCGTCCTGAGTTGCGGTCGAGGCTTGCAATCGCTGGTGTTAGACGCTGGAACGGCGAACAGATAAAAGGAAATTGTCGTAGGAGTTGTAGTGTCGAAAATCTGCAATCGCGATTTGAGCCTAAGCGATGATTCCGTGAATCAAGCGCGTACCGGGTGAGTTCTGCGGTCGTTCGCAGGCCGAGCTGGTCCATCACGGAACTGCGGTGGAACTCAACTGTTTTCGCGGATATGTTCAGTGTGGACGCAATCTCCTTGGTAGTTTTTCCTTCAGCCACGAGCTGCAGGACCTCCCGCTGCCGGCTCGTGAGCCGCGCGCCGAACATCTCGGCGGGATTCGACCGTTGTACCCCCGCGAGAGGTTCATCATCTTGTCCTGATGCGACCAGCGGAGTTACATAATAGCGGCCGAGCAGAGCGAGCCGCACGGCCTGGAGAAGTTCAGACGAGGCGGATTGTTTTGCCACATAGGCCATCGCGCCGGCGTCGAACGCGGCGCGGACGTACTCGGCGCCCAATTGCTGGGTGACAAATCACGACCTTGGCCATGCATCCGGACGCCTGGAGCTGGCGGCAAGCCTCAATGCCATTGAGTTCCGGCATGGAGATATCCAGAACGATGACATCCGGCTTTAGCCGAAAGGCCTTCTCGACCAGCTCTCGACCATTCTTCGCGATGCCGGCGACCTCATAGTTCTTCTCCAGAATGGCGCAGATCGCCTCGGAAACCATTACGTGGTCGTCCGCCACTAGGACGCGCTTCATGGTTGCTCCAGCGGAACCTTCACCGTGATCGCCGTGCCACTGCCGAGCTCAGAATCAATGTCAAAGGTTCCACCTGTACTTCTGGCGCGTTCCTGCATGCTGATCATGCCGAGGCCGGGCTGTCGTTCTGTGGCATCCGCATCGAACCCTACGCCAAAGTCCACTACCTTGAGCACCAATGTGTGATCCACACCACGAAGCATGACCTTCACGTGTGTTCTTCCCGCATGCTTGGCGACGTTGCGAAGAGCCTCCTGCGTAATGCGGTAGATGGCCGTAGCGACTTCATCGGGCACCTGCTCCGGCAATCCGCGCGAAGAGAAGGAAGCCGGCATACCTTCGCGGCGATCGAACTCCTCCACCAACCCGCGCAGCGCCGCCGCCATGCCCAGGTCTTTGAGAACCCTCGGGTGAAGACGATGTGAGATCTGGCGAACGTCAGTGTTGAGGGTCTGAAGCTCGTTTCTGGCCGTCTCCAGCTTCTTCGAGCAGTCGTCCGACGTGGAGGTCGAGCTTGCATCCGACAGCAGCATCTCGAGAAAGCTCAGCCGCTGACTTACGTCGTCGTGCAACTCGCGTGCAACATGCTGGCGTTCCTCTTCCTGCACCTGAAAGAGGTGAGTATTGAGGCCGCGCAGTTGCTCTTTCGTGCGGTTCAGCGTGGAGGCGGCGTGTTCGATCTCTGTCTCCAGCGCCTTGTTCTGCCTGGAGACCAGTTGTTCCGCTTCACGGCGAAGTGTGATGTCATCCATCATCAACAGAAGCACACGGTCGCCGTCCGTGGAGAGAAGCTGTCCCCGGATGAGCAGCGTCTTCCTTTGAGCCGTCGACGACCGGTGCTCAAACTCGAGAGCGGTTGCCGAATTGTCCAACAAGTGCTGGAGCTTCTCACGCATCGAGTCAATTCCCCAGAGAAGATGCACAAGCTCCGGCAGTGACCGGCCATCCAATTCCTTGGCGCTCAGCTCCGAAAGCTCGCGGAAGGCGGTGTTGGCCGTGCGTATCCCGAGGTCCTTGTTGAGCACAACGATGGGCACAGGTACGGCTTCAACGACCGCCCTCGTGAAGTGATGCGCATCGATCAGATGCTGCTGGCTGCTGCGCAGCTGATCGATATCAAGAAGGACGACGACCAGACCTTCAATCCTGTTCTCGGAGGTGCGGTAAGGACGAACACGCAAAAGGTACCACCGGCCCTCGCGGTCCTGCACTTCGAGTTCTCGCGTTCCGAGTGTCTCCAGCACCTCATGGAGAATCGGTTCTAGGTCGTCGATGCTCAATTGAAGCCGTATTTCGCTTATGGATCGGCCAATATCAGCGGGGCGCACACTGAGAAGACGCTGCATCGGCGGCGTAAATTGCCGGATGTGGAGATCGCTGGTCAGCATCAGCAGCGGGATATTGACGCTGTTGAGAAGATTCGTCAGATCGTTTCCTGTTTGCGTGAGCACGTTGTTGCGCTGCTGCAGTTCTTCGTTGACGGTCTGCAACTCCTCGTTGGCGGACTGCAGCTCTTCCTTGGTGGTTTCCAACTCTTCGTTCGTGCTTTGGAGTTCTTCGTTGGCGGACTGGATCTCCTCATTCGCCGAAACGAGCTCCTGGTTGCGGGCGTCGCGCTCCTCGACCAGCGACTGCAGATGAAAACGGGTGGAGCTCAGGTCCTGTCGAAGCTGCGCAATCATGCGGTCCTTCTCATCAACCGTGAGATGCGACGTGCCCACATGTTCGATCGGCCGGGGCTGGTCAGCTTCGTCGACGGCCTGGAAGAGAATGAGAAAGCAGCGAGGGCGAGCCGCCGCGCTTGTCATGGGCAGAACGTCGATCTGAATGTTCTGCTCACCCTTTTGCTCGTCGATAATCGTTGCCATCGAGGTCGCGGGAACATTTTCACGTATCGCTCGCTGCACCGCGCTTCGCGCTTCGCCGGCAATGCCTTCCTTTAGCACACGCAACAGGTTCCAACTGACCGCGCCGGGCGCGAGATCTACGTAAGACCCCGTCTGACCGCGGGATTGCAATACGTTCAATCGTTCATCGACGATCAATCCCGGGGGGCCGAAGCGCGCAAGAACAATCCTGTCGGCAGCACGTTGCAGTTCAAGCTCGGGCCAGATGCTCTCCACCTGAACTGTGCCTTCTGAGCGCGAAAGCCCTGGTGAGTGGGCCAGTGAATAGTTACGTGGCAGATCATAGAGGTGCGGCAGACTCGAGCCGGTTTTCATGTAGATCTTGTGCTTGCGATCTACCGTGCCGAACAGGTCGCTGTAATCTCTCAGCCCTTCCGACATGCCGAGCAGCATGTAGCCTCCCGGCTCAAGGGCATAGTGGAATGTGATCATCACCTGGCGCTGCAACGCCGGGTCGAAGTAGATCATCACGTTCCGGCAGCTCAGAATATCGATGTGCGAAAACGGCGGATCATTGCAGAGATTCTGACGCGCAAAGATGCAGGTATCCCGCACGCGCTTGGAGACCTGATATCCGTGGTCGACCTTCACAAAGAAGCGGCGCAACCGTTCCGTTGAGATCTCATCAGCGAGCGTCTCCGGATAGAACGCCAGGCGAGCGGCCTCGATCGACTGATCGCTCGCATCCGTTCCAAAGATCTGAACAGGAATGTCGAGGTTCTTCGAAGACAGGTATTCGATGATCGTGATGGCCAGCGAGTAGGCCTCTTCACCGGAGGAGCACCCGGCGCACCACACGCGGATCGGCTTGTCCGGCTGCCGGTCCTGCAGCAGAACCGGCAACACGTTCTCGCATAACGATTCCCAAAAGCCGGGATCGCGGAAGAAGCGAGTCACACTAATCAGCAGATCTTCCCCGAGGATTCGCAACTCGTCGGGACGAATCTGCAGAAACTTGTAGTACTCAGCGAGGCTGTCCTTGCGAAGCAGGATCAGCCGCCGGGCGATACGCCGGCGAAGCGTCTCCGGTTTGTACTGCCGCAGTTCAAGCCCCGACACACTGCGCACCAGTTGGAGAATCCGCTGGAACGACTGCTCGTCGTCAGGAGGCGTGACGCCTTCCTCCAGCGATCGAAGCTCGGGACGCGAAAACTGGGTCGCCAGCCTGCCGAGTTCCAGCGCAAGTTCAGCCGGTGGAACAACAAGGTCGACATGGTCCGCGGCGATGGAGCTTCGCGGCATTCCCGGCTGGGCGGCGCTTCCCGGGCTTTGCACCAGGGCAATGCCACCCTCGCCCTTGATCGCCTTCAGGCCGGACGCACCGTCCGAGTCAGCCCCGGAGAGCACAACGCCGATGGCATGGTTCTTCTGTTCGGCGGCCAGCGACCGGAAGAAGGTATCAATGACGAGCGGCCCTCGCTGGTTGGGGGTCCGCTCTTCTACAAAAAAAGTTCCCGCGCGAAGCTGTACCCGCTGCTCAGGCTGAACAACATAAAGGTGGTTGGGTTCGGGCCGTGTTCCGTGAACGACCGGTTGCACCGGAATGTTAGTAAATCGCTCCAGGATCTCCGTGAGATAGCTCTTTTGATCGGGTGCCAGGTGCGTCACGAGCACAAACGCCATCCCTGTGTCGGGAGCGAGGTTCTCAAGAATCTCGCGGAAGGCGGTGAGCCCGCCGGCCGAGGCCCCAAATCCAACAACCGGGTACGGCAGAGCAGGCGGTTGATTCTCCGGGCCCGTCAGTTCCAAAGAGAGGGCCGCCGTGCTCCTCTCATCGGCGGATCCATCGCTCCGGGCCAGTTCGGACTCCAACTGCATCGTTGCTTCGGGCTTCGCGGCGGAGGTCAGTCCACTCTCGTCCTGCCCGCCTGCTTCACCATGTATTTGGGTCGCATCTGCCATTGACTTCGCCCTTGGAAGGCACTCAGGATACACCCCCAGGCGGTGCTGTTTTTAGAGGCTCCTCTAAGCTCAAGAGCTGTCGTAGCATGCTGACATGAACTCCTTCGGCCGATTACATGAGGAATCCAACAAGATCGGGGTTGAGTTTCTAATGACCGAATTGGAGACCGCATTTACCTTCCTCGCGGTGGCCGAGACCACAGTCTCCGCGGAGACTCGGGAACGTAATCGTAAGAATGCTTATGAGGCCTATAAGACCGCGGCACGAATGCAAACAAGGATCATCATGGAACCGCGTCGCAAGGATGTCTTTCAGCAAAAGATCAAGGACCTGAAGAGACGGCTGGAGGGACTCGGATACGAACTCCCCTGAAATACAGGATCGCGCGCTCGCGCAATCCTGAACGTTTCGGTACCGCGGAGGACGTTACAATCACGCCCAATGAGCGAATCGAACGGGCATCCTCAATCCTCTGAATCCGGACTAAGTCGCAGAGACTTCATCAAGGGCTCGGCGGTCGCAGCAGCATTTCCTGCTAGCGCGGAGGCCGCGACTTCCGGCAAGAGCGCGCAGGAGAACCCCGCAGGCCGGCGCAAGCCAAACATCGTTCTCTATATCTCCGATCAGTTTCGCTGGGACATGGTCTCCGCCTATGGACTGAACCCCATGCAACTGACGCCGAACCTTGACGCGATGGCGCGGCGCGGCACCTTATTCCGCTCACATATCACTAATCAGCCGGTGTGTGCTCCTTCCAGGGCGGCTCTGTTTACAGGGCAATACCAGAACAAACACGGTGTCTGGCGCAATGGGCCGGGCCTCGCGCCGGATGCAGTCACGCTCGCAACTGAACTTCGCAAGGCCGGCTACACAGCGAATTACATCGGCAAGTGGCACCTGGCTCCGCGCCAGCCAGGAAAAGAAGCGAACACAGACAGAGGCCGAGTCGCGCCGGAGGAGAGGGGCGGTTTTCTGGACGTCTGGGAGGGCTCGAACGAACTCGAATGGACCTCCCATCCTTATGAAGGCGAAATCTACGACGGAGCAGGGAAGGCGATACCGTTTTCCGATGTCTATCGCGCAGATTTCATCACCGCGCGCGCGAAGCAATTTCTTAACACGGTGGACGGCCCGTTCCTGCTCGTAATCTCGCAGCTTGAAGTTCATCAGCAGAACGACTGCAACTGTTTTGTAGCTCCGAAGGAATACGCCGGCAAATATACGAATCCCTTCGTCCCGGGAGATCTCAAAGACCTTCCCGGCGATTGGCAGAAGCAACTCCCGGACTATTGCGGTGCCGTGAAGCGTATCGACGACTCTGTGGGTGAGATTCGCAAGACGCTCGCCGACCGCGGCCTGGAAGACGACACCATCTTCCTCTTCCTCAGCGATCACGGTTGCCACTTCAGAACCCGCAACGGCGAGTACAAACGCAGCCCGCACGAGAGCTCGATTCACGTTCCATTGGTTATCCAGGGTCCGGGCTTCGACCGCTCTCTCGAGGTGCCGGAGCTTACAAGCCAGATCGACATCACGCCCACGCTCTTATCGGCCGCGGGCCTTCCAGTACCGGCGTCGATGCAGGGCCGCAGCTTCCTTCCGCTACTCGACCGCAAGGTGAAAGATTGGCGGAACGAGGTGTACGTCCAGATGTCCGAAGCCGGAACCGGGCGTGCCCTGCGCACTCCCGAATGGACCTATGGGGTGATGGCGCCGGGTTCGTCGCGCACACCTTCGGCTGGAAGCGATCACTATCAGGAAGAGTACTTGTACAACCTGCGTGCCGACCCGCACCAACTGCTCAATCTCGCAGGCCGACGCGACACTCCAGGGCTCGTCCACGGCTTCAGTGCTCCCCCGCAGCAAGCTGCAGCAGAACTGCGCGAGCGCCTGTTAGCGCGTATGGTTGAGGCAGGCGAGCCGAAGGCGCAGATCACCGAGCGCGAGTTTTATCCGTAAATCAGATCTCGGACAGCCGTAACGAGGGGCTGAGGAGATGCCCGAACCAAATTCCGCACGCTACAAAGGTTGGGTTGTCGAAAGGCCGCGCGGGGACTTCAAGGAGTACAACTTCGCGCGCCAATCCGCGGGACCGCGCGAAGTACTGGTGCGCGTTTCGGTCAGCGGCGTTAATCCGTTGGACACGAAGATTCGCGCCGGCATCGCGGCCCATGCGCGCCATCCGTTGCCCGCAGTTCTCGGGCTGGACATGGCAGGAGCTGTCGAAGAGGTCGGTGCCGGAGTCAGCGAATTCAAGGCTGGCGACGAAGTCTACGGCATGGTGGGTGGTGTCGGCGGACTGCAGGGAACTCTTGCGCAGTTCGTCATTGCTGACGCAGACCTACTCGCGCTCAAACCGAAGAAACTCACGATGCGAGAGGCGGCTGCGCTGCCCCTGAATGTAATTACCGCATGGGAAGGGCTCGTGGATCGCGCGAAGGTGCAGCCGGGAGATCGCGTGTTAGTCCATGCAGGCGCCGGAGGAGTCGGTCACATTGCAGTGCAGCTAGCGGCCGCGATGGGCGCCGAAGTGTTCGCGACGGTCTCCCCGGAGAAGCAGGAGATAGCGCAGCGCTTTGGTGCAGTCCCCATCAACTATCACACGGAATCCGTCGAGGCCTACGTCGCTCGTCACACCGAAGGCAAAGGCTTCGACATCATCTACGACACGGTGGGCGGCGCGACGCTTGACGCGTCCTTTGCGGCAGTCAAACGCTACACGGGCCGAGTGGTGAGCGCGCTGGGCTGGGGCACTCACTCGCTTGCGCCACTGTCGTTCCGCGGCGCTTCTTACGCCGGTGTCTTCACGCTGCTGCCATTGTTGACGGGAGAAGGCCGCGCGCATCACGGCGAGATTCTCAGGCGTGCCGCGGAGCTTGCAGAGGAAGGCAAGCTGACGCCGCTTATGAATAAGGCGCAATTCCCATCGAGCGAAATCGCTGCAGCACATGCCGAGGTCGAGCGCGGATCGCTGGGCAAGGTTGTCATCGACCTTTCATAAAGTCTGCGATGGCCCTGATTTAGCCTCAGCGGTTATCCAGAGCCCCGTTGGGGACCAACGGCTCTTCCCCGACCCAGAGTTTGCCCGTGTCGGCCTGACTGAAACCGAAGTGAATGCCCGCAACATTCCGCATCGTCTCGTGAAGGTCCCGATGACGTCGGTCTTGCGTGCCCTCACCTACTCTGAGCCAAGAGGCTTCCTCAAGGCGATCCTCGACGAAAGCAGCGATCAGATTCTCGGCTTCTCGGCCTTCGGTCCGGAGGTAGGCGAGGTTCTCGGCACCGTGCAGATGGCCATGATCGCTGGCCTGCCATTTACCGCAATCCGTGATGCGGTGCTGACCCACCCCACAATGGTCGAAGGCCTGGGCGTTCTCTTCTCCGCCGTCCCCTCGCGCAAGTCCTAGCTGCTCGCAGTTTCAACAATCGCACCCAGCCGCTCGCGTACCACACTCACGATCCGGTCGCCGACCTGCTCAATCGTCCCCGGCTCATTCAGCAACACCACACGATGCGACTCACGCTCGGCAATCGCGCGGTACTGCTCGTACACCTTGCGATAGAACTCATCGCCCTCGCGTTCGAAGCGATTCTCGTCCGTGCCATGCTGCTTCACGTGCCTGTCATTCCTTCGCCTGGCCCGCGTCAGCGACGCATCCAGCGGCGGCAGCAGCAACAGCGTCAGGTCCGGCTGCACGTTATCGCAGGCAGCCTTGTGCATCTCCAGCACGCGCTCCACACCCAGTCCACGCCCGGCGCCCTGGTACGCCTCCGACGAGTCCGTGTACCGGTCGCACAGCACAATCTCGCCGCGTTCCAGCGCCGGCAGAATCACCTGATGCAGCGACTGCGCGCGGTCCGCAAACATCAGCGCCATCTCCGCCGCCGGAGCAATCTCTCCAAACTCCGCCTCGCTCCTCGAGTCCAGCAGCACGCCGCGAATCCGGTCGCCCAGCTGCGTGCCGCCCGGCTGTCTCAGCGTGACGACCTTATGTCCTTCATCCTCAAGCATCGCCGCCAGCCGACGCAGTTGCGTCGTCTTGCCCGCACCATCCAGGCCCTCAAACGTAATAAAAAAACCGTGCTTCACGCCTTGAGTCTACTGCACACGTGCAATCGGCATCTCATGAGTAGAAGAGGCTTGCGGCCACCGGCGCGCATGCCGTAGCGGGCCACGGGCCCAAGGAGTACCTGATGATTACTTTCATTCTCCTCGCCGTCTTTGCCATCATCGGAATCACTTTTCTTCTAGTCGCCTATAGCGCCAACCAACGCAAACGCGCTGGCCAGAGCGGCATCGATTCCGTCCACTACCAACGATCCCAATATCCGACCCGCGCGCCACCCCGCCTACCAATTAGCCGCGGGCTGACGATCATTGCGTCAGCTGTTCACTCCATTGCGCGCCCGTCGGCGTGAGCGTGATTACAAGTTGTCCCTGCTGTCCCTCACGCAGATCCGGCCCATTCGCCGTGTGCTGCTTCCGCGCCGCATCCGTCCACGACACCTTCGTCGCTCCGCTGCCGATAATCTTGAACCGGTACGGATACGTTGCTCCCGCCGCCAGCGATTCCCGCCCAAAGCTCGCACTCGGATAGTCAACCTCAACAAGCGTCACCACCGCGCCCGTATCGTTCTTCACCGTCGTGGTCACATACGGCGACTTGCACCCGCCCACCAACACCACAGCCGCCAACCCCAGTACTCCCACCAATCGCGACACTATCTCTCCCGACTCTCATTAGCCCGCAGCTTCCGAATCAACTCCGGCAGCCGGTTCACTGCGGCCACTGTCCGCAGCCACATCTTATTGTCCATCGCCGGATAGCCGCTCACCACCGAGCCAGCAGCCACGTCGTTCGGAATCCCTGTCTGCGCAGTCGCCACTGCGTTATCGCCGATCGTCAGGTGTCCCGCCACGCCCACCTGCCCGGCGAGAATCACATTCTTCCCAACCGTCGTCGACCCCGCCAGCCCCACCTGCGCGCACAGCAGCGAGTTCTCGCCCACCATCGACCCATGCCCCACCTGCACGAGGTTGTCGATCTTCGCTCCCTTCGCGATCCTCGTCTCGCCCACACTCGCTCGGTCGACGCACGCATTCGCCTGCACCTCCACCGCGTCCTCCAGCACCGCCGGTCCCGTCTGCAGAATTTTCGTCCAGCTCCCGTCACCGTTCTTCGCAAACCCAAAGCCATCCGCGCCGATCACGGCACCGTTCTGTAGCGTCACATCATCGCCCAGCACGCAGCCCTCGCGCACAATCGCATGCGCATGTGCAAAGAAACGCTTGCCGATCCGCGCTCCCGGATAGACGACTACATGCGGCAGCAGCACCGCATCCTCGCCGATCACCACGTCGTCGCCGATGACAACGTATGCGCCCACGTGCGCCCGCGGGCCGATCTTGGCGCTCTCACTCAGCACCGCCGTCTTATGCACGCCGGGAGGGAAGCGCCGCATCGGATGAAACATCTCCAGCGCCCGCGCGAATGCAAGGTAAGGGTTCGCGATCCGCAGAGTCGTCACCGGAAACTCCGGCGCGTTCGGCTCCACCAGCAGCGCTGCGGCCTTGGTCGACTTGGCCTGGTGGTTGTACTTCAAATTCGTCAGGAAGCTCACCTCATGCGGCCCGGCCTTCTCCAGGCCGGCCACTCCGGTGATCTCCAGGCTCTCTACGGCAGCCAGTTTCTTCCCTGGCGCGGGGGCGAGCGAAGCGCCCAGTTTCTCGGCGAGCACTGCCAGCTTCATGGCGAGATTGTAGCGAAGCTGCAGCCACTTACGCCTGTTCAAACATTCAGCGCCACGCTACTGTTCGAAAAGCGTCGGCTGCGGCTCTTCCTTCGCAACCTTCGGAGCCTTCGCCGCCATCGGCTGAATCAACCCCACTGCCTCAATCGACTCAATTGCCGACCGTGGCACGAACAGCCTCTGCGTGTTGCCCCGAGTATCCGGCGGCGTCACAAAGAATCCCATCGAATCCGACAGCGAATCCAGCAGCGTCCGGCTGAACTGAATCAGCCCCTCCAGCGCATCGCCATCCGTCAGCCGCATCCGCACCCACAGCCCCTCGGTCCGTGGCCGCGCCGCAAACTTCTTGCGATCCAGCCGCTCCGGCACCGTGCGGTCTCCCAGGTTGAAGTCCCGCACATACGCAATCCACTTGATCTCCGTCAGCAGGATCGGCGTCACATGTGCCGCGGGATCGATCAGCTCCACATACCCATGCAGAAGGGCAACCTCCTGCGGCAGATAACCCCAGTGGAGCTGGTCGTTGAATCTCCGGATGATGACCTTTTTCTGCCCTGAAGCCATTCGGGTTGTGCTCTCCCCACGGATTGTCGCACGCAACGTTGGCCTTAACTCGCAGCTCGAAACTGTCTCGATACTGGTCGCATAACCCCTTTGCAGAAGGTCTGCTCTGGCCAATGACCGCCAACACGCACCATCCGCAGCACTTCGGCTACAGAAAATTCACAGTATTGCCCAATTTGTTGTACAATCAGGTGTTGCGACGGAGCGACCAAGTCCTCTAAATTGCTGACAGATCGGCACTTACCGGTCACGCAGCGCGCCCGGGAGTTCAATCGAAACCGATGGCCGATTACATTTACCTCCTGGAGTCGCGGCTCACCTCTGCCCAGCGTGAGGCTCTCTCCCGCATCCGGAATGTCGCCCGCACTCATGGACTTACAGTCTTCCTGGTCGGCGGTGCTGTCCGCGATCTCACCAGCGGCGTCGCCATCCGCGATCTCGATGTGGCGGTTCAGGGAAATGCCCTTAAGCTGAAGAAAGATCTGGAGAAAGCCGGCGGCAAGGTCGTCGGTTCCAACGAGACCTTCCAAAGCCTGTACCTCGACTTTCCGGGGGGCGTTCGCACCGAGGTTAGCTCCACCCTCCTGATCACCTATCCCAAACCGGGCAAGCCGGTCGCGCGGTCCGCCGGCATCCTCGATGACCTGCGCGGGCGCGACTTCACCGCCAACGCCATGGCCGTCTCCCTCAACGAAGGCTCCTATGGACTCCTGATGGACCCGCTGAACGGCATCGCGGACATCGAAAATCGCGAGCTCCGCCTCGTCTCCAACTACGGCTTCATCGAAGACCCCTCGCGTATGATCCGCGCCGCGCGGCTCTCCGCCCGCCTCGGCTGGGTTCTCGAGGAGCGCACTCAGCAGCGCTACGAGACCGGCAAGGCTGAGAACTACATCGACGCCCTGGGCCCCTGGGAACGCACGTATGAGCTTGAGGAGATCTTCCACGAGGAAGACCCCCTGCGCATCGCCCGCCGCCTCGAGTCCGAAGGCTGGGGCAAGCTCCTCTTCCCACAGTGGTCCTCGGCCAAGGCGAACGAGGCTGAGGTCGAGCGCCTGCGTGATGCCGCCGGCCAGCTCATCGTCTCGGGCATCGTCCCCGACCCCTCTGCCGCCTTGTTCCCGCTCCTCACCGCCAAGCTCGGCACCAAGGAGACCGCCGCTCTCAAGCACGTCTTCGCTCGTCCCGGCTTTGTCGAGGAGATCGAATCCCTCGAGGCCCGCACCAAGGCCTTGGCCGTGCAGTTCATGAGCAAGGAGTACGCTGCACCCTCCGCAGCCTGGAAACTCCTCTACTCCGCCGACCCGCAGGCCGTTCTGTCGCTGGTGTTCGGCACGAAGAGCGCCCCGGTGAAGCAGAAGTTCGAACAGTTCTTTAAAGAATGGCCGCAGGCTCGCAACCGTATTCCCTATACCCTCATGCAGGAGATGCGGATCACGCCCGACCTGCCCGTCTACACCGAACTCATCGAGAAGCTCTTCTTCGCCATCATGGACGCGAAGCTCGAGACGCCGGAGGCCACCCGCGCCTTCCTCGAGCCCTACTCTCCGCCCGCGCCACCGCCGCCGCCGAACCTGCGCCGCCGTCCCGCCAAGCGGGAGAGCCGAGCCACGAAGAAGGCTCCCAAGGCTCCCAAGGCCGCCACTCCAGCACCAGCAGAGGGTGCCGCGATCGCCGCCGCCGCTGTTCCCGCCAAGGCCGCGAAAGCAGCTCCCGTGAAGGCTGCCCCGCAAAAACCGGTGCCCACTCCGGCGAAGAAGGCCGCCGCACCCGCCCCTGCCAAAGCGGCTGTCAAGACTGCACCCGCGAAGGCCCCGGCGAAGAAGGCCGCTCCGAAGCCCGCAGCCAAGGCCCCGGCAAAGAAGGCTCCTGCAAAGAAGGCGGCCAAAAAGGCCCCGGCCAAAGCTGCAAAGAAAGCCCCGGCGAAGAAGGCTCCTGCAAAGAAGCCTGCTCCCAAGCCGAAGAAGGCCGCGAAGCCAGCCGCAAAGAAGCCCGCTCACAAACCCGCCGCGAAAAAGGCACCGGCAAAGAAAACGCCGGCGAAGTCCGCAAAGAAGGCCCGCCGCTAGCCGCTGTACATACCGTCTGAAGTCTGCCACAGCTTGGCACGGGCGATAGACTTAACTTGAGGGAAGAAAGCCCGGCAGCCGCCGGGCTTCTCTATTTGTCCTGCTTGAAGTCAAAAGTTTTGAAGACTTTGCGCAAAAAGCGAAAGGGCCGGACCTCACTCCCGATTTCTCTTCCGAACCTCGATGTTCAACCGCTTGATCTTCTGATTCAGCGTCGAGAGCGGAATCCGGAAATACTCAGCTGCATCCGTCTGATTCCAGTTGCATCGCTCCAGCCGGTCCGCAATGATCCTCCGCTCGATGTCCTCCATGACATCGAACAGCGAAGCGTCGGGCCGCTGCTCCAGCAGCGTCGTCGAGTAACTATTCCCCCGCAACTGCGCCGGGAACAGCTCCGGACCAATCTGCGCCGCGCTGGCGACTCTGCGCGCCCGTCGAGAGCACCACGCAGCGCTCGATCACGTTCTCGAGCTCCCGCACATTCCCCGGCCACTCGTACTCCATGAGAACGCGGAGACCTTCAGGTGTGAGCTCCGGCATGGTGAAGCCGTTCTCGTCAGCGTAGAACTTGAGGTAGTGCTGCACGAGCAGCGGAATATCTTCCTTGCGGTTGCGCAGCGGCGGAAGCTCGAGCGAGATAACGTTGAGGCGATAGAACAGGTCCTCGCGGAAGCGGCCATCTTTGACGGCCTGGTCCAGGTTAACGTTCGTCGCGGCGACGATGCGGACATCGACCTGGATCTCCTGCGTTCCGCCGAGGCGCATGAACCGCCGGTCTTGCAGAACACGCAGGATCTTGGCCTGCATATCGATCGACATCGTGCCGATCTCGTCGAGGAAGAGCGTGCCCTGATCGGCCACCTCGAAGAGACCCTTCTTCGCCGCGACGGCTGAGGTGAACGCGCCGCGTTCGTGCCCGAAGAGTGTGGACTCGAGCAGGTCTGACGGCACTGCACCGGTGTTCACCGGGATGAACGGCTTGTCGCGGCGTGTCGAGTTCGCGTGGATGGCCTTGGCGATGAGCTCCTTGCCGGTTCCGCTTTCGCCCTGGATGAGGATGGTCGAGCGGCTCGGAGCGACCTGCGATACGAGGTCGAAGAGTTTCAGCATCACATCGCTTTTGCCGACGATGTTCTTGAAGGAGTAGCGCTGCTTCAGGGTGCGCTTGAGCTGCACGACCTCGATCTCGGCCTTCTGCTTGCCAATGGCGGCGCGAATGTCGGCAAGCAGCTTTTCGTTATCCCAGGGCTTCTGGATGAAGTTCGAGGCGCCCGCGCGGATCGCGTCAACGACGTTACCTACGGTTCCGTAGGCCGTGATCATGATGATCGGCAGGTCTGGAGCGAGGCTCTTGATGCGCGGAAGAAGGTCGAGGCCACTCTCGCCGGGAAGCGCGAGGTCGAGCAACAGGAGATCGTAGCTGTGGCGGGTCAGCAAATCCATACCGGCTGACCCATCACCGGCGAGATCGACCGAGAAGCCTTCCAGTGTGAGGAGGGTTTCGAGCGAGTCGCGGATGCCGCCCTCGTCATCGACAATGAGGATGCGCGCGTGAGTGCTGGTGTGTACCAAGGGTGTTTCTACAGCTGAGTGCTGTACGCCAACAGCAGAACTAGACATGAATGACCTTCCCTTCGTCGAGGGGGGATCCGGTGGTGGAGGTGCGACCCGGAGACTCGGCGGCGGGGAAGACGACCTCGAAGATTGTGCCTTCACCCACAGTACTGGAGACGTCGATGGTTCCGGCGTGCTCCTGCACGATTCCATAGGTGACCGCGAGGCCCAGGCCTGTACCCTTGCGCTGGCCCTGCACGGGATTGCTCTTCGTTGTAAAGAATGGATCGTAGATGCGGCGGAGGACGGCCTCGGACATACCGATGCCGTTGTCCTCAACGCGCAGGTGGACGGCTGCACCAACGTGATGCGTGGCCACGCGGATGCGTGCGTTCTCGCGGCCCTGCAGCGCGTCCTTTGCGTTCAGGATGAAGTTGACGAGAACCTGCTGGAGCTTCCCGCGGTTGCCGGAGATCTCGGGCAGCGAAACGTCGACTGAGGTGACGACCTCAACGTTGGCGGAGCGGAGCTGGTGTTCGAGCAGAAGAGTTGTGTCGCGTACGACAGAGTTCAGATCGACGCGGCTGAACTCGCTGGAGCCCATGCGCGAGAAGTTGAGCAGGCCGTTGACGATCTCCGAGGCGCGGAAGGTCTGCTGCGTAATCTTCTCGAGGACGGGTTGCAGACGAGCGTGCGTGGCCTCGTCGCCACGGAGCTGCTTGCCGAGCATCTGCGCATAGCTGGAGATGACAGCAAGCGGTGTGTTGACCTCGTGCGCAACTCCAGCGGCAAGGAGACCTATAGACGAGAGCTTCTCGGACTGCGTGAGCTGCGTCTCCATGTTGATGCGGTCGGTGATGTCGTCGACGATGACGATGCGGCCGACGGCCTGGAAGTCGCGGTTGAGCAGGGGAGCGATGGTGATGTTCGCCGTGCGGAGCTCGGAGGTTGGCGTCGGGAGACGGAACTTGTAGAGCGTGGAAGCGCCCTGCTCGGCGCGGACACGGTCGAACTCGGTGATGAACTCGGCAGGGAAGACTTCGGCGAGCTGGCGGCCGAGGGCATCGGCTCGCGGCGTAGCGAGCATGACCTCCATCTGGGCGTTCCAGCTCTCGATGCGGTCTTCGAGGTCGACGGCGAAGACGCCGACGTTGATGGACTCGACGATGTTCTCGTTGAAGTCGTGCAGGCGCTCGTACTCGAGGACCTTGCGCTCCAGGCGGCGGTAGAGCTGCGCATTCTGGATGGCAATGCCGATGTATCCGGCGAGCGACTCGAGCAGCACCATGTCTTCGCTGGAGAGGAAGTCGCCTTCGGAGGTGCGGCCGAGTCCGAGGACGGCCACCGTTGCGGTGCCCGCGCCCTGGTGACGCGCGGCGCGGCAGGCGATGTAGTAGTTCAGGTCGAGCGCGGACGCGGTATGGCGCTGCGATTCAGAGAGGCGCAGCAGAGCGTTGGGCGACTCGAAGAAGAGGTGGTTGCTGGACTCGGGCGAGTCGAAGTCGAGGAAGCTGAGGTCGAGTGAGGTCGATTGCGCACTGAGACCGTGCGAGGCGACGAGCCGGAGGCGCTGCCCGCTTTCATCCTCACTGGGAAGTAAGACGGCGACGCGCGTTACGAGCAGCGTCTGAGGCAGTTTGAGGACGATGGCGTCGACAAGTGCGCGGAGGTCGGTCTGGGCGTTGAGATCACGGCCAAACCGGATGAGAGTCTCGCGGTAATCGAGGCGCTTGGGGTCGAAGACGCGATCGACCCAGGATTGAATCCAGTTCTTGAGCGGGTCAAAGAGCAGGCCGGTGATGATGATTGCTGCGATGAGGCCCCATGTGCCCAGGCCGGAGAAGCGTGTGTGGACGACCTCCGCCGAGAGCGCGATGACCACGAAGTAGAGGCCAACGAGCGCTCCAGTGACAAGCGTGTAGGTTACGCCGCGCTTGAAGATGAGGTCCACGTCCATCAGGCGGTAGCGCACGATGGCCCAGCTGAAGGTTAGCGGAAGGAGGACGAGCGAGAGCGTCGCGAGCTTGACCAGCGCACCCGGTGTATTCGCGTCCAGCAGGAAGGGGATGACGTAGAAGAACGTGAACGGGAGAACCGTGAGCAGCGTTCCGCGCGAGAGCCACTTGAGCTGCTGCCGCTGTAACGGCTGATGCTCGCGGCGATAGCGGATCCAGAAGACAGCGGCCGCGGTGATGTAGAAGCCCGCCATGTAGGTGAAGCCGATCTTGTCGAGGCGGTGCTGCAAAAGCTGGGTGGGCGACCAGTGCTCGAGCGAGAGATAACGAAGCACAACGAGCACGGCTCCTGGGATGTAAAGGGGAGCGTAGACGAGGCTGCTTCGGTCGCGGCGAGGGCGCTCGCCGAAGCTGAGCGCGAAGTGAAGGAAGAGCGCCGGCTGCAGCGCCGCGGCCTGAACATTCGCCCAAAAGACAGCGAGATCGAGTCCATCGAGTACGCCAGTGAACTTGAAGGCGTAGAGGACGAAGGACATCAGGCAAAAGACATAGAAGTGGGTGGACTTGGGCGCAGTCCAGCGTCGGAAGAGGACGTAGAGACCGATGGCGAGATAGACAAGGCCGATGAGCCGCTGGACCTGGTAGTCGGTGCGGTCCGTGGGCTCAAGGATGACGCCGATGTCGATGGCGATGGGCTTGGCCCAGTCGGATGTCTGGCGCAGGACGGAGTAGGTCGCGTGGCCCCAGACGCCAGTCCGGTACATCTCATGGATGGCCGTGGCGACCATGGGGGTCGGGATTCCATCGATGGCTGTGAGAATGTCGCCTTGGCGGATACCCGCCTTGTCGGCGGCGGAACCGGGCGGAATGATGTAGGCGCGGAGACCACCCTGGGTCTCGATCCAGCGGGCGCCGTCCGTTGGAGCGGGGTAGTTGTTCTCCTGAATGAGATTGGCGACGGCCAGACCGATCGCTCCCAAAGTCACGACTGCAAGGAGGATTGCCAGCAGACGGGTTTGGGAGTCGCTTCTCACAGGGACACTCTTGGTTACTTGGCGTTACTTGCGGAACCGCTTTTTCTTCCGTAGTGCAACTTAACTGCCAAACGGTATCTGGCCCATAACGGCTTGATAGGAAAGCTGTCGAGCCGGTTTATGCACAAATCCATAGAGGTCTACGGCTTTTGGGAGAACTCTCAAATATCCCCTTCTCAAGTTCTTTATCGTCCCCCAATGTTCTTTATTTTGCCGCATCCAGTCTGATTCCGCACCTTTGGTGTGCTTGACCGTCAGGCCGAAGTCTTGTGAACTGGGAGAATCATGGTTGATTTACGGCAGAATGCCGAAGCCCGTTCCGTCCTGGAACGGGACGGGGAGCATTTACTCCCCGTTTACGCGCGATATCCGGTAGTTATGGAGCGCGGTGAGGGTGTTTACCTGTTTGACAGCTCGGGGAACCGCTACCTGGACCTGATGGCGGGACTGGGAGTGAATGCGCTGGGACATGCGCATCCGCGGATGGTCGCGGCGATGGCGGACCAGGCGACGAGAATTGTGCACCTGTCGCCTCAGTATGCGAATCGCTACCCGGCAGAGCTTGGGCGAGCGGCTGTGTTCGATGTCGGGGATGAAGGGTGTCTTCTACTCGACGGGCGGATCGGAGGCGGTGGAGGGCGCACTGAAGCTGGCGCGGACGCACGCGCGGCAGAACTACCGGCAGCCGAAGCACGGGATTGTGGCGCTCAAGAACTCGTATCACGGGCGGACGTACGGTTCGCTGAGCGTGACGGGGCAGGACAAGTACCGCCTGGACTTCGGACCGGGGTTGCCGAACGTGACGTTCGTCGAGCGCGAGAACTTCGCGCAACTGCGGGCGGCGGTGAGCGACGAGACGGCTGCGGTGCTGATGGAGCCGCTGCTCGGCGAGGGCGGCGTGCATGTGATCTCCGCGGAGTTTCTCGAGGAGGCACGGCGGCTTGCGGACCAACATGGAGCGCTGCTGATCCTGGATGAGATTCAGACGGGACTCGGGCGTACAGGTGACTGGTTTGCCTCTCCGAGTACGTGGCGTTAGGCCGGATGTGTTGATCCTGGGCAAGCCACTGGGCGGCGGGTTACCGCTGAGCGCGATCCTGGTGAACGAGAAGCTGTTTGACGCGTTTGGTGTGGCGAAGCATGGCAGCACGCTGGGTGGAAGCCCGATCGCGTGCCGGCTGGGGCTGGAGTTTTTGAAGATCGTCGAAGACGAAGGGCTGCTGGAGCAGGTGCGCGACACGGGTGACTACCTGTTGGCAGCGCTGCGGGAGTTGGCGAGCGAGTTGGGTGTCGAGGCACGCGGACGCGGATTGCTGCTGGGACTGGATCTCGGCCGGCCGGCGCGGTCGATCGCTGAGCAGGCGTTGGCGCACGGCTACCTGCTGAACGTGGTGCAGGGGAATGTGCTGCGGTTCCTGCCGCCGTTCCTGCTGGAACGCAAGCATGTGGATGCGGTGATGGATCTGCTGCATCGGATGCTGCTGCCGGAGGGACGTGAGAGCCAGGCGACCGAAGCGATGGCGGCGGCGAGCGCCTAGTGAAGCGGACGTGACCCCGACGGCGAATCAAGCGAGGCGATGGATCCGCGCGGAAGTGCGAGTTCGCGGCGTTCGCCTTTCTTATCTGGAACGTGAGACTGGCGCACCTCGAAAGGGTGCGCCGGTGCTTTTGCTGCACGGGCTGGTTGCGGGCGCGGATTCGTTTCGCAGGCTCGGAGACGAACTGCCGGAGGATCGCCGCGTGGTGGCGTTGGACCTGCCGGGTGGCGGGTTTTCAGATCGTCCACGCGAGGGCGATGTGAGCTTTCGCGGAACAGCCGAGGTCGTGGCCGAGGCGATGGCGGTGCTGGGGCTGGAGCGGCCGGTGATTCTGGGGCACTCCTATGGTGGAGCGATCACGCTGGAACTGGCAGCGTGGCGGCCGGAGTTGCTGGACGCGATGATTCTGATTGCTCCGGCGCATCCGTTTTCGCAGCGCGAGGACCCGCTGGTGCGGTTCTATCTGAGCCGGCCAGGGCAGTGGTTTGCGAACCTGCTTCCACGAATTCCGAAGCGGTTGATGCTGGCGACGTTTCGTCGCATGCCGGGCGACCGCGGCAATGTGAGCTATGAGCAGATTGAGCCGTACCTGCAGACACTGCGGTATCCGGGCACGATTGCATACGTGCTGCGGATGCTGAAGAGATGGAAGGGTGACATGGAGAGTCTCGGGAATGCGCTGTGCGAACGCAGGACGGAGGTGCCTGCATTTCTACTGTGGGGAGATCTCGATCCAGTTGTGCCGGCTTCAACGGGTGCGGAGTTGATGCGGCATCTAGGGCCGAGCGAGCAGGCGACATTGCGCGGCGTTGGACATCTGCCGAATGATGAACGGCCGGAGGAGTGCGGGTCGCTGATCCGAACCTGGCTGATATGGCGCGAAACGCACCGGGAATACGCGCAGGCGAGCTGTTCTAAACAGGTGGGGTGAGGCCGAAGTGTGCGGCGATCCAGGTGCGGAGGGCAGCGGACATGAGGTCGAGCTTGGGTGCAGGGGAGCCGGGGATGCCGGCGAAGAAGTGGTCGGCGCCTTCGATGAAGAGGATCTCGCGCGGTTGTGAGGCGGAGACGAGATAGGCCTCGAGAGTGCCGCGCGGGCTGAACTCGTCATGGTCGCCGGAGATGAAGAGTTTGGGGACAGGGCCGCAGGCGGGGAGGAAGTCGTAGCGGTAGTCGCGGCCGGCGGCGCGCACGGGAAGGCCGAGACCGACAAGGCCGCGAATGCGGGCGTCTCCGCAGCAGGCGCGCAGGCCGACGTTCGACCCGAAAGAAAAGCCTGCGAAGAGGATGGGCAGGTTGAAGCGCGCGGTGAGCCAGTCGAGCGCCGCGCGGACGTCGTCGACCTCGCCGCGGCCTTCGTCGTGCGCGCCTTCGCTGAGGCCGGTGCCGCGGAAGTTGAAGCGCAGGGTCGGCAGGCCGAAGTATGAGAAGGACTTGGCGGCGTGGTAGACGACCTTGTTGTGCATAGTGCCGCCGCCAAGTGGGTGCGGATGAGCGACGAGCGCGGCGTAGAGCGCGTCGGGTGTGCCGGTGTTGAGCAGAGCTTCGAGACGGCCCGCGGGGCCGCGGAGGTCTTCGATGGTCTGGACGTGCGAGCGGAACGGCGTCACAGAGTTGAGTGTAAGTGAGGAAGGGAATTTTTCAGGGGGGTGAGACTCGCAGTTCTGTATAGTCGTCTCACCCGCAGTTACACACTTTTCATGAACTCTGATTCCCGCGTCAGGAGGCGTTTCGTTGGCCACCTTGGTTAAGTCTCTGTGTGCTGTTCTTGTCGGAACAGCGTTGGTAGGTACGGCGTTTGGTCAGGAGCAGCCGCAGCGTCCGCGGCGCAGCGATGAGCCGGCAACAACGGCTCGCGGATCGAATGAGCCGGAGCAGAACAAGGAGAACGCTCTGCCGATCCCGGCGGAGTCGAAGTCCGAGACGCAGCACACATGGAGCGCAGGCTCGCGTTCGGTCCACTACACCGCAACGGCGGGGAATTTACTGATCCACGATGACGACAACAAGCCGAACGGCAGCATCTTCTACGTGGCTTACACGGAGGACGGAGCGGACAAGCACACGCGGCCGGTGACGTTCCTGTACAACGGTGGGCCGGGGTCGGCGACGATCTGGCTGCACATGGGATCGGTAGGGCCGGTGCGCGTGGTGACAGCGAGCCCGGAGGCGAGCGGGCCGGCGCCGTTCAAGTGGGTGGAGAACCAGTACAGTCTGCTGGACAAGACGGATCTCGTGTTCGTCGACGCGCCGCTGTGTGGGTTCTCGCGCGCGGTGGGGAAGGGAACGGCGAAGGACTTCGCGGGCGTCGACCAGGATGTGAAGGCGTTCGAGAAGTTCATCACACGCTACATCACCGTGAATCAGCGCTGGAATTCGCCCAAGTATCTGTTTGGCGAGAGCTACGGGACACCGCGTTCGGCTGCGCTGGTGGCTGCGCTGAACAACGATGGAATTCAGTTCAATGGCGTGATCCTGCTGTCGTCGGTATTGAACTACTACGTGCGGTCTCCGGGCTATGACATTGAGCCTTCAACGTACCTGCCGAGCTATGCGGCGATTGCGTGGTACTACAAGAAGGTGCCGCAGAACGGGACGATGAAAGACTGGGTGCAGAAGGCGCGCGAGTTTGCGGGCGGCGAATACGCGATGGCTTTGCACCAGGGCGACATGCTGCCGAAGGCGCAGTTCGACGAGGTCGCGCAGAAGGTGGCGAACTTCACGGGGCTGCCGCTGGACTATGTGAAGGACGCGAGGCTGCGAATCTCAGCGACGCGCTTCCGCAAGGAACTGCTGCGCGGGGATGAGAAGATCCTGGGCCGGTATGACGCTCGCTTTGAGGGCGATGACGTGGACGCGGCGGGCGAGAACCCCGGCTATGACCCGAGCGATACCGGCATCAGCGGCGTGTTCGTCGGGGCGTTCCACGATTACATCCAGAGCGAACTGAAGTACATGAGCTCCGAGCCGTACTACCTGCAGGGGCCGGGGATCAACCAGAACTGGGACT
Organism: uncultured Acidobacteriaceae bacterium; assembly: GCA_963827415.1. Lineage (GTDB taxonomy): Bacteria > Acidobacteriota > Terriglobia > Terriglobales > Acidobacteriaceae > Granulicella. The sequence continues at coordinate 200,092 of CAWHBA010000013.1, forward strand.
GGAAGCATCGGCCGTCGGGCACGCAGGGCTTTGGCGGCGGCGGCCGCGGGGAGCAGTCGGAGCCGGACACGGTGCTGGATTTGTCGGACGCGATGCGGAAGAATCCGCACCTGCGGGTGTTCTCGGCGAACGGATGGTATGACCTGGCGACGCCGTTCTTTGGGACGGAACATGACTTGGCGCAATTGATGCTGCCGGAGTCGAGCATGAAGAATGTGCAGTTCGGGTACTACCCGGCGGGGCACATGGTCTACCTGAACGTGGACGCGCTGAAGGAGATGCACGCGGACCTGGAGCGCTGGTACACAGAGGGTGCGCACTAAGCCTGCATGAAAGAGTTCGGCCGGGTCCGATGGCTGTGCGGGGCTGTCCTTGTGTGTGCCGTGCTCTGTCGCGGAGCCAGCGGTCAGCAGACTGACCCGTTACACGCGGTGCATGAGGCGCTGTTCGCATCGTTCCTTCCGGTAAATGAGCTGGCAGATGACGCGGGCATGACGGCGCTGCTTGCAGGAGCGCGCGACAGCCTATGGACGATCGTCAGCGGCGATCCGCAATTACGGGCGCTCGAGGGGAGCTTCGAAGACCTGAGGAGCTTTCACGGCGCATGTGGAATCGGCTTTGCAAATGAAGACCACGCGGTCACGTTCGCTGAGCTCTCTTCAGCGAGGCGGCGTGAGCTTCTGCAGCGGCTGGAGAACTGTGATGCGAAAGGTCCGCGGTCGATTGCGACAGCCGTGCGGACGTTCTATGTCGTGCGCGGGTATGAGGCGATTCAGGAGCCGTTGAGTGGTGAGCGGTTGAGGCTATTTGCTCCGCCGGAGTATGTGGCGGCGCATCGACCAGCGTTGCCTCCGACGCGGCTCGTCTACGACGCCAAGCACAAAGAGCTGCGTGAGAGCGATGGCCGCGCGATCGATGTGCTGATCGTAGGAAGCGGGCCAGCAGGGTCCGTTCTGGCACATGAATTGCGGCGCGGCGGTAGGCGCGTGGTGTTGCTGGAGCGTGGCTCGTTCCTTGTGCCGGGAGCGATGGACACGCGCCTGGTCGATGGGCTGCTCGACAACAAGACGACTGTGGATGGCGGCATTCGCGTGCATAACGGCGTTACGGTGGGCGGCGGCAGCGCGGTAAATGTAGATCTGTGGTTCGCGCCGACATCGGATGAGGTTCGCGCGAAGATTGAGGCCTGGCGCGAGGCCGGAAGGATCGCGCCGCGGGAGTTCACGCAGGCGGAGCTTGCACGCGAGTATGCCTGGGTGAAGCGGGAGATCGGTACGCGCAAGTTGAGCGAGCGTGAGATCAATGCGAACAATCGTGTTCTATGGGATGGCGCGGAGCGCGAGGGCTTGCACCCGAAGCTGTACGAGTTGAACACCTACGCTCCGGGCGGGTCGCCTTCGCCGGTCACGGATAAGCGCTCCGCTGAGGATGGTCTGCTGCTGGAGGCTTTGGAGGACAGGGCGAATCCTCTTGGTATGGTGCCGGACGCGGACGTGAGGCGAGTGCTGTTTGGGGACGAAGATGGCGAGCAACGCGCGGTGGGAGTGGAGGTGACGGCTCGAGCGCCGTGGAAGCAGGGGGGCGTGATCGCGGACCCGAATGCCCTTGGAATTCTCGCGGGCGAGAAGTACACGGTGCATGCGAAGACGGTGATTCTGGCGGCTGGGTCACTCGGTTCGCCGGCGATTCTGCTGCGCAGCGGCGTGAACAACGACAAGATTGGCCGCGGAGTGATTCTGCATCCATCGATGCCGGTGATGGGTTTGTTCGATCACGCGATTGATGCACTGAGGGGAACGCAGGCGTCAGTGTATGTGGACGACCGGCTGACGAGCCGCGGCTACGCGTTTGAGTCGATGGCAGCGGAGCCGGTATACGCCGCGGTCATGAGTCCCGGCCCACCGATGCATGCGTTCGAGATGGTGCAGAGGTACCGGATGCTGGCGGGCTTTGGAGTGATGCTGATTGACACGCCGCGTCCGGAGAACCGGTTGACGCTGGATGCACGTGGTGAACCGCAGATTGAATACGCGATCTCAGAAGAGGACAAACGCCGTTTCGCGGAGGGTGTCGCCGAGGCAGTGCGGATTATGTTTCGCGGGGGTGCGAAGGAGGTTTATCTGCCGACGACGGAAGATGTCCTGGCCAGGGATCCGGTATCGGAAGTGGAGCCAGCGGTCCTGCGGTCGATCGACGAGGCGAGTCTCGTGGAGCGGAATCTGCACTTTGTCCCGGGCCAGTCGGTCGTCACGTCGGCGCATATGCAGGCGACCGACAAGATGGGGTCGAGCCCGGCGGACAGCGTCGTCGGCCATGACTTTCACGTGTGGGAAACGCGAGCACTCTATGTCGTGGACGGAAGCGTATTTCCGACGTCGATTGGGGCGAACCCGATGCAAAGCATCTACACGGTGGCGAAGGTCTTTGCGGATCATTGGGATGGAGAGAGACATCAGGAAGACCGATTGGTTTCTGGAGGGGGCCCGGAGTGAATTTCGGGCTAAATTCGTGGTAAACTAAAGTGTTTGCGGCGTATGACGCCGACAGGAAAGGAACCACGCGTAGAGATGGCAAAGCGCCGCGGAAATCCGAACTGGGGCAAGCCTGAGCCGATCGGCCCGGTTGTCCCAACGGTGACATCGTTTGAACAGATTGTGAAGGAGTACAAACTGACTCCGGACCAGTACATACGGTCGACGCGTCTGCGGGAGTGGGCGCGGCGGAACAAGAATTCGAAGTACATCCCCGAGGCGCTGCTGGAAGCCTGGGGATTTGAGATCGAGTCCACGCTGTAGGCGTGGTGATCCGGTTCTGAATCGGGTCAGAGAGGTACATCATCAATTCCAGGAAGAGTGGCCGCCGGTTCGGGCGGCCAATTCTTTCTGGTCTTCGTTGAGGAGCCAGTGCGATATGGCCGAGTTGTCGAGTGGATTTGTTGATGTGCCGGAGGCGATCACCGAGTTGCAGGCGGGCCGGATGGTCGTCGTGGTTGACGACGAAGACCGGGAAAATGAGGGCGACCTGACCCTGGCGGCGGAGTTCTGCACGCCGGAGGCGATCAACTTCATGGCGAAGCATGGCCGCGGGCTGATCTGCCTGACACTGACGGAAGAGCGCGCGGACGCGCTGCGGCTGCCTCCGATGACCCAAGCGAATACCTCGCGTTTTGGAACGGCGTTTACAGAGTCGATTGAGGCGCGTGAGGGCGTGACGACGGGAATCTCGGCGGCAGACCGTTCGCACACGATTCAGGTGGCGATCTCACCGGGCACGACACCGAACGATCTCGCGCGACCGGGGCATGTGTTTCCGTTGCGCGCGCGCAAGGGTGGTGTACTGGTGCGCGCCGGACAGACGGAGGCGTCGGTTGACCTGGCGAGGATGGCCGGACTGATTCCTGCAGGCGTGATCTGCGAAATCATGAACGAAGACGGAACGATGGCGCGGGTTCCGGACCTGATTGAGTTCTGCAAGGTGCACGGCCTGAAGATGCTGACCGTCGCCGAACTGATCCGGTACAGGCTGCAGAACGAGCGGTATGTGCATCGTGTAGCCGAGGCGCAGTTGCCGACGGCGCTGGGTGAGTTCCGGATGATCGCCTACGAGAGCGAGGCGGGCATCGGAGAGGCGTACGGCAGCAGCGGGGAGTCGCACGTCGCACTGGTGTATGGCGATCTGGAACGTGCGCAGCAAACGGGTGAACCGGTACTCGTGCGCGTACATACTCACTGCCTGGCGGGGAATCTGTTTGGGTCGTCGTTGTGTAACTGTGGGGCGACGCTCGAGGGGTCGATGCGCGCGATTGCTGAGGCAGGGTGCGGAGCGATTGTGTATCTGCACCATACGCAGCGCGGGCTTGGAGTAGACCGCACCGTGCAGCCGCCGCGACTCGCGTTTCATCGCAGTGAAGGGCGCGTGACAGGCGAACGCAGCGAGGACGGTCATCAGCGCGTGCTGCGGCAGGTGGGACTGGGAGGACAGATTCTGTCGGACCTGGGGATTCGCAGAATCACGCTGTTGAGCAATCATCCGACGCACGTGCCCGCGCTGCAGGGGTTCGGCATTGAGATTGTTGGGCAGACGCCGATTCCAGGTGTGACCGAACCGGAGAATCGCAGCCGCTGAACTACTGAACCGTAACGGTGAGGACAACCGAAGAACTGATCGCAGGTCCGCTTGTGGAGCTGGCCGTGACCTTCCATTGATAGCTGCCTGCGGGCGTGTAGAGCAGGTTCGTGGGTGGGGTTTGCGCAGGGGAGCTTCCGCCGCAGCCGTTGAGGCCAAACGTGCCAACGCCAGTGAGGACCAGGAGTGCGCAGGTTAGAACCTTGCGGCGAGCGCGGGTGAACTGCATTCCGGTGAGTGTGATAAGTGACAGCAGCACGATGCCGGCGAGACGCACGGAAGACTTCGGGCTCGACGTGAGGGTATTGATCGTCACGGTGCAGGTCTGCGAGGTAATGCCGAGCGTCAGCGTGGAGGCAAGAAGCGAGCAACTGGCGTAAGGAGCCGAACCGAGTGGACTGCATGTGAGTGCAATCGGGCCGCTGAATCCGTTAGACGGTGTTGCGGTGAGAGTGAACGCGGCAGGCTGGCCGCTCGTTACGGTAAGGGCAGCTGAAGAACTTCCGTTGGCGGTGAGGGTGAAGGATGCCGGTGGCGTAGTGTTGCCACTGCCTGCACCCATACCGGCAAGAGCGACGGTGAGCGGCAACTGAGAGGCGCTGCTTGAGAGCGACAGGATGCCGGTCTGCACGCCGCTCGTTGCGGGAGTGAATGTGATGTTGAGAGTGCACTGAGCACCTGCGGCGAGGGTAGTGCCGGAGGCGGGACAGGTGCCGTTGCTCACCATGTAAGGCCCGGTGATCGTCAGTGAGCCGAAGGTGATGGGCGAGGTGCTGGTGTTGGTTGCAATGACCGAGAGCTGAGAGTTCTGCCCGATGTTGACGCTGCCGAAGTCGAGTGAAGTGGGCGCGAGCACGAGCGGCGCCGGTGTGGAACTGCCAAAGAGAGTTACGAACTCGAGTGCGTCGGAGGCGTCGGAACGGATTTCAAGTGTGCCGGTACGAAGCGACTGCGTGGCGATGTCACCGGGCGTGAACTGCACGCTGATAGTGCAGGTTGCGGAGGGCAGCAACGTGGAGCAGTTGGAGCTTGCGGTGAAGTCACCAGGCGCGCGGACGGAGGCGATGTGCAGTGTGGAGGTTCCGCTGTTTGTGAGCGTGATGCTTTGCGCGGGCGAGATGTTGCCGATCTGAGTGGCAGCAAAGGTGAGTGCGCTGGATGAGAGGGCGTAGCTCGCGAGAATGGATGAGCTTGCGGGTTGTGCTGCTGTCATTGCTGTAGCAGTGCCAGCCAGTTGGAGCGCGTCGGGGCTGGTGACGGCGTTGCTCTCGACGGTGAGAATGCCAGCGTCCTGACGGACGGGCGGGGCACTGCTGCCAGGGGTGAGCTCGTAGACGGGGGCGTAGCTTAGTGTGACGGTGCAGCTTGCGGTGGGAACGAGCGTAGTCCCGCAGGTGGTGGTCGCGAGAAATGGCGGCTGACTGCTGATGCGGTGAATCGTGAGCGCGCCGGAGCCTGAGTTCGTGAGAGTGAGGGTTTGTTGCTGCGACTGCCCCGACGCAACATTGCCGAAGTTGAGCGGAGATGCCGCGCCGTTGATGGTGAGCGCACCGGAGCCCTGGCCGTATCCCAGTAGATAGGCGAGAGCTTGAATGGACGAGCCATTGCCGGCAGTGCCGTTGATCTGCAGCGTGCCGGTGAGTGGTCCGTTGACGGCAGGAGCGAGCGACACGGAAAGCGTACAAGTGGCGCCAGCCGCGAGCGCCGCGCAGTTCGTGAAGCTGGCGAGAGGGAACTGGTGCGGCAACGACAACGAGAGGGTCAGCGACTGTGCGGTCACGTTCGTGACGCTGAACTGGCGCGTGGATCCGACGGTCCCGGTCGGGGCTGAGCCGAGGATCGAGAGCGCGGGAGTAATGATGAGCCCGGCGGAACTGCTGGTGTAGGTGCCGGAGAGCGGGACAGTGTAGCTCGTCGTTGTGAGCTGTGCGCCGGAACCGGTGGAGACAGGAAGTACGAGTGTGTCCTGTGCAAGCGTGGCGCCGGGTGTGAAGGTAACGGTGATGCTGCATTGCGCGGAAGGCGAGAGCGCGCCACACGTGGAATTGGCAGTGAAGCTTGTCGTGGCGGCGGTTGGAGATCCAACGGTGAGGGAGGACGTGCTTGTGTTGATGACCGTGATCGTCTGCTGCGTCGCTGCATTGCCAGCTTGATTGTTGAAGACGAGTGCGACAGGCTGCAGCGCGATACCCGGATCGGCGGTGCCGAAGCCGGTGAGTGTGGCAGTGGCGGTGCCGGCGTCGGTGATGACCGTCAGCGCGCCGCTGCGTGAGCCCTGCGCGGTGGGCGCGAAGGCGACGCTGATGGTACAGGCGGCGGTTGTGGCGATGGACTGAGAGCAATCGCCCGTGGATGAGGGGAGAACCGAGAAGTCGCCCGATGCAGTAATGGACTGGATGTTCGCTGCCGTCGCCGGGAGAGAAGGTTGGTGAGGGTGAAGCTAACCGGCGCTGTGGTGCTGTGGACGGGAACGGAGCCGAAGCTTGAATTGGTGGGAGTCAGTTGCAGGCCGGAGAGCGGAGTAGCAGATGCAGTGAGCGCGATGGCTTCGGGAGTGCCGCCTGTGACGGTTGAGAGCGAGAGCGTAGCGCTCTGGGTGCCGGGCGTCTGCGAGAGGAATTGAACTCCGAGCCAGCAGTTGACGCAGCTTCCGCTTACGTTGGAGGAGAAAGCTGATGCCGGAAGTGTTGGCGGCTGCGTTGAGCCGGAGCTCGCAACCAATGCGAGCGTAAAGGCGGAGTTGCTGCTGCTGACCGTGAGCGACGGAAGCGCTGCCTGGATGGGATACCACTCGATGATCGGCTCGTCGATGTTGGTTTCGCCAAGCGAGAGCATGCCATTGTTTGCCGGCAGGATGGCGTTCGCGGTTCCGGTGAGCGTCACGGTGGTCGGCGAGAAGGCACCGCCTGCGGAGATGCTGAGGAGACCTTTGCGGACGCCCGGTTGCGAAGGCGCGAAGCTGACCAGGATCGAGCAGGAAGCGCTGGCGGCGAGTGTTGCGGGGCACTGGTTCTGGAGGGCGAAGTCGCCGGTGATTGTGGCGGTGAGTGCGACCGCGGTCGGACCGGTGTTTGTGATCTGCACGCCTTGCGTCGAGGAAGAGAGTTCGGTGACGGTGACTGGGTCCGCGAAGGTGATGGACGCAGGGGAGATGCTGACGTTGGGATCGGCGGTGCTGCCGGAGACGCTTTGTAGCGAGAGTGTCTGGCCGGTGAGCAGCACTGCCAGGCCGCTGTCGAGCGTTAGGGTGGCCGAGTCGAGCGATGGTGCGACGGACGAGCTGTAAGTAATGGTGAGACGGCAGACAGACTGCGGCTGCAGGGTCGAAGCGCAGCCGTCGCTCACGGCAAAGCGAGAGTTGGCCGGCAGCGTGGCGAATGTATGTGCGATGGCGCCGGTGGAGTTGTTGGAGAGAAAGAGATACCGCGGCAGATGAGGTGAGATGGCGAGCGGCGACTGCTGACCGAAGTCGATCTCGGTGGCCGAGAGGTTGAGTCCGGCGGCTTGCGAGAAGCCCGTGAGCACGACATCGCGCGAGCCGACTCTCCAGAGGGAGCGAACGGGGCCGTCGTTTTTCGAGGAGCTGGCGGCCGTGAGCGAGAAGGTAACGCTGCAGGATCCGCCAGCTGCGACGGTGAGCTGGCTCGTCGATGCTTGCGTACAGGTCGTGCTCGCGAGGGCGAGTGTGTACGCGGTGAGGGAGGGGCCGGCGTCGGGTGCGACGGTAAAGGTCTGCGCGGTGCTGCTCAGGTTGGTGATCGTCAGGGAGCGCGTCGCAGGTACGCCTGTTTCCGTGACGATGCCGAAGTCGAGTTCCGAGGCGCTGAGCGCAAGCGGATCAGCCGTTGTCATCGTTGCTGGGAGTGTGAGCGTCGTTGAGGCGAGGCCGGAGGCGGAGACCGTGAGAGTGCCGGGGCCACTCCCATTGAGTGCAACACCGCACCGTGCGCCGGGTGCCAGGGAGGTGCCACAGTTTGTTGACACCGCGTAACCGGTGGCGGCGATGTTGAGGGATGATGCCGCGACGGAGCCAGGATTCGTGAGCGTGAGGCTGGGAAGATCTCCGGAAGAGAGTGCGAGAGTTGGTGCCGAGGTGGTTGGATCGACGATGGCGAGCAGAGCGCCCGTGCCCATGCATTGGCTGGCACCGCCGCAGGAGGTTGCGTCGGGAACTATGTCCTGAACAGAGTTAGGCAGCAGAGAGTTGGGCGAGCCGACGGTGGCGAAGTCGAAGCGCTGGGTTGTGAGCAGCGATGAGCTGAGGTTGAGCGTGACTGTGCCGGGAACGGCGATGCGCGAACCGTCCAGTGAGACCGAAGGCGCAGCTAGCGCTGTTGTGAGCGAGGCGTAGCTGGCGTTGCCGATGGGCGCTCCGCCGACCCGAAGGCTTTGACCGAAGGTACCGGTAGCGAGCACGTGCAGGAGAAGGCTGTCGCCAGGCTGCGGGAAGGCCGCAACCGTTGCTGGTAACAACGGGGTGGACAGCGGCATGGTGATCCAGGCCGAGCCATCAGGTGCGGCGGCAACGGAGCTTTGTGTGCCGGGCACGAGGACGGCACTGCTGATCAGCGATTGTCCGTCGACGGAAATCTTCACGAGAGATTGATAGTTGGTCGAGGTGAGGGGTGTGTTCGTGGTGGCGACTGGAAACTGACCGAGAGCGATGCTGCCGGTGAGCAGAATTGAGTTCGCGGCCTTGTCGAGGGCTAGACCCGTGATACCGGAGCCGGCGATGAAGGTGGAGTAAACGATGCCGTCGCCCGCAGGAGTGAGCTCAGTGAGAAAACCGGAGGTGGAACTTGCTATGGCGGGTTGCAGTGCGTTGAGCGTCGGAAAACCTGCCGATGAAGTCTGTCCCGCAATGAACGCGCGACCAGCCGCGTCGGCAATGACGGCGGCAGGCTCCGTGTCGCCGTTCGCGCCCGTGAGATAGGTCGCGTAGTTGAGTGTTGCTCCGTCGGCCGAGAAACTCTCAACGAAGCCGTTGGTGTTTGATCCACTGGCAGGTGTCTGCTGCGCTCCGGCGGGTGTGACGGGCAGGGTTGAACTGAAGATGGACCCTGTGACGAAGACGGCATTGCCGTTCGCTGCGATGGAGCTGACGGCGGTGTGGCCGGAGCCGACGAAGGTGAGGAAGACCAGGTTGAGCTGCGAGTCGAGTTTAGCGACGAAGGAGTTCGTGGAAGTGTCTGAAGGCACGGGGAAGGGTACGCCGGAGGTGCTGCTGAGGACTCCGCTGGTGCTTGTACCGGCGATGTAGACGTTTCCGTTTGGATCTGCAGTGAGTGCGACGCCTGTGTCACCGGCCGCGCCAAGATGTAGCTGGGCCTCGAGAGTAGAGCCGTTGCTGTCCGTCTTCAGAACACGGATACCATCGCCTTCATCGAGCAGCAGATAAAGGCTGCCATCCGGCGCGAAGGTCGAAGAGGTAAAGCCGCCACGGTGATTCTGGGTGAGCAGGCCTTCGAGAAGCACCTGTTGCGGAGCGAACTGCGCGTGCACAGGCCGCGTGTGGAGCGCGGCAATCGACAGAGACAGGAGGAGAGTGGCCCGGAGAATCTTCATCGTGGTCGAGGCTGAAATACTGCGCAGGATGCAGCCTGTTCTCAATACCAAAACAGATGGAGTCGGAAGTGTTGTCCTATTTTGAGATTACGTTACCCATTCGTTCATGACTGTGGCACTTTGGGACAGGCATCAGGGCGTGCTCGATGTGGTCACGGCTGTCGGCTGCGGGATGCCGGTGAAGTTCGCATCACGGAACCCGCGCAGGAAGTCTGCATGGCTGGTGTAGTGAATAGCATGAAGGCCAACGGCACGAGCTGCCTCGACGTTCTCGATACGGTCGTCGATGAAGAGCGTCGCTTCGGCGGGTTCTCCAACGCCGGCGATGGCGTGGCGGTAGATTCGCTCGTCGGGCTTGGCGATACCGAGGCGGTGGGAGAAGGTGCTGTGAGCGAATCCGGCGACCCAGGGGAAACGCGCTACGATGCCAGCCTCCATCGCGTCGCCGATATTAGAGAGGATGCCTGTAGGGATACCCGCACTCTGGAGGGTGCCCGCCCAGTCGATCATCGGTTGATTGGGCCGCGTCCATAGATCGACATCGGCCTGGAGAAGCTGTGCGAGTTCGTCGTCGGTGGGCGGATGAACAAGGTCGGTGCCGACCTTCCGCCAGAAACTCACGCCATTGAGGATGCCCAGGTCGTAATCGTCGCGATGGCGCCAGTAGGCGGCGTGCAGATCAGGATGCGTAGTGTTGAGGATGGTTTCCATGCGGCGCTGCGCAACGGGATCAGGAGGGCCGCTGAGAACGAGGCCGTAGTCAAAGAGAACCGCGCGGATCGGAGGCATCTGAATTGATTCTAGACAGGTATCCTCAGGAGCGATGAGGTTTTCGGCAAGGACCGGTTGGGAACTCGGCGAGAATGCGCTGGCCGCCAAGCTGCGCGAGCGTCACGCGCGCGGAGAGGAAGTGCTGGACCTGACGGCGTCGAACCCGACAGCATGCGGGTTTGTGTACGAGCCAGAGGTACTGCTGTCACCTCTCGCAGTTCCGGCGGCGCTCGAGTATGAGCCAGAACCCTTCGGATTGGAGCGGGCTCGCACTGCGGTCGCCGAGTACTATCGCGATCACGACGCGCAGGTGCCAGTCGAACACATCTGCCTGACTACGAGCACAAGCGAAGCCTATAGCTATCTGTTCCGGTTGTTGTGTGATCCGGGAGATGAGGTGCTCATCGCGAGACCGAGCTACCCACTCTTCGATTTCATTGCGCGGTTGGACTCCGTCGTTTTGCGCGAGTATCCGCTGCACTACGACCCGGGAGCTTCGGCTGCGTCTGCGCATGCATGGACGATCGACTTCGAGGCTCTGCGTGCCGAGATCAGTGAGCGGACGCGAGCGGTTGTGCTCGTGCATCCGAATAACCCAACCGGAAACTATGCGTCAGATTCAGAGCGAGAGCAGTTAGAAACGCTCTGTGCGCAGCATGGGTTGGCGCTGATTGTGGATGAGGTGTTTCTGGATTATGCGATCCCCTCGGATGCGAAGCCCAGGAGTTTTGCGTCGGGCGAAGGACCGGCGCTGTGCTTTGTGCTGAGTGGGCTGAGTAAAGTATGTGCAATGCCGCAGATGAAGCTCTCGTGGATTGCGGCGCGCGGACCGGCGGCGACGCTGAGTAATGCACTCGCCCGGCTGGAGGTCGTGGCGGATACGTATCTCTCAGTGAATGCGCCGACGCAGGCCGCGTTGCCGAGTTGGTTGAGCGGGCGCGACGGGCTTCAGGATACAGATTCGTGAGCGCGTGCGAAGGAACCTCGCTGCGCTGGATGCGCGGTTGCGAGGCACGCATGCGGACCGGCTGGCGCTGGAGGGTGGATGGACGGCGGTGTTGCGTGTGCCGCGCGAGGTGGAAGGGCAGCCGTTTGCCGAAGCAGCGCTCGACCGCGGAGTGCTGGTTCAACCCGGAGAGTTTTACGGTCTGCCGGAAGGACGCGCCGTGGTGAGTCTGCTCAGCCTTCCCGAGGTTTGGGACCGCGGTCTGAAGCTTCTGCCCATCGATTGATCGTTAGAACAGGAAGGGATTCGACACGCGCTCCTCGCCGATGGTCGTCGCAGGGCCATGGCCGGGAATGACGAGGGTAGTGTCGGGTAAGGGAAGCAGGCGTTCGCGGATGCTCTGGATGAGCTTGCCGTGATCGCCGCCGGGCAGATCGGTCCGGCCTACCGAACCAGCGAAGAGCGTATCGCCCGCGAGGAGGAGCGACTCCGACGGCAGATGCAGGCAAAGGCTGCCTTCGGTGTGACCCGGCGTGTGGATGATTTGCGCATCCAAGCCGCGGACGCTTACCGATTCAAGATCTCCGGGTGAGTGGTCGGGCGGCTCGACGGTTGGAGCCTCGACGCCGATCCACGCCGCCTGTTCGTCCATCATCGCCGTCAACGGGATATCGGCGGCGTTGTACAGGATGGGCGCGCCGGTGATCTGTTTGAGGTCGAGCGCGCTGGCAATGTGATCGATGTGGGCGTGCGTGACGACGATCTGGCGCACGGTAAGTTGATGCTTCGCGAGCGTCGCGAGAATGCGTGGGATGTCATAGCCCGGATCAACGACGATGGCCTCGCGCGACTGTTCGTCGCCGAGGATGGTGCAATTGCACTGGAGCAGGCCGACAGGGAAGGTCTCGCGAATCATGAGTAGCCTGGGAATTGAAGGAAACGAAAAAGCGCAGGCTGTTTGCCTGCGCCCATCTAGTCCTGCCGAAAACTTACTTGTGCGCGGGCGTGGATTGCGTCGTGCCCGAGAGAACCGAACGGTTCGCAGTGCGGTGCGACATCGCGATTGTCAGGCCAATCGAGGTGAACATGAAGATGACTGCCGACCATGTGGTGAGGCGAGTGAGCAGGTTGGCCGCGCCGCGGGGACCGAACGCCGTCTGTGAACCCTGCCCGCCAAAGGCGCTGGCGAGGTCGGCGGACTTGCCCTGCTGCAGCAGAACGACGCCGATCAGGAAGAGACAGACAATAACGTGAAGAATGACGAGAAGAATAATCATGCTGAATCGAATTCCTGGGCGCTTGTCGCGGGGAACATCTTTTTGGGTTGGTGCGGAGGAGGGGACTTGAACCCCTATGCCTTGCGGCGCTAGCACCTCAAGCTAGTGCGTCTGCCAATTTCGCCACCTCCGCATGGGCCTGACACACACGCGGGTGCGGCAGGGGTGACGTTTATTCCGTAAGTCAGTATAGCAGAACCGGCTCCTCGGACGGAGGCAGTTCCTTATGTGACCAACGCTGCCTGAACAGGTGACCAATCGCGGTTGTCGCATGGCAGAATAGCCTGCATGAATATCCGCCAGCCTTTTCTGCTCCTTACCGCGGGCTTACTGTTGCCTTTTGTCTTCGGACACGCTCATGCGCAGGCACAAAAGCCTGATCCGTTGCACGCCTGGATGGGGGCGACAACACCCGCAGCTCTCACCGCGTGGATCGGCGACAGGCTTGCCGCGGAGCAGAAGGATCTCGATGCACTGATGGCAGTGAAGGGAACTCGCACGGTCGAAAACACCGTGCGGCCGTTCGACGATGCGCAGAACGAGTTGGCCGTCGCAGGTGATCAGGCCTATCTGCTGTACTCTCTGGCGGACAGCGCCGAGATGCGTGACAAGGCGCAGGCGGAGTTGAACCGTGTCTCGTCGGCCTCCACAGATCTGAGCTTGAACCAGGGAGTCTATCGCGCGCTGTCGGCGGTCCCGCCACCAACTGGTTCGAGCAAAGATGATCTCGCGACGAAGCACTACATCGAGCGCTCGCTGCTGGAGTACAGGCTCTCGGGCGTCGACAAAGATGATGCCACTCGCGCCAAGATTCACGGGCTGCAGGACAAGGTCACCGAGCTTTCGCTGAACTTTGGCAGAAACATCGCCAACGATGTGAAGAAAGTGCCGGCGACGCGACAGGAGCTCGACGGGCTTCCGGCGGATTACATCGCGCGTCACAAACCCGCTGCCGATGGAAGCTACACGCTGACGACCGACTCGCCGGACATGACGCCGGTCGAAGATTTTTCGACGAGCGCCGATCTGCGCCGGCGAATGTTTATCGCCTATCGCTCACGCGCCTATCCCGCGAACGAACCCGTCCTGAAGAACCTGCTGGAGACGCGTGAAGAGCTGGCGCACATCCTCGGGTATCCGACCTATGCCGATCTTGCGACCGCGGATCAGATGATCGGCTCTGCGAGCAATCTGAAGGCCTTCCTCGACCAGGTGGACGCGGCGTCCAGGGATGCCTCAGCACGGGAGTACAAGCAGTTGCTGACCTTTGCTCAGAAGCGTCAGCCGGGCGTGACGGAGATCTCCGACTCCGACTCCCGTTACTGGGCGGAACAGTACCGCAAGGCCACCTATGACTTCGACGCGCAGTCGGTGCGTCCATACTTCCCCTACGCGCAGGTAGAAGCGGGGATTCTTGCAACGGCGTCGAAACTCTTCCAGGTGACCTTCCAGCGTGTGCCCGATGCAATCGTCTGGGACAAATCCGTAACGACCTACGACGTTCTCGACGGTAGCAGGCACATCGGGCGGATCTATCTCGACATGCACCCGCGCGAGGGCAAGGACAAGTGGTTCTCCTCCGGGCCAGTGGTTCCGGGAATTCGAGGCCGTCAGATGCCCGAGGGCATGTTGATCTGCAACTTCTCGGGCGGCGTTGCGGGCGATCCCGGCCTGATGCAGTACAGCGAGGTCGTGACCTTCTTCCACGAGTTTGGCCACCTGATGCATCACATCCTGGGCGGTCAGAATGAGTGGTCGCAGCAGGGCGGCTTCAACGTCGAGGGCGACTTCGTCGAAGCGCCGTCGCAGATGCTTGAGGAGATGTTCCGCAGCTACGCAGTGCTTGCGCCGTTCGCCAAGGACTACAAGACCGGTGCGACGATTCCAGAGTCGTTAGTCACTAAGATGAACGCTGCCGGAGCGTACGGGCGTGGCAACTGGGTGCAGTCGCAACTCTTTTACTCCGCCTTCTCGCTGCAGGTGCACGATCAACCTGCCGCGCAGTTGAAGTTTGATGATCTCTGGCACGCGGACCACGATCGCTTTCTGCACACTGCGTTCGTACCCGGCGAGCATGACTTCGCATCGTTCTCGCACCTTACTGGCTACGCCTCGAACTACTACACCTACGTGCTGGACAAGGTCATCGCGGTAGACTTCTTCTCGCAGTTTGATCCGCACAATCTGCTGAGCGGGCCCACTGCAATGCGATACCGCAGGTCAGTGCTTGAGCCCGGCGCAACGGAACCCGCAGCGCAACTCGTCAAGGACTTCCTCGGCCGGCCTCAAAGCATCGATGCGCTGAAGGCGTGGGTCAACGTGCAGTTCACGGAAGGCAAACAGCCCGCAACCAAGGAAGGGAAGTGACGATGCGAAGGGCTCTGATGTTGAAACTCGCAGTCGCCGGAGCTCTGGTTCTGACTGCTGCCGCAACCTGTCTGGCGCAGGCGAGCGGAAATGCTCCGCTCGTCACCCAGGCGCCCGCGGGCAAGTGGGCGATTGTCCTGCATGGAGGCGCCGGTGTAATTCAGCGCAGCTCGATGACGCCGGAGCGCGACAAGGCGTATCGCGCGGGCATGGATGAAGCGGTGCGTGCTGCGGCAAAGGTACTGGATGCGAACGGCTCCGCAGTCGACGCAGTGGAAGCGGCGTTGAATAAGCTTGAGGACAATCCACTCTTCAACGCGGGTAAAGGCGCGGTCTTCACGGAAGCCGGTAAGAACGAGCTCGATTCCGCCATCATGGACGGCAAGACAATGATGGCGGGCGCAGTCGCCGGAGTCACGCGTACCAAAAACCCCATCTCGCTGGCCAAGGCCGTGATGCAGAAGAGCCCGCACGTGATGCTGATCGGTGCCGGAGCGGACCAGTTTGCCGCAAGCGTTGGACTGACGCAGGTGGACCCCAGCTACTTCTTCACCGAAGCGCGCTGGCAGGGCCTTGTCCGTGAGCTCAAGAAAGAGGGGAAGCCGATTCCGCCCCGGCCAGCGGGAGCTCCGCCTGAGCCTGCCAAGCCGATCTCGCAGCTCGAGACACCGGACGCACACAAGTGGGGAACGACGGGCATCGTCGTGCGCGACCGCCAGGGCAACATCGCCGCGGGTACGACGACAGGTGGAGTGCAAGGGAAGCGCTGGGGCCGCGTCGGAGACTCACCCATCATCGGCGCGGGAACCTATGCGTCCAACGAGTCCTGCGGTGTCTCCGCCACAGGAACCGGCGAGTACTTCATCCGGCTCACCGTCGCGCGGACCATCTGCGCCCTCGTCCAGTACAAGGGAATGCGTCTTCAAGACGCCGCCGACGAAGTCATTCAGCGGCAGCTTACTGCGATGCACGGTGATGGCGGCATCATCGCCATGACGCCCGATGGACAGATCGCCTGGAGCTTCAACTCACCCGGAATGTTCCGCGCGCGCCTCGTCGAAGGCGGCCAGATTCAGATGGGCATCTATAAGGACGAGCCATAGACCTGGCAGAGAAAATCGAGGAGACCAGTCGATTCAGTCTCCTCGATTTCAAAGAGTCTATTCCTTCGTCGTTCAGAACGCCGGAGGTCCACCCGAGACAGGCAGCGAGACGGCGCTCTGATTCGCCAGCGCGAAGCCCAGTGAATAAGCCGGCCCTGTGCTCGGCGTCAGAAACGGTGTGAGTGCGGCAACCGCCGAGTTAGGTCCGTTGAAAACAGCGTTGATTTCATCTGTCAGCTCGTACAGTCTGTTATTGGCCGGGATCATCCCGCCAATATCGCGGCCCAGCACACGGTGCTCACACTCCACACCCATAATCGAAGCGGAAACCTTCGCGAAGTAATCAAGCTGCTCTGCCGTGTACTTCGGTTCGCCATCAAGGAAGCCAAGCAGCCGTACCCTGGAAGACATCGTTGCAAATTCCTGGATCGCGGTCATGTACGCTCCGATGAACGCATTCTCCAGTGCATCCAGCAGCGCAAGAAAAGGCCCCAGCGTATCGAAGCCGCCGGACGGGAAGTAGAACGTCTGCACCGGATCCTTCGACGCGTCGCTGATGCCGAGCAGGCTGCGCAAGAGGTTCGCATGACTGATCTCCTCCGTCAGCGCCGCGCGAATGTACTGCACATTGCCAAAGTCCCCCGCAGACGTCACGCTCGTAGCCGTTCCGCCCGGTCCCGCGAGTGCATCATCCTGAATCACCGGTCCAACTAGCCCGTTGTAGTAGAAGGTTGAGGCCAGATCTTCGGCAATAAGCGCAGCCGTGAAGATCTCCTTGACGGTGTCTTTGCTTTGTTCCAAGTTCCTGAGCCCGTTCCTGCGCGGATTCGGCAAAGGCGGTTCTTGCCGAAAGGCTTGCGGCAACGC
Source organism: uncultured Acidobacteriaceae bacterium (assembly GCA_963827415.1). GTDB lineage: Bacteria > Acidobacteriota > Terriglobia > Terriglobales > Acidobacteriaceae > Granulicella. The sequence goes on from CAWHBA010000013.1 coordinate 217,113, forward strand.
CGAGTCCCAGGACGCCGGCACCGCGCAGAAATCTGCGCCGGCCCACCTGAACTTCACGCGGCGAGATGATATTGGTTGGCTCTGTAGTTGACATGAGGATCTCCTCGACAACATAGGTTGACGTGCGCCAGACGAAAGGCCGTCGCTGAGAAAGCGCGGCAGAGAGGTATGAGGGCCCAGCTAACGTACGCTGGCCGCGTCTGGTCGGATGTTGTCGGAGAGAAAAATCTTCGGCGGACCGTGAGAGCTCGGAGTTAGAAGTACTGAAGCAGCTCCCGGAAGCCCGTGAGTTCCAGCAAACGAGCCGGATCTCCCGGTGCCTCGACCACCTCGTGCTCCAGCACCCACGTGAAGTCGTGGGGAATGAAGACTGCTCCGAGTCCTGCAGCCAGTGCCGGATTGATGTCCGAACGTGGCGAATTGCCGATCATCCAGGTGTTCGCCGCGTCGCAATCGTGTCGCGCTGCGAGTTCGCGATACATCGCCGCCGTCTTCTCATGCGGTACTTCGACCGCCGCAAACAATTCACGGAGACCGGAACGCTCAACCTTATCGTTCTGCTCTTCGGGATTGCCCTTGGTCACGAGAATGAGGCGATGACGCCCGGTGAGCTCCCGCAGCGTCTCCTCGACCCCGGCGAGAAGCTCAATCTCCTGGGAGGCAATCGCCTCCGTAAAGGAAACAATCCGCGCGTGTTTCTCCGGCGTCACCGGGCCGTCCGAGAGCTGTTCGAAGCAGTCGACCAGCGAGCGGCGAAAGCTCTGGATGCCATAGCCATACTGTGCGACCGTCGCGCGCTCGCAGGTGTTCAGATGCTCCCGAACCTCTTCACTGGTATGCACCCGGTGATCAAGGTACGAGATAAACGAAGTGATGGCGCGCTCAAAGTAAATGTTGTTCTCCCAGAGCGTATCGTCAGCGTCGATCAGGAGCGTCTGCCGCACGGATCGCCGGAGCGGGGCAGAGCTTCCGAACTCCGCCGGCGCAGGTGCTGTCATCGAGTCCATGAGCTTGATTGTATCGAGCACGCTGCCGGCCGCCTGGGATGACAGGAAGAGGAACAAGGTTGGAAGGAATTTCTTTTCCTAGGGAAAAGCCTAGTTCCGGCGGACACGACCGACTGGATACCCTTGATTCTTCCAGTTTCCACCAGAGCGCACGCGACCGCTGTCGTTGAGGCGGCGCGCAGTAACTCCAAGAGCGGTTGTTCGGAGGGCCCAGATGATGAATCTTCCCCAGCTTCGCAACTCCGGATCAACGACTGTCGAAGCTTTCCCATCGCGAATTGATCACGATGAGGTCAATCCGCGCGACGAGGTTGCTGAGCGCTTACCTGCACACCAACATGTCAGGATCCTTTCCATCGGCGACGATTCCATTCTTCTTTACTCGCGCCGGTTGATCCTCGAGACGGAAGGGATATTCGGTGGAGTCGGCAAGAGGGGATATCGTCACGATTGAGCAGATACTGCTGCGCAGGTTCGATCTGGTTTTGCTCTGCCACTCAATCGCCGAAGACGTAGTCAGCCACATCGTCGAAGCAGCGACACGGATCGCTCCGCGAACGCCTCTGCTCCAGATATCACCGCTGGACAATCCATTTGGGAATAAAGCGCACCCGGCGCTGGTTTCGGCGGCCCCGGCGGCATTATTAAGTGCGGTCGCCGGACAGCTTGCAAACCACCGGGAGCCATATGGCGACCGCCTCCACGCAACCGGTTAGAGGACTCCGAGCCCCCCCGAACTCCAATTGCCACGTCCGGAAGGAGACACAAATGCCACAGTATGAAGGGCCTGTTCGCTGGTTCAACAATGCAAAAGGTTATGGCTTTCTGGGCCGTGACGGCGGACCCGACGTTTTCGTGCATTACAGCGCGATCCAATCTGACGGCTACAGGACACTCAAGGAAGGGGACCGCGTTGAATTCGACGTGATCGAAGGCGAAAAGGGACCGCAGGCTGACCACGTCGACGCCTCAGACTCGACAGTTCCTCGGCAATTGCGCACTGATAGCTGAAGGCCTGCCGCCGCAAATTTGCGCGGATTATGTTTCGTGCTAGCCTCGCCTGGCGAACAGATATCCAGAAATACACGAAGCTACGCCTGCAAGCGGCGGTGAAATCCTTCACTGTGATAGATTCAAAAAGTCGGTCACTGACCGGAGAGATGGCCGAGTGGCTGAAGGCGCACGCTTGGAAAGCGTGTATACCGCAAGGTATCCAGGGTTCGAATCCCTGTCTCTCCGCCAACTACCCTTCCAAGGGTGTCCAGCAAGATCCGATCAATAACAACAATCTACTGAAAATAATGAAGTTCTTGTCTTACATCGTCCTGGGCGGTACGATGGAAGCCGAACTTCGCTGGGGGTATTTCTGGGGGTATCGGCCCTTTTACCTGGGGTATTTCTCGAAGCGGGTTATTGGAGGGCTTTATGGCGCTCACAGACACCGAAGTCCGCAAAGCAAAGGCCAAGGGCAAGGCGCATCGCATGAGCGATGGTGGCGGGCTGTATCTTCAGATCACTCCTGCTGGCGGCAAGCTCTGGCGCTGGAAATATCGCTTTGACGGCCGCGAGAAACTGATGTCCTTCGGGAGCTACCCCGATGTGTCCCTGTCTCTGGCCAGAGAGCGCCATGCTACGGCGCGCAAACTGCTGGCCACAGGCAGAGACCCGATGGCTGAACGGAAAGCAGAGAAGGCGGCAGCAGAGGATTCTTTCGAGAGGATTGCCCGTGTCTGGCTGGAGCACTGGGAAGACGGGAAAAGTTTGCGCCACGTGGCCTATGTGAAGCGCCGCATGGATGCCGACATTCTTGCGTGCCTGGGCGCGCGGCCTATCGCTGCGATTGAAGCCCCAGAACTGGTGGCGATGACAAGGCCATCGGGAAACGCGGCGCGCGGGACATCGCCAAGCGGGCCCTTGAGACGACAGGGCAAGTCTTCCGTTTCGCCATCGCCCACGGATATGCCCGCGCAACCCAGCCTGAGATTCGGCCCAGCGACATTTTAAAGTCCACTCGCAAGATGAACTACGCCCGCGTGGACGCCAGGAATTGCCAGCCTGCTCCGTACAATTGAGGTCTATCAGGGGACGCACGTCACGCGGCTGG
>CAWHBA010000014.1:0-20356 GCA_963827415.1 uncultured Acidobacteriaceae bacterium
CTGGACACGGCCTACAGCTATCCGGGCAAGGGCAAGGACCTGTTCCCGGAGTACAAGGACATCACCTTCCATGACGTGCGGATCTCCGGGGGAGGGAAGGTGCAGTTTGGTGGGCTTGATGCGGTGCACCGGGTGGGGGTGAAGCTGGATGGTGTTGAGCTGACGGATGGAGTGGCGAACTACAGGATTACGGCGGCGCACGCGGATGTGGAACTCGGCCCGGGGCCTGTGAATTTTTCTGTAGAGGGGGAGGATGTGAAGGTCACGGGGAAGCCCGGAAAAGGTTCGCTCGATTCCTGCGCGGGGAAGTTTGTGGCGTTCCCGGAGTAGGACCCCTTCCCCCCGACACTTTTTGTGCAAAGTCTTCAGCGGACTGAGTTTAGGCTTGGACCTGGGTGGTTTTGCGACCTTAAGCAATCACGCCCGGCGGTAGCCGGGCGGGGCGTGAAACCGGTCTTGTGGGTTACTGGGGGTTGGGGGAGGTGACCATGGCGTCCTGCTGGGGGCCGAGGCCGAGCTTGATGAGGGCGCGGGAGTCGGGCGTGATCTTGGTCTGCCAGCCGTTGTCGCCCTGGAACTTCTGCATCGCCGATGCCGACTGGGAGTCCCAGACGCCGGAGGGCTCGCCGTTGAGGTAGCCGGATTTGATGAGGGCCTGCTGGATCTCGGTGGCGCGCTCAGACTCCATGGCCTCATGCCGGATGCTGGCGTGGGATTTGTGGGATTTGGAGGTGTGCTTGATGGTGGCGCTGGTGGCCGTCGAGCGATGGTGGGTTGTACCGAAGCATGGAACCGTGGCGCACAGAAGAGCGGCGGTGGAGAGAATCGACAGGGTGCGCATCAGGCAATTACCTCGGGAAAAGAGAGGTTCGCTGAGAGTGGTTGCTCTCGAGCGTGATTTAAAGGCTAATCGAACTATTTGTGAAGGGCAAGTAACTCTTGTGCCTAAACAGGTACCCAATTCGTAGCGTGACAGAAGTATTACGGTTATTAGCTCATTTGGTACCGTTTGGGTGCCGGTCAGCGACGAAAGGCGCATTTGTTGAGGGGTCAGGAGAAAGGCATCCCACAGGGACTAAAGCCCCTCTTCTATTTTACCCCGCAGAGGGACCCGAGGCTTCCGTGTGGTTGCCGGGCGAACCCCACCCATGATGAGTGGCTCGTCATGAATGGGGCACCCCAGGATGGGCGGCTACTGGTTGGGCAGGGTTCCGCCGACGTAGGTGTTGCCGGGGTTCTGGCCCTGCGGGTCGCGGACGACGAAGACCACGTCGTCGCCGGCCTTGAGCGAGGCGACCGCGGCGCGGTAGCTCTGCTCATCAGTGACCGGGTGACGATTGATCTCGACGATGACGACGTTGGTGGGAAGGTTGATCTCGTCCGCAAAGGAGCCCGGACGGACGCTGGTGATGGTGACGCCACCCTTGATGTTGAGGTGGCTGGCGACGGCCGGGGTGACCGGCTGGACCGTGATGCCGAGCTTGTTCTGGCCGATGTCACCGGCGTCAGGGCTGTTGGGCGTCTCCGCACCGTTGTTCAGGTTGGCGAAGAGCTTGGCGCGGTCCGCGATGCCAACATCGAGCGTGAGCGACTTGCCGCCACGCAGGACGCCCAGGCGCACCGTGGAACCGGGCTGCTTTTCGGAGATGATGCCGACGAGCTCATCGCCGTTTTTGATGGACTTGCCGTCGACTGAGGTGATGACGTCCTGGGCCTGCACGCCAGCCTTGGCCGCTGGGCCGTTGGGCGTGACCGTAGAGACCAGAACACCGCCGTTGGAGAAGCCGTAGACCCGGCCCACAGCCGCCGACTGCGCCGCCTGGAACTGGATGCCGATCGAGCCGCGCGTGACCTTGTGGGTTGGGCTGATGAGCTGGTTATAAACGCTGATAAGCGTGTTGGACGGCATCGCGAAGCCGACGCCCTCAGAGCCAGCGGACTGGGTGTAGATGGCGGTGTTCATGCCGATGACCTGGCCCGCCATGTCGACGAGCGGGCCGCCGGAATTGCCCGGGTTGATGGCCGCGTCGGTCTGGATGAAGCGCTGGAACTGGGCCTTGTCGATATTGCCGGCGCCGGGGTCATCGATGGCGCGGTTCCTGGCCGAGACGATGCCGGCCGAGACGGTCTGGGACAGGCCGAAGGGGCTGCCGATGGCCAGAACCCAGTCGCCTACCTGCGCGCTTTCAGAGTTGCCCATCTTAATCGTGGGCAGATTGAGTCCCTTGGGGTCGATCTTGATGACGGCGATGTCGGTGTCAGGATCGGTGCCGATGACGGTTGCCGGACGGCCCTGATCGGCCTCGTCGGTTGGGTCGCTGGCGAGCTTCACGAAGATGTGGTCGGCCTTGTCGACGACGTGGTTGTTGGTGATGATGTAACCGCGCGCATCCACGATGAAGCCGGAGCCGAGGGCCTCACGCTTGCCCATCTCGGGCATCTGGCCGCCGTTGCCACCACCGCCGAAGAAGCGGTTGAGGAAGTCCTGCATGTCGTTGTTGTCGCCGCCATTGCCGTCGTCATCGCCATCAGGCTGATTGGGGTTGGGCATGTTGCGGCGGCCGCGATGCGGGGTCTTTGGAATGTAGTCCGTGTTGATGTTCACGACGGCCGGACCGACCTGCTTGACGATAGCCGAGAAGCCGTTGGAAAGGTTGACAGGGCTGGGCAGAGCGAGCGGACGGGCGTCCGTGGAGTCGATGCGCTGCGATTCCTTACCGCTGACCTTGCCGGTGGCGATGGAACCAAGAAGAATGCCCGCCGAGAGAACGGCGAGCAGGGCAAAGGTAGCTGACAGACGACCGCTGCGCAGGCGATCTATAAAACCGCTGAATCCGCGCCCGATCCGATTCGGTGTATCCATAACTTTTCGTATTCCTCACGCAATGTGTCGCCGCGTGGCGCTGGCGACGGAAAGATCGCTCGCTGCCCTCAGAATTGATGGCGTGCGGCGTGCCACTCTCTTCTATTAGACGCTGAATTTTTCCAAATGTCTTGGGATGGCAGGCGAGGTGCCGGCGGGCCTTGTGCGCCACTGCAAATTCTCACAGGGTTACTGGGAGATGATCATCGTCGACGTGCCATGCATGGTGAAGGAACGCTGCGGGATGAAGGGGATTCTGTAGAGGTAGGGGTACGTGACCGTGACGGTGACCTGGTCGCCGGGGCCGTTGCAGGTGGTGGCAGGGTAGGTGGTGCATTGGCCGCCTCCCGGAGCCATGGCGTAGGTCGTTGCGACGGTGAGATTGGCGCCGTTGATGCCCGGGAAGATCTGGTGGTTTAGATAGGTCTTGAGAGCAGTGTTCGCGGTGGAACCAGTGCCGATAGAGCAGGAGGTTGTGTAGCTCGGCGGGATGCTGCAATCGGCACCATGAACAATGGCGTATCGGGAAGCATCACGAGCGTACTCGTTCACGACCTCGTAGGTGTAGAGCGCCATCGCGAGTCCGATGCAACCGAAGAGAAGCACGAAAAGAATGACCGCCGAGAAGGCGAATTCGAGCATTGTAGAGCCTTCTTCGGACGGGTGCGGACGCGACTGCATTAGTTGACGACTCCCATTGTGGCCTGCGCGTGCAGTGTGTACGAGGCTGGCAGGCCTGGGTAGTGGACGAGCGGCGTGACTACTGCCTGTGTCGTGACGGTGATGGTGTCCATGACGATGTAGGGCGAGGGGCACTGGATCAGCGTCTGGCAGCCGGTGGTGCCTGTGGTGGCGGGGGCACCGGTGGACGGATCAATACAGGAACAGGACTGGGATGGATCGGTCGGGAAGGTGATCGTGAGTTTGGGTGCTTCGTTCTGGACAGCGGTTTCGATGTCCGGGATGTCGGCCGCAAAACCGCGGCTATGGGAACCGAACTGCGCGCCTGCATGTGCGGCGTTGTTGAGCTGGATCGACGCCCACGCGATGTTCGCGATCTCGGCGGTGCCCAGAATAAGGAGCGCGAAGATCGGAAGGCAAACGGCGAGTTCGAGCAGGCTCTGGCCGGATTCGGATGCGCGAGATTTGGTTTGGCGTGGGTTCGTCATTTTAAGTGCTCCGCTGCTATTCGACCAGAGCGATGGCGTGCAGTCCGTTAGCAGACCCGCCCGGAAGTTTTGCGTAGCTGTTGAAGCTTGCATTTCCGGCGAGGCTCAATGATTTCGACACAAAGTCCGTGTAGATGGTGCCGCCAGCATTGCCCTGGAAGGCAATGGCAGCCGTGGGAGCGTAGAAGACGCCTTCAATCGTCGCGCCAGGGCCTCCTTGCAAGGTCAGTGGCTGCGTATCTGCCGGAACCTGGTAATAGAGAATGCCGGGGAAGGTCGCTGACGAGCTTGTTGGAGCTGTCATGTCGATGTTCCCGTTGCCTTGCATGTTGATCGCGGCGGTCCCGGTCATGATCATGGTGACGTCAAGGGCGTTCATCGTCGCTCCCGCCTGGAGCAGCAGGGTACCGTTGGTGAAGAAGTAAACTCCAGATGAGAGATTGAGCATGTCCTGACTGGTGAACTTCGTGGTTCCCCCGAGGTCGTAACATCCGGGAGTCACAGAAGTCGTTCCGTTTTTGACGAGGGGCATCGCTGGACAACTTGCGGGCATTGTTGTGACGGGGTTAGTGGAGCAGATGCTCGAGCTTGACGGACATGTGCAGCCGGTGGAGCTGCAGGTGTAGGGGAACTGCATATCCTGGAGCGGGTCGCTGGTAGCAATCGAGTTCCCGACGGGCTTGGGGTCGAAGTCCCCCCAGCCGGATGTCCCGATGTTGCCGACGGCGGAGACTGAGGAAGTCCTGATCGTGCCGCCGTTGCCTGTCTCTACGATCGCGTTGGTGCTGCCTGAGGCTACGTTGAAGGCGCAGTCTGGCGCAGTGATTCCGGGGCTGCCCTGCACGTTGAGGTCAGTTCCGCTAGTGCCGAGCGTGTATACGCAGCCGTTGCCTGCGCCTTGATTCGTGGCGACGGCGCGGGCGAGAACAGTCACCGAGGGATAACCGAAGAGAGCGAGGAAGATCGTCGGTTCGGACTTGGTGATGGTGACTTCGACGTAGTTGGCCTGATTGTAGAAGTTGCTGGTAGGCCACTGCGGCGTGGAGGGAACGGTGACGTGGACGCCGTTGCTGCCGTCGGTATAGCCGTCAATTGTGGTGGCGTTCTTCGCGATGGTTTGCCAGTTCGAGCTGCCGAGATTGAGCGCGCCCATGATGGCGGCGTGGTCAGCAGCGGTCTGCATGGTGCGCTTGTCTTTGAAAAGGGCGCCGACGTCGGTGGCGATGCCGACGAAGCCGAGCAGCAGAGGAAGAGAGAGCGCTACGAGGATGATGGTCTGGCCGCGCTCGTCGCGATGGATTCGCATGGGGCAGCTCCTTGATGCCGGGGAACGACACCTGGCATGGCGATGTTAGAAGCGCCAGCAACTATGGCGCGCTAGCGGCCCGAACAAAAGCTCAGCGTGTTGCTGAGGGTTCGCCAAGTGGAACGCAGGCTGGCGGAGAATTGGCGACAGAATACTGATTTTTTGCGGAGATTGCACCTGTTTTTGGCGGAGAGGGAGGTGCACAAAGGTAATCGGTTACGCAGGTCGACAGTACCGGGAGGCGTCAGGCGGGGGCGTTGGCGGGGACCGGGGCGGAGCCGCGGAGCTCGGCGAGGAGGATGCCGGCGAGGATGAGGGCGGCGCCAAGGAGCTCGCGGGGGCCGAAGCGCTCGTGGAAGAAGAGGAGCGAGGTGAGCGCGGCGAAGACGGGCTCGAGGGTGAGGATGAGCGCGGTGTGGGTGGGCGGCAGCAGCTGCTGGGCCCAGCTCTGGATGGTGAACGCGGCGGCGGTGGCGAGCAGCGCGGTGATGGCCAGAGCGAGGATGGCGGTGGGGGTGAGGTGGAACGTCGGGCGGCCGCCGAGCGGGAGGGCGAAGAGCATGAAGACGGCAGCGAAGGCAATCTGGAGGGTTCCGAGGCGGCGCGCGGAGAGCTGCGGGGCGGCGTGCGCGAGGGTGAGCAGATGCGCGGCGAAGGCGACGGCGCAGAGCAGGGTGAGCCACTCGCCTAGGTGCATGCCGGACAGGAGAGCAGCGCCGGTGCCGGGGGTGCTGGTGAGCAGGATCAGGCCGGCAAAGGCGAGGATGGCTCCGAGGAACACGATAGCGTTGGGGCGCGGGGACGTGGGCGGGGCGACGCGTGGGATCAGGGCAAGGATCGGGACCATGACCACGACGAGTCCGGTGAGGAAGGCGGACTTCGACGGCGTGGTGTGGGCGAGGCCGGAGGTCTGGAAGCTGTAGCCGAGCGCGAGGAAGAGACCGGCGGTGACGCAGAGGCGGAGCTCGGCGCGGGTGAGCCCGCGGAGGGTGCGGTGGTTCAGCGCGAGCAGCACGAGCGCGGCGAGCATCATGCGCAGGAGGTTGAAGAGAAGTGGCGAGATGTCGTTGAGCGCGGATTTGACGAGTGGGAAGGTGCAGCCCCAGACCAGGACGACTCCGATGAGGAGGGTGTGGGCGAGGAGGTTGTGTCTGGAGCGTGAGGGCATCGGCAGTGTCGTCAGTTAGGGCGCTGTGTAGCGGGTAATGCCCCCGACAACGGTGCGCAGCACTTTGGTGTGCAGGATCTGCTGCGGTGTTGATTTGGTGAGGTCGCGGTCGAGGACGATGATGTCGGCGAGGTAACCGGGGGCGAGCTGGCCTTTGATCTTCTCGCGCCACTCGGCGAAGGCGGGCGCTTGCGTGTAGGCGTAGAGGGCTTCGTTGAGCGTGATTTTTTCCTGGGGCTCGAAGGTCTGGGTTCCGGCTTCGTTCATGCGCGTGATGGCGGAGTAGAGGCCGCGCATGGGATTGATGGATTCCACGGGGTAGTCGGTGCCGAAGGCGAGTGGGACGCCGTGCGTGAGGAACGAGCGCCAGGCGTACGCGTACTTTGCGCGCTCGGGGCCGATGCGCTGTTCGGCCCATGCCATGTCGGTGAGCAGATGTGACGGCTGCATGGAAGCGATGACGCCGAGATCGTGGAAGCGCTGGAACGCGCCAGGCGAGACGACCTGCGCGTGCTCGATGCGGAAGCGGAATTCATTCGGAGCATACGGCGCGGTGTGGCAGGGGTACGCCGTCTGCACGATGGCGTCGGGCGGGAGCTTGCGGTTGGCGGCGGCTTCATGCCCTTCGCAGAGGAAATCAGTCTCAGGCACGCCGGCTTGCTGCGCGGCCTGGAATGCGTTGAGCGCCATGTCATTGGCGCGGTCGCCGATGGCGTGGAAGCCGAGCTGGAAGCCCGCGATGGCGCGCTCGGAGGCCATCTGGTTGAGGTTGTCCTGCTCGTAGCGCGGGATGCCGGAGTTGGCGGGCTCGTCGTTGTACGGCGCTTCCATGGCTGCGGTGCGGCTGCCGAGCGATCCGTCCATGAAGCCCTTGAGCATGCCGAGATGCAGCAACGGATCGTTGAAGTCGTGGCTCGCGCGGCGCTGCTCGAGGTCGCCGACAGGGAGGTTGAAGTCAACCCACTCGTAGACGCGGAGCGGCAGTTTGTTTTCGCGCTCGAGGGATTCGAGGATGAGCCAGTCGTCCCAGGTGGAGAAGTCCTGGACTGAGGTGACGCCGTGAGCGAGCGCGTCCTGGATGGAGAGTTCGAGGGCCTTGCGGCGAACGTCATCGCTGGGCGGAGGAATGTGTTTTTCGACGAGCGCGCGAGCGGGAGCTTCGCGGATGATGCCTGTGGGCTGACCCGTGGCGTCGCGATCGATATGGCCGCCGAAGGGATCGGCTGTGGTGGCGTCGATGCCCGCGGCTTTGAGTGCAGCGGTGTTGGCGACGGCGATGTGTCCGTCGACGCGCTCGAGGAACGCGGGGTGAGCGCCGGTGACGGCGTCGAGGTCCTGGCGCGTGGGGAGAGTTTTCGTTGGCCACTTGGTGTGGTCCCACCCGCCGCCGAGGATCCATGCGTGAGGATCATCGAGAGTTTTGGCGTAGGCGGCGATGCGCGATTGCATCTCGGCGAGTGAGGTAACGCCGTCGAGGTTGGTGGAGAGGCGTTGCAGGCCGGCGTCGGCTATGTGGGTGTGGGCGTCGTTGAAGCCGGGCATCGCGAAGGCGCCGTGGAGGTCGATCTTCTGCGCTTTGGGAGCGGCGCATTTCAGCACGTCGTCGTTGGTGCCGGTGAGGACGATGCGGTCACCGGTGATGCCGAGGGCTTGGACGCGCTGCGGTGTGGAATGGTCATCGACGGCGTGAAGCCCGACACCGGTGAGGATGTTGCCGTTGTAGTAGATCGTGTCGCAGCGTTGGGCGGAAGCGGAGGGAACGAGAATGCAGAGGACGCTGAACAGTGCAGTGGTCTTCACGAGATGAGTTTAGCGTGTGCGAGAGATCGCGGAGAGCATACCCCAGGGCTCAGAATGACGATGTATTTTGCAGCTCGCTGTCAGCGATCTGCTTTTCTCCGGGTGACGTTTGTTGCGAGTACATGTTGCAGGTGTCGAGCAGCAGAAGAAGGATGCGGCGGAGGGCGAGTTCGCGTCCGGTGGGGTCGTACCACTCTTCGAGCGTGTGGATGCCGCCGCCAGTGCCGCCGGCGCCGATGGCGAGTGCGGGAATGCCGAGCGAGAGCGGGAGATTGGCGTCGGTGGAGCCGATGCGCGATTCGGTCTTGAGGCTGAGGTGGCGATCGACGGCGCGGAGGCTGACGGCGAGGGCGGAGTCGGGCGGAAGTTGGCCGGCGATGCGGTTGCCAATGCGGCGAACTGTTATTCGAAGAGTTTCGCGATGGCGGTGTCCATCGCGCGTACGGCCACGGCGGGCTTCGGTCTTGACGCACCTTGAGAGCGTAGAGAGGACGAGGGATTCGAGACTGTCGAGCTCCTTGGTGGAGGTGGAGCGAAGGTCGAGGTCGGCGGTAGCGGAGGAGGGGATGGAGTTGACGGAAGTGCCGCCGGAGATGGTGCCGCAGTTGAGCGTGGTGCGCGGATTGGTGGGCAGGGTGAGGTGCGTGAGCTCGGTGAGCGCCGCGGCGAGCGCGATGATGGGGCTGGGGCGGCCGGCGTCGGCCCAGGAGTGGCCGCCGGGGCCGGTGATCTCGACACGGAGACGGCGCGAGCCCAGCGCGCGGTCGACGACAGAGGTGGCGCCGCCGCCTTCGAGCGCGATGGCGGCGCGGATTCGATCCGCATGGGGCGAGGCAGAAGCGAAGAGATGCCGCATGCCGCGGAGGTCGCCCTCGCCTTCTTCACCGACGTTGGCGGCGAAGAGGATGGTCATGGGCGGTGTGTATCCAGCCTCGGTCTGGGCGAAGTGAAGCGCGGCGGCGATGGCGAGCAGCGCTGCGAGGCCGGCGCCGTTGTCAGTGGCGCCAGGGCAGAGGAGCTTGCCGTCCTCGTCCTCGCGTGGCGTGCAGTCGGTGCCCGCGGGGAAGATGGTGTCGAGGTGCGCGGAGAGGAGGATGACGCTGTCGGTGTTGTGAGGAGCGGGGAGCTCGGCGAGGGCGTTGCCAACGTGATCGAGGTGCGGGTTGGTGAGGCCGAGGTCGGTGAAGCGCGCGGCGAACCAGTCGGCGCGGTCGGCTTCACCGAAGGGCGGCGCGGGGATGGCGACGAACTCGCGCTGCCAGCGCCGGAGCTGCTGCTCGTAAAGGTGCAGCCAGTGAAAGGCGCGGTGGATGGCGCGGTCGGCGGCGAGGGCAGTGATGCGCGAGTTGGCGGCGGCGGCGGGGGAAGGCGTCATGAGGCGGCCTCTCCGCCATGCATGACGAATGCGTCTTCGTTAACAGGGCCCTGATTTTCGTTGGTCACTGAGTTATAGACGACTTCAACAAGGTATAGGCTGCGTGCTGGTGCGGTAGGGCCGGCGGCAGTGCGGTCGCGGGCGTCGAGGATGCGGGTGAGGTCAGCGGCTGCGAGCGAGCCGCGGCCGATTTCGACGAGCGTGCCGACGATGTTGCGCACCATGTGATGGAGGAAGCCGTTGCCGGCGATGCGGAAGATGAGAAGGTCGTCGCGGCGGGACCACTCGGCGAGCGTGATGGTTTTGACCGGGTTGATTCTGATCGGAGGGGACGAGACTGAATCGTCGTCGGGTTCGCGGTGGGATCGATCCGGATCCGTCGCGGCCATGGAGGTGAAGTCGTGCGAGCCGAGGAGGAGCGCGGCGGCTTCGGTCATGGCGTCGAGCGAGAGCGGCCAGCGGCAGTCCCAGGCGTAGGGGGCGAGGAAGGGCGAGCAGATGCGATCGAGCGCGGGCTGGTCCGGCGCGAGGTGGATGCGGCGCTCGAAGATGCGGTACTCATAGGTTTTGGAGAGGGCGCTGTGGCGGGCGTGGAAGCTGTACGGGACCTCCTCGCAGGAGAGGACGCGGATGCTCGCGGGAAGGATGCGGTTGAGCGCGCGATGCAGATTCGCCGCCGGGACCGGGGCCGCAAGGCGGAAGCTGACGACCTGCGCGAGTGCGTGGACACCGGCGTCGGTGCGGCCGGAGCCTTGTGGGAGACAGCGCTCGCCGGTGAGGCGTGCGATCGCTTCTGAGAGCGTGCCCTGAACGGTGGTGAGGCCGGGCTGGACCTGCCAGCCGTGAAAGCCGGAGCCGTCATAGGCCAGCGTCAGCTTCCAGTTGGTGGATGCGGCCATTAGGCGACAGTAACAAAAGGCAGGGATCAGGAACAGGGATTTAGGGATGAGGACGCTGGCGGCGTGGACGATATACTGAGGCGACCCTTTGCCTTCCGTTCGTCCGAGTGGAACTTCGGGTCTGGTTTGGCCGTATTGCAAATCAACGGCAAGACAATTATCTGAAGCGCAAAGGCCTTTAACCAGAAAGCGCGGAGAAACGAACGTGAGATTGAGGGATTTGCAGGCTGCGGCGTGCGTCGCCCTGATGTTGAGCAGCGCCGTGGCACAGACACCTGCGTCCGCGGACGGACAGAACCCCGCCATAACCCAGCAGCAGACGCCGGCGGCGCAACAGCCGGCGGGCACGGTGAACCCGAACACACCCGCGCCGCAGCAAGGCGTCCAGAACGATACGACCGGGACGCCGGGACTGCCGCAGGCGCCCGCTCCAAAGCTGACGGAGCCGCTGAATCTGCGGCCGACGGGCAAGGATTACACGGAGCCCATTCCGTTCTGGCCGAATCCGTTCAAGGACTACACGGTGACGAACTATTCGGCGCCGCGGCTGAGCAACACGCCGGACCTGCGCGACCTGCTGCGCGATGGAAAAATTTACCTGGGCTTGAACGATGCGGTAACGCTGGCTCTCGAGAACAATTACGACATCGCGATTGCGCGCATCAACCTGGACATTGCGGACGCCGACATTCTGCGCGCGAAGGCGGGCTCGCCGCTGCGTGGTGTCTCGACCGGAATCGTGGCGAACACGCTGGGCGGATCGACCTCGACGATTACGGGCGGCGGCGGACCGGGCGGAACGACCAGCGCGGCGGGCGGCGGCGGCGCAGGCGCGGGCGGCCTGGTGCTGAGCACGAACGGCGGCGGACCGACGCCGGCGCTGCTGGATCCACTGTTTACCGGGACGCTGCAGTATGAGTCGGCGAACACGGCGCAGTCGACGACGTTTTTGACTGGAACGAATACGCTGAACAACGCCTCGGCGACGTACAACTTCCAGTACCAGGAAGGCTTCGTCGGCGGCGAACAGCTGAATGTGAGCTTCAATAATCTGCACGAGACGACGAACAGTCAGCGCTCGAATTACAGCCCGCTGTTCCAGTCAAGCTTCCGGGCGACGGTGACGCAACATCTGCTGCAGGGATGCTGCAAGTGGGTGAACGAGCGCTTCATCATCCAGGCGAAGAACACCCGGCGCATCACGGACTCGGCGTTCCGGCAGCAGCTGATCTTCACGATCGGCCAGGTGGAGAGCATCTACTGGGCGCTGGTAAGCGCGTATGAGGACGAGCAGGCGAAGGAGCGCGCGCTGCAGCAGTCGACGCAACTGGCGGGCGACAACCGCAAGCAGCTGCAGATTGGAACGCTGGCGCCGCTGGATGTGGTGAACTCCGATGCCGCGGTGGCGAGCGACCACCAGGCGCTGATTACCTCGCAGAGCAACCTGGAGTATCAGCAGCTGCTGATGAAGCAGGCGATCGTGCGCAACCTGAACGATCCACAGCTGGCCAATGCGCCGGTGGTTCCGACGGACCGCGTGAGCCTGGAGCGGCTGCCCGAAGAGGGCATGCAGACCGAGGACCTCATTCGGGAGGCGTATCAGAACAATCCGCAGATCGAGCAGGCTTCGCTGACGCTGAAGAACGACGAGATCACGATCAAGGCGGAGAAGAACGGTCTGCTGCCGGTGCTGGATGCGTACGGCTTCTATGGCGGCAGTGGCGTGGGCGGACAGCAGAATCCGAGCCTGAACTGCGCGCTGAGCACGACAAGCGGCAACTTTGTGCCGTGCCCTCCGGGGCAGGTGCCGGAGTCGGGCTATGGCACGGTGCTGGGGCATACGCTGAACAACACCTCGCCGGACTGGGGTGTGGGTGTGAACCTGCAGATCCCGATCCGCAACCGCACGGCGCAGGCCGACCAGGTGCGGTCGCAGATGGAGTACCGGCAGTCGCAGATGCGGATGCAGCAGCTCTACACGCAAATTCGCATTCAGGTCATCAACAGCGTGTATGCGCTGACGAACGACCGTGCAGCGGTGCAGTCGTCGCAGTCGGCGCGTGACTATGCGGCGCAGGCGCTGGACGCGGAGCAGAAGAAGTACAGGCTCGGCGCCTCAACGACAGCGAACGTGCTGCAGATGGAGCGCAATCTGGCGACGTCAGAGGACAATGTGATCTCGGCGGATGCGGCGTATGCGCGTGACCGTGCGTCGCTCAGCCAGATTCTCGCAAGCACGCTGGACAAGTACGGCGTGAGCATCACGGACGCGGCGAGCGGAACGATCTCGCAGAAGCCGCACATTCCGGGCCTGACCGCGCCGACGCCGCCGGCTCCGCCGAAGCCGCTGACGGATGCGCCTCCGCCGATTCCTCAGTAGAGAAGTGGGAGTGAGGAGTGAGGGAGTTAGGAACGGCAGAGAGGCTGCGGCGAGAGTCGCGGCCTCTCTGTTTGCGTGAGGGAGATTCGAGAGGCATCGGGGTTGTCTGTGCCTAACTTCCTAACTCCTCACTCCCTAACTTTTGTGAGTGCGATAGGCTGAGAGTTTGGAGTGCACGAGATGAGTGGTGAAGAGAATTCGCTGGGCCGTGCGGCATCGGCGTACCTGCGGTCGGCGCGGCATCAGCCGGTAAAGTGGCATGAGTGGGGCGCCGAGGCTTTTGAGAAGGCGAAGCGCGAGAACAAGCCGGTGCTGCTGGATATCGGCGCGGTGTGGTGCCACTGGTGCCACGTGATGGACCGCGAGAGCTACGAGAACGAAGAGACGGCGGCGGTTCTGAACGACCACTTCATTGCAGTGAAAGTGGACCGCGACGAGCGGCCGGATGTGGACACGCGTTATCAATCGGCGGTGGCGACGATCAGCGGACAGGGCGGCTGGCCGCTGACGGCGTTTCTCACGCCGGAGGGAAAGCCGTACTTCGGCGGAACGTATTTTCCGCCGGAGGAGCGCTACGGCAGGCCGAGCTTCACGCGCGTGCTGCTGACGATGGCCCACGCGTTTGCGGAGCGGCGTGAAGAGGTGGAGGAGTCGGCGTCGAGCATCCTGACGATGATCGAGCACAACGAAAGCTTCGCGGGGCGCAGCGGAGAGCCGGGCTCGCCGCTGCTGGACAAGATCATCGAGTCGGCGGTGCGACAGTTCGATGCGCGCAACGGAGGGTTTGGGTCGCAGCCGAAGTTTCCGAATTCAGGTGCGATCGATTTGCTGATTGATGCAGCGACGCGCAGCGGCACGAACGCTGACGCTGCGCGCAATGTTGCGATTGTCACGCTGAAGAAGATGGCCGCGGGTGGAATTCACGATCAGCTTGCCGGCGGATTCCATCGCTACTCGGTGGACGAGCAATGGATTGTGCCGCACTTCGAGAAGATGGCGTACGACAACAGCGAGCTGCTGAAGAACTACGCGCATGCGTTCCAGAGCTTCGCTGATCCGGAGTTTGCGCAGGTGGCGAACGGCATTCTGCGCTGGATGGACGAGTGGCTGAGCGATCGCGAGCGCGGCGGATTTTATGCGTCGCAGGATGCGGACGATTCGCTGGACGATGATGGCGACTACTTCACGTGGACGCGCGAAGAGGCGCAGGCTGCGCTGCCCGCGGAAGAGTTTCGCGTCGCGGAGGCGTACTTCAATGTGCGACCCATCGGCGACATGCGTCACAATCCGGCGAAAAATGTGCTGCACACGCCGCGGCCGCTGGAGGAAGTTGCAAGGGCGCTGGGGATCGACGAGGCGAAGGCGCGGGAGCTGCTGCGCACGGCGAAGGAGGCGATGTACGCGGCGCGACTGCAGCGGCGCACGCCGTACGTCGACAGGACGGTGTACACGGGATGGAACGGGATGTGCATCTCGGCGTACACCGCTGCGGGTCGCGCATTAGGTTTGCGCGAGCCGGTGGAGTTTGCGTTGAAGTCGCTGGACCGCGTGCTGAGTGCGGTGTGGAGCGATGCGGGGCTGGCGCACGTGGTCGCGTATGGCGAAGGCGTGGCGCCGGAACGCGCGGTGCCGGGTGTGCTCGACGACTATGCCTTTGTGGCGAATGCGGCGCTGGATGCGTGGGAGGCGAGCGGCGAGATGCGCTACTTCAATGCAGCGCAGCAGCTCGCAGACGCGATGCTGAAGCGCTTCTACGATGTGACGGGCTGCGGTTTCTTCGATACGGAGTTGAACTCGACGGAAGAGCGCATTGGAGCGTTGACAGCGCGGCGCAAGCCGCTACAGGATTCTCCGACACCTGCGGGCAATGCGGTCGCGGCAACGGTGTTGCTGCGGCTCGCGGCGCTGACGAACAACAAGGACTACGAGACGCGCGCGCAGGAGACGCTGGAGGCTTTTGCCGGTGTTGTCGAACATTTTGGGCTGTACGCTGCGAACTACGGGCTGGCACTGCGCAGGATGATCGAGCCGCCGCTGCAGGTGTGCGTCGTGGGAGAAGATCAGGCGGCGAGGGATCTGCTGGTGACGTCGATGGCGCGCTTCATCGTGAACAAGAGCGTGATTCGGCTGCGGCGCAAGCAGTTGCAGACGCTTCCGCCGGCGCTGGCCGAGACGCTGCCGCACGCACCGGCTGGGGACGCACCGTTTGCATTGGTGTGCAAGGGGAATAGCTGTCTGCCGCCGATTGCGAATGATGAGGAGCTTGAGGGCGCACTGAGCTGACCAGCGATGGAGATCATGGGTGAAGTAGCGGGCGGAGCAGCGCCGAGAAGCCGTTCCACGCGATCTGCATGCCGATGCACATGAGGATGAAGGCGATGACGCGGAGGATTCCGTGCACCGTGGCCTGCGGGATGGCGCGGGTGATTCGAGGCGCGTTCGCGTAGCAGACGTAGACGAGCACGCTCAGGACAAGGATGGCGAGGAAGAGCCCGCCGTGCCGGAGCAGGTTCTGCGTAAGGTTGGTGCTTTCCTCGCGCGTTGCGAGCGTGAGCGTGACGACAAGCGTGCCGGGGCCGGAGGTGATGGGGAAGGTGAAAGGGAAGAAGGCCTTCTCCTGAAGGGCTGCCAAACTGGCGTCCGGATTGACGTGAATCCCTGCGCTCTTGTCGCGGGAGACGGGAGCATCGTCTGCCTCGTTGAGCAGGGACCAGCCGAGGGCGACGATCACGATGCCGCCGGAGACCTGGACGATTGGCAGCGAGATGCCGAAGAAGTGCAGGATCACGGTGCCGAGCAGTTCGATGATGAGGAGGAAGATGACGTTGTTGATTGCGATTTTTCGAGCGAGCGAGCGATAGGCCTCGGCTGGCGCTTCGCCGACGAGGCCGAGGAAGACGAGCGCTGAGCCGAGCGGATTGATGAGAGGGAGCAGCGCGCTGAACGCGATGAGAAAGGACTCCCAGAGCTCGAGCGCGGCGTGCACAGGCCCGATGGTAGCAGGCGAGGCGTCGGCTCATGGACGCTGAGCAGATTTAGCGGGACGGTTCTGTTGAGACCGGCGGTGCCGGCGGAGCGAGTGTCGGGTCGGGACGTTCCACCACGAGCGTGCTGCTGGCGCTGCCGAACGCGATGTTCTCCTTCTCGAAGGCGAGCAGGATGCGGCGCCGGAGTTCGCGCAGAACGCCGTCGCGCTGATTGACCTGCACGCGGATGTTGATGGGGTAGATGACCTCGTGGCCGCTGATCTTGTCGACGCCGAGCACGGTCGGGTCATCGAGGACGACGTCCTTGAAGGCCTCGTCCTTGCGTATCTCCTCGGCGAGTCGGAGGAGGACCTGGACGACGCGGTCGGGGTTCTCGCTGGTGCTGACGCTGACGGGCAGCGTGGCGACGGCGAAGTCGCGCGAGAGGTTGGAGACGGTCGTGATCTGACTGTTAGGCACGATGTAGAGCGTGCCGTCGCCGTCGCGCAGCTTGGTCATGCGCAGGGTAAGGCCCTCAACCGTACCCTGCAGGCCGGCGATCTTGATGTTGTCGCCGATGGCGTACTGGTCCTCCAGCAGGATGAAGAGGCCGGTGAGCATGTCCTTGAAGAGCGACTGCGCGCCGAAGCTGATGCCCAGGCCGATGACACCGGCGGCGGCGATGAACGAACCCAGCGGAACACCGACGGCTCCGAGGATCTGGATGAAGACATAGGCGCCGATGAGGCCGTAGCCTGTGGCCCGGATGATCCCTGCCAGAGTTCGCAGTTGCGCGGCACGGTGGGCGTTGCCGACCATCGCAGTGGCGGATTTGTGCATCCTCTTTACGAAGAAGGAAAGAATCTGCTGGGCAATGAGCGCCAGCAACAATGCAATGACAATCTTCGGAGCGCCGTGCTGTACAAAGTTGAGCAGGTCAAGGTGCCAGGCGCGCTCGAGGGAGACGAGAGAGCGTTCCTCTTGTGGAAGTGTGGCGGTAAGAGTGATCATCAATGGCAAAGTCCGGTCTACTCCGCAGGATACGAGATTGCAGCCAGGCAGAGGAAGAGTCATCCCCGGCGGCAGGTAGCCTTGGCGAAGGAGGAGTGAAATGCGACCGAGAGGAATCAGTCAGATAGTACGGGTGGGGATGTTGAGTGCCGCGGTGCTTGTGGTGGTCTCGGGAGCGGGGCTGCGTATGGGGTCCGGCGTGGTGGAGGCGCAGCGAAAAGGGCAGCCGCCCGTGCCGCCGACGATGCAGAACGGGCCTTCGACGCTGCCGTCGCTGAATCAGCCTGCTCTGGATGCCGATCCGATGCACACCCATATGGATGAGGAGCGGATGAAGGCGATGAATGACGATCGCCATAAGAAGCTCTCCGCCGATGTAGACCGGTTGCTGGCGCTGACGAATGAGCTGAAGTCCGACGTCGACAAGGCCAACAAGGATGAGCTGTCGGTGCAGGTCATCCGCAAGGCTGCGGAGATTGAGAAGCTGGCGCACGACGTGCAGAGCCGGATGAAGAACTGAGCAGGGCAGCGATGGGGCAGAGGCGCGCTGTGGTGGAGATGTCTGGTCAAAAGAGCCCGCAGCTTCTATAAAGAGTCCATTCCGGTTTGCTGTGCGGTCGCGCCGGGACAGGAGGACTCCAATTGCTATCTGGGGAAAGCAGTCGGGTGTTACGAGCCGGGGTGTTGTGTGCGGTGGCGCTTCTCGTGAGCGCAGGTGGGAACAGAGGCGCTAGAGCGGTGCAGGCGCAGAAGAATCACAATCCCACGTTGCAGGAAAACGAGGATCCCGTTATACCTTCGGCACCCCACACAGGATTGACGGGGTCGGATGATATCTCCGGGATGGTGGATGCTTCGAATCGTCAGCGGATGAAAGAAGAGAGCGCGAAGGCGCTGAACGACAGCCGTCATAAGCGGCTGGAAGACGATGCCAGCAAGCTGCTGGCGCTGACGACCGAGCTGAAGTCCGACGTCGACAAGGCCAACAAGGACGAGCTGTCCCTGGACGTCATGCGCAAGGCCGCAGAGATTGAGAAGCTGGCGCACGACGTACAGAACCGGATGAAGAACTAGCTCCTCAAGAAGGGTTACGGAAGCGCGAGTGCGGCCGCGAGGTTAAGCTCGGGCTCCTTCATGCCCGTGGTGGCTGTCGCGGAGGATCGCAGCGCGTCAACGATCTGCGCGGCGGTGAGGTCGGGACGCGCGGCGCGGAGGATCGCGGCGGCTCCGGCAGCGAGGGCAGCGGAGGCGCTGGTGCCCATGGCCTGAACGTATTGTGTGTGGCCGAGGTTGAAGCAGCCGAGGCTCTGGCCGTTCTGAGGAAGACCGTCGGCTGTGTTGGTCAGGCCGCTCGAGCAGGCGCCCATGATCCAGCCGGTCTGTGATGCGCCTTGGGACGTGGCAGCACCTTCGGGGTAGCTGCCGCCGGGAGCAGCGATAGCGTTGAGGCTGGCGTCGTAGTTGGAGTAGTAGGGGCGCGTGACGGGACCGGCGGTGCATGTGGCTCCGGTGGCGAGGTTCTCCGCGCAGTCGGGGTTGGTGGAGGCGGTGATGGCGAGCACGCCGCGCGCCTGGGCGGGAAGTTCGACGAGCGTGCCCATGGAAAGATCGAGGCCGTCATTGCCGAGCGCGGCGATGACGACGGAACCGGCCTGGGTTGCGGCGTAGGTGGCCTGGTCGAAGGCGGACTTGAGGCCCGCGCCTTCTCCGGTCGAGGTGTCGACGAGCGTGCCGAGCGAAAGCGCGATGATGTCGGCGTGGTTGGCGACGGCGTCGTCGATTCCCTGGAGAACCCAGCTCAGAAGGCCGCCGGGCTGGCCGGCCTCGCAGGCCTGCGCGGTGTCGGCGATGCCGCTGGCAGGCATGCGCTGGAGCACCTTGATGTTGAGGATCGTCGCCTGCGGAGCGACGCCGACGGCGTTGCCCGTGCCCGGGCCGAGGGCCCCGGCGGCAAGCGAGGCGGTCCAGGTGCCGTGGCCGGATTGATCCTGCGGCGAGCCGTCGTCGCACGGGCTGGGGAGCACGGTCTGATTGATCTCAGAGAGGTTGAGCGCGAGGTTGGGGCTGATGTCGGGGTGGTTAGCATCGACGCCCGAGTCAAGCATGGCGATGCGCACACCGGCGCCGAGCGAGGTGTTCCAGGGACCCGCAACGTCGCCGCCGGGAACGCTGTCGCCGTAGCCACCGGTGGCGCGGACGGCCCAGCCCTGAGGGGAGTCGTAGAGGCTGTCGGTGGCCGGCGGTGGCAGGTTGTCGCTCGAAGTGGACGTTGAGGTGTTGTCGCTCGAGCCGGAAGATGAACCGGGGTCCGGGCGGGGCTTGATCGGGGCGCGGGCGACGGAGTGGCGGGTGACGGTGGTAGAGGTTCCGCTGCCGGAGGTGGTGGGGTCGCCTGCGTCAAGTGCAACCGCGAGTTGGATACGGCTGAAGTGGACGCTGTGGCCGGTGACATAGCGGTCATGCAGGACGAGCGCGACCTGCGGATTGGCGGCGAGTTGCGCGAGGGCACGGGGCTCGTCGGCGGGGTCGACGGCGAGCGCGGTGACGCCGAGGTGCCTGAGATGGTGCAGCGCATGGGCTCCGGCGGCGCGGGCGAGCGAGTCGGCGCTGGCGGGGATGGTGTGGTTGCGATAAAGGACGAGGAGGTGGCCGGGAATCGGCTGCGAGACGAGGGATATAGTTTGGTTCTGCGTCTGCGCGAGCGCGGGGTGAATCAAAGGAGTGGGTGTAAGTGTAAGAGCAACGACGAAGAGGAGGCGGCGAAGCACGGAAATGGTTCCTGGCCGCGGTCGCGGCTGGGTTCTGTATCGGCCCGAAACAGTGGTTGTGAAGATCGTGTTTCGAAGCGGGACAGGGCTCGAGGGGACGAGTAAAATCGTCCAGGCTGCGGGAGGGCAAGGGGTTGGCGGAGAAGAGGACGTCGAGCAAGGTCGCGGAGCGGGTGGGTGAGCGGACGGCGGAGCGAGTGGTCGCCGCCGGGCTGACGGCGCCGCAGCTCATCGAGTTCTACCGGCTGATGTATGTCTCGCGGCGGACAGACGACCGCGAGATCATGCTGAAGCGCCAGCAGAAGATCTTCTTCCAGGTCTCGTGCGCGGGACACGAGGCGTTGCTGGTGGCCGCAGGCCTGGCGATGAAGCCCGGATACGACTGGTTCTTCCCGTACTACCGCGACCGGGCGATCTGCCTGGCGCTGGGCATGACGGTTGAAGATCAGCTGCTGCAGGCGGTGGGAGCGGCGACAGATCCTTCGAGCGGCGGGCGGCAGATGCCATCGCACTGGACGAGCGAGCGGTTGAATATCGTGTCGCCTTCGTCGTCGACTGCGACGCAGTGCCTGCAGGCGGTGGGCTGCGCCGAGGCGGGACGCTACTTCAGGAATCATCCGGCTTCAGCGAAGCGTGCGGCGGACGGCTCGG